>NZ_JBVIQK010000003.1:0-310547 GCF_055577115.1 Streptomyces sp. NPDC033216 | reverse complement strand
TCCCTCTCCCCTTCGCTCCCCCCCCCCTCCCTCCCCCCCCCCCCCCCCCCCCCCCCCCCCCCCCCCCCCCCCCCCCCCCCCCCCCCCCCCCCCCCCCCCCCCCCCCCCCCTCCCCCGTACGCGTGCTCAGACGGAGGCCCGCCGCCCACGCCGGTGCGCGATCTCGCCGAGGACGACGTCCACGACGAGGAACCCGGCGAGGGGGATGCCGAGCAGGGGCACGCAGTAGCCGAGGACGGCGACCCCCGCCATGAGCGGCACCAGCACGTACGGCGGGACCTGGGCCCACGTGCCGCGCGGGATCGGCCTGCCGAAGGCGGAGCCTCGGCCGCGCTGCCACCACATGCGGTAGCCCCACACGATCAGCAGGATCAGCGCGAGCGCGAGCAGCATCAGGGCGATCTGGTTGACCAGGCCGAACAGGACGCCGGAGTGCAGGTCGATGCCCCAGCGGGTCAGCTTGGCGAGCACCGGGAAATCGTCGAAGCGCACGACGTCGGTGACCTCGCCGGTGGCCGGGTCGACGGCCACGGCGTCCTGCTTGGTGGGCCAACCGCGCTGCACCTGCCGGACCACGTACGCGGACTCGGCGTCGGCGGGCGGCACGATCTCCACCGGGTCGCCGAGGCCCTCGGTGCGGGCGGCGGACAGGATCCTGTCGAGGCCGACGCCGTGTTCGCCGTTCCCGCCGTCGCCGCCCGCCGCGTCATGGCCGGTGTGCTCGCCACCGCCCGCCGCCGCGGAGACGGCCGGGGTGGACTGGCCGAGCGAGGTGCGCAGCTCGTCGATGTGGGCTCCGGCGTACTGGGACCAGGTGAGTCCGGTGGCGGAGAGGAAGAAGAAGCCGGCCGCCGCCCAGGCGCCGACCGTGCCGTGCAGACCCAGCGTGCGACGCCGGCCGCCGGTGCCGCGGACCCTGCGCAGCGCGCGGCGGCGGGAGAACCACAGTGCGACGCCGCCGGCCGCGATCACCCACAGCCAGCTCGCCGCCAACTCGCTGTAGAGGCGGCCGTTCTCGCCGAGCCGCAGATCGCGGTGGAACTCGTCGATCCAGGTCCGCAGCGGCAGCGCGCCCGTCGAGCCGTACTGCTCCAGCGCCCCGCGCACCTCGCCGGTGTAGGGATCGACGAACACGGCCAGGGTGTGGGTCGCGTCGACGCCCTCGACGCCGGAGAGCAGCACCCGGGTGCTGGCGTCGTCCCGCGGGGAGGGCCGCACGGCCGCGACCGTGCCGTCGGGATGGGCCTTGCGGGCGGCGGCGACCTGCGCGGATATCGGCAGCTCGGAGTCGCCCACCGGAACGGTCGTCTCGTGGGCGTAGAGGAGCTTCTCGGCCTGGAAGGCGCCCGCGTAGAGGAAGCCGGTGAGGGCGGCGACGAGAAGGAAGGGGGCGACGAGCACGCCGGCGTAGAAATGCAGGCGCAGCACCAGCGGACGCAGCGGGGCCCAGGGACCGCGGGACCCGGGCCCGGTCTGCGCGGGCGGTGGGGCCGCGTCCGTGGTGGTCGAGGGAGCGGTGGACATGGCGGGCCTCTTCGGTGGTCGGTGATGACGTGTCAGCCGTGACGGACCAGTAGTCGGACCACGGCCCAGCCGAGTTCCCGGCCCGTTCGGTGAGCTGCGTCACAGAAGCCGTGGTCGTGGCATGCTGACCTGATGGCATCTCCCAGACATCGCGCACCTCTTGCCGAGCGGGTCGAGGAACTCCTCGACGAGGGCGGCCCGTTGCCGATCGTGGCGGCCGGTGACCCGGTCCTGCGCGCCGGCACCGAGCGCTACGACGGTCAGCTCGACCCCGCGCTGCTGGCCCGCTTCGTCGAGGCGCTGCGCCTCACCATGCGCGCGGCGCCGGGGGTGGGCCTGGCCGCACCGCAGGTCGGCGTGGAGCTGCGGATCGCCGTGATCGAGGACCCGGCGCCGGTGCCGGAGGAGGTGCGGATGGCCCGCGGCCGGGTGCCGCAGCCGTTCCGGGTCCTGGTCAACCCCGCCTGCACACCGGTGGGTTCCGGCCGAGCCGCCTTCTTCGAGGGATGTCTGAGCGTGCCGGGCTGGCAGGCGGTGGTGGCCCGGCACGCCGAGGTGCGGCTGACCGGCGAGGACGAGACGGGCCGGGTGCTGGACGAGGTCTTCGACGGGTGGCCCGCCCGGATCGTGCAGCACGAGACGGACCACCTCGACGGCCTGCTCTACCTGGACCGGGCCGAGCTGCGCTCGCTGTCCGCCAACGAGACGGTGGCGCAGCGGTGGGCGCATCCGACGCCGGAGGAGGCAGCCCGCGCGCTGGGCTTCGGGCTGCCCTGACCGGACCTCAGTCGTCCCGGAACGCCTCCAGCAGTCGCAGCCACACCTCGCTGATCGTCGGGTAGGACGGGACGGCGTGCCACAGGCGGGCGACGGGGACCTGACCGACGACGGCGACCGTCGCCGAGTGGATCAGTTCGCCGACGCCGGGGCCGACGAAGGTGACACCGCGCAGGATCTCGTCCTCCAGGTCGACGACCATGCGGGCGCGGCCCTTGTAGCCCTCGCCGTACAGGCCCGCTCCGGCGACCGAGGAGAGGTCGACGTCGACGGCGCGGACACGGTGGCCGGCCTCTTCCGCCTCCGCGAGGGAGAGCCCGATCGCGGCGGCCTCCGGGTCGGCGAAGACGACCTGCGGGACGGCGGCGTGGTCGGCGGTGGCGGCGTGGGCACCCCACGGACCGGAATCCAGGTCCGTCTCCCCCGAGGCGCGTGCGGCGATCGCCGCACCGGCGACGCGGGCCTGGTACTTGCCCTGATGGGTGAGCAGGGCACGGTGGTTGACGTCGCCGACCGCGTAGAGCCACTCGCTGCCCGTGACGCGCAGGCTGTCGTCGACCGGCAGCCAGGAACCCGGCTCCAGGCCCACGGTGTCGAGGCCGATGTCGTCGGTGCGCGGGGCGCGGCCGGTGGCGAAGAGGATCTCGTCGGCCTCGATCCGGTCGCCGGTGTCGGTGACGACCACGACCGTGCCGTCCGTGCGGGTCACCGACTGTACCGAGGTCCCGGTCCGCACGTCGGCACCGGCCGCGGTGAGCGCCTCGGCGACCATTTCGCCGGCGAACGGCTCCATGCGGTTGAGCAGCCCCTTGCCGCGCACCAGGAGGGTGACGTGGGAGCCGAGGGCCTGCCAGGCGGTGGCCATCTCGGTGGCGACCACTCCCCCGCCGACCACGACCAGGCGGCCGGGCACGGTCTGGGCACTCGTCGCCTCGCGGCTGGTCCACGGCCGGACCTCGGCCAGGCCCGGCAGGTCGGGCAGGACGGCCCGGGTGCCGGTGCACACGGCGACGGCGTGCCGGGCGGTCAGGACCGTGTCGCCGACGGTCACCGTACGGGGGCCGGTCAGGCGGCCGTGGCCGCGGTAGAGGTCGGCGCCGATGCCGTCCAGCCAGCCGACCTGGCCGTCGTCGTTCCAGTCGGCGGTGAAGTAGTTGCGGTGGGCGAGGACCGCGGCCGCGTCGAGGGGACCCTGCACCGCCTGGCGCAGGCCGGGCAGGCGTCGGGCGTCGGCCTGGGCGATGACCGGGCGCAGCAGGGCCTTGCTGGGCATGCAGGCCCAGTAGGAGCACTCGCCACCGACCAGTTCGCTCTCCACGACCGCGGTGGTGAGGCCGGCCGCGCGGGTGCGGTCGGCCACGTTCTCCCCCACGGGCCCGGCCCCGAGCACCACGACGTCGTACGCGATGGTTTCCGTTTCCGTCATGGGGTCAGTCTGGTGGGTGGTGTGCGGGGTGGCCACACGGGTAGGGGCGCGGAATACGCGACCGGCCGGCCGTGTTCTGGCGGACGGCTTCACCCCATGCCGGGAGGCCCGGCAGGAAGCACCGGGAAGAGGGAATGACGTCATGAGCAGCACCGTCGAGCTGACCAAGGAAAACTTCGACCAGACGGTCACGGACAACGACTTCGTCCTGATCGACTTCTGGGCGTCCTGGTGCGGGCCGTGCCGTCAGTTCGCCCCGGTCTACGAGAAGGCCGCCGAGGAGAACCCGGACCTCGTCTTCGGCAAGGTGGACACCGAGGCCCAGCCGGAACTGGCCGCGGCCTTCGGCATCCAGTCGATCCCCACGCTCATGATCGTCCGCGACCGGGTCGCCGTGTTCGCGCAGCCGGGCGCCCTGCCGGAGGCCGCCCTCACGGACGTCATCGGACAGGCCCGCGAGCTGGACATGGACGAGGTCCGCAAGTCCGTCGAGGAGCAGCAGTCCGCCCAGGGCGAGTGATCCCCGCGGTGTCACACGACCGCCCCCAGGGAGTGCCTGACGATTCCCTCCCGGTGCGCGACGCCCGGCACGGCACCTCGCCGCGTTGTCGGATCACCCGAGTACATCCGGTACGCGGACGATCCTCCGCCTTGCGACGCACCGCACCGGACGCCGCGCACCGATCAACGCGCACGGCGGACACGCCCTAGAAGGGGTACGGCGCCACGTCCCCGCGCACCGTCGTCCAGCGCACGTCCGTGAACGCCTCCAGGTTGGCCTCGCCGCCGAAGCGGGCGCCGGTGCCGGAGGCGGCGACCCCGCCGAACGGCGCCACGGCCTCGTCGTTGACCGTCTGGTCGTTGATGTGCACGATGCCGGTCGGGACGCGCTCGGCCAGTTCGAGGCCGCGGGCCGCGTCGCGGGTGACGATGCCCAGGGACAGGCCGTAGGGACCGGCCGCGGCCAGCGCGGCGGCCTCGTCGGGGGTGCCGAAGGCGCGGACCGGGGCGACCGGTCCGAAGACCTCCTCCGTATAGGCGGGGGTGTGCTCGTCGACGTCCGCGAGGACGGTCGGGCGGTAGAACAGGTCCTCGTGCGTGCCGCCCGCCGCGAGCTTCGCCCCGGCCGCCGTGCTGGCCTCGACGAGGCCGTGCACCTTGCCGAGCTGGCCGGCGTCGATGAGCGGACCGAGGTGGACCCGCGCGCGGTGCGGGTCCCCGACGGCGAGGGCGTCGGCCTTCGCCGCGAGCCGCTCCACGTACTCCTCGTAGAGCGAGGCGTGCACGAGGTGGCGGCCGGTGGTCATGCAGATCTGGCCCTGGTGGAAGAAGGAACCCCAGGCGGCGGTGGAGATCACCGCGTCGAGGTCGGCGTCCTCCAGGACGATCAGGGCGGAGTTCCCGCCGAGTTCCAGATGGGCGCGCTTGAGGTGGCGGCCGGCGGCCTCACCGACGGTCCGGCCGGCCGCGGTGGAGCCGGTGAAGGAGATCACCGGGACGCGCGGGTCGGCGACCAGGGCCGCGCCGGTCTCGGCGCCGCCCGGAAGGATGTGCAGCAGGCCTTCGGGAAGACCGGCCTCGGCGAAGACCGCGGCCAGGGCGAGCCCGCCGCAGACCGCCGTGCGCGGGTCGGGCTTCAGCACGACGGCGTTGCCGAGGGCCAGGGCCGGCGCGACCGAGCGGATCGACAGGATCAGCGGGGCGTTGAAGGGGGAGATGACGCCGACGACCCCCACGGGGACGCGCCGCGTGTACGACAGCCGGGGCTCCTCGCTGGGCAGGACCTGGCCGGCCGGGCGGGAGGCGAGGGCGGCGGCCTCGTAGCACTCCTGGGCGGCGACGTGCAGTTCGAAGCCGGCCTTGCCGGGGATGGAACCGGACTCGCGCACGAGCCATTCGCGCAGTTCGTCGGCGTGCGCGGCGAACAGGTCGCCGGCCCTGCGCAGCACCCCGGCGCGGACGGAGTGGGGGACGCGGGCCCACTGCGCCTGGGCGGTCCGGGCCACCTCCGCCGCCGGGGCGACGTCCTGCGCGCCGGCCAGGACCACCGTGCCGAGGGTGTCGCCGGTCGCCGGCTCGGTGACGGGACACGCGGGACCCGACAGCCCGCGGGACTGCCAGGTCGTGGGGTCGAGCAACGGCATGACGGCTCTCCGATCAGTGACCCGCGCGACGCGCTCCGGGAGCGGAGGTCCCCTGTGGTTCGCCGCCGTCGGGGCGGTCGCGTGGCGGGACGCGGTGATCCGGCACAGCCGGGCGAGCCGCGTCCGGTGTCGAACGCGTCCCCATCCGGTTGAGCACGCAACATCCTAGTCGTCCGGCGGCGGAAAGAGGCGGCGGCGAGACGGACGGGCCGTGGCCGGCGGGTGTCCGCCGTGGTGTTCAGGTCGAGTCGCGCCGCACCACCGTCGCCTCGAACAGTTCGTGCGACTCGGGTGGGCCGCCCGGGTTGCGGACCGCCCGGTCGACCAGTTCGGCGAGCCCCCGACCGGAGGGCAGCGCGATCCTGACGGTGCTGAGCCGGGGACGCAGCAGCCTGCCCAGCATCAGGTCGTCGGCGCCGATGACGGCCGCCTCCTCGGGGACGCGCACGCCCTCGTCCTGGAGCGCGCGCAGCAGCAGCATGGCGTACTCGTCGTTGTACGCGAAGACCGCGTCCAGGCCGAGGTCGGGCCAGCGCGCGGCGAGGGCGGCCGCCGACTCCTCGGTGTACGCCAGGGACAGCGCGGTGACCGTGGCGCCGGTGCCCTGCACGGCCTCGCGGGCGCCCTCGAGGCGGGGCACGGAGAACGTCTCCAGTCCTGGCTCCTCGGGCACGACCACGCCGATACGGCGACGGCCTCGCGCGAGCAGATGGCGTACGGCGCCGCCGCCGACGCCGGCATGGTCGGTGAGCAGGGCGTGGGCGCCGGCGACGGGTTCGGTGCCGAGAGTGACCACGGCACGGGCGCCCGAGCGTTTCAGCACGGCGACACCCTGCGGGCCCAGGCCGGGACCCGGCGCGAGGACGGCCACCGGCCGCAGTTCGGCCCAGGCGCGGGCGGCTTCGTCCCCGAGCAGTCCGCAGGCGCCGTACTGGACGACGGTGTAGTCGAGGCGGCTGAGGGCGCCCTGGAAGTCGTGCACGAACTGGCTGTAGAGGGGGCCCGCCGGGACGGGCGGGGAGGGCATCAGGACCATGCGGCTGTGCCCGGCGCGCAGACTGCGGGCCGCCGCGTGCGGGACGTACCCCAGTTCCTCGGCGGCCCGGTGGACGCGGCGGCGGGTGGGCTCGCTGATCCGGACGGCGCCGGTGTTGTTCAGGACGTAGGAGACGGTCGCGCGGGAGACGCCGGCCAGGCGGGCCACGTCGGCGCTCGTGGGCACGGAGCGCGGCGCCGACGGCGGTGTCGGCGCGGGCGTTTTCGGTATCTGCACCATGACGTACGGCATCTTGGCAGAAGCGGGGGCCGGGGTTTCGGGCGGGTTCGACCGCCCCGGGCCGGCCCGGTACCCGCGAACGGCCCGGCCCAGCGGCCGCACCACCTCCGTCCGACGGAGACGGGGCCGGCCGAGGGGAGCCCCCGACGACGGGGGGCGGCCGGCCATCGGGGGTGACCGGCCATCGGGGGGCGGCCGACCGCCGGGCCCCCGAAAACCGACCCCCGATGACCCGTCCCGCACTCCGGACACCGCACCGGACCGGGCCACCCCACCCGTCGGCGGTGCAGACCCTGCCGGGCTGGTGCGCCGGCGGACCCCGGCCGTCGGGTCGACCGGCCGCGCTGGCGGCCTCGTCGTCAGCCCTCCCCGCCGCGGCTTCCCGCGACCCGGTCCACCAGGTCGTTCCAGCCGGCCTCCAGGCGGGCCGGTGCGGTTTCGCACTGGCGGACGAGGTGGTGGATCAGAGGCGGGCTGAGGTAGCCCAGCAGCGTGTGGGCCAGCAGGTCCGGGTCGGCGCCCGGCGCCGCCTGGCGCAGGAGCAGGGAGAGGTGGCCGTGGTGGAGGCGGCGGACCGGGTTGGTGAAGCGGCGGTCCGGGCCGGCCTCGGCGGCGATCAGCAGGTCCAGCTGGTCGATGGCGCGCCGCAGGTAGGCGACGCCGAACGCGCGCAGCCGTTCGACCGGCGCGGCGCCGGGTCCCAGGGGCGGGGGTCCGCCGAGGAAGGCCGCCTGGAACTTCCGCTCGGAGTGGTCGAGCAGCGCGGTCAGCAGTCCGGTGCGGTCGCCGAAGCGGCGGAAGACCGTCCCTTTGCCGACGTTCGCCGCGGCGGCCACCGCCTCCATCGTGACCCCGGCCGCGCCGTGCTCGGCGACCAGGCGGGCCGCGGCGTCCAGCAGCCGGGCGCGGTTGCGGGCCGCGTCGGCGCGCAGGCAGGGTTCGTCCTCGGCGGACCCGAGCTCAAGCAGTTCGGGTCCGCCGAGGGGCGTCTCGGGTTCGGGGAAGGGTGGCAGTACGGCGGACATGAACTCAGCGTAAAGCACCGGGAATGAAACTGGACCACGGTCCGGTTAGGGTGCTAGAACTACTAAACGGACCTCGGTCCGGATCGTGACGCCCATGTTCCAGCCCCTTTGGGAGTAACCCATGTCTGTCCGCATCCTTGCGCTCGTCGGCAGCCTCCGCGCCGGTTCCACCAACCGCCAGCTCGCCGAGGCGGCCGTCAAGGTCGCTCCGGAGGGCGCGGAGGTCGACCTCTTCGAAGGCCTGGCCGACATCCCGTTCTACAACGAGGACCTCGACGTGGAGGGCAGCGTCCCGGCCGCCGCCGCCAAGCTGCGGGAGGCCGCCCAGGCCGCCGACGCCTTCCTGCTCTTCTCGCCCGAGTACAACGGCACCATCCCCGCCGTCCTGAAGAACGCCATCGACTGGCTGTCCCGGCCCTACGGTGCGGGTGCCTTCGGTGGCAAGCCGGTCGCCGTGGTCGGCACCGCGTTCGGCCAGTTCGGTGGCGTGTGGGCGCAGGACGAGGCCCGCAAGGCCGTGGGCATCGCCGGCGGCAAGGTCATCGAGGACCTCAAGCTCTCCATCCCCGGCTCGCTGACCCGCTTCGCCGAGACCCACCCGGCCGACGACGCCGAGGTCGCCGCGCAGCTGACCGAGGTCGTGTCCCGTCTGTACGGCCACGCGGGCGAGACCGTGGCCGCCTGATCTCCGTAGCGACTGCGACAGCGACAGCGAGGAGTCCGGAGTCGTCCGGGTCCTCGCTGTCCCCTTACGCACCGTGCCGCGGCAAAGCGGGTAAGAAGTGGTCGACCGCAGCGGCTGATGTCGTTCAACAGGGCGACCGCCGCCCGTCATGTCTGGTAGGGCTGACGGGATGCAGACTCTCTATCGACGACTCCTGCGACTGATGCCCCGGATCGGCGTCCAGGTGACCGACATCGCCCCGGGGACGGCTCTGGTCTCCCGGTCCGCCACCCCCCTGTCGGTCACCGGTGCCGACAAGGGCACCTGGGTCGTCCGGCGGACGAAGGCCGGCGCGGCCGCCGACCCGGACACCACCGCCGTCCGGCTCGGCGACACCGGCGCACTGCTGCTCATGGACGCGGCGACACGGCACGACGAACGCCGAATCCAGCTCGCGGCGGCCGAGTACCTGTGCACCCAGCACGTGGCCGCCATGCTCGCCCTGTACGAGGCGAACTGCGTCTTCGACGTCGGCGCCAACACCGGCCAGTACGCCCGGCGACTGCGCCGGCTCGGCTACACCGGGCGGATCGTGTCGTTCGAGCCCACCTCGGAGACGTTCGCCAAGCTGGAGAAGGCCGCCGCGCAGGATCCCGACTGGCACGTGTACCGGTGCGGTCTGGGCCGCGAGGAGACGACCGCCGAGATCCACACCGGCTGGAAGACCATGAACTCCCTGCTGGGGCCCAGCGACTACGGCAGGGACCGGTACAGCCGGTTCGACACGTCGGACACCGAGGAGATCCGCGTCCGGCGGCTCGACGAGGTCATGGACGAGGCGTTGGAAGGTCTCGCCGATCCGCGTCCCTACCTGAAGATGGACACCCAGGGCTACGACCTGGAGGTGTTCGCCGGGGCCGGTAAGCGGGTCGACGAGTTCGTCGGCATGCAGTCCGAGGTCGCCGTGCTGCGGCTGTACGAGGGCAGCCCCGGAATGGGCGAGGCCGTCGCGACGTACGAGGCGGCCGGGTTCGGCATCACCGGCATGTACCCGGTGACCCGCGAGGCGGCCACCGGCCGGGTGATCGAGTTCGACTGCGTGCTGATGCGCGCGGACGCCGCCCCCAAGCCGTAGCGCTCGGGCATCGAGCCGTAGGCGAGCCGCTGACCGGGCGCCGCGGTCGGCGCGGCCTCATCCCCGCTCGCCCGCCGACCGTGCGAGGCGGAACCCGACGTCGTCGACCCGGAACGTGGGATGGCTGCGGCGCCGCACGGAGGCCCGGCAGCTCCAGTGTTCGTCGAACCAGCCGCCGCCGCGCAGCACACGGTAGCTTCCGTAGGTGTCGTAGTGGTCCCAGCACCACTCCCACACATTGCCGAGGGTGTCGTGCAGCCCCCACCGGTTGGGGAGCTTGCCGCCCACTTCGTGGATCCGTTCCTCCGAGTTGCCGCGGTACCAGGCGATGTCGTCGAGGGCGCCGTAGCGCGGTCCGGTGGTGCCGGCCCGGCAGGCGTGCTCCCACTCGGCCTCGGTCGGCAGCCGGTACCCGTCGGCGAGGACGTCCCAGCCGACGCTCTCGTCGTCGGCCGCCAGAGCGTAGGCGGGGGTCAGTCCCTCGTGCCGGGACAGGGCGTTGCAGAAGCGGACCGCGTCCCACCAGGAGACGCTCTCCACGGGCAGCCCCCGCGGACCGTCGGGCCGCCCGTCGGTGACCCGCCCGTACAGCTCCCGGGTGACCGGGTACGCCCCGATCCGGTACGGCGCGACGTCCACCGCCCAGGTCCGGCTGGTCCGCCGGTCCGCCAACGTGACTCGGCCCGCCGCCACGTCGACCATTCGGTCCTGCGCCTTCGCGCTCATGGGCCGATGATCGCACCGACGGGACCCGGTCGTGTCCGGCTTCACCAGCTTCGGGCCACGGAACGCAGAGCGATCCAGCGGTCGCGCACGCGGGTGTAGTCCATGGTCAGCTGGAGTCGCCGGTCCTCCGGCGTGCCGCCCCCGGTCGTGCGGGCGATGACACGGCCCACCAGGCGTGCCGTGCCGCCGTCGACCGACACGGTCACGGTCTTCTCCTCGATCGCCTGGGGCACGAACGTGGCGGCGCGCAGGTCCGCCAGCCAGGCGGCCTTCGGCTGCTCCTCCCCCGTGGTCTGCGTCAGGGTGAAACCCTCGTCGAGCAGGGCGTCGAGTGCGGCGGTGTCGCCGTCGGCCATCGCGTGCAGATGTGCCCGGTAGGCGTCGATGACCTCCATGCGTGTGTTCACGTCGGCTGAGGGGTTCATACGGGCTCCTGTCGTCGTGCCCCGCCTCCGCCGTCGGCGCGACCGGCAGGGGTCGCGGTCACCGCGCGGCAGGACGAGGGCGTACCTCGGCGCATGCCTGTCAGTGATCATCATGGCTGCCGGGGTCGCCCCGTGCTCGCCGCGCCGCCGCCGACGGCGGGGAGGTGTCGGCGTGACCACGCCCCCGGCCGGCCCGGACACGCCCCCGGTCTCCCCGCCCCGCCATCGCCGGGACGCCTGCGGTCGTCCGTCCGGGGCTCCAACGGTACGGCCGGGAGACATACTTGACCCTGCGGGGCGCGTCCCGTGCCTGACACGAGAGAGGCGGCGATCCGGTGATCAGCGACAGCCAGGGACTGGGCAAGGCAGAGGTCCGGCTCAAGTGGGACCCCAGCCCCTGGGACGAGCCACCCCATCACCTCGACATCATCGCCACCACCTACTCGGCGGACGCCCCTCACGGACCGCCGGTGTACGTCGTCCACTTCGACAGCCGCTCACCGGACGGCACCATCAACATGAGCCGGCACAGCCAGACCGGTCAGGGCCTCGGCTATGTCGAGGCGATGACTCTGGAGCTGGACCGCCTCGCGTCCTCCTTCGCACGGGTGGTCGTGGGCGTGGTGATCCACCAGAACAGCGGACCGAAGACCTTCGGCGATCTGACGAACGCGGGGGTGCTGGTCCTGGAGGGGTACCGGGAGCTGCTCAAGGACGACTTCACCCGGCTCGCCGGTTCCACCGCTGCCACCGTCGCCGAGTTCACCCGGGCCACCCCGACGACGTGGACGTTTCGCGAACTGGTCCGGGGGTTCGACAGCGACCCCGTGGTCTTCACGGCGGAGATGGGCGGTGTCGCCTAGGGCCACTCGTCCTGGAACAGGCCGGGGCGGGCCCGGGTGCCCGGCGGCTCAGGCCCAGGCGGTCACCGGCAGGAAGGAGCTGTCCCGGCGGAACAGCTCCGTGCCGTCCGGCTGTTCCACCCGGAGCTGGTAGTCGTAGTGGCGCAGGTAGTACCCGGGGCAGTTGTACGACTCGAAGCGTGCCGAGCCGCTCGTGGTGCCGGTGCGGGCGATGAAGGTGGCGTCCTTCGCGAAGGTCGACGTGCCGTCGTTCGGGTCGAAGCGGGCGCGGAAGGAGTAGTGGCGCAGGTAGTTGCCGGACGCGTCGCGGAAGGAGTAGCCGTTGGCGTCCGCGAGGCCGGGTACGACCGTGAAGGTGGCCGCCCGCTTCTCGGCGGTCGTGCTGGAGGCGGTCACCACCGGGAGGTTGAGCAACGAGGACTGCGCCTGCCAGTGGCGGGTCGTGTAGTTGACGGAGCGGAAGGAGCGGGTCACGTTCTTGGGCAGGCTCACGCCGCCGGTCACCGTCTCCTTGACGACGGTGAAGTGGCGGGCCGTGCCGGAGACACCCGGGAGTGCCTTCGGCGCGCTCCAGGTGGTGAAGGTGTCGTAGCTGTCGCTGTAGTAGTAGGTGCCGTCGCCGTAGCCGTCGAAGAAGACGCGCCAGCCGCCGTTGTCGAGCTGGACGAGGGCCGGGCCCTCCCGGTAGCTGCCCCAGCCGGCCCAGTCGCCCGTACGGGAGATGGTGTACGGGCCCGCGAGCCTGGTGGCCGTGGCGTACTCGATGTACTTGGTCGTCTCGTTCTTGGTGAAGGCGTGGTAGGTCGACCCCAGCTTCACGATGAAGGTGTCGATGTGGTTCTCGCCGATGCCGGACAGGGCGACCGGTGGACTCCAGGACGTGAGACCCGAGTTGGTGGCCCTCAGCAAATAAGGGGTGAATATCCACTCGTCGTCCCTGGTGGAGCAGGAGACGATGATGTTGACGCTGCCGTCGCCGTCCACGAACCACTCCGGCGCCCAGGCCCGCGAGAGGTTCGCGACGGGGACCGTGTAGTCGTACAGGAACGACCAGGTGAGCCGGTCGGAGCTGCGGGCGAACCCGATGGTGGTGCTGGGGTCCTGCCAGGTGTGGGTGGTGTAGGTCAGGTAGTAGTAGCCGTCGGTGTGCTTGAGGATGCTCGCGTCACGGATGCGGTTCGCGGGCGGGGTGTAGGCGGCGGACCTGGCGAGGCGGAAGTCGGTGGCGTCGTCCGACTGGTAGACGTTCACCGTGCCGTCGTCGCTGTCGAGGAACGGCACGATGGTGTAGCGGGAGGCCGATCCGCCGGGCGGGGCGGCGGCGAGCGCGGTGCCGAGCAGGCCGGGCGTCTCGCCGAGCACCAGCGCGGTGGCGGGCAGGGCGGCCATCGCGCGCAGCAGGCTGCGGCGGGACGGTGTGGGGCGGCGTGTGGTCATGTGCGGCTCTCTCCCTACGACTCATCGTTCGACATGCCGAACTAGGTTCGGAAAGTCGATCAGAAGGTAGGGGTGACTCCGGAGCCCGTCAATGGTTTGCGCGGGAACGGCGGCGCCCCGTGCGGCCCGTGGCGGACACGGCACCCACCGCCGGCCGGGGTGCGGTCCCCCACGGCCGGCGGACGTCACCGGGTCCGGCTCGTGGGGCGGGTCACGGGACGCACCGGGGCAGCCCCTAGGGTGCCCTCGTGACCGCGTCCACCGAAGAGAACGTTCCGGGCCGCTTCGGCCCCTCCGCCACCACCGAGGCCGAGCCGCGCGAGGTCGGCCGGGTGCGCACCGAGTACTCCCCGGCGCACGACGGTGACCCGGACCCCGGCGAGATCGTGTGGACCTGGGTGCCCTTCGAGGAGCACGACGGGCGGGGCAAGGACCGCCCGGTGCTGGTCGTCGCCCGGGAGGCGGCCGGCACCTTCCTCGCCGTGCAGCTCTCCAGCAAGCGGCACGACGGCGACCGCGAGTGGGTGCCGATCGGCAGCGGGCCCTGGGACCGCTCGGGCCGGGACTCCTGGGTGGACGTCGACCGCGTGCTGCGGCTGCACGAGCAGGGCATGCGCCGGGAGGCCAGCGCTCTGGACCGGACGCGGTTCGACCTGGTGGTGCATCGGCTGCGGGAGCGGTACGGCTGGAGCTGAGCCCGCCGGACCGGCCGGGCTCAGGCCTGAGGCTGTAGCCGCGGCTGCGGGAAGGCCCGTACGAAGGCCTCCCGGACGGCGCTCCCCGGCGTCCGGTCCAGCACCCCGAACACCACATGCGCGAACGTCCCCTCGAACCGGCCGCCGGGGCCCAGCAGTGTGCGGAACGCGCCCGCCACCTGCGTGGGGTCGTTGCGGAACACGCCGCAGCCCCAGGCGCCGAGGACCAGCCGCCGGTAGCCGTGCGCCGCGGCCGTCTCCAGGACGCGTTCGGCGCGGACGGCCAGGGCGTGCGGCAGTTCCGACGCGCGCTCCGGCGCCGTACGCCGCACCACTCCGGCGTTCGGCGCGGCGGCCGTCAGGAAGCCGGCGGAGTACGGCTCGGGCAGGAACCGGCCCCGGTCGTCGCGGAAGACCGGCACGGCCGGCGAGTGGATGACGCGGTCCGTGTAGAACGGGTCGCGGTGGGCGCGGTGGTGGTCGTAGAACTCGGGGGCCCGCAACAGGCACGCGTACAGCGCGGAGCCACGGCACAGGGCCTCCTCCTGGGCCTGGGCACCGTTGAGGTAGCCGCCGCCCGGATTGCGGGCGGAGGCGAAGTTGAGGACCGCCACCGGGGCGTCCACGAGTCTGCGGGCGGCCGCCAGGCTGCTCTCGCCGGTGACCTCGATCCGCGGGGCGGACGGGGCTGTCCCGAGGACGGCCTCCGGGACCGGCACCGGTTCGGGCCCCACCATGCGGGTCCCCTCCCGGGCGGCCTCGACCGCGGCGGCGAGCGCGATCTCGCGCCCGTCGGGAGTGCGGTACCCGCCCGCGGCCACGGCCTCCTCCGTCTCCCGCGCCAACGCCCGCAGCCGCGCGCTCATGGCGCCACCCCCGTGGGCGCCACGGCCACGTGCCGGACCGTGCGCGGCGCGGCGCACCGCGCCCCGACCGCCCCGTCCGTCTCCCCCGTCGTGCTCATGAACGCATCGTCAGCGATGCTGGACGGGTGGTGCAAGCGGGTTTTCGCCGACCGGGAACATCGGCGGGACTCCTCGCGAACGCCCTGGAAACGCTGCGGAAGGGAGGGTTCTCCGGTCCCTCGGGCACCGTTGTGGCCCCTTGTGCGATTCGGCGAGAGGGTCTTGGGTGGATGAGCGAACCGGTCCGGCGCCACCGAAGCCGGACTGGTGGCATGGTGGAATCTCAGGAGGATCCCGACATGTCCGACAAATTGAGCAGTGCTTCGGGGAGTGACTGTACGGAGACCCGTACCGCCCTCACCGAGGCCGAGGTGGAGGCCCTGGTCAAGGGCATCTGCTTCAAGACCGGACCGCCCCGCACCGTCGGGGTCGAAGTGGAATGGTTCGTCCACGAGCTGCGCTCGCCGCGGCTCCCCGTGACACCCGAACGACTCGCTGAGGCCTACGAGGCCCTGCGGACGGTGCCGCTGTCATCGGCGCTCACCGTCGAACCCGGCGGCCAACTGGAGCTCAGCTCGCCGCCCGCCGCCTCCCTGATGGAGTGCGTGACCACCGTCTCCGCCGACCTGGACGCCGTCCGCGCGGTCCTGCGCGAGGCGGGACTGGTCCTCGCCGGACTCGGCACCGACCCCTGGCACCCGCCCCGACGGTTCCTGCGCGAGCCGCGCTACGACGCCATGGAGGCGTATCTCGACCGCACCGGCCCGGCCGGGCGGGCCATGATGTGCACCTCGGCCTCCGTGCAGGTCTGCCTGGACGCGGGCCACGAGGAGCCCGGCCCGCTGGGGCACGGGCGGCGCTGGTGGCTGGCGCACACGCTGGGCCCGGTCCTGGTCGCCGCCTTCGCCAACTCGCCGCTGCTCGGCGGCGCCCCGACGGGCTGGCGCTCCACCCGGCAGCTGCTGTGGACGGAGATCGGCACGGGCCGCGCCGGCGCGCCGGCCCTGGACGGGGAACCGCGCGCCGCGTGGGCCCGGCACGTGCTGGACGCCCCGGTGATGTGCGTGCGCCGGGACGGCGGGCCGTGGGACGTGCCCGAGGATCTGACCTTCCGGGAGTGGACCCGGTCGGGGGCGCCCACCCGGGCGGATCTCGACTACCACGTCTCCACCCTGTTCCCGCCGGTCAGACCGCGTGGCCATCTGGAGCTGCGCATGATCGACGCGCAACCGGGCGAGGACGGCTGGATCGTGCCGCTCGCCGTGACGACGGCGCTGTTCGACGACCCGGAGGCCGCCGAGAGCGCCTACCGGTCGGTGAAACCGCTCGCGGAACGGGCCCGGTCACTGCCGGCCCCGCACAATCCGCTGTGGAGCGAGGCGGCCCGCACCGGCCTGGCCGATCCGGAGCTGCACGAGACCGCCGTGGCCTGCTTCACCACGGCCCTGGAGGCTCTGCCCCGGCTCGGCGCCACCCCCGAGGTGACGGACGCCGTCGCCCAGTACCTGGAGCGCTACGTCCGCAAGGGCCGCAGCCCCGCCGACGACCAGCTCGACCGCCTGTGCGGCGCCGACGTCCGCACACCCGGGAAGGACATCCGCACATGACCGACCTCGCCCCCGAGGCCCTGGACGCCGAGGTGTTGCGCGAGCGGGCGCTCAGCACCCTCGTGACCGCCCGTGAGCGCACCACACTGCTGACGAGCTGCGTCGAGGAGCCCGACCTCACCGCACAGCACTCGCCGCTGATGTCTCCGCTGGTGTGGGACCTCGCGCACATCGGGAACCAGGAGGAGCTGTGGCTGCTGCGCGCCGTGGCCGGCCGTGAGGCGATGCGCCCCGAGATCGACGGGCTCTACGACGCCTTCGAGCACCCGCGCTCCGAGCGGCCCTCCCTGCCGCTGCTGCCTCCCGCCGAGGCCCGCGCCTACGCGGCGGAGGTGCGCGGACGGGTCCTCGACGTGCTGGAGTCGGCCGACTTCGACGGAACGCGCCTCACGGAGGCCGGTTTCGCCTTCGGGATGGTCGCCCAGCACGAACAGCAGCACGACGAGACCATGCTGATCACCCACCAGCTCCGCACCGGTCCGCAGGCCCTGACCGCCCCGGACCCGGCACCGGCCCCGCTGTTCACCGGCCCGTCCGAAGTGCTCGTACCCGGCGGCCCGTTCATGATGGGCACCTCCGGCGAGCCGTGGGCGCTGGACAACGAGAGGCCCGCGCACCGGCGTGAGGTCGCGGCGTTCCACATCGACACCACGCCGGTGACCAACGGCGCCTATCAGGCGTTCATCGACGACGGCGGTTACGACGACGCCCGCTGGTGGACGCCGGAGGGCTGGTCCCACATCCGCCGGCACGCCATCACCGCCCCGCTGTTCTGGCACCGCGACGGCAGGCAGTGGCTTCGGCGCCGCTTCGGCGTCACCGAGGTCGTGCCGCCCGAGGAGCCCGTGCTGCACGTGTGCTGGTACGAGGCCGACGCCTACGCCCGCTGGGCCGGGCGCCGGCTGCCCACCGAGTCCGAGTGGGAGAAGGCGGCCCGCTTCGACCCGGCGACCGGCGGCTCGATGCGCTACCCGTGGGGCGACGCGGACCCCACGGCCGAGCACGCCAACCTGGGCCAGCGCCATCTGCGCCCCGCGCCCGCCGGCAGCTACCCGGCGGGAGAGTCGCCGCTCGGGGTACGGCAGCTGATCGGCGACGTGTGGGAGTGGACGTCGAGCGACTTCCAGCCCTACCCCGGCTTCCGGGCGTTCCCGTACAAGGAGTACTCGGAGGTGTTCTTCGGTCCCGAGCACAAGGTGCTGCGCGGTGGTTCGTTCGCGGTGGACCCGGTGGCCTGCCGGGGCACCTTCCGCAACTGGGACTACCCGATCCGACGGCAGATCTTCTCCGGCTTCCGCACGGCCCGCTCGGGGGCGGTCTGATGTGCCGCCACATCGCCTTCCTGGGCCCGCGGGAGCCGCTCGGCCGACTCCTGGTGGAGCCCCCGCACGGCCTGTACCGCCAGTCGTGGGCGCCGCGCAGACAGCGGTACGGCACGGTCAACGCCGACGGCTTCGGGGTCGGTTGGTACGCCGAGGATGATCCGGAACCGGCCCGCTACCGCCGGGCCGGGCCGATCTGGGCAGACCTGTCCTTCGCCGACCTGGCTCGCGTCGTGCGCAGCCGCGCGGTGCTGGCCGCCGTACGGGACGCGACGCTGGCCGGGGCGGACGCCGAGGCCGCGGCGGCGCCGTTCGCGGCGGGGAGCTGGCTGTTCAGCCACAACGGGGCCGTGCCGGGCTGGCCGGGGTCCCTGGAGCCGCTCGCGCGGTCGCTGCCGGCGGCCGCGGTGCTGTCGATGGAGGCGCGCAACGACTCGGCGTTCGTGTGGGCGCTGGTCCTGGCCCGGCTGCGCACCGGGGACACGGAGGGCCAGGCGCTCGCCGACACCGTGCAGGAGGTCGCCGCGACGGCCCCCGGCTCGCGCCTCAACCTGCTGCTCGGCAACGGCGACACCATCACCGCGACGGCCTGGGGCGACACCCTCTGGTACCTGACGGAACCCGGCCGCACGGTCGTGGCCTCCGAACCCTACGACGACGACCCGCGCTGGCAGGAGGTCCCCGACCGCACCCTGCTCACGGCGACCCGCGACGAGGTGCTGCTCACCCCGCTCAAGGACCCGAGCACGGCCGCCGCGCCCTCCCCCGCTCTCGGCTCCGCCCGGCCGGGGGCACACCCATCATCCGAGGAGACCGGCTCGTGAGCCCCTTCCAGATCACCCGCACCCTCCCCGAGGACGCCACGGACGCCGCCCTGCGCGCCGATGTCCTCCAGGGACTCACCGCCACCCCCAAGACGCTCCCGCCGAAATGGTTCTACGACGCCCACGGCAGCGAGCTGTTCGAGCGGATCACCGAGTTGCCCGAGTACTACCCGACGCGCGCCGAACGCGAGATCCTCGTGGACCGGGCCGGTGAGATCGCCGCCGCGGCCGGTGCCCGCACGCTCGTCGAGCTGGGCTCGGGGTCCTCGGAGAAGACCCGCCATGTGATCGACGCGCTGACGGACCTGGACACCTACGTGCCCGTCGACGTCAGCGAGAGCGCCCTCACCGGGGCGGGACAAGCCCTGGTCCGCGAGCGGCCGGGCCTGTCCGTCCACGCCCTGATCGCCGACTTCACCGCACCGCTGACCCTCCCGGACACCCCGGGACCGCGACTGCTGGCGTTCCTCGGCGGCACGATCGGCAACCTGCTGCCCGACGAACGCGCTGCCTTCCTCGCGTCGGTCCGGGCGCTGCTCTCGCCGGGCGACGCGCTGCTGCTCGGCACCGACCTCGTCAAGGACGAGGAGGTGCTGGTGCGCGCGTACGACGACGCGGCCGGGGTGACGGCCGCGTTCGACAAGAACGTCCTGGCCGTGGTCAACCGTGAACTGGGCGCCGACTTCGATCCCGGCGCCTTCGACCACGTCGCGCTCTGGGACGCGGAGAACGAGTGGATCGAGATGCGGCTGCGCTCCCGCACGGCGCAGACGGTGAAGCTCCCGGCGCTCGGTCTCGCCGTGGACTTCGCGGCGGGCGAGGAACTGCGCACGGAGGTCTCGGCGAAGTTCCGCGAGGAGGGGGTGCGCACCGAACTGTCCGCGGCAGGCCTTGAGTTGTCCCACTGGTGGACGGATCGGGAGGGCCGCTTCGCGCTCTCACTGAGCACCGTGCGGTAGGGCCGCGGCGGGGCTGGGCGGTCAGCCCGCGGACACCGTCAGCGCCTCCGTGATCCGTCGGGAGGCGCGGCGGGCCTCCGTCGCCGGATCGGCTCCGCCGAGCACCTCGGTCATATAGGTCTTGATCGGGTTGTCCGCCTCCACGGCGGCCCACTCGGGTGTGCTGGGGGTCGCCCGGCCCTGCGCGGCTCCCGCCGCCATGGCCGCGACCCCCTCCTCGCCCGCCACGGCCGACGCCAGCTTCGCCTTGTTCGGCACGTAGTTCATGGTGCGGGCCAGGTCGGTGTTCCACTCGGCGCCGGCCAACGCGGCAACCACGGCGACGGCCCCCGCGCGCCGGTCGGTGTTGCGGGGGATCACGAGGTCGGAGCCGCCGATGAAGACGGCACCGGGCTTCACCGCGGTCTTCCCCGGCACGGGGAAGTACCCAAACTTGCCCTCCAGGGCGGGGTTCTGCTGGACCACGGCCCGCGCGAGGCCGGGGACGGCGACGATCTGGGCCACCTTGCCCGCAGCGAACACACCTGCCTGGGGCGGGTGTTCCTCGTCCGCGCCGACCGGGCCCGCGCCGAGGGACTGGAGGCTCTGGTAGAACCTCATGCCGCGCAGGGCGGCCGGGGTGTCCAGGGCGCCCTCCCAGCGGCCGGCGTCCTCGGTGGCGAGGTCTCCACCCTCGTCCCAGATGAAGCCGGAGAGGGTGTACCAGTCCTGGCCGGCCAGGTAGATGCCCTGATTCCCGCCCGAGTTCAGCTTCTCGGTGGCGGTCAGCCACTCCTCGCGGGTGCGCGGCGGGGTGGTGACGCCGGCCTGGGCGAAGAGGTCCTTGCGGTAGATCACGACACGGTTGGCGGCGTACCAGGGAATGCCGTACTGGTGGAAGCGGCGCTGTCCCGGTTCCGCGAGGCCGGGCAGCCACTCGTCCTTGTCCCACTTGGCCACGGACTCCAGGGTCAGGTCGAGCAACCGGTTGCCGTCCACATACAGGGGGACCTGGGTGTTGCCGACCTCGATGACGTCGGGCCCGTCCTCGCCGTCGCCCTCCAGGGCCCTCTGCACCTTTCCGCCGATGCCGGTCCACTCCTGGATGCGGATGTCCAGGTCGAGATCGGGGTGGTCGCGTTCGAAGTCCTCGGTGAACCGGTCCAGGAAGTCCTGGGAGGCGCTGTCCTTCATCAGCCAGACGGTGACGGTGTGCCGGTCGGGTCCGCCGACGCCGGGAACGGCACCGCAGCCGGTCAGGAGGGAGGCGGACACGCAGAGGAGGGCGAGGAGGCGGCGTCTCACGGGGGTCCTGTTCTGCCTGGTGGACAGGGGCGAGGGGCCCGGCGTGGGGGAACGGGCATGGTGGCCCGGACGGGTGTGCAGGATTTTGGTATGGACCAATGCGGAGGTCAAGGGGCGCCGGCCCGCGCTCCCGACACCTCGCGCTCCGCCGCAGCTTGGGGCACGGTGGAGTGACGAGTGACACACGTGACGCCGCCGCCACAGCTGAGAGGAGCACCCGCATGTCGAACCACACCTACCGGGTCACGGAGATCGTCGGCACCTCGCCCGACGGCGTGGACCAGGCGATCCGCAACGGCATCTCCCGCGCATCGCAGACCCTGCGGCATCTGGACTGGTTCGAGGTGACCCAGGTGCGCGGCCAGATCGAGAACGGCGATGTCGCCCACTGGCAGGTGGGCCTCAAGGTCGGCTTCCGCCTGGACGAGTCGGAGTGACGCGGACCGCCGGCCGACCGGGGTGACAACGGTGCGCCATGGCCGACCGAGGTGACCCCGAGGGCACTACAGCCGACCGAGGTGGCCCCGGGCGGTCCGGCCGACCGAGGTGACCTGGGCGGCCCGGCGGTGGCCGCCCGGCTGGCGGGCGACACCCCGGCCCGCCGGCCGCCCCGTCGCCTTCTTGGCAGCCCTGCAAGAGGGCCGCCGGCCTCCGGGCCCGACATGGTTGTTGCCCCCCTGTCGATCGGATGACCCGGGGTGGTGTCACCGGGCCCGGGGGATGCCGTCGGAGACGCCCCCTCAGGTACGCCCCTCCCGCTCCTGCGCGATACGCAGCGGGGCCGAGGGCCTCGCCCAGCGCGCCCGGATCACCGAGAAGCCGGCCGCCTCCGCCTCGTCGCAGACCAGTTCGTCGTCGTCCACCAGGACCCGCACCTCGCGGTCCCTGCCGAGCCGGCGCAGGATCTCCAGCTTGGTGGTGCGGGCGGGCCGTCGGTCGCCGTCGCGCCGCATGTACACCCGCCCCTCGGGCAGCCCGTGCCGCTCGAGCCACTCACGGGTGTCCTGCCGGCAGCGCTCCGGCCGCCCGGTCAGGTAGACGACCTCGCACTCGCGCGCGCTCCCCACGGCCAGCGCGACACCCTGAGCGAGCGGCGGATCCTGCGGCGCCGCCGCGAAGAAGGCGTCCCAGTCCCGCGGCCTGCGCTCCAGGAACCGCTGCCGGTGGGCGGTGTCGGCGAGGGTGTTGTCCAGGTCGAACACGGCGAGGGGCCGCCTGCTGCTGTCGGTCACGGCACCACCCTAGAGACCTCCCCCACCCGGGCAACCTCACGGTCCGGCAGGATCGCACACCGCACACCATTGTTAACGGTATCCATTTTCATGTAGCGTCCTCGGTGCTCAGCCCGACGAGGAGGTTCCCATGGCCGTACCCAAGCGGAAGATGTCCCGCAGCAACACCCGTCACCGCCGCGCCCAGTGGAAGGCGGCCACCCCGGCACTTGTGCCGGTCACCGTGGACGGCGTCCGCCACCTCGTGCCGCAGCACCTGGTGAAGGCGTACGAGCGCGGCCTGCTGCGGCCCGAGGGCTGACCACGACGCCGTACGGGAATCCCGGCGCCCGTCACGCGTTGAACACCGTGTGAGTTCTGCGATCGAAGCCGCCAGGTTCTCCGTCCTCGACCGTTCCCGCACGCGCGAGGGCCATACGGCCGAGGCGGCGCTGCGGGACACCGTGGCCCTGGCGCGGGACGTGGAGGCGCTCGGCTACCACCGTTTCTGGGTGTCCGAGCACCACGGAGTGCCGGGTGTCGCCGGCTCCGCGCCGACCGTCCTCGCCGCCGCCGTCGCCGCCGCGACCGCCACCATCCGGGTCGGCACGGGCGGGGTGATGCTGCCCAACCACCAGCCGCTGGTCGTCGCCGAGCAGTTCGGCGTGCTGGAGTCATTGTTCCCCGGCCGGATCGACATGGGGCTGGGCCGCTCGGTGGGCTTCACCGGCGCGGTCCGCCGGGCACTGGGACGCGACAAGGACGACGCCGAGGACTTCGGCGCCCAACTGCGGGAACTGCTCGGCTGGTTCGGTGGCACCTCCCCGACCGGCGTGCACGCGCGCCCCGCCGAGGGGCTGAAGGTGCCGCCGTTCGTGCTGGCCGTGGGTGAGGGCGCGCGGATCGCGGCGGAGGTGGGTCTGCCGATGGTCATCGGCGATCTGCGGGACCGGGACCGGCTGCGTCGCGGCGTCGACGACTACCGCGCCCGGTTCCGGCCCTCCCCCTGGGCCGCGGAACCGTACGTCGTCGTCTCCGGGACGATCGCCGTCGCGGCCACGCCCGAGGAGGCCCGCCGGCTGCTGATCCCCGAGGCCTGGTCGATGGCGTACTCCCGCACACACGGCACGTTCCCGCCGCTGCCCCCGGCCGAGCGGGTCGAGGCTCTTTCGATGACGACGCGGGAACGCGGTTTCTACGAGTCGGGCCTGGCCGGCCAGATCGCCGGCACCGAGGAGCAGGTCTCCCGTGAACTGGAGGCGTTGCTGAAGGACACCGGGGCCGAGGAGGTCCTCGTCACGACCAGCACCTACGACCGGCGGGCGCTGCTGGACTCCTACCGGCGACTGGCTGCCGTCGTGCACGGGGGCCGCCCGCCGCGCGCCTGAGTGCGGGGGGACGGCGAGGACGCGACACGGGCGGCGGGCCGATGCCGCCGCCCGCCGCGTCCCGGCACCACCGAGGTGACCGTACGGCCCGGCTCACCGTGCGGACGGTTGGTGAAGCTCACCGGCGGTCCGGCGGGTTGTCGTCGTCGTACCCTTCGGTCTCGACACCCTCGGTCTCGAGGCGTTCCTTGCGGACCTGACCGCGCACGGTCTCCTCCTCGGCGCGCTCGTCGGCGGCCAGCCGGACCCGCTCGACCGGCACGGCCTCGGTCTCCACCACAGGACGCTCCTCGTGCAGGACGACCTCGTGCTCGGCCTCACTGATCTCCGGACCGGAGAGGGCGGCATCGCGGTTGGCGTCGGTGATGGGCTCGCGCTCGACGCGTACCTCCTCCCTGCGCACCGGCACGGTCTGCTCGACCTCCTCGGTGACCACGTACTTGCGCAGTCGGGCCCGCCCGGCCTCGCGCCGCTCGACGCCTACGTTCATCCGCTCCTCGGAGCGGGTCATGGCGTCGTCGCCGGACCGGCCCTCCCGGTAACCGGCGTCCGCCTCACCCGGCCGCATGCCGGGAGCGCCGCCCGCCGCCGTACCGGCCGCCGCGGAGGTGCCCGTGGCGGTGTCGGTCCTCGCGGAGGTGCCCGTCCTGGCGGAGGTGTCCGTCCCCGCCACCCCACCGCTCTCGCCGGTGGCGTCGTCGTCGAGAACGCTGTCCCAGTCGATGCCGTAGTACTCGTACAGGCGGTGCTCCTCGTCCTCCGAGAGGTGTCCGCCGGAGTCGACGTCGACGTTGGGCGCGCCCTTGATGCGGTCCTTGTCGTAGGGGACCTCGATGTGGTCCTCCACCATCGAGGCGTCGCGGATCGGCACGAAGGACTCACTCGTACCGAAGAGGCCCGTTTTGACCGACACCCATTCGGGCTGTCCGGTCACATCGTCCAAGAAGACGTGCTTGGCTTCGCCGATCTTGTGTCCCTCCCCGTCGTAGACGGGATGGTCCAGCACATTCCTGATCTCTTCGCGGGCGATCATGGAATCGCCCTCCCTTCCAGTGACAGCTTCTGGGGTTCCGAGTGACCGCCACACGACACTGGAAACAGACAAATACGCATATTCCTCTCACCGGTTCGGCGGAGGGGACGCGGCGGCATCCCGCGGACCGCGGCCGGATGCCCCGGTCCCGCCCGACCGGGGCCGGGGCACGGCTGGGCGGCCCGGGCCAGCGACCGGCGGTCGGCGTGGGTGCCCGGGCTGATCACGGGGCGCACCTCGACCTCGGCCACCAGCCCCCGCGCCGTGACCACCCGCCACAACGAGGCGAGGAGGGAGTCCTCGCCGACGAACGCGGGGACGGTGGTGGCGGCGCCCCCGGTGAGCCGGTAGCGGATGCGGACGGGCTGGACGGGCACCCCCGCGTCCAGGGCGGCCTGGAAGACGGCCCTGCGGAAGGTGCCCTGCGCCCGGCCGCACCACGTACTGCCCTCCGGGAAGACCCCGACGGCGGCCCCCGAGCGCAGCAGCGCGGCGATGCGGGAGACCGTGCCCGGGAGCCCCCGCAGCCGGTCGCGGTCGATGAACAGGACGCCGCCGCGGGCGGCCAGCGGGCCCACGACGGGCCACCGCCGTATCTCGGCCTTGGCGATCATCCGGGCCGGGCGGACCACGGTCAGCAGCGGGATGTCCAGCCAGGAGATGTGGTTGGCGACCAGCAGCAGACCACCTTCGGGCACGGCGGCGCCGGTGACCCGCGGCCGGACCCCGGCGGCCCGCACGACGGCCCGTGCCCACCGGCGCACCAGCCCGGCCGGGACGCCACCGCCGACCGGCAGCAGCGCGATCCCGGCCAGCACAAGCGCCAGGACCATCACGAGCCGCAGTACCGCACGCGGTACGGCGGTGGCGGAAACCGTCGCCTCCACGCACGCCCGCGGAGTACAGGGCGCGCTGGGCAGCCAGACGCTCATCAGGCCGGGACGAGCGAGAGGAAGTGCCGCAGGTAGCGGGGGTTCACCCGACGCATCGGCAGCAGCACGTACAGGTCGGCGACGCCGAAGTCCGGGTCGTGGGCGGGGGCGCCGCACACCCAGGCACCGAGTCGGAGATAGCCGCGCAGCAGGGCGGGCAGTTCGGTGTGGCCGGGCAGCGCCAGGTCCTGCCGCGGCACCCACGGCAGCAGTGGACGTACCCGGAACTCCTCGGGCGCCAGGTGCTTCTCCCGCACGCGGTCCCAGGCGCCGGCCGCGACGGCGCCGCCGTCCGCGAGGGAGACGGAGCAGCAGCCCGCCAGCCATTCGTGGCCGTTGTCCACCATGTAGCGGGCGATGCCGGCCCAGATGAGGCCGATGACGGCACCGTCACGGTGGTCGGGGTGCACGCAGGAACGGCCGACCTCGACGAGGCCGGGCCGGATGTGGTCCAGCGGCGTCAGGTCGAACTCGGCCTCGGAGTACAGCCGCCCGGCGATCGCGGCGCGCTCCGGCGGCAGCAGCCGGTAGGTGCCGACGACCTGACCGGTGTCGGCCTCGCGGACCAGCAGGTGGTCGCAGTGGGCGTCGAAGGGGTCGGCGTCGAGGCCGGGCCGCGAGGACGTGAGCAGGGCCCCCATCTCCCCGGCGAAGACGTCGTGCCGCAGCCGCTGCGCGGCCCGGACATCGGCCTCGTCGCGGGCCAGGGCGACGGTGTAGCGGACGGGGGCCGTGGACTGCGCGGGACGATCGAGGGTGGAAACGCCGGTCATGGCTCTCTCCTGGACACGCACGAGGTGGGACGGAGCGGTACCCCCTGTTTCTTCCGATGCCGGTTGGCGTGTACGTGACGTGTGCCAGGAGGGCGGGTGTGGGAAAGCTGAATGCCTGGCGCTCGGCGAGCGCCGGAAGAGCCAGACGGGGCCGGGGATGAGCACCACTCCCGGCCCCGCCCGTCCGCGCTTTCGGCGAACGTCTGATTCCCACGCTGCGGACAGCACCGCGGGGGCTTTTCCGCGCCACGCTGCGGGCAGCACCGCGGGGGCTTTTCCGCGCCACGCTGCGGGCAGCACCCGAAGAGCGCGGGGAACGCGCGGCCGGCCAGGAAGACGCGGGGTGCACGCGACCGGCCACCGGGCGCGGGGAACCGCGCGATCGGTATGCGGCCCTCCCCCGCCCCGCGAACGACGCCTCCCCCTACGGCGCTACCGCTTCACCTTCCTCGTGGCCCGCAGCCACTCCTTGTTCATTCCGGTGATGGAGACCAGCGGAATGCCCTTCGGGCAGGCGGTGGCGCACTCGCCGGCCAGCGTGCAGCCGCCGAAGCCCTCCTCGTCCATCTGCGCCACCATGTCCAGCACCCGCGTCTCCCGCTCGGGCGCGCCCTGCGGCAGGACGTTCAGGTGGTTGATCTTGGCGGAGGTGAACAGCATCGCCGCGCCGTTGGGACAGGCGGCGACGCAGGCCCCGCAGCCGATGCACTCGGCGTGCTCGAACGCGAAGTCGGCGTCCGGCTTCGGCACCGGTGTGGCGTGCGCCTCGGGGGCGGCTCCGGTGGGAGCGGTGATGTAGCCGCCTGCCTGGATGATCCGGTCGAGGGCCGAGCGGTCCACGACCAGGTCCTTGATCACCGGGAACGCGGACGCCCGCCACGGCTCGATGTCGATCGTGTCGCCGTCCCGGAAGGACCGCATGTGCAGCTGGCAGGTGGTGGTGCGTTCCGGTCCGTGCGCGTCGCCGTTGATGACGAGGGAGCACGCGCCGCAGATCCCCTCGCGGCAGTCGTGGTCGAAGGCGACCGGGTCCTCGCCCCTGAGGATGAGTTCTTCGTTGAGGGTGTCGAGCATCTCCAGGAAGGACATGTCGGAGGAGATCCCGTCCACCTCGTACGTGGACATGGCGCCTTCGGCGTCGGCGTTGCGCTGCCGCCAGACGCGCAGGGTGAGCTTCATGCGTAGCTCCGCTGGGTGGGGTGGACGTACTCGAAGACCAGGTCTTCCTTGTGCAGGACGGGCGCTTCGCCGGTGCCGGTGAACTCCCAGGCGGCCGCGTACGCGAACTCCTCGTCCCGGCGGGCGGCCTCGCCGTCCGGGGTCTGGGACTCCTCGCGGAAGTGACCGCCGCAGGACTCGGCGCGGTGCAGCGCGTCGAGGCACATCAGCTCGGCCAGCTCCAGGTAGTCGATGACGCGGTTCGCCTTCTCCAGGGACTGGTTGAACTCCTCGCCGGTGCCGGGGACCTTGATACGCCGCCAGAACTCCTCGCGGATCTGCGGGATCCGTTCGAGGGCCTTGCGCAGGCCGGAGTCGGTGCGGGCCATGCCGCAGAACTCCCACATCAGTTCGCCGACCTCGCGGTGGAAGGAGTCCGGCGTGCGGTCGCCGTCGACGGACAGCAGAAGGTTCAGGCGGTCCTGGGTCTCCGCCAGAACCTCCTGCACGACGGGGTGTTCGTCGCCGACCTCGCTCTGGCGCGGGTTGCGCGCGAGGTAGTCGTTGATGGTGGCGGGCAGTACGAAGTAGCCGTCGGCCAGGCCCTGCATCAGCGCGGACGCCCCGAGCCGGTTGGCGCCGTGGTCGGAGAAGTTGGCCTCGCCGATCGCGAACAGGCCGGGAACCGTGGTCTGGAGGTCGTAGTCGACCCACAGGCCGCCCATCGTGTAGTGCACGGCGGGGTAGATCCGCATCGGCACCTGGTACGGATCCTCGTCGGTGATCCGCTGGTACATGTCGAAGAGGTTGCCGTACTTGGCCTCGACGGCCTTGCGCCCCATCCGCTCGATCGCGTCGGCGAAGTCCAGGTAGACGCCCTGACCGCCGGGGCCGACGCCGCGCCCCTCGTCGCAGACGTTCTTGGCGGCGCGGGAGGCGATGTCACGCGGGACCAGGTTGCCGAAGGACGGGTAGATGCGCTCCAGGTAGTAGTCGCGCTCGTCCTCGGGGATCCGGTTCGCCGGCCGGGTGTCGCCCTTCGCCTTCGGGACCCAGATCCGGCCGTCGTTGCGCAGGGACTCGCTCATCAGCGTCAGCTTGGACTGGTGGTCGCCGGTGCGCGGGATGCAGGTCGGGTGGATCTGCGTGAAACAGGGGTTGGCGAAGTGGGCGCCCCGCCGGTGCGCCCGCCAGATCGCGGTGGCGTTGGAGTTCATGGCGTTCGTCGACAGGTAGAAGACGTTCCCGTAACCGCCGCTGGCGAGTACGACGGCGTCCGCGACGTACGTGTCGATCCTCCCCGTGATCAGGTCCCGCGCCACGATCCCGCGCGCCCGTCCGTCGACGACGATCAGGTCGAGCATCTCGGTGCGCGGGTGCATCTCGATGTTGCCCGCGGCGATCTGCCTGCTGAGTGCCTGGTAGGCGCCGAGCAGCAGTTGCTGACCTGTCTGGCCGCGGGCATAGAAGGTGCGGGACACCTGGACCCCGCCGAAGGAGCGGGTGTCGAGCAGACCGCCGTACTCCCGCGCGAAGGGCACGCCCTGCGCCACGCACTGGTCGATGATCTCCACCGAGATCTGCGCCAAGCGGTGCACGTTGGACTCGCGGGCCCTGAAGTCGCCGCCCTTGACGGTGTCGTAGAACAGCCGGTGGATGGAGTCGCCGTCGTTGCGGTAGTTCTTCGCCGCGTTGATGCCGCCCTGCGCGGCGATCGAATGGGCGCGGCGGGGAGAGTCCTGGTAGCAGAACTGGACGACGTGGTAGCCCTGTTCGGCGAGGGTGGCGCCGGCGGAGCCGCCCGCGAGGCCGGTGCCGACGACGATGACGGTGTGCTTGCGCCGGTTGGCCGGGTTGACCAGCCTGGCCTCGAAACGGCGCCTGTCCCAGCGCTCGGCGATCGGCCCGGCGGGAGCCTTGGCGTCGACGACGGGCTGGCCGGTCGTGTAGTCCGCGTAGGAAGTCATTTCAGCTCACCACTCCGGTCATGACGCCCACGGGTACGGCGACGAAGCCGGCCGTGAGCAGCAGCGCGAGGATGTCGGCGACGGTCCTGAGGGCGCGGTCGCGGGTGCGG
The DNA here is from genome assembly GCF_055577115.1 of Streptomyces sp. NPDC033216. Lineage (NCBI taxonomy): Bacteria > Bacillati > Actinomycetota > Actinomycetes > Kitasatosporales > Streptomycetaceae > Streptomyces > Streptomyces sp. NPDC033216. The sequence goes on along the minus strand of NZ_JBVIQK010000003.1, from coordinate 280,957 downwards.
CTGCCGGCGCCCAGGGTCTGGGCCGCGCTCCAGAAGCCGTGCCGGACGTGCAGCCCGAGGGCGAGCATCGCGACGATGTAGACGAGGTTGCCGTACCAGGTGGAGAAGGTGTCCACGACGTTCTGGTAGGGCCGGCCCTCCTGGAAGCCGCCGGAGTGCACGGTGCCGGTCGTCAGGTCGAGGAGGTGCCAGAGGATGAACAGGCCGAGGATGGTCCCGCCCCAGCGCATGGTGCGCGTCGCGTAACTCGCCCGCGGCTTCTTGTGGACGTACTTGCTCGGGCGTGCCTCGAGGTCGCGGCGGCTGAGCTGGTAGGCGGACACGGCGTGCGCGACCACCGCGACGACCAGCACGATCCGGATCAGCCACAGCGTCCACTCGTAGTGCATGACCGGCTCGCCGACCGTGCGCAGCCAGTGCGCGTAGTGGTTGAACTCGCCCGGCCCGAAGAAGATCTTCAAGTTGCCGATCATGTGGGCGACCAGGTACAGCAGCATGATCAGACCGCTCACGGCCATCACTGTCTTCTTGCCGAGGGAGGAGTCCCACACGGTGCGCGCCATGGACGTCCGTCGGTCCGTCCGCGTTGCCAGAGCCATGGAACAGGACGCTAAGGCCCGACGGACCCATCAGTCCAAGACATGGTACGGCTCGTTTCCATAGGCAACCCCTATCGACTGGCTATCATGGATGGATGCAGTTCCAGCAGCTCCAGTACTTCGTGGCGGTCGCCGAGACCCGGCACTTCACTCGGGCCGCCGAGCTGGTCCATGTCGCGCAACCCTCCCTGTCGCAGCAGATCAAGGCGTTGGAGCGGGAGTTGGGGGCCGATCTGTTCCAGCGGGCGCGCGGCAACATCACACTCACGGACGCCGGTGAGGCGCTGCTGCCGCTGGCCCGCCGCATCCTGGCGGACACGGAGACGGCCCGGCACGAGGTGCAGGAGCTGGTGCAGCTGCGCAGCGGCCGGGTGCGGCTGGGGGCGACGCCCAGCCTGTGCACCGGCCTGCTGCCGGACGTGCTGCGCGCCTTCCACGACCGCTACCCCGGCATCCGGCTGCTGATCGAGGAGGGCGGTTCGCACGACCTGGTGCGGGAGCTGGCCCGCGGCGCGCTCGACCTCGCCCTGGTGGTGCTGCCGCTGCCGACGCCCTCTCCCGCTCTGACGACGGTGGAGCTGCTGCGGGAGGACCTCGTGGTGGTGTCCTCGCCCGAGGCGCCCCGGCCGGGGCACGGCCGCCGGACCGTGCGGATCGCGGACCTGGAGGGCGAACGCATGGTGATGTTCCGGCACGGCTACGACCTGCGGGAACTGACGGTGGCCGCGTGCCGGGCGGAGGGGTTCGAGCCGGACCTCGCGGTGGAGGGCGGGGAGATGGACGCGGTGCTCGGGTTCGTGCGGGCCGGACTGGGAGTGGCCGTCGTGCCCCGGATGGTGGCCGCCCGGTCGGGCGGGGGGCTGCGGGTCACTCCGTTGGCCCGGCCGGGGCTGCATCGGGCGATCGCGCTGGCGCACCGCAGTGACGTGGCTCCGCCTCGTGCTGCTCGGGAGTTGCAGCGGATGCTGCTGGAGCGGTGAGGGCTGCGCCGCATGGGCGGGTGGGAGGGCGGCGGGTGCCCGGTGCGTCGGGGGCGGCGCCGCGGTGACGGGGCGCGTGGTTCCCCTGCCCTCTGATGACCTGGGATCACGTGGTTTCCAGGCCTTTGCCCCGGACGCGCCACGAGGACGGCGGGGTCTCGGGCTGCGGCACCTGCCGTGACCCGGCGCGCCGTTCCCGGCTCCTCTGGGGTGTGCTGCGGGCAGCGGAGACCCGCCGGCCGGTCCCGGATGCGCCCGTACCGGCTCCGCCGCCTTCGCCGCCGGTCGCGCGGTTCCTCGCACGCCCCTTCGGGATGCTCGCGCGCCCCTTTCGGCATGCCCTCAGGTCAGGAGAGGTCCGGCGGTACGGGTGTGCCCTGGTGGTAGTACATGCGCCAGCCCGTCTGCTCGGCCTGTCTGCGCCACAGCGAGGTGCGGCGGGCTCGCCGGCCGTCGAAGTCCGTCTCGTAGGTGAGGTGGATCAGACCGGGGGCCAGGAGGACGCCCTTGATCGGCGACGGCTCGTAACGGGGGCCGCCCCGCGAGCTGCCCGGGTGGTCGGGCAGCCGGGCCAGCATGTCCTCGTACGTGTAGCGGCGGCCCGAGGAGCCGACCTCGACGAACTCGGGGTCGAGCAGCCGCGCGAAGAGGGCGCGGGAGGCACGCACGGCGGGGTCCATGAGGGCCAGCTCGCCGGCGATCGCCTCGTTCACGTCGTCGTTCTCGTGGGTCACCCAGCCATCTTCGTCGGCGACCCCCGCACCCCGCGACCGAGTTGTCCGATCACCCCGTCGCGTCCACCAGGGCCAGTTCGTGCAGGCGGTCCGGCGGGCCGGGGCGGGCGTAGTACCAGCCCTGGGCCGTGTCGCAGCCCAGTATGCGCAGCTGCTCGGCCTGGGCGCCGGTCTCCACGCCCTCGACGGTGACCGCGAGGTCCAGGCTGTGGGCGAGCGAGACGATCCCCTCGACGATCTTGAGGTCCACGGGGTCGGCCGGGAACTGCTGCATGCTCTGGGTGAAGGAGCGGTCCAGCTTGAGGACGCTCACCGGCAGCCGGCGCAGGTTGGCGAGGTTGGAGTACCCGGTGCCGAAATCGTCCAGGGCGATGTCGACGCCCATCTCGGCGAGCCTGCGCAGCGGCTTGAGGAGGTCGTCGTCGGCGCCGATCAGCGCCGACTCGGTGACCTCCAGGCACAGCGCCTCGGGCGCCACGCCCGCGCGTTCCAGGATGTCGACGGTGTCCTGCACCAGCCCGGGGTGGGTGAGCTGGCACGGCGAGAGGTTGACGTTGATCCGTAGGGGACCTGTCCCGCCGCTGCGCCGGCACCAGTCGCGGGCCTGGCGCACCGACTGCTCGAGGACCCACCGGCCCAGCGGCACGATCAGCCCGGTGTGCTCGGCGAGCGGGATGAACCGGTCGGGGCCGAGCACGCCGTGCTGGGGGTGCAGCCAGCGCACCAGGGCCTCCGCGCCGCGCACACTGCCGTCGCCGAGGTGGACGAGCGGCTGGTACTCGATGAAGAACTCGCCCCGCTCCAGCGCGGCCGGCAGAGCCGTCGTCAGACCGTGGCGGGTGATCGCGCGGGCGTCGGCCTCGGGGTCGGCCAGCTCGAAGCGGTTGCCGCCCGCCGACTTGGCCCGGTACATGGTGATGTCGGCGCTGCGCAGCACCTCCGCGGGGCTGCGCTCCCCCGCCGGACCCTCCACGATGCCGATGCTGCCGCGCACGGTCAGCTCCCGGCCCTCGATGCGCACGGGCGCGACCAGGGCGTTCATGATGCGTGCGGCGAGGTCGTCGACCTCACGGTGGGTGTCGGGGCCGGTGGTGAGTGCCACGAACTCGTCGCCGCCGAGCCGGGCGACCATCTCGCCGGGCGCGGTCGCGCAGGACTGTAGCCGGTCGGCGACCTCGACGAGCAGTCGGTCGCCGGCCGCGTGTCCGAGGCTGTCGTTGATCGTCTTGAAACCGTCCAGGTCCAGGTAGCACAGGCCGAAGCGCTGGCCGTCGCCGGCGGCCAGGACCTTCTCCAGACGTTCGAAGAACAGGGTGCGGTTGGGCAGGCCGGTGAGCGCGTCGTGGGTGGCCTCGTACCGCAACCGGAGGTTGAGCAGCCGACGTTCGGTGGTGTCCTCCATGAGCGCCAGCTGGTACTGCGGCCGTCCGTCGGCGTCGCGCAGCAGCGAGACCGTGAGATTGGTCCACAGGACGGTGCCGTCGGGCCGGTAGAACGCCTTCTCGACGTGGTAGTGCTCGCGTTCGCCGCGCACCAGTTCCTCGTAGAGCCGCCAGACCTGGGGGGCGTCGTCGGCGTGCGTCCACTCGCTGACGTTGCGCCCGCGGACCGTCTGCTCGCCTCCGCCGAACATGCGTACCAGCGCCCCGTTGACCTGGAGGATGTTGCCCTCCAGGTCGGCGATGCCGATTCCTATCGCGGCGCCCTCGAAGACCGCGCGGAAGCGGGCCTCGCTGGCGTGCAACGCCTGCGCCACCACCCCCTGGGCCCGCAACGCGGCCTGCGCGATGGACTCCTGCTCGGCCAGCGTCCGCTCGCGCAGGGCCTGCGCGAAACCGGCGGCCATGGCGTGCTGGAGCCGGGAGCAGCGGGTGCGCAGGTCCTCCTGGGGGCCGTCCTCGCCGCAGTAGAGCACCAGGTAGGCGTCGACGCAGTCCAGGCTGTGGGCGAGGGCGTCCGGGTCGGTGCAGTGGGCGCCGACGAGGGCGGCTCCGACCGCCTTCGGGGCCTGCGCGTCGAAGTTCCTGGCGCGCAGCGCCTCGCTCAAGCGCCGGGCCAGCGGCAGAAGCCGCTCCTCCAGCTCCGGCCGGGTCAGCGACGTGGAGGTGACCGGGAAGACCGCCCGGCTCCAGATCGTCGCGAACCGCCGCAGTCTGTCCTCCGGCCCGTCCGGTTCGGCGGTCACGAAGTGCGCCCTACGCCCGCGAAACCGGAGAAGGCGTACGGGTCCTCGTCCTCCGGTGCCGTCTCCGGCCGCCAGTGCGGCATCGGCACCAGTCCCGGTTCCACCATGTCGTACCCCTCGAAGAACCGCGCGATCTCGTCACGCGAGCGCATGACCAGCGGGTTGCGAATGTCCTTGTATACGTCCACCGCGCCCTCGGCCCGCCCTCGCGGCAGCGGGATTCCCTCGTACGAGGCATGCGTGAGGACGAGCATGCTGCCGGGCGCGAGCGCGGCACTCAGCTCGGCGACCGCGGCGTACGGATCGTCCGTGTCTTCCACGAAGTGCAGTATGGCAACCAGCAGCAGCGCCACGGGCCGCTCCAGGTCGATCAGTTGCTCCACCTGCGGGCTGGCGAGGATGTCCCGCGGCTTGAGCAGGTCGGCGGCGACCACGGCGGCGTCCGCGTTGCCCTCCAGCACCACCTGGCTGTGCGCGACGGCGACGGGGTCGTGGTCGACGTAGACGACCCGGGCACCGGGCCGGGCCTCCTGGGCCACCTCGTGGACGTTGCCGAAGGTCGGGATGCCTGAACCTACGTCGAGGAACTGGGCGATGCCCGCGCCGGCCGCGTAGCGCACCGCGCGGCGCATGAACGCCCGGTTCGCCTGCATGATCTTGGGGAGTCCCGGCATGAACTCCATGGCCTTGCGGGCCGCTTCCCGGTCGACCTCGAAGTTGTACGAACCGCCCAGGTAGTAGTCGTAGATCCGCGAGACACTGGGCACGGAGATGTCGATGCTCCGTGGGGCCCAGGCGGGACGATCCATCTATCTCTCCAAGGCGTAGGCGATCCGGTGTTCGAGCAGAGGCTACTGATCGCCCGCCAACAGGGCGAGCAGAAACGGAAATTGACCGTCCGTTCCCGGTCACTACCTGCGGCACATGCCGAAATGACATACCCCGAAAGTGCTCACGAAAAGTACCCGATGTGCTCCGGAGGGTCTCCCAGCCGGGTGGAGCGCGGCCGAACACCACGCAGACGGCGGGCCAAGGGCGGGTGCCCCGGCAGCACAAGGGTCCGCCCCCTCCGTGCGGCGCGGAGGGGGCGGACCGGGGATCGTACGTGCCGTGGCAGGAGCGGGGATCAGTCCTGGGGAGGTGATCCCTACTGCTTCGGCGCGCCGACCAGCTTGCCGTCTGGGGCCACGGCGTACCAGGTGCCGCCGACACCCTGACCGTTGATGTCCCCGGGGGACTTGTCACCGGAGAAGGTGTAGATCGGCGAGCAGTTGACCGTCATCTGCTTGACGCCGTCGGGCCGGGTGAAGCTCATCAGGCCCTTCTTCTGGACGCCCTCGGTGTCGTTGGTGGCGACCGGGGCGACGGCCGGCCACTTCTCCAGGCAGGCGCCCAGGCACGCGGTCACCGGCTTCGGCCACGCCTCGTCCTTGACGAAGCGGTAGACCGTCATGCCGTTCTTGTCGACGACGATGTCGCCGAGGTTGGGGTCCTTGCGCACGGACAGGCCGGCGGCGGCGGAGGCCGACTTGGCCTTCTTGCCGTCGGGGGCCAGCGCGAACCACTTCCCGCCCACCCCTTGGCCGTTGGTGTCACCGGCGTTGGTGTCCTTGGCATAGCGGTACACCGGCCAGCCGTCGACGGTCAGCTGCTTGCTGCCGTCGGTGCGGGTGACCTCGCCGAGCAGCGACTTGTCGATGCCGTCGCCGGCGGTGGCGTCGTCGGCCGGCACGGGCGGCCAGGTCGTCGCGCAGTCGCCGTCACAGTTGGACTTGGGCGGTTCCGCGGTGTCCGCGTCGAAGCGGTACAGCGTCATACCGGCCGCGTCGATCAGGACCTTTCCCAGCTCCGCGTTGGCGGAGACGGCCAGCTGGCCCGCCGTACCGGCCTGGGCGGCGCCACCCGCGCCGACAGCCGCCGGAGCACCGGCGCTGGGGCTGCTGCCCTCGCCGACGCCTCCGTAGCCGCTGCCCACGCCGGCGACGGTACCGGCGGGGGCCGTGACACCCACGTTCTGGCTGGACGCCGTGCCGCCTTCCTGACCGCACGCCGTCGTCAGCGCCAGAACAGACACAGCGCTCGCCACGAGTGAGGCGCTCCGCCAGGAGGTCTTCATCTTCAACTCCCCGATCATCCCAAGGGTGTTGCAGCGCCCTGCTGCGCCGCCGCACGGTCATGGGTACGCACGGCGGGGGTCGTTGCGTTCAAAGGCGGCACAGATTTCTTTTCGCCACCCGTGCCGCCGCCCGCGGTCGGGCCACCGCCGGCCCGTGATCACGCGCTGCCCGCAGGCACACCGGGACGTGCGATCGACTCGCGGGCGCGTACGCGTGCTCCGCCCGCACGAGTACGCGGCACCGACCGGTATCGCACACAGGTACGTCTATCCGGACGTGCGAACGCCCGGCGGACAAACCCGGTGGGCCGGACATCCCCCGTTCGGGGCAATCACCCCCGCCCCCGGGGGTGCGCCCGCGCGCAAGGCCCCATGATCTCGTCGTGCATGGTTCCGAAACGACCCGATCCGCCCTGGTGAGCCGGGCATTGGCCCTGGTGACCGTGGCCTGGATCCTCATGGCCGCCCCGGCCGGGACGGCCGTGGCCGACGCCTGCGCGTACGCCTCGACGGGCCCGGACGGCACCGAGGCGGTGGCGGTCGCGGGGAACCTCGGGTGGCCGCCCCCGCCGGGGTGCCCGGCACCGGCCCCGCCGAAGCCCCAACCCCCGCCTGGGTGCCCGACACCCACGCCGCCGAAGCCCGAGCCCCCGCCGAAACCCACGCCACCCCCGAAACCCACGTCACCTCCTCAACCGACGCCGCCGCCGAAGCCACCGCCACCGCCACCGGAGCCCCCGTCGCGACCGGCCCCCGAACCGGTGCCGAAGCCGACCTCGCCACCCCGGACACAGCCCGAGCCCCCGCCCCCCGCAGCGCCGAAGCCCGCGGTGCCCGTCCCGCCACCGCTCCCCGCGCCGGCGCCCACTCCCCCGCCCGCACCACCGCCCAAGCCCACGCCGCGGCCGTCCGCGTCGCCCGTGACCTACCCGGCCTACCACGCGCAGCCGCGCCGGGCGCCCGTCCGGCACCACCAGTCGCCGGTCACCTACGTCCTGCTCATCACCGTGCCCGCGGTCATCGCCGTCGCCGCGCTGCGGCCCCGCTGACGCCCCTCAGGAGCTTCTCTTGCCGGAATGGCTTGTTCTCATCCTCGCGATGCTCGCCGCGTGCGCGGTCGTGGTCGCCGTCACCTTCGTCCGGCACCGCACGGCGTCCGACGACGAGGACCCGTCCGAGACTCCGGACGTCATCGAGTACATGACGATGTGGATCGGCGTGGTGTACGCCATCGTCCTGGGCCTGGCGATCGCCGGTGTCTGGGAGGCCCGCAGCGTCGCCCAGGACCACGTCCAGGCGGAGGCCCAGTCGCTGCACGAGATCTCGGAGCGGGTGCGGGTGTATCCGTCCGACGTGCGGGACCGCGTCCGGGGGGACGTCGACGCCTATGTCACACACGTCGTCACCACCGAGTGGAAGGCGATGGCCGACAAGGGCGAGGTGACCGAGCGCGGCGACGAACTCCTCGAACGGCTCCGCGTCGACCTCACCGACTACCGGCCCGCGTCCGACTTCGAGGCACAGGCCTACCAACCACTCCTCGACCAGATGGCCACCGCCGACCAGGCCCGCAACAACCGGGCCGGCTCCACCGGGGCGACCATGCCCGGCGTGGTGTGGTTCGGGCTCCTCACCGGCGCCGTCATCACCGTCGGCATGGTCTTCGCCCTCCAGATCCGCCGCACCACCCGGGAACTGATCCTGGCGGGGTTGTTCTCCGCGCTGATCGCCTTCTTGTTGTTCCTGATCTGGGACTTCGACGCGCCCTACAGCCGGGGCATCACCGCCTCGGCCGAGCCCTTCCTGCATCTCTTCCCGGACGCCAAGGACTGAAGCGCACCGGCCGGGACGACGGCGCCTGGCACACCGCAGGCCTTCGCCCCGGCCCCTTCCAGGGGCCGGGGCGAAGGCCTGCGGTGTGCCGTGCCCGTGCGCCCGAAGAGCCGATGCCACGCTCCTAAGAGTCCGAGAAGGGCGTCAGGCGCGGCGCTCCGCGCGTCGGCGCAGCCAGAACACGCCGCCGCCGATGACGGCCGCGGCCACCAGTCCGCCTCCGATGGCCACGTCGGTCGGGGTGGCACCGCTGGAGCTGCTGCCGCCGAGACCGCCGCGGACACCGCCGATGACGGTGAAGGCGGTGGGATGGGTGAGGGTACGGCCGTTGCAGTTGACGGTGATGCTGTGCGAGCCGGGACGCGCGTTGCTGTTGACCGTCGCGGTGCCCCGCGCCGTGTGGCCTGCGCCGTTGGCGGGCCTGAGGTTGGCCGTCGGGAAGGCGTCCGAACTCATGGTGCCGCCACCCCTGCATCCGTCGACGGTCACGGTCAGCCGACCGCCGCGGGCGACGACGCTGGGCAGCGCGGAGATGTTGCTCGGGGAGATCCCCCCGTTGCCACCGCCATTGCCACCGTTCCCGCCGTGGTTGCCGCCGTTCCCGCCGTGGTTGCCGCCGTTCCCGCCGCCGTTCCCGCCGTTGTTCCCGCCGCCGTTCCCCCCGTTCCCGCCGTTGTTCCCGCCGCCGTTCCCCCCGTTCCCGCCGCCGTTCCCCCCGTTCCCGCCGTTGTTCCCCCCGTTCCCGCCGTTATTTCCGTTGTTTCCGCCGTTCCCGCCGTTCCCGCCGTTGTTGCCGCCGTTGCCCCCGTTCCCCCCGTTTCCGTTGTTGCCACCGTTGTTTCCGCCGTTCCCCCCGTTGTTGCCGCCGTTCCCCCCGTTGTTTCCGTTGTTTCCGTTGTTACCGTTGTTACCGCCGTTGTCGCCGTCGTTGTTTCCGCCCCAGTTGCCGTTGCCCGGGCGCCCCCCGCCGTTGTTGTCACCGGGGTCCGCCCAGTTGTTGTCGTTCTGGCTGCCCGGGTGGGGTGGCATTCCGTCCGCGACGGCCACGGGGGCGGCGAACCCGAGGACGGCGACCGCTGTGGCCGCGGCCGCCAGGGCGCGTGAGTTTCGCATGTGTGATCCTCCGCGGAAGGCGCCCCGGGGCCCGTCCCCGGTCTGTCGGCGAGAGAACGCCTCCCGAGTCGACCCTCGGACGCCTCGCACGCACCCGCACTTCGGGAATGGTCCGTCCTGGTGAGCGGACACGCCGAGGTGAATACGCGCAATCGGCTATCACCGCAGGTCACGAACCGTCAGAAATTTCCTGTGGGTGGCGACTCGGATGGCGGACCGGAGACACGCGGGCCACCCGTTCGCCCTCGCCCCGTCGCCGGTTTCCGTTGCGGGACTTAGCGTTCCGGTATGCGCGAAAGGACGTGGCGACGGCCGCGTCGAAAGGGGATGGCGAATGTCTGGGTACGAGCTGTCCGGAATGGCGGAAGAGGAGGAGCGGCCGAAGAAGCGCGCCCCTTGGGGGGTGATAGCGCTTGTTCTGCTGACCGGTCTCGCGCTCATCCGGAATGGTTCGGGGGAGTTCGATGCCGGCCCGCCGCAGCCCGCGTCCGCGGCGGCCGCCGACGCCCAGGCAACCCAGGGCACCTTCGGCAACGCGGCTCAGGCCCTGCCGTTCTCGGAACCCGACCGGGTCCGGATCCCCGCCATCCAGGTCGACGCCCCGGTCACGCAGGTCGGCCTGGATTCCGACGGCTGGGTCGGCGCGCCGCCCCCGGAGGACCCGAATCTTGCCGGCTGGTTCACCGGTGCCGTCTCCCCCGGTGAGAAGGGGACCGCGGTCGTCGTCGGCCATGTCGACAACACGCAGGGGCCGGCCGTGTTCTACGGTCTCGGCGCCCTGAAGAAGGGAAACCACGTCGAGGTGGCCCGACGGGACGGAAGAACCGCGGTGTTCGAGATCTACGGCATCGAGGTCTTCGAGAAGAACAACTTCCCCGGCGACCGCGTCTACGCCTCCAAGGGCTCGCCCGAACTCCGGGTGATCACCTGTGGCGGCGGATTCTCGAAGGCCAATGGATACGACGGCAATGTGGTCGCCTTCGCCCGCCTGGTCCAGGTCCGCTGAACGGACCCCGATCGGGCGGGCGAACGCCGGCGGGGCGAAGGGCGGTGCCATGGCCCGCGGGCCCGGCACGTACGAACGGGAGGCCTCAGGTGCGCTGCCGCTGCGGCACCGTGATGTGGTACCCGGAGTCCAGGAGCCGGGGCAGGTAGCGGCGCAGGGCACGCACGCTCTGGGTGCGGTCGCCGCCCGCGTCGTGCGAGAGGACGACGACACCGGGGGCGGCGCCTGTCTCGACCCGGTCGACGATGGTGCCGGTGCCGGGGGTGGTCCAGTCGAGGGTGTCGACGGTCCAGGCCAGGGAGTCCATGCCGAGTTCGGAGCCGAGTTGGAAGGCGGCGCGGTTCCAGGCGCCGTAGGGGGCGCGGAACCAGCGGGGCCGCTCGCCGTAGGCGTTCTCGATGACGTCGCTGGTGCGGGTCATCTCGGAGCGGATCTGGCGGCGGGTCAACTTCGTGAGCAGTGGGTGGGACCAGGTGTGGTTGCCGACGGTGTGCCCCTCGTCGGCCATCCGGGTCAGCAGGTCGGGGTGGTCGGCGGCCATCTCCCCGCACACGAAGAACATGGCGCGGACGTCGTACCAGGCGAGGGTGTCGAGGATGCCCGGAGTGTAACGGGGGTCGGGGCCGTCGTCGAAGGTCAGCACCATGGTGCGGCCGCGACCGGTGATCCGCAGCAGCGGTTCGCGCCGTACGGGGGTGCGGGCGGCCGCGGTGCGCGGCGGGCCGTAGCCGGTCAACGGCTGGAGGCGGTAGGCGGAGGGTTTCATCGCGAGGCGGTGCGCGGGAGCACCGGCCGCCGGGGCGCCGGGGCGGACCGGTGCCCCGCCACCCGTTCCCCCGACGAACAGAGAGGCCGTGCCGGCCGCGCCGACGGCGGCGGCGCCGGCGAGCAACGCCGCGCGCCGGGTGAACAACTGATCCTTCTGCATGTGTCATCAGTCGCCCGGCCGGCCCCCGACGCACCACCACGACACCGTCCCGGCGGCACGAATCCACCCGCTCGGCGCAGCGGCCGGCTCCCCGGCCGGGTCAGCGGCGGCGTACCCGGGAACGGGCGACGACTCACGGAACGTCGGGCGGGCCGAGGACGTGACCAGGCGGTCGCGCGCGGGGCGGGGCGCGGCGCGCCCATCGAAGGGGGGTCGACACGTCGGTGTTCCGCGCCCCGCCGTCGTCGTCCCGTCGCCACGCACCGGGCCGCGGCCGTTCGTGCCCGCCCCGGACGGACCTGCGCCTCCTGGGACGCCGTCGGAGTCTCCCTGTCCGCGCCCTCCCTGCGCACGCCCCGGGGCGAGCGGTGGGCCGAGGGCCTGTGCCCCTTGGCCGCGCTCGGCCTTGACGGAGGGGGAGAGGCCGGGGGGACGAGTGCCGACGCGGACCCGGCCGAGCGGGTCCACAGATCCGCTGCCGCCACCGGCGAACCCGACGGACGCGCCGACGGCACCCCGCGGCCGTCGAACGGCCCGCGCGGCGGCGGGACCTGCGGGTTCCGATAGCCTCTCGCCGTGACGGAACAGCACCCCTCGCCGTTCGAACGCGGCACGGACGGCCCGAAGGTCATCCTGGTCGGCGTGGACGGCTCCGAGTCCTCGCTGCGGGCCGCGGCCTACGCCGGCGGTCTGGCCCGGCGCCAGCGCGCCCTGCTGGCCGTGGTGTACGTGCAGCCGGTGATGGCGGTGGGCGCGGCGCTCGGGGCGCCGGTCACGGAGGCGACCGACGAGATCGCCCAGGACATCGTGGCGCAGATCCGGGAGGCCACCGAGCGCTCCCGGGGCATATTCGACGTGCGCTGGGAGTTCCACACCTTCCAGGGCGACCCGTACAACGGGCTGGTGAAGGCCGCGGACCGGCTGACGGCCGACGCGGTGGTGGTCGGTGCCTCCGAGCAGGCCGGTCACCGGATCGTGGGATCGGTGGCGGTGCGGCTGGTGAAGGCGGGGCGGTGGCCGGTGACGGTGGTGCCGTAGCAGGGCTCCCCTCTACTCCCCCGTCACCAGCCCGTCCTGCGCCGCGCCCCGGCTGAGCACGAGAGCGCGGACGCGGTCGCGGACGCCCTGGACGTCGGCGCCCTGGGCGAGGGCCCGGTCGAGGTCGACGACGCGGCCCGCGTCGAGGTCGAACAGTTCGGGGACGAAGGCGGCCTTCGTCACCTCCCAGCGGGCGCCGGGCCGCGTGGGCGGGGCGAAGGTGAAGCGGGCCACGCTGGACTGGTTGGCGCGCGGGTCGACCACGCCGGCGCGGTTCGGCGTCTCGCCGGCCACCTGGTTCCCCAGGCCGTAGACGACCCACGTGCCGTTGACCTTCTCGTACGCCTGGGGGACGTGGGCGTGGCTGCCCAGAAGGAGATCGATGTCGGGGTGCTCACCGGTGCGGGAGGCGGTGAGGGTTCTGGCGAGGGTGAGCTGGCGGCCGTCCGGGGCGTCCTGCCATTCCGTGCCCCAGTGCAGGGAGACGACGACCACGTCGGCGCCGGCCCGGCGGGCGTTCCTGGCATCGGCGACGATCTTGTTCTCGTCGATCAGGGAGACCGCCCAGGGCTGCCCCTCGGGGAGCGGCAGGCCGTCGGTGTCGTAGCTGTAGGCGAGGTGGGCGACCTTGGCGGGGCCCGCGCGCAGGAGGGTGACGGAGGCGGCCTCGGCGGCGGAGCGGGCGGTGCCCGTGTGCCGCAGGCCCGTGCCGTCGAGGGCCTCCAGGGTGCGGCGCACGCCGTCGGGGCCGTCGTCGAGGGCGTGTTCGGAGGCGGTGGAACAGCCGTCGTAGCCGGTCGCGGCGAGGGCTGCGGCGAGCTGGGGCAGGTAGGTGGCGGCCGGGTCGGCGGCGACGTGGGGGGCTCCCAGGTGACACAGCGCCAGGTCGGCACTCGCGACGACGGGTTGGATGCCGGCGAACATCGGGCCGAAGTCGTGACCCGTGGCGCCGGCGTCGAAGCGAGCCCGGTCGATGACCGAGGCGTGCGGGAGGATGTCGCCGGTGGCCACCAGGGTGAAGCCGCGGCTCGCCGAGGGGGCCGGGTGTCCCGAGGCGGGTTCGCGGTCCTGGGCCCGGCAGGCGGCGGCCGCCGCGAGGAGGGCCGTCAGGGCCAGGGCCACCTGGTGTCTGCGCGCGATCACCGGATCACCCCATTCCATATGGATAGTCATATTTGCGCACGTATCACTACTAATCCATGGGCGGAGACGCGAGGCCCCGGCGCTCCCGCCACCGGGCCGGATGCGCGCGATCGGCGTAGCCCCGACCGTTCGTCGAACCGTTCGCCGACGCGATCGACCGTCCGCCGCAGACCCTGGTGCGCACTCTGTCCCGAACCGGCGCCCTGCGGTGCCATACGCGCATGACCGCCGGGACCACCCTCACCGCCAGGACGACGACCGCCGAACACGAACTCGCCGCGCTCCAGCGCGAGCACGGCCGGCCGCTCTTCGCGCTGCTGCTGAGGCTGTGCGACGGCGACCGCCAACGCGCCGAGGACCTCGTCCAGGAGACCCTGGTGCGCGCCTGGCAGCATCCCGAGGCCCTGCGCGCCGACGCGTTCGACTCCGTACGGCCCTGGCTGCTCACCGTCGGCCGGCGACTCGCCATCGACGCGCGGCGGGCCCGGCAGGCCCGGCCGGCCGAGGTCGGGGACGCGGTGCTGGAGAACGCGCCGGTCTGCGGCGACCACGCCGAACGGGCCGCCGCCACCCTCGACGTCCGCGAGGCTGTGAAGACACTCACTCCGGAACACCGTGACGTCCTGGTGCTGGTGTACTTCCAGGGGGCGAGTGTGGCGGAGGCCGCCGAAACCCTCGGCATCCCGCCCGGTACCGTGAAGTCCCGCGCGTACTACGCGCTGCGCGCCCTGCGTCGGGTGCTTCCCGGATACGCGCCCGACCTGGGCTGAAACCCACGATCGAGTCAAACCTCCGTAAAGCGCCTTGCCGTGGACCCCGGTTGAGTAATCGGGTGTCCTTATCCGTGTTGCGGACGGAGCCCGGTCACCGGATTTCCGGCGCCGCACGAAGCGCACGCACCGGAGGAAGGCGGGAAGGGATGCCGCACAGAGGTCATCAGAGCACGGACGGCGCCGGCGGCGGTGAACTCACCGTCCCCATGGCGTGGTTGTACGCCGAGTACATCGCCGACGAACTGCTGCGGACCGGCGATCTCATGCCGCCGACGTCCTTCGAGTTCCGCGCCGGGCGCGACGCCCTGGCGCTGACCATCTTCCTGTCCGACACCGACGGCGAACTCCCCGGGATCCGGGTGGTCACCCAGCTGGAGACCTGGCTTTCGCTCACGGCGTACGACCAGCCCTGGCAGGAGTGGGTCGCCGAACGTATGTCACAACGGAGGGCCGAGTCGGAGGGATCCGATCCGGATCTGGAACTGGCGTCGGCGGCCTGGCGCTGGCTGGAGGAGACCGAACTGCTCGCCCCCGACCTCAACGCGGTCCCGGGCGGCGCACCGGCCGGCGAGGACGAGGGACCCAAGGTCTGGACGCCCGCCTGGCAGCTCGGCCTGCCCCTCGGGCATCTCGCCATCCATCTTTTCTAGCCCTTGTGGATTCGGACCAATCCACGGGCCGGACCGCTCCGAA
This sequence comes from Streptomyces sp. NPDC033216, assembly GCF_055577115.1. NCBI lineage: Bacteria > Bacillati > Actinomycetota > Actinomycetes > Kitasatosporales > Streptomycetaceae > Streptomyces > Streptomyces sp. NPDC033216. The sequence continues at coordinate 265,816 of NZ_JBVIQK010000003.1, read as the reverse complement.
CATCTGGGTCACGATTCGGTACGAGACTTGAGTGATTCCGCTGCCTGGTCCGTACCGGTGGGAGCAAGGAGTAACCCCACTGGCACTCAACGGCGCGAGGTTTCGGCATGAGGTCCCTGGAGAGGCATCGCGACGTCGGCGCGTACGCGCTGGGCGTGCTGGACGAGGCGGAGGCCTTCCGTTTCGAGGACCACCTCATGGAGTGTCCTCGATGCGCGGCACAGGTCACCGAGTTCGGCGCCACCACCCGGCAGCTGAGGCTGTACCGGAGGGCGACACCCCGCGCCGTGCACCCCTTCGCCGGCCCCGGCCCGCAGCTGCTCGACCGGCTCCTCGGCGAGGTCGCCGCCCGGCGCCGGGCCGTCAGGCGCCGGCTGCTGTACGCCGTGGCCGCGGCCGCGGTGGTCGCCGTCGCCGGTCCGGCGCTCGCCATGATGGCCGGTGGCGGCGGTGAGAAGCCGGTGCGGGTCGTCACCGCGACCGACCAGAAGTCGGGTGTGTGGGCGCAGGTGACCACCGAGGACGAGCTCTGGGGCAGCCAGGTCGAACTGGAGGTCAAGGACGCCGCGGGTCCCCGCGCCTGCCATCTGATCGTCGTCGGCCACGACGGCTCGCAGGAGATCGTCACCACCTGGATGGTCCCCGACCACGACGCCCGCCCCAACACCATGAAGGGCGGCGCGACCATGCAGACCGACAAGATCGCGCGCTACGAGGTACGGACCATGGACGGCGAGACCCTCGTCGTCCTCAAGCCCCGCTAGCGGTACCGCGGGCCCCGGCTGATGCGCCGTTCAGCCGCCCCTCAGGAGCGGCCCCACGTCGATGGCGAAGGGCCTCGCCGTCCCCGCTCTGCTCGCGGCCCCTCCCGCCGCACCGGTCCGCCCGGTCGATGCCGTCCACCGGTGAGCGCTACTTCAGCAGCCGCGACATCCGCCGGTCCGCCAGCGGTCTGCCGCCGGTCTGGCAGGTCGGGCAGTACTGGAGCGAGGAGTCGCTGAAGGACACCTCGCGGACCCTGTCGCCGCAGACCGGGCAGGGCTCGCCGGTGCGGCCGTGCACGCGCAGGCCGCTCCGCTTCTCCGCCTTGAGCCGGCCGGCCGCCACGCCCCGCGAGCGTTCCACCGCCTCCGTGAGGGTGGCTCGCAGGGCCTCGTGGAGGACGTGGGTCTCCTCGGGGGTGAGGGAGGCCGCGAGCTTGAAGGGGGACATCCGCGCCGCGTGCAGGATCTCGTCGCTGTAGGCGTTGCCGACGCCGGCGATCAGGGACTGGTCGCGCAGGGCGCCCTTGAGCTGCCGCCGCTCGCCGGACAGCAGGGCGCCGAGGCGCTCCTCGTCGAAGTCGGCGCCGAGCGGGTCGGGACCCAGCCGGGCGACACCCGCGATCTCCTGCGGGTCGCGTACGAGATACACGGCGAGGCGTTTCTGGGTGCCGGCCTCGGTGAGGTCGAAGCCCTCGCCGGTCTCCAGGGCGACACGCAGGGCGAGGGGGCCCTTTCCGGGGCGGGGCGGGCCGTCGGGCAGGCGGTCCTTCCAGTGCAGCCAGCCCGCACGGGCCAGGTGGGTGACGAGGTGAAGGCCGTCGGCGGTCTCCAGGTCGAGGAACTTGCCGTGCCGGCGCACCGCGGTGACCTCCCGGCCCTCGACGGCGGTCAGGGGCGGGTCGTACGTCTTCAGCACGCTGATCGCGACGGGCAGGACCCGCACGATCTCGTGGCCGACCAGGTGCTCGGTGAGGAAGTCCTTGAGCGCTTCGACCTCGGGGAGTTCCGGCATACGTCCAGGGTGCCATCCGCGGGCCGCATCCTCAGGTCCGCTCCGGCACACCGAACTCGCACCACACGCACTTGCCGCCGCCGCGCGCCTCCACTCCCCACACGTCGGAGAGCAGCTCGACCAGGAGCAGGCCGCGTCCGGAGACGCCCGAGTCCCCGGCATCGCGGCGGCGCGGCAGGGCGCTGGAGGAGTCCTCGACCTCGACGCGCAGCCGACGGCCACCGTCGGCGAGGAGGCGCAGGGTGACGATGGCGGCACCCTCGGTGTGCATGAGGGCGTTGGTGACCAGTTCGTCGGCGACCAGCTCGACGTCGTCGGACCGCTCCTGGGCGCCCCAGGCCCGGACGGCCGCGCGGATCATGTGCCGGGCCTGGGTCAGGGCCTCCGGGTCGCCTGGCGCCACGTGCTGCTGGAGCCGGCCGCCGGCCTGCGGGGCGTCCAGGCCGCGCCGGCGAAGCAGCAGCAGGGCCACGTCGTCGTCCCCGCCGCGTTCCTCGGCGACCTCGATGAGCCGGTCGGCGAGTCCGCGTACGTCGTCGGGGCCGGTGGCGATCAGTTCGGCGAGGGCCCGCATGCCGTCGTCGAGGTCGGCGCCGGGCTGCTCGACGAGCCCGTCGGTGCACAGCAGCAGGGTGTGGCCGGGGTCGAGTTCCAGGGTGGCCACCGGGTAGTCCAGGCGGCCGAACTCGGCGGACAGGCCGAGCGGCAGCCCGCCGGGGACGGAGACGCGCCGGCAGGTGCCGTCGGTGCCGCGGACCATCGGGTCGATATGGCCGGCCCGGACCATCTGGACGACGCCGGTGGACAGGTCGGCCTCGGTGTAGAGGCAGGTGGCGAAGCGGTCGGTGTCGAGTTCGTGGAGGAAGACGGAGGCGCGGGCCATCACGGTGGCCGGGGTGTGTCCCTCGGAGGCGTACGCCCGCAGGACGATGCGCAGCTGGCCCATGACGGCGGCGGCATGCGTGTCGTGGCCCTGGACGTCGCCGATGACGGCGCCGACCCGCCCGCCCGGCAGCGGGATCAGGTCGTACCAGTCGCCGCCGATGTCGCGGCCGTGGGAGCCGCCGATGGTGGCGGCGCGGTACCGGACGGCGACGTCGGCGCCGGGCACGCTGGGAATGGTGCGCGGCAGCATGGCCTGCTGGAGGCCCTGGGCGATGTCCTTCTCCTGCTCGTAGAACATGGCCCGTTGCAGGGACTGGGCGATGCTGCTGCCGAGGGCGACGAGGATGTTGCGTTCCTCAGGGGTGAAACCGCGCCGGTCGCTGTAGAGCAGGCCCATCGCGCCGATCGGGCGGGCCTGGACGATGAGCGGCAGATAGGCGGCCGAGGTGATCTTCAGGTCCGTGATGTGCGGCCACAGCACGGGGTAGCCGACCGCGAAATCGTCGGGCGACTCGATGAACCGGGGGGTGAGCGTGCGCACCACCTCGCTCATCGGGTACGGCTCGTCGATCCGGGTGACGAGGGTGCCGGGCACGAAGCTGCCCTCGGGACCCTCGGCGATCAGCCGGATCCGGCCGGCCTCGACCAGGCCCATCACGAGACTGGTCGCGCCCAGATGGATGAGGCCGTGGGTGTCCTTGAGGACGTCGATGACGTCCTTCACGGTCCGGGCGTGCGCCAGGGCGGCGGTGGTGAGCTGCACGACGTTGGTCTGCTCGCGGCGCGCGTCGTCGAGGGCGGCCTGCTCGCGGTGGGCGGCGAGGTCGCGCAGCTCGTCGGTCGCGTCCCGGACGATGCCGATGATCCGGCGGGGCCTGCCCGTGTCGTCGCGCCGGATGTAGCCCTGGGTGTGGGTCCAGCGCAGCCGGCCGTCTCGGCGGCGGATGCGGAAGTAGGCACCGTAGTTCTCGCTGCCGTCCTTGATGGCCTGGGTCACCAGGGTGTCCAGACGCAGGGATTCGGCAGGGGGGACACGCGGGGCGAGGCTCTCGGGGTGGCCGTCGTACTCCTCGGGGGTCAGGTCGAAGATCTCGTGGGCGCGGGCGTCCATGGCGAACAGCCCGGTGTCCAGGTCCCAGTCGAAGCCGCCCATGCCGTTGAGTGCCAGGATCGGCTCCGGGCGGGCGGACCGGTCCTGCGGGAGGGACAGTGCACTCGCTCCCCGTTCGACCATGGGCCCACCTTGCCAGCATTTGCCCGATTCCTCGACCGGGAGGGATCACGTGCGTGAGGCGGTCCGGCGTGGAACACGGTGGGGGTCGGCACCGGCAGGACGGGAGAGGAGCGGCACTTCGTGGAGTGGTTCACCGCACCCGACCACTGGCTGAGCCGGATGGTCTTCCAGCGCGCTCTGGCCTGCGTGTATCTGGTCGCGTTCCTCACCGCGGCGCTCCAGTTCCGCGCGCTGCTCGGCGAGCGCGGGATGCTGCCGGTCGCCCGGTTCGTCGAGCGTGTGCCCTTCCGGCGGGCGCCCAGCGTGTTCCACCTGCGCTGTTCGGACCGCTTCTTCGCGGCATGCGCCTGGGCGGGATGCGCGGTGTCGGCTGCACTGATCGCGGGCCTGGACGCGCTGCTGCCGCTGTGGGCGGCGATGCTGCTGTGGCTGGTGCCGTGGGCGCTGTACGTGTCGATCGTCAACGTCGGCCAGACCTGGTACGGCTTCGGCTGGGAGTCGTTGCTGCTGGAGACCGGGTTCCTCGCCGTGTTCCTCGGCAACGACGAGGTGGCGCCGCCGATCGTCGTACTGTTCCTGCTGCGCTGGCTGCTGTTCCGGGTCGAGTTCGGAGCCGGCCTGATCAAGATGCGGGGCGACCCCTGCTGGCGGAGGCTCACCTGTCTGGACCACCATCACGAGACCCAGCCCATGCCCGGCCCGCTGAGCTGGTTCTTCCACCATCTGCCGAAGCCGCTGCACCGGGTGGAGGTGGCCGCCAACCACGTCACCCAGCTGCTCGTGCCGTTCCTGCTGTTCACCCCGCAGCCGATCGCGACCGCCGCCGCGTCCCTGATGATCCTCACCCAGCTGTGGCTGGTGCTCTCTGGCAACTTCTCCTGGCTGAACTGGATCACGATCGTGCTGGCCGTGCCCGCCCTCGAACTCCCCGCCGACCCCCCGTCCACGCCCGAGGCCCCGCTCTGGTACGTGGTGGTGGTCCTGGCGGTGGCCGCGTTCCTGCTGTTCCTCAGCCACCGCCCGGTGCTCAACATGCTCTCGCGCGGGCAGGTCATGAACCGCTCCTTCGACCCGCTGCACCTGGTCAACACCTACGGCGCGTTCGGCAGCGTGAGCCGGGTCCGCCACGAGGTGGTGATCGAGGGCACCCTCGACGAGGTACCGCGCGAGGACTCCGACTGGCGGGAGTACGAGTTCAGGGGCAAGCCCGGCGACCCACGGCGCTGGCCACGTCAGTTCGCCCCCTTCCATCTGCGGCTGGACTGGATGATGTGGTTCGCCGCCCTCTCCCCGTCCTACGCCGCTCCCTGGTTCGGCGCTCTCGTCGAGCGGTTGCTGGAGAACGACCGCGCCACGCTCCGCCTGCTGCGCCGCTCCCCGTTCCCGCCCGGCCGGCCCCCGCGCCACATCCGCGCCCGCCTCTTCCGCTACCGGTACACGAGCTGGCGGGAGCTGCGGGAGACGGGGGCGTGCTGGAAGCGGACGTACGTACGGGAGTACCTGCCGCCGACGCGGCTGGCGGGGTCGGCTCACGAGTCGTAGGCGCGGGTGGCGGTGACCTGCTGCCGGACGGGCGCAGACGAGGACGCTCGCGACGACAGGGTGCGCGGCGCGGAAGACGAGGGCGGCGGCGCGCGGGGTGCTGCGTGGCGCCCGGCGACCACCCCGAGGCGCGCGGCGCGGTGGGGCTCGAAGGGTCCTCGACGTGACGTCCTCCGCGGGGCACAGTTCTCCCTGTACTCACCAGTAGCCCCTGCACGCCCGCACACCGAGGAGCGCCTAGTGACCGAGTGGGTCGGCCGTACCGCCGTGGAGATCGCCGCCGCCGTACGCGAGGAGCGGGCCGAACCCCGTGGGGTGGTGGCGGAGCACCTGGAGCGGATCGCCCGGCTGGACGGCCGCATCGGGGCGTTCCGGCTGGTGCGGGCGGAGGCGGCGCTCGTGGAGGCCGACGAGGTGGCGGCCCGCGCCGACCGGGACCGACTGCCCCTGGCCGGCGTCCCCGTGGCCGTCAAGGACAACCTCGCCGTGCGGGGCGAGTCGACCCGCGTCGGCTCGGCCGCGACCCCGGACACGCCCGCCGGCGCCGACCATGTCACCGTGGCCCGGCTGCGCGCGGCCGGCGCGGTGGTGGTGGGTCTGACGAACGTGCCGGAGCTGTGCGTCTTCGGCACCACCGAGGGCGTGCACGGCACCGCCCGCAATCCGTGGGACACCTCGCGCACGGCGGGCGGTTCGTCCGGCGGCAGCGCGGCGGCGGTGGCGGCCGGGATGGTGCCGATCGCCCTCGGTAACGACGGCATGGGCTCACTGCGCATTCCGGCGGCCAACTGCGGGCTGGTCACGGTCAAGCCGGGCCACGGCGTGGTCCCGGCGGGGATCGGCGAAGGCGACTGGTTCGGGATGTCGGAGAACGGTCCGCTGGCGACGACCGTGGAGGACGCCCGGCTGATGCTGTCGGTGCTCGCCGGCACCGAGGCCCTACGGTCGCGGGAGTCCGGCGCGCTCAGGATCGCGGTGTCGGTGCGCAGCCCGCTCGTCGGGGTGAGGGTGACCGGCCCGTACCTGGCGGCGGCGCGTGAGGCCGCCGGGGCGCTGACGCGGGCGGGGTACCGGGTGCGGCGGGCCGAGCCGCCGTATCCACTGTCGCTGGGCGTCACCTCGCTCGCGCACTGGACGGCCGGTACGGCGGTCGACGCGCGGGCGTTGGACGCGCGTCTGCTGACCCGTCGCACCCGGGTGCACGCGGCCCTGGGACGGCGGTTCCTGACAGGGGTGCGTGACGGCACGGCGCGTGAGGAGCTGCGCCGGCGTCTGGAGCCGTTCTTCGCGGAGTACGACGTGCTGCTGACACCGGCGCTCGCGCGGCGGTCGCCGAAGTCGGCGCCGTGGCACGAGCGGGGGTGGCTGCGCAATGTTCTGGCGAACACCAACTACTCGCCCCTGACACCGCCGTGGAACCTGACCGGCTGGCCGGCGATGGTGGTCCCGGTCGGCACGCTCCCGTCGGGAGCTCCCACCGCCGTCCAACTGGTGGGGCTGCCCGGTACGGAGGCGCGACTGCTGCGGGTGGCCGAGCGCCTGGAGGAGCTGCGCCCGTGGCGGCGGACGGCGCCGCTCGATCCAGGAGCGGCCGGAGGCCGTGGGGACATGGTGTCGCAGGTCTGAGGCCACATGGGCGTGCTGTCCGCACGCCCATGTGTCCGGCGATCGCGAACGACCCGCCGACGTCAGTCGACGCTGGGCAGGATGTGGGGTTCGTTGAGGTCTTCCTCGTACCCCGCCAGCCGGATGGGAGCGGAACGGGCCCACACGTCGAGGCTGCCGATCTCCCCGGGCCGGCGGCCCGCACGCTCGGTGCGTTCCTTGGGGCGTTGCTCGCGATTCGTCTTCTCCGGTGTCACCGCGCACTCCTTATGTGTCGGTCACCCTCGGGGCGTGCCGGTCGGTCTGCGGATCCGGCGTCTGGCGCTCCCTCGGGTCTGTCTCGTCTCAAGGGCAGTTCTGACGCGGTGGCGCCGGCAAACTCCAGAAGGAGCAGGCCGCTGTGAACCGGCTCGTCCCATGACGGACGGTGGGTGTGGGGTGGCACTCCGTCCTGATGTCCGTCGGCTACAGAGTAACCAGATGAGCGGAATACCGCTCGATCGGGCCTGGAATTTGGGATAACCATGGCTCGTCACCCGCACGCCCTCCCGTGGGATCCAGCCCTCCGGGCCCCGGAAGCGCCTTTCGGCCTTCACTCCTACGGCGTACCCGGCGCACGGGCACCGCGTCACCGTTGCGCGGTCCCGGTCCCGTTGACCCGGTCGCGACCTCGGCGTGCCTGCTGACGTGCCGCCACGACTGTCTCGCGGGTCTCGCGGGCGGCCTTCACGCAGGGAGCCGGGCGGCGTCGAGGAGGTCTGCGCGCCGGACCGGTGCGCACAGAGTCAAGAGGCACGACCACGCGCTGCGGACCGCCGCGCCGCGGCCGTTCCGCGGACGAGGAACCCCCGGTGACTGCCTGATGCCCCCCTGCCTGCCGCTGACGCGGACCGGCGGGGCGAGCCGGGCCGAGCGCGCCGCCGACGCCGTACGGGCGTCGCCCGGTGGGCGGGTGGCGCGGCTGTCGCGGCGGCAGCCCTGGCACGGGCCGGGCCGCCGAGGACCTGTCCAGAACTGGCGCACGCGGACGCGGACGGGGCCGCCGGTTCGACGCGGGGTGCCGGAGGACGGGCGGACCGTGCGGGAGCGGTGGCGACCCGCAACCCGCTTCCGAAAGGCGTCGGCCCGCCAGATGTGGGGTCCGCCCTCCTCCTGGCCGTCTCCAGCGGCCTCCTGACGACCCGTCACCCGTGACGCGTGCGGTACGGGCGCGCCGCCTTCACCACTTGCCGGGCGCGTAGTCCTTCAGGAAGACGCCGTACACATCCTCGCCCGCCTCACCGCGCACGATGGGGTCGTACACGCGGGCCGCGCCGTCGACCAGGTCGAGCGGGGCGTGGAAGCCGGCCTCGGCCAGCCGGACCTTGTCCGGGTGCGGGCGCTCGTCGGTGATCCAGCCGGTGTCGACGGCCGTCATGAGGATGCCGTCCTTCTCGAACATCTCCTGGGCGCTGGTGCGCGTGAGCATGTTCAGGGCGGCCTTCGCCATGTTGGTGTGCGGGTGTCCGGCGCCCTTGTAGCCGCGGTTGAACACGCCCTCCATGGCTGACACGTTGACGATGTACGTCCGCCGGGCCTCGGCCGCCGCCATCGACGCGCGCAGCCGGCTGATGAGGATGAACGGCGCCGTGGAGTTGCAGAGCTGCACCTCCAGCAGCTCGACCGGCGTGACCTCCTCCACCGCCTGGATCCAGCTGTTGGTGTCGTGCAGGTCGGGCACGAGACCGCCCGCGTCGATCGCCGTGCCGGCCGCGATGCGCTCCAGCGACGCCGAGCCCGACACCAGCGCCAGGTCCGTCACGTCCTGCGCGCTCAGGGCGCCACCGCCGGGCACCGGCAGGGCGGCGACGGCGCCGGAGCCGAAGGTGCCGATCACTTCGGCGGCGGGGAGTTCACCGGCGGGCAGGGGGGCGGACTCGGCGGCCAGCAGCTCGCTGTAGGCCTGCGGGGAGCGCCGTACGGTCTGGGCCGCGTTGTTGATCAGGATGTCGAGCGGGCCCTCGGCGGCCACCGAGTCGGCGAGCGCGACGACCTGGGCCGGGTCGCGCAGGTCGATGCCGACGATCTTCAGACGGTGGATCCAGTCGGCGCTGTCCGCCTGGGCCTTGAAGCGGCGGATCGCGTCGTTCGGGAAGCGGGTGGTGATCGTCGTGTGGGCGCCGTCGCGCAGCAGCCGGAGCGCGATGTACATGCCGATCTTGGCGCGGCCGCCGGTGAGCAGCGCGCGCCTGCCGGTCAGGTCGGTGCGGGCGTCGCGGCGGGCGCGGTTCTCCGCGGCGCAGTTCTGGCAGAGCTGGTGGTAGAAGTAGTCGACCTCGACGTAGCGGGTCTTGCAGGTGTAGCAGGAGCGGGGGCGCTGGAGTATCCCCGCGATGCGGGCCTCCTCGGTGACCGAGGACGAGGGCAGGACGCCCTCCGTCTCGTCGTCGATGCGCTGCGCGGAGCCCGTCGCGGTGGCCTCGGTGACCGCCCTGTCGTGGGCGGTCTTGGCGGCCCGGCGCTCCTGGCGGCGGCGCTGTTTGACCGAGCGGTAGATGCCGGCGGTGGCCCGGCGCACGGCGATCGCGTCGGGGTGGTCGACGTCGAGCTTGTCGAGTTCCTCCAGCACAGCGAGGCAGACAGCCAGCCGCTCCGGGTCGATGCCGGGCCCGTACACGACCTCGTCCATGGTCGCCGAGCCGTCCTCTGTCACCGTCATCGCGCTGCCGTTTCCCTGCTGCCCCGTGCGGCGCTCCGACCGCGCCCGCTTTCGAACCGGGAATTCTACGGAGCGCCGGGGCACACCTCCAAACCCGCGCAGGTCAAGAGCCGCAGGCAGTGATGAGCGTCTCCACCTCCGCGGTCAGCGCCCGTGCGAACCGGTCGAGGTCGGGGACGGCCTCGGCGTCCGCGACCAGGCCGAAGTGGACCCGGCCCCGGTACGTCGAGATCGCCACCGCCAGGGACTGGCCGCGGGCGAGCGGGGCGTAGGGGTAGACGTCGGTCACCGGGTTCCCGGCGAGCTTCAGGCCGAAGCTCGGCAGGGGCACGCTGGTGACGAGGATGTCGAACCAGAGCCGGGCGGCGTGGCTGACCAGGGGGCCGCCGAGGCGGTGGCCCAGGGCGGGGACGTGGTCGGCGAGCAGGGCGACGGCACCGGCGCCGCGGCCGGGTCCGGCGTCCTTGTTGCGATTCATGGCGGCCCGGACCGTGCCGAGCCGGCCGAGCGGGTCGGGGTCGTCGACGGGAAGCCTCATCAAGTACCCGGAGAGCCGGTTGCCCTGGGGGTGGGCGGTGCGCGGGCGGCGCTGGGAGACGGGGATGAGGGCGCGTGGGGTCACTCCCTCGCTGCCGTCGCCGCGCTCGTCCAGCCAGGTGCGCAGGGCTCCGGCGACCACCGCGATCAGTACGTCGTTGACGGTGCCGCCGACGACCTTGCGCACCCGGTGCACGTCGTCGAGGTCGACGGCCACGCCGCCGGTGCGGCGGGTGCCGGTGGGTTCGGCGGTGAGGGCGGCCGTGGAACGCATGCCGAGGGTGTGGACGGCGACCGAGGCCCCGATGTCGAGGGCGCGACCCAGATCGGACAGGGCGCCGGACAGGGCGCCGCGCAGCAGTCCGGGCAGTTCGCGCACCTCGGGCGGGACGCCGCGGGCCGGCGCCACGGGGCGGGGCCGGGGCGCGGGCAGGTCCATGGGGTCCAGGACCGCCGCGGCGAGGGTCAGCGCGCGCAGCCCGTCGGCGAGGGCGTGGTGGAACTTGAACAGGACGGCGAAGCCGTCGCCCTCCTCGCCCGGCAGGACGTGGGCCTCCCACGGGGGCCGGTCGCGCTCCAGCGGACGCTCCATGAGCCGCCCGGCCGCCGCCTGGAAGTCGGCGGTGGGCGCGTGCAGGTGGACGTGGTGCAGCGGGTCGAACTCCGGATCGGGCTCGCGCACCGCGCCGCCGAAGGAGAGCGGCGCGGCGGCGAGCGGCGCCCACACGTCGCGGATCCGCATGCGCAGTCCGGGTACGGCGGCCGCCCGGCCGGCGAGCAGGTCGGCGGCGTGGGCGGCGGCGGTGGCCGAGGGCGCGGCGAAGACACCCAGCGCGCCGAGGTGCATCGGGTTCCCGGGGGACTCGATGTTCCAGAACGCCAGGTCGAGAGGTGCCAGCGGATCAGCGGTCAAGGGCTTGCCTCGCGTCGACGGGGAGTGAACCAGTAGTCAAGCGCCTCCGCACGATTACGGTCAAGCACGATCAGGCTACGCACAGTTAATAACGAATTGAATATGCACCGAAAAGGTCAACCGGATCGAAAGCTCCACGGATGACGACATTGCGCTCACGAGACTCTCTGCCCCTTGCCCAGGGCGATCACACCCGCCTTCGACACCGAGTACAGCTCCGCGTCCCGCTCCGGGTTCACGCCGATCGTCGCGCCGGGCGGCACCTCGACGTTCTTGTCCAGGATCGCCCCGCGCACCACCGCGCCCCGCCCGATGTGGACGTTGTCGTGCAGGATCGACCCCTGCACGACCGCCCCCGGATCGACGACGACACCCGGCGACAGCACCGATCGCGTTACCTGGCCCCGGATGAGGCAGCCCGCGCTGATGATCGACTCGCCGGCGATGCCGCCCGCGTTGAAACGGGCCGGGGAGAGCTGACCCGAGTGGGTGTAGATGGGCCAGCTGCGGTTGTACAGGTTGAACGCGGGCCGCTCGGCGATCAGGTCCATATGGGCGTCGTAGTACGCGTCGAGCGTGCCCACGTCCCGCCAGTAGCCCTGGTCGCGGGTGGTTTCGCCCGGCACGTGGTTCTCACTGAAGTCGTACAGCTGCGCCTCACCGCGCTCGGTGAGCTGGGGCAGGATCGAGCCGCCCATGTCGTGCACGGAGCGCTCGTCCTCGGCGTCCCGTTGGAGCGCCTCGATGAGGGCCTTGGTGGTGAAGATGTAGTTGCCCATGGAGGCGAACACGCACTCCGGGTTGTCGGCGAGGCCCGGCGGATCGGCGGGCTTCTCCAGGAACCGTTCCACTGTCTGCCCGTCCGAACCCGGCGTGATCACGCCGAAGGACGGGGACTCGGCGCGCGGCACCCGGATGCCGGCCACCGTCACGCCCGCGCCGCTGTCGATGTGCTGGGCCAGCATCTGGCGCGGGTCCATCCGGTACACGTGGTCGGCGCCGAACACGGCCACGTACTCGGGCCGCTCGTCGTAGATCAGGTTCAGCGACTGGAGGATGGCGTCGGCACTGCCCAGGTACCAGCGCGGGCCGAGCCGCTGCTGGGCCGGGACCGGGGTGACGTAGTTGCCGAGCAGGCTCGACATCCGCCAGGTCGTGGTGATGTGCCGGTCCAGCGAGTGCGACTTGTACTGCGTCAGGACGCAGATGCGCAGGATGTCGGCGTTGACGAGGTTGGACAGCACGAAGTCGACGAGACGGTACGTCCCGCCGAAGGTGACCGCGGGCTTGGCGCGGTCCGCGGTGAGAGGCATCAGGCGTTTGCCCTCGCCACCCGCCAGCACGATTCCGAGGACCGAAGGTCCACCACGACGCATGGCCGCTCCCCTCACCCAGTTTGATCCATTGCTGCCCCCGAGCGGGGCACGCTACGCCTGTTTGAGGGTGCCCTCGTACAGCCGGACGGTCCGCCGGGCGACCGCGTCCCAGCCGAACTCCTCCACCGCGCGCACCCGCCCGGCCTCGCCCATCCGGCGGGCGGTCGCGGGATCGCCGAGCACCGTGTCCAGGGCCCGCGCGAGACCCGCCTCGAAGGCGTCGGCCCCCTCGCGACCCTCCTCCGGCGAGACCAGCAGACCGGTCGCGCCGTCCTCGACCACCTCCGGGATACCGCCGACCCGGGAGGCCACGACGGGCGTCCCGCAGGCCATCGCCTCCAGGTTGACGATGCCGAGAGGCTCGTACACCGAGGGGCAGACGAAGACGGCCGCGTGGGTGAGGAGCTGGATGACCTCCGGGCGCGGCAGCATCCGCGGGATCCAGTGCACGCCGTCGCGGGCCCGGCTCAGCTCCGCGAACAGCTCGCGGAACTCGCGGTCGATCTCCGGGGTGTCGGGCGCGCCCGCGCAGAGCACGACCTGCGCCGCCGGGTCGATGTCCCGGACGGCGCGCAGCAGGTGCGGGACACCCTTCTGACGAGTGATGCGGCCGACGAACAGCACGTACGGGCGCGCCGGGTCGACGCCGATCCGGTTGAGGGCGTCGGTGCGGTGGTCGGGCCGGTACAGGGCGGTGTCGATGCCGTTGTGCACGACGTGGACCCGGTCCGCCTCCAGCGCCGGGTAGCAGGCCAGGATGTCCTCGCGCATCGCGCCGGATACCGCGATCACCGCGTCGGCGGCCTCCACGGCGGTCCGCTCGGCCCAGCTGGAGAGGCGGTACCCGCCGCCGAGCTGCTCGGCCTTCCACGGGCGCAGGGGCTCCAGCGAGTGCGCGGTCAGCACGTGCGGGACGCCGTACAGCTCCTTGGCGAGATGACCGGCGAGGTTGGCGTACCAGGTGTGGGAGTGGACCAGCTCGCGGCCCTCCAGCGCGGCGGCCATGGCGAGGTCGACGGAGAACGTGCGCAGGGCGTCGTTGGCGTCGTCGAGGGCGGACCAGGAGCGGTGGCGGCGGACGCCTTCCGCCCGGCCCTCGCCCCAGCAGTGCACGTCCAGGTCGACCAGCTCGCGCAACTCGCGGGCGAGGAACTCGACATGGACGCCCGCCCCGCCGTACACGTCCGGGGGGTACTCCCGGGTCAGCAGTCCCACTCGCACCCGGCAACCCCCTGGATTCGCACGTGAAGATCGGTCCCCTTCATGGTCACCCAGACGGGCCGCGTGGGGAAGAGCGCGGGGGTCGTGGGAAGCAACAGTCCCCGCAGACGCCGCCGCCCGGCACCCGGTAGTAGAGGCAGCAGCTGCGGCGGCGGAAGGCCGTGCCGGTGAGGGTCCCGGTGCCGGCGAGCAGGGGGTGGGCGAGGAGTTCGGCGGTGAGGGCGCGGGCGCGGGCCGCTGCGTCGGGGCGGCCGTGCGCCCTCGCCCACCGGTCGAGCTGCCGGGCCGCGCCGGCCAGCGCCGAGGCCGCGTTGCCGCGCAGCAGTCCGGGGGCGACGCGGTGGCGGGCGCCCAGGATCGCCGTCAGGGGTTCCAGGTGGCCGTTCAGCACGGTGGCCGCCAGGGTCCGCGCGTCGCCGGGCCGGACGTGGACCTCCGTCAGCCAGAGGTCGTCCGGGGCGCTGCCGTCGGGGTCCCAGCACAGCAGCCCCGGAGTCAGGTCGGGTTGGCGGCCGTAGAGGGCGGCGCAGCCCAGCGCGACCGACCACAGCCGGGCCGCGAGCCCTTGGTGGGCCACGGAGGCGGCGACGCGCGGTTCGGGGGCGCGCAAGGAGCGGGCCACCTTGCCGATCCGGAAGGCGAGGGGGTCGCCGTGCCCGCCGGTGGGCGCCGCGGCGTAGGCCTGCGCGAGCGTCGGCAGGGGCCGGGCCGGTCCCCCCTCTCCGTCGGTGGGCGGTGCCGTACGAAGGGCGAAGAAGCCGCCGAGGGGGCGCAGCGCGGCCAGTTGGGGGTCGAGGTCCACGAAGTGCAGTAGTACCAAGGAGGGCGGGGACCGTGGTCAGGGGGATCCCCGAGGGGACCGTGGTCAGGGGGATCCCCGACGTATCACCCACCCTGGGGAGGACTGGGGGCGCTTCGTACTCCATCGGTAGTAGGACCCATTGTGTGCTCAGGGACGACGACGGGAACAGATCGACACGGCATCGTGTTGGCTATGAGATCCGACCGTTCACCGCGCCGGGCCCCGGGCCCCCGCCTCACGCAGAGGAGCAGCTCATGAGCGCCCTCGCGTTGTCCGTGGTCCTGTCGCTCGTGTCGGCCGTGGCGTACGCGGCCGGGGCGATCGTGCAGGAGCAGGTCGCGGTCTCCTCCCCCGCCGAGCACTACGCCCCGCTGCGGCGGCCCGCCTGGTGGGCGGCGGTCGGTCTGAACGGTCTCGGCGGCCTGTTGCACGTCGTGGCGCTCGCGTACGGTCCGCTCAGTCTGGTCCAGCCGCTGGGCGCCCTCACCATCGTCTTCGCGCTGCCGATGGCGGCCGTGTTCGTGGGCCGCAGGGCCGGGGCGACGGCCTGGCGCGGCGCCATCATGGCGACCGTCGGCCTGGCCGGTCTGCTCTCCCTGGTCGGCGCGGCCGACGCCCAGTCGCTCAGCACTCCGCAGCGGGTCGGCGCGGCTCTCGTCACGGGCGGCGCGGTCGTGGCGCTGATGGTCGCCGGTCGGGCCGCCCACCGCCATCCGGCGGTGCGCAGCATGCTGCTGGCCACCGCGTCCGGCATAGCGTTCGGCATGTCGTCGGTGTTCACCAAGACCGTCGCCGTCGACTGGACCGGCGGCGTCTCGACGGCCGACCTGCCCTCCCTCGCCGTGATCGGCGTCCTGGCCACGGCCGGCATGCTGCTGTCGCAGGCCTCCTACCGCGGCGCGGGCCTCGCGGCCCCGCTGGCCACGCTGACCGTGGTGAACCCGGTGGTGGCGGCCGCCGTCGGCATCACGATGTTCGGCGAGACCTTCCGCTACGGCACCACGGGCACCGCGCTCGCCCTGAGCTGTGGTGTGGTGGCGGCCGGTGGCCTGATCCTGCTGACGACCGAGCGGCTGGCGGCCACCCAGCCGGCCGCCCCAGGACCGCGGCACGAGGAGACGCGGCCGGTCCCCACGGGAGTCGCGGCACCCGTGGCCGACCTCCTCGCCGTGTTTCCGGAGCCTGCTGACGGCCCTGTCGCGGCGCGGCCGTTCGCCGCGGTCGCGAGGTCGGCCGCCGGGGCGGGCGGTGCCGGAAGGCCGGATCTGGCGTTCCCGGAACGGCCCGCAGGCTCGACACCGGCGGAGACCTCCCCGGAGGTGACCGCCGCGGCGTCGCCGGCGGCGGAGGGGCCGGCGGTACCGGTGCTCCTGCCGCTGTACGGGCCGTTCCACGGCGGCCCGTACGTCCCGGTGCCGGTCGACGACCGGCACCGGATCCGCGTCAGATCCTGACGCCGCCGGCCCGCAGATAGGCCAGGGGATCGATGTCCGAGCCGAACCCGGGCCCCGTCCGCACCTCGAAGTGCAGATGCGGGCCCGTGCTGTTGCCGGTGGAACCGGAGCGACCGACGCGCTGACCGGCGCCCACGGACTGACCGTCCCGCACGGAGATGGCGGACAGGTGCGCGTACTGCGAGTAGCGGCCGTCGGAGTGCCGGACGACCACCTGGTAGCCGAAGGAACCGCCCCATCCCGCGCTGACCACCGTGCCCGGCGCGACGGACTTCACGGACGTGCCGGTGGGCACGGGGAAGTCGATGCCGGTGTGGTAGCCCTTCGACCAGGAGGAACCTGTCGCGTGGTACGGCGTGCCGAGGCCGGCGTCGACGGGGGCGACGAGGGAGCGGCCGGTCGAATTCCTGTCCGACGACCTCTCCGACCTCTTCTCCGGCGTCTTCCTCTTCTCGGGCGCCTTCTTCTCGGCCGGCCTCTTCCGGGCGGGTTCCTCCCGGTCCGGGCCGGGGACCCTGCCGGCGGCCTGGCCGCGCAGGTTCAGCCGCTGGCCGGGCACGATGAGGTCGGGGTCCGTCCCGATCGTCGTCCGGTTCGCGGCGTACAGCCGCTGCCAGCCGCCCCGTACCTCCTTCGCGCCGGCGATCCCCGAGAGGGTGTCGCCGCGCACCACCGTGTACATCTCGGCGGTGCCGGCCCGCGACTGGGGCGTGGCCTGCGGCTGGACGTCCTTGAGCGTGTTGGCCGGCCTGGTGCCGGCGGTCTTCACGGACGTGCCGGCCGGCTCGGTGCCGGGGGCGTCGCCACCGGCGGTCAGCCCCGCCCGCACCGAGCAGGCGGGCCAGGCGCCCGGCCCCTGGCCGTCCAGCACCTTCTCCGCGACGGAGATCTGCTGGTCCTTGGTGGCCAGGTCCGCGCGCGGCGCGTAGCGGGTGCCGCCGTACGCCTCCCAGGTGGACTGGGTGAACTGGAGGCCGCCGTAGTAGCCGTTGCCCGTGTTGATGTGCCAGTCGTTGGTCGACTCGCACGCGGCGACCTTGTCCCAGGTGTCCACGTCGGCCGCCTGGGCGGCTCCGGCGCCGATGAGCGGGATCGCCATGCCGGCGCCGCCCGCCGTGACAGTGAGCGAGGCCCGGTTGATCCTGTTCGGCTGATACCGGCGGTGCCGACCGCGTGCGGCCATGGAGATCCCCCTCGACATGCGTCAGGAGGGGCAAAAGTATGGTCGGCTCACTGGCCGTGACAAGACGACTATCGGCCGCCCTGTCTCAACTCGGCCGGTTCCCGGACCCGTTGTACGGCGTCTGAGACGGATGGGGCCTCGTGTCCGTATCCGGGTGGGCGACTTCGTGTGTCCAGCGCGTGCGGTGGGCGTAGCGACGCGACAGGATGTGCACGGGACGGGACCTGCGCCGGCGAGTACGGGGCGCGCGGAGTACCGGGCCGGCGAACCACAGACCCTTGAGGAGCCAACCGAATGACTGACTCAGCCCAGATCGGCATCACCGGACTCGCGGTCATGGGCCGCAACCTCGCCCGCAACTTCGCCCGCAACGGTTACACGGTCGCGCTGCACAACCGGACGGCGGCGCGCACGCACGCCCTCGTGGAGGAGTTCGGCGGCGAGGGCCGGTTCATCGCGGCCGAGACCGCCAAGGAGTTCGTGGCGGCGCTCGAGCGGCCCCGCCGCCTGGTGATCATGGTGAAGGCCGGGGAGCCGACCGACGCGGTGATCCAGGAGTTCGCGCCGCTGCTGGAGAGCGGCGACATGATCATCGACGGTGGCAACGCGCACTTCGCGGACACCCGGCGCCGCGAGCGCGAGCTGCGGGAGCGGGGCATCCACTTCGTCGGCACGGGCATCTCCGGCGGTGAGGAGGGCGCGCTGAACGGCCCGAGCATCATGCCGGGCGGCTCCCCCGAGTCGTACGGGTCGCTGGGTCCCATGCTGGAGAAGATCTCCGCGAAGGCGGACGACGGGGCGCCCTGTGTGACGCACGTCGGTCCGGACGGCGCCGGGCACTTCGTGAAGATGGTCCACAACGGCATCGAGTACGCCGACATGCAGCTGATCGGCGAGGCGTACCAGCTGCTGCGGGACGTCGCCGGGTACTCCCCCGCCGAGATCGCGGACATCTTCCGCACCTGGAACACGGGCCGGCTGGACTCGTACCTGATCGAGATCACGGCCGAGGTGCTGTCGCACGTGGACGCGGCCACGGGCGAGCCGTTCGTGGACGTGGTGGTGGACCAGGCCGAGCAGAAGGGCACCGGCCGCTGGACCGTGCAGATCGCGCTCGACCTCGGGGTGCCGGTGTCGGGCATCGCGGAGGCCGTCTTCGCCCGGTCGCTGTCGGGGCACGCGGCGCTGCGGGAGGCCTCGCGCGAGCTGTCCGGGCCGAAGGCGGCCCCGCTGGACCGGGCGGAGGCGCAGGCTTTCGCGGACCGGGTCGAGCAGGCGCTGTACGCATCGAAGATCGTGTCCTACACGCAGGGCTTCCACGAGATCGCCGCGGGCGGCGCGGAGTACGGCTGGGACATCGACCTCGGTGCGGTCTCGGCGATCTGGCGGGGCGGCTGCATCATCCGGGCGGCCTTCCTCGACCGCATCCGCGCCGCCTACGACGCCCGGCCGGACCTGCCGAGCCTGCTGTCCGACGAGACGTTCGCCTCGGAGATCGGGGCCGCGCAGGACGCCTGGCGGGAGGTGCTGGTCGCCGCGACGCTCCAGGGCGTGCCGACGCCGGGGTTCGCGGCGGCGCTCGCGTACTACGACGCGCTGCGTGCCGAGCGGCTGCCCGCGGCGCTGACGCAGGGGCAGCGGGACTTCTTCGGCGCGCACACCTACCGGCGAGTGGACCGGGACGGGTCGTTCCACACGTTGTGGGGCGGTGACCGGTCGGAGGTGTCGGCGTAGGGGTCCGGTGAGCGATACGTCGCGGTGGACGGAGTCCTGGGGCGTCCTGGGGCGTCCTGCGGGACGCCGCGCGGCGCGCCACGGGGCGCCGTCCACCGCTCGTCCGCCGGTCTCGGTCAGCTCAGCGGCGGGCCCGGCTCCGGGGTCGGGGAAGGATCCGGGCCCGGAGGGATCGGGGACGGATCCGGGTGCGGATCCGGTGGGCCCGGATGCGGCGGAGCCGGCGGCGGAGTCGGGTCAGGTCCGGGAGCGGGCGGAGTCGGGTCCGGCCCCGGAGGTGGCTGCGGGTTCGGGACCGGGCTGGGGTACGGGTCGGGGACCGGCGTCGGCGGTGGCTGGACGGGGTCGGGGTACGGGTTCGTCATCGTGTCCTCCGGCCGGGGATGGGCTTGGCTCTGGATTCCTCCCCCGCATACCCGACGACGGCGCGCGCAGTCACCCGGTGGTGGCAAGGGGTGCGCCCGGCCGGGCCCCCCGCCGCGCGGGCTCGGTGGTGCCGCGTGGGCTCGTGGGGCTCGGTGGTGCCGCGGGGCCGGTGGCGGTGCAGCGCCCGTGGCGGTGCGGGGCCGGTGGCGGTGCGGGGCCGGTGGCGGTGCGGCTCAGCCGCGCCGCACCGCCTCGGCGGCGTTCGGACTCAGCCACGCCGCACCACTCGGTGGCCGCCGCAGACCAGGCCCGGAGCTGCTGAACCCGCACGGCCTCACTGCCCTCTGGCTCAACCGGCGTGGGCTCGATGGTCTTCAGGCTCAGCCACGGCGCACCGCCTGGGCTGCCGCGACCAGGACCGGCGCGGAGCTGCTGAACCCGCACGGCCTCGACGCCGCGCCGGTTCGACCCGCCCGGACTTGGCGGCGTCCGGACTCAGCCCGCCCTGAATCGACGGCGTTCGCACTCAGCCAGGCCGCTCCGCTCGGCGGCCGCGACCATGCGCGGCCCGGAGCTGCTGAACCCACACGGCCTCAGTACTCTCCGTCTCAACCGGCGTGGGCTCGATGGTCTTCAGGCTCAAGCACGCCGCGCCGCCTCGGCGGCCGCGGCCAAGCCCGGCGCGGGGCTGCTGAACACCGGTACCGGTGTCGTCGTGAGGTCCTGCGCGGGGGCCATGGAGGCCTGGGCCAGCAGGATCGCATCGGCGCCGGTGACCGTGTCGGCGGTGGCGGCGACGCGACGGACGTAGCCCTCGGTGTCACCGGCCTCGAAGCGGTCCCAGGCACCGTCGACGAGCAGGGTGCGCACGGCGACGGGGCGGCCCGCGCGGGCCGCCTCCTGCGCGACCAGCTCCGCGGTGGGCCCGAGGGTGCTCTCCAGGGCCGCCAGGACGACGACGCGCGGTCCCGCGGCGACGGCGGCGGCGGCCATCGGCCGGTCGACGCGCAGCACCGGAACCCCCGACGCGGCCGACTGCGCGACTGTCTCCGCGACCGCGCCGAGGGTCGAACAGGTGCACAGCACCGCCCTCGCCCCCTCGGCGACGGCACGCGAGAGCACCGCCCGTACGTCGTCGGCGACCGCTTCGGGGCCCTGGTCCCGCGCCCGGGCCAGCAGGTCCTCGTCGACGAAGTGGCGCAGGAGCAGACCGGGGTGGGCCCGGTCGCGCAGGGCGTCGAAGACGGGGACGTGGACGGGTGAGGTGTGCAGAAGGGCGAGCACCGGACGAACTCAGAACCGGTCGGGGTGGGCGCGCAGCCACTTCTTGGCGGCGGTCAGCAGCGCGGGGTCGGCCACCGGGGCTTCCTCGGGGTGACGCGCGGCCCACTTGACGACGTACGGACAGAGCGGGGCGACGGGGACGCCCTCGCGACCGGAGATCGCGTACAGCTCGCGGGCCAGGGAGCCGGCGATGCCCTGGCCCTCGTGCGCCGGCTCGACGATCGTGTGCACCGGCACCAGGGCGGGCGCGGGCGACTCCAGGACGAAGTACTCGATGCGGCCGACGACCTCGCCGCCCTCCCCGAGGGCCTCGAGGCGGCCGGCCGGCCGGTCGTCGCGAATGCTGATGTCGCTCATGGGCGCTCCTGGGACTGGTGCGATCGGGACCGGAGGTGCGATGGTCAGGCGGACACGGCCTGTGGGCTGCGCTCCTGGTCCGACCCCGGCACCGGTTCCGCCGGATCCGCGCCCAGGGCCACGATCCGGTTGTCGCGGTCCACATGCACGACACGGGGCCGCAGGGCTCGCGCCTCGGCGTCGGTGACCTGAGCGTAACTGATGATGATCACCAGGTCTCCGGGGCGCACGAGATGGGCGGCGGCCCCGTTGATCCCGACGACGCCCGAGCCGCGCTCCCCTTCGATCACGTACGTCTCCAGCCGCGCACCGTTGGTGATGTCGACGATGTGGACCAGCTCGCCCGGCAGCAGATCGGCGGCGTCCAGAAGATCGGCGTCGATGGTCACCGATCCCACGTAGTGCAGGTCGGCCTGGGTGACGGTGGCACGGTGGATCTTGGACTTGAACAGAGTACGCAGCACTTTGGACTCCCAAAAGACGGCTCCCTGCCTGCTTTCTGCAGGTCAAGGGCGGTATCACTCTACAACTGGCACGCGCCTGACTCGAAGATTGTGAGGAACATCGCTTCACTCCGGTAAGCAGGCTCCTGCCTGGACTTCAGCGCGAACACGGCTGTTGTGGCTCGTCGAAGGTGCACCTACTCGAACGCTCTTCGCGGAACTTGCCAGGATCGATGCTGACGAAACGCTGACTTACCGGACGGCATATCAGGAGATCTAGGGGTGCCATCGGGTCACTGCTTAAGGGGCCGCGCCCTTCGTTCCTCGACGAGCCGCGCCGCCCGGACGAGACGGACTTCTGCACCGCCGGTACAGAGGACCGCTACCCGGATGCGTTCGGGCTGCTACCCATGACCGGCGGCTCCGCCCGCCTCACGGAGCGGCTCGCCGCCCTCCCGTACCAGACCCTCGCCCTCGGCCTCGGCCTCGGCCACGATACGAACACCAACGCCCTCCTGGAGAAGACTGCCTTCAACCTCCTCACCTGAGACGGGTCGTGGCACCGAACCGCGCGACGTCGTGCCCGCCTGTACTGTCGGTGGCGCGTCCTATGATGCGGAGATGGTGGGGCGCGACGCAGCAGAGCAGGTGGCCAGCCCCTACGCGACCGGCGGCGGTGGCACGGTCTTGGAGCACGACTTCGGTGCCGTCCTGCTGGGGCTTTCCTCCTCGGCGATCCCGTACCGGCACTGGGTGATGACGTGACACCGGTGTCCGTACGCTTCCAGGACAGCAGTTTCAGCCCCGTGGACGACCTGATCGTCATTGGGGACACGGCCGACGGAGCACAGCGGCGGTTGTCGATCGGTGTGCGCCGGGCCCCGGCATCCACGACCAGCGACGACTCCACGGCGGACCTCCTCGTGTCCTACCTGCGGATTGTCACGGATCACTGGGCCGAGGCCGGCGCGGGGCATTGGCGGCTGGCGCTCGCTGTGGCCAGCACCAGTCCTGCCGTACGGCAGGTGCATGAGCTGGCCGTGATCGCACGGGGGCAGCCCGACGAGGAGTCGTTCCGCGCGGTAGTGGAGCAGCCGGGACGCACGACTGAAGCGATTCGCAGGCGGCTGGGCCATCTGGACGCGTTGATCGCTCAGGCAGCCAGCAGTCCGAAGGTGAGTACTGAAAGGCCTGCCGCCGAGCTGACCTGGCGATTCCTTCACGTGCTCTGGTTGTGGCAGCTGAGGCTGGAGGGGGCCGACGAGTCCGGCCGTGCGGCGGCTGTGGCCCGCCTGCGGAGTGTCGTCCCCGATGCCTCTGTGGAGGGTTCCGCCACCCTGTTCGAAGCTCTGGGGAGACTGTCCCGGAGTTACGCCCCGACAGCGGCCACCGTCACCGAGAGCATGCTCCGGAGGCAGCTCTCTGGGACTGCGGTCGTTGACCGCTCCCCGTCTACGCCCCGGCGTGGCGTGCCCTCGACGCCCTGTCGGAGACGGCCGAGAACCTCGTCCGGTTCCGGTTGACCGGTGCCGGCGGACTGGGGCGGTCCGGTCTCCGTCCACGCCGACGGCTCTGTCTTCGCCCTGCGGCTGTTGCCGGGACAGAACGAGGAACCCTGCGCGTGCTCGTCTCGCTGACGCACCGCTGAGACGACAGTTCCGTCCGGACGGCCTCTGGGCGGACGACCTAACCACATGACGGCCAGCAGCGTGGGCCTCGACTCGCGGTGACGGTGTAGGCGCGGGCGATGCAGAGCATGGTCTTGCTCACCCGCCCCGAAGGACGGCAGCGGATCCAGCCGGAAGCCTTCCGACCAATTCTTCAAGGTGGCCGTTACCGAGTTCCACCGTCGAGGCCCGGACTGGACCTGGGAGTGGGAGCGGGATGCAGTGTTTGACCGTTATTGCAGCCCGGTTTCGCCGTGAGTCCACTGCGGGGTATCGCGCGGCCGCCATGCACATCCGTCGTGCAGGGCAGCCACCCACCGTGGACGAATCCGGGTTGGAACCTGCTGGCCACACCGCATCCTCTCGTCGCAACGGCGGTGGCGGGGATGGACGCGACGACCGCCTCTCAGGCGTTCTCGTCGTGGATCCGGGCGCCCAGATCCTCCGCCCACTCCAGCGCCCACGCCTTGAGTTCTTCGATCTGTTGGGAGGTGAGCCCGTACGCGGTGTAGTCCTCATCCTCGTACCAGTCCGCGCCGATCAGCCGGTCCCGGAGGTCTTCGAGGCTGAACTCGTCGTGGGCGCGACGGCGGCCCAGGGATTCGAGGTCGGCGGTGGAGCGGTGGCGGGAGGCAGCCTGGACGTCGATGAGGTCGCGGACGGTGCCTCGGTCGGCGAGGGCACGAACCTTGGTGCCGATCACATCGTCCAGCGAAAGAACGGGACCGTAGGGGGTCTGGGCAGGGGGAGCCCAGAACGCCTCCTTGAGGACGTCGACCTCACACTCCTCGCCGGTGTCCGGATCGGTGACGAGGAACCGGCCGCTGAGCGGATCCGTCTGGACGTGCGTGGTCCGCCATCCGCGCGCGCTGAGGCCGGCTGTGAGTGAGACGACGATCTCCTGCATCGGAGCGGGGTTCTCGGTGGCGACGTCGAGGTCACGGCTGAAGCGTTCGACCAGGCCGTGGGCCTGCACGGCGTATCCGCCGGTGAGGACCAGAGGGTAGGGGGAACCGAGGTCGAGGATGTCGGCGAGGAGACGCTTGTGGAGCGGAGTGAGCTTCACGCGGCGGTCGTGTCGGCCGGAGCGGTGTGGAGCAACTCGGGGAAGGCGTCCTCCCAGACCTCGCGGATGTAGGGACTGATCAAGCGTCGCAGCACGGGCCACTGCTCGACGAGCAGCCGGTAGTGCAGGAGGGTCACCAGGTCCTCGCGCAGTCCTTCGGCGAGGACGGTCCGGTAGAGCGTCATGCGGGACTTCGGACGGTCCAGGCTGTAGCTCGTCCGCCCGGACCAGACGATGTGGAGGGGCAGGTCCACGTTGCCCTCGATGGGGCCGGCCAGCTCCTGCAAGCGCTCGGGCAGCCGGCTGCGGTAGCGGTCCCGCAGCACCTCGGCGCGGGGCGCGGTGATCGTCGTGTCCATGCATCCAGTATCGCTGCTGGGAGGCGGCGGCATGGCGGATACGGGTCCCCTGCCGTACATACGGGTCGGGCGGCCACCCGCCCTTCTCGGACATCTCACCCAGTGGGCGCTTAGCGCATCCTCGCCTACCCGTGCGGCCAGGCCTCCGTGTGGCGCGGCAACCGGCTGCCCTGACGGCCGGACCAGCCCGCCCGCAGGCGCGGGTGATCATGACGCAGCAGGTCACGCGGACGGCCGCCGCGGTCGGACCGGCTGCGGCTTCGGTGGGAGCCAGAGACCTGTCGAGGTCACCCGTCATGGCGGCCACCTGGTCAGCAAGCTGGGACGCTCCCGCGCCCGATGTTGACCGTTTGCTGACCTGAGCGGGGCAACCAAGCCTCTGACCTGCAAAAACACCCAAATGCTAGATCTTGGACTTGAACATAGTGCGCAACATCGGGGCACTCCCACAAGTAGGCTCCCTGCCTGCGTTTTTGCAGGTCAAGGGCTATTTCCCTACCTTGCAACGAGTCGCATGCCCGGTCAGCTGCCCCCAGGTTCTTCAGGACTCATGCCGACCACTCACCGACTTCCCTGACGCTTCGTCAGGTAGCCGGAGGAGGGCTTCGCCCACTCGGAGCGGCGGCAAGATCCACGGTGCGGCCGGCGCGCCCGGCTTCTCCGCCGGCGATGCACACTCCGGTACCGGCCCGACGCGTACTTCGAGCTGGCGTGGCCCTCGGTCGTTCACCGGCGGACAGTTCGTGACCGAGGAAGGACCGGGCGGCGGCGAGATCCGCGGGCGGCGCATGGAAGGGATGGGCTTCGCGGGCCGCCACGACGAGACGGACGCGCACTCACCCGTGCTCATGGTCGACGACGCGGCAAATCCGAGTCATCCACCGCAGTGATTCGCCCGGACCGAGGAGTTCGCCTGCCTCAGCCCGGCACCGTTCTTCAGCGAGGAGCTGACCGTCGAAGACGGCGCCACCGTGCGGTTCGCTACGGCGTCGGGATGGCCGATGCCGACGTGAACGCGGCTCACGCACTCGGCGACGCGGTACGCCGGGTGCTCACACCGTCGGGTACGCCGTCCGCACATGCCACACAATCCACTGGCAGGGCGCACATTGACGATGACGAACGCCCACATCGCCCAACGCGCCGCGGCCCCGCAAGCACGGTGCCAAGGACGACTGTTCGCTGCCGTCACGCTCCAAGTGCACGGGGGTCACACACCTGGGCGCTGCCGGGGCGCCTTCGCCTGCGCGCGGAGATCCCGCCTGGTGGAGCAGTCGCGGCGGAGCTGCACCCGGCGATTCCACAACCGTTACAGTGATGCCGACCCTGTCCACCGCGCCGGAGCCGACCTTGCCGAACCTGTCCCACCTCGAGGAGATCTTCTCCGACGAGGGTGACGGTGCCGCCGGCCCCGTGCGGTCGCCCGGCTGGCAAAGCGACGTATCGCCGCAGGGACTCACGGTGACATTGATCGCCGACTACACGTTCCCCGTCCGGGCGTGGTTGCCGTCGGCCGCGATCGTCGCAGTGCTCGGAGAGTTCCAGGTGTCCGCGGGCGCCGCCCGTACGACGATCAGCAGGCTGATGCGCCGAGGGGTGCTGGAGAGCAGCCGGCACGGGCGGTACAGCTCCTACCGGCTGACGCAGGAGGCTGCCGTCGATCTGTGGAGCGGCGCCAGTTCGATCGCCACCTTCACCACTCAACCCGACTCATGGGACGGTCGGTGGACACTGATCGCCTTCTCCGTCCCGGAACAGGAGAGCACGCGGCGGCGCGCGTTGCGCACCGCGCTGCGTTGGCGCGGATTCGCGCCGCTGTACGACGCGCTCTGGGTGTCGCCGCACCCCCTGAGCCCCAAGGGGCGGATCGAGGTGGCCGACCTGGCGCGGGGAGCGGTGACCGTGTTCCGCGCACGGCAGGAGGAACTGGACACGGAGGCCGACCGCAACCCGGTCGAGGCGTGGGACCTGCCCGGCATCGCCGAGCACTACCGGGCTTTCATCGACCGTTGGAGCGGCCTGCTTCCGCACATCAGCACCGACCGTGTCACCGGCGCCGACGCGGTGCGCGCCCGGACCGAGGTCATGCACGCCTACCGGCACTTCCCCATCCTGGACCCGCTGCTCCCCATCGGGCAGCTGCCGCCCGACTGGCCCCGGTCACGGGCACGGGAAGTCTGCGTCGCGGTGTACGACGGACTGCTCCAGCCGGCCCAGGACCATGTCCGCTCCGTGGTGACCAGATTCGCGCAGGGGCCGCACCCCGACATCAGGGCCCATACGATCGCCGGCATGAGTGCGGGTGTCGGCCACGGCTGACGGCAGGCCGCCGCGAGTGTGATCGGGCGGGCTGCGAAGGCGTCACACGGTGCCTCCCACGCCTGCGATCTGTCGAATCCGCGTCGAAGACAACAGAGTTGGGCGCCAATGATTGACAGATCGGCGCCCGATCGGGAATGTACCTGTTGCAGGACGTGTGGGAACGCTCCCAGAGTTGCGGCACACGACGAGTGGAAGGAGAGGCACCCCTGCGCCGCTTCCGCAGAGTCAACCCCTCCCCATCAGACAGGCGGGCAGGTGGGCGCGGAGAGCCGCTCCCACCATGAGTCACGGTTCGGCCGGTGTTCAGCGGCTCGCCGTGTCTCTGCCGGCAAGGCCACACCACGCCGACGACCACCACGGGCAGGACCGGAACGTCCTCCACCGTGCGCGATCGACCGACCTGCCCACCCCCACGATCACTCCCCCCACCACCTGGGTCAGCCTCACCGCCGCGGCATCACCGACGTCTCTTCCCGGCACCTGACCGGGCAGCGCTCCGCCACCCCCCACCAGGAGTCTTCATGACCATGCAACGGCGTAGCTTCCTGACCCCGAGCGCGGTCGGAGCCGCGGGCGTAGGCATGTTCCTGCTCGGCACGGGCCAGGCGGGTGCCACCGCTCGGGCGGGAGCTCCGACCCAGCGGTTCGCGGTCGGCGTGCGCCAATACGCCTGGAGCCGCGGCAGCCGCCGGTGGACCACAGACGTGGACTACCCCGCCACCGGCGCCCCCCGCGGCTCCCCGGCCACCAACGCCCCCGTCGCCCGAGGCGTCTTCCCCGGTCTGCGAGTTCATGCACGGCTTCAGCAGCAGCCCGCAGAAGTCCCTGGCGATCATCCGCCCCTTGGCCGAGGCCGGCTTCATCGTCCACGCCCCCCACTTCGCCACCCTCAGCGGCGGGTACGTCCACAACGGCAACCAGTCCAAGGACGTCTCCTAGGTCATCACCCGGACTCTCGCCCTCGACACGGCCGGCGACCCGCCGGCCGGCCACATCAACACAGCGGTCGGCGTCGGCGTCTCCGGCCACTCCATGGGCGGCATGACCACCCACGGCCTGCTCACGGCCTGGCCGGACGTACGCATCACCGCAGCGCCGGGGAGCGGGCCCCCTCGGTCCGCGCCAAGGTCCTGTTCACGCAGGGCGACCGGGACGGAACGTGCCCGATCCTCTCCGTCCGCCAGGCGTACCGGGAGCTGCCCGCCGGCAAGGCGTTCCTGACCTTCCGCGGCGCCGGGCACAGCAACTACTTCGGCGACCCCCGCACCGTCAACACCTCCGTGGACGGGATGCGGTGGAGCCTCTACGGCGAGACCGGGGCCCGCGACCGCCTGGGGATCCGCCCTGAGCTGAGGAGCAACCAGGCACCGGCGGGGTGCGCGGGTCTGCCGTGATCGCAGCGCATCCGGACCGTGCAGGGTGCGTGGCCGCCCACGGACGCCGCGCATTCGACTGTGTTCGTTTCCAGGCCAGTGTGGACATCACCGCCCGAACAGCGGGCGGCCGCGCTCCCACTCGTAGGTCCACTTGGGGGTCCGACACCTTCAAGGCGCAGGAGAGGAAAGCTCATGGTTTCACTAGCAGGGAAGTTCGGAGTCATTTTCCTTGCCGTCCTGTTGGCAGTTGCCGCATCTGTGTACGGCGCGGCGCATCAGGCATCGGCCGATACCGTGGCACAGTCAAGCGCTTCGCAGATCGTGGCCGACATGGGCGCGGGTTGGAATCTGGGGAACCAACTCGAAGCCACCGCCAACGGATACCCCAGCGAGACAGCGTGGGGCCAGCCGACGGTATCGCAGGCCCTCATCGACAAAGTAAGGGCGGCGGGGTTCAAGACGATCCGGATCCCGATCTCCTACCTGGGATACATAGGGTCCGGCCCGAATTACACGATCAACGCCGCCTGGCTGAACAGAGTCCAAGAAGTCGTCAACTACGCCTATAACAGGGGCCTGCATGTGCTGATCAACATGCACGGCGACGGGTACAAGAGCGTCAACGGCTCCTGGCTGATCTGCGATTCACCCTCCCAGGCGACGATCAAGGCCAAGTACGAGAAAGCTTGGCAGCAGATCGCGAACAGGTTCAAGAACTACGACCAGCGCCTGATCCTCGAGTCCATGAACGAAGAGTTCGACGGGCAGTACGGCCGCCCGACCCAACCGTGCTACTCAAACATCAACAGCTACAACCAGATCTTCGTGGACACCGTGCGGAAAACAGGCGGCAACAACAGTTCGAGGTGGCTGCTCGTGGCCGGCTGGAACACGAACATTGATTACACTGCCGGGAACTACGGCTTCACGCTTCCGTCCGACCAGTACCGCTCCCCCGCCATTCCCGCAAATGAGCGGCGGATCATGATCTCCGTTCATCACTACAGCCCGTGGGACTTCGCCGGAGAGGAAAGCGGCACGATCACGCAATGGGGCCGAGCAGCGACCAACCCGTCGAGGACGTCGACCTGGGGACAGGAGGACTATCTGGACGCGCAGCTCAAGATGATGCGCGACGTGTTCGTCACAAAGGGGTATCCGGTAGTGGTGGGCGAATACGGTGCCATCGACAAGTCGTCGTTCGATTCATCGAACAACAGGTATCGCGCGGACTTCGCACGGGCCGTCGGGGCCACCGCCAAGAAATACGGCGCGGCAACCGTCTACTGGGACAACGGTGCAACCGATCGGTACGGGTTCGGGCTGTTCAACCGGCGTTCCCTCACGATCACCCAGCAGGGCATCATCAACGCCATCATGACCGGCGTCAGCGGCAGTGTTGCCGGCTCCGGCCTCCCGTCCGGCACGTAGCGGGACCCGAGTCCCGGTGACGGGTGCATACCTCTGCTTACCTCGTGGGCGCGCAGTTGGGCAGGGTGGCGAAGCCACGGTGTGCCATTCCGTCAACTGCGCGCCGACCAGCCGGAAAGGCTACGCTGCGCCGCATCTGGGAGCGCGTTCGGCAAATGGACGACAGCGATGTCTTCACATGTAGCGACCGACGACGAGGTGTCGGCCGGACTGACCGAGGTGCCGAGCTCAGGGAGCTTCTGCGGACTCTCGGAGCCCCGCCCAAGCCCGAGGACATCGGCCTGCCCTCATACGAGCGGCGACGGGTACCCGGCCTGCGGCGCGAGGAGCCGGCGCAGCTGGCGGGAGTGTCTGGACATCCGGCGCCTGCTCGATGCCGTTCACCACCGCGCGCACCGTGCAACCGGCCGAGGCCGGGGCGCCGGCGTCCAAGTAGTTCGTGGAGGTGGCCAGGGGTGAGGAGCGTAGAAATCCGTTGATGGCCCGTCACGCATTCTGTTGGCTCTTTCTGTTCGAGGATGTGCGGGTGTGAGCCACGAGAGATTCTCGTGCGCAGTCCCGTCCTCATCGCCGCACTCCTTCCGAAAGGGCACTTGAACTGGGCTGACTCCCGCCGTTTCAGACAGCTCACGGCCGAGGCACAGCGAGCCCCCCGACCCACAGGATCGCACTGTTTCTTCCATGGATTGGTGAGCAATGGTTGACAGCTTCGTGCCCGATCGGGAAGCTGCGTGATGCACCTCGAGTTCGTTGCGATGTGATTGCGTATTCCCGTCGCACTACCCCTGTGATCGCTCACAGTCCCGACCTGGAGGAGCGCCCTGGCACGCCAAGGCCGCCCCGCTCGACACGTGCCACTCGTCAGCACGACGGATCCAGCCTCAGTTGTTGCCGCACCGAGTGAGGCGCATCGGCTGGGATCGCACGCGGCTACACGAACTCCATGGGCCTGAGCGTCAGTTGCCCCATGCACCCGCCTCGCGCCTGGAGGTCTCTCCCTGACCCGCTCTCCGCCGCCCCCGACGTCTCACCCGCGGCCGACGCAAGGAAAGGACCGACCATGTCCCTGCACCCCCCTCCAACAGTTGCCGGGCGCCTCACCCGGCGAACCCTGCTCAAGGCCACCACCGCCACCGCCGGGGCGCTCGCCACCGCCGTCGCGTTCGCCGAAGACACTCCCGCCGAGGCCGCGGCGAGCTTCGTCAAGGGCGTCGACATCAGCTGGGCACCTCAGATGGAGGCGCGCGGCTACTCCTGGAAGAACGCCGGCGGGCAGACCCAGGATTTGGTGACGATTCTCAGGGGTTACGGCATCACCGCCGTACGCCTGCGCACCTTCGTCCACCCGTCCAACGACCCGGCCAACGGGCACTGCGGCATCAACGAGGTGGCCGCCTTCGCCAAGCGGGTCAAGGCCGCCGGAATGTCGATCATGCTCGACTACATGTTCGGCGACACCTGGAACTCCGTCGGCGTGCAGAACCCGCCCGCGGCCTGGCGGAACATGAGCTACAGCCAGATGCGCACCGCGATGAGCACGTACGTGAACCAGACCATGACGGTCATGAAGAACGACGACGTGCTGCCCACCTGGGTGCAGATCGGCAACGAGATCAACAGCGGCATCTGCCGCCCGGTCGGCAGCGTCTCCAACGCCGCACAGATGACGGGGCTGCTCAACGCCGCGTACGACCAGGTCAAGGCGGTGTCACCGAACTCCACCGTGTGCATCCACCTGGCCCAGCCGCAGAAGTACGACGTGATGACGACGTTCTTCAGCCGCTATGCCGCACACGGCGGCAAGTGGGACATGTCGGTGTTCTCCTCCTACGGCAGCGCCGCCCTCGCCCCCGGGATCGTGGCCAACATGAAGAAGATCTCCGACGCCTACGGCAAACCGTTCCTCCAGAGCGAGTTCGGTGGTCGGGTGGATCGTGCCTCCTCCACCCAGGCCGCGCTGGTCGCCTACACCAAGGCGCTGAAGGCCAACGGCGGTCAGGGCATCTTCTACTGGGAGCCGGAGTGCATGTCCCCGTTCACCGGCTACACCATGGGCGCCTGGGACTCCTCCACCAAGCGGCCCACCGCGATCATGAACGGCTTCACCCAGGCCTGAGCGACGGGCCATGGACCTCAACCCGGACAACTCTCCGGTCAAGGACTGGGATTGGTGATTGTAATGAGCATGACATTAAGTCTCGAAGGGCACGGGGTCAGGCTGGGAGCAGTGGGTCTGCTGACCCTCGCGACGCTGGTCGGCACCGGTGCGGCGCATGCCGATGCCGCCACGCGGGCGCTGCCGGCCGGTTGTTCCGGCACCGCGCCGATCAAGTGTCACTACGCGGTCCCACCCGGCAACTACGACGTGACGGTCTCCATCGGCGGTGCCGGTGCCGCCGAGACCGACATGTGGGTGGAGGCCCGGCGCCTGACGCTTCCGGCGACGAAGACGGCGGCCGGTGCCGCCGCCACGTACTCGTTCACGGTCAACGTGCGGCAGCCGGAGGGGCAGCCGACCGGCCAGGGCGGCACCGGAAACCCCGGTCTGGACATCCGGTTCGCGGGGACCAACCCGCAGGTGTCGGCCGTCTCCGTGAAACCGGCGGCCCAGCCGCTGGTCGCCTACCTGGCCGGTGACTCGACCGTGTGCGACCAGCCCATGGCCCCGTACACGGGATGGGGCCAGATGATCACGTCGGCGGTGGCCACCGGAGCGTCCGTCGCCAACTACGCGGACTCGGGGGAGAGTTCGGGCAGCTTCCTGAGGAACCCGGCGCTCTTCCCAGCGCTGCTGCCGAAGGTCAAGGCAAACGACGCGGTCTTCATCCAGTTCGGCCACAACGACAAGCAGACCAGCGCGTCAGCCTTCCGGGGCAACCTTGCCTCCATGATCACGCAGGTCCGCGCGAAGGGCGGCGTCCCGGTTCTGGTGACCCCGCCGGTCCGCCGGCAGTTCAACGGCAGCCGGCTGACGCCCACAGCCCTGCACGTCAACGGCCTCGGAGTGAACCTGCCCGCCGAGATGCGCTCGGTCGGCACGGCACAGAACGTGCCAGTGATCGATCTGACCACCAAGAGCAAGACGCTGGTCGAGTCCCTCGGCCCGTCCGCCTCCGCACAGCTCTTCCTGCGCTCATCCGTCGACGGTGTCACGGACAACACCCACTTCTCGCAGTACGGCGCGAGCCAGATGGGCGCACTGGTGCTCCAGAGCACCCGCGAGCAGCGCCTGCCCCTGGCCGCGTACCTGCGCTGACCGAACGCCCGGCGCCAGTCCCAAGGAGGGACCCGTTGAGGAACTCACGGATTCTCATCACGACCGTGCTCATGATCGCCTTGTCGAGCCTCGGTGTCAGCGCCTCATCCGCGGCGGACCGCGTCGCCACGGACTGCACCAGTGCCTCCCGCGCCCAGGCCCCGGCCGCACAGGCGGCCGCCGCGCCGGTCACCGTGTGGCTGGCCGGCGACTCCACCATGGCCGACCCGAGCTCCGGCCGGTGCCCGGTCGGCTGGGGCAGCCAGTTCGACGCCCTGTTCAACAGCGACGTGACCGTCAAGAACCAGGCTGTCGGAGGCCGCAGCATCCAGACCTGGCTGTACGAGGGGAACGTCAGCGGCACCAAGGGCTCGGACGGCGAGTGCCGCCTCACGTCCACCACGTACTCGTCCCGCTGGCAGGCGATGCTGAACTCGACCACCGGAATGAAGGCCGGTGACTACCTGTTCATCCAGTTCGGCATCAACGACTCCTCCTCGACCTGCCCCCGGCACGTTGGCCCGGCCCGGTACCGACAGCTGATGACCATGATGGCGCAGGCCGCCCTTGCCCGGGGCGCACACCCGGTGCTGCTCACCCCGGTGGCCGCCATCACCTGCTCCGGTGGCACAGCGACCAAGAACCGCGGCTTCGTCAACGAGACCTTCGCCGCCGGATCCGCCACCAGGGCGCCCGTCATCGACCTGCAGACGCTCAGTGTCTCGCTCTACAACAGTCTGCACTTCTGCCCGAACAACGGCGACTACGGGGGCAGCAGTCCCCTGGGCACCTTCTTCTGCAACGACCACACCCACTTCGACACCTACGGCGCCCAGCGGGTCGCAGGGCTCGTCGCCGGTGACGTGCGCCGCCAGAACCTCCCGCTCGCCGCGTATCTCGGGTAGCACCTGGCGGTGGGCCCGTACCGAGGCCGGTCGGTTCGCGGGTGGTCTCAACCGCAACAACATCGCCTACACCGGGACGGCGACGTCGAACATGGGCGGCACGAGCGCCGCGGACAACTCCTGGAACCTCGGCGTCCCGCCGTCGGACTCCCAGTTCCGGAGTGTGTGGACGTCCGGATGGGACGCGCCCCGCCAGGCCGACGGGAGTCTGCCCGTGCTGCCCCACCTCCGTCTCGCGGCGAACAGTGCCCTGATCGACAAGGGCACCGCCGTGGGACTGCCCTTCAGCGGAAGTGCGCCGGATCTCGGCGCCTTTGAGAATGACGGAAGGTGACCTCTTGAGGCAAAGATCGCGTGTCGTCTCGACGTACTGGAAGTTGTCCGCCGGCACCCTGTTGTCCGTGGCGTCGGCGGCGCCGCTCCCGGCGAGCACCGCCGCGGCGGAGACACCTGCAACGCAGACACAGGCAACGAAGCTCCAGGACCAGGGGGCCGCCGCTGGACCGGTGGTGGATCGCGGCCTCGAACACCTGGTGTCCGACTACCAGACGCGCACTCCGACCAAGTACACGGCTGACTCCTGGAAGCCCTTCGCCAAGGCGTTGACCGCCGCGGCCGATGTCGCCGACGACTCCTCGGCCGCCACGTCAGACGTCGCCGGCGCGAAGACGGCACTGATGACCGCCGCCGCCGATCTGAAGGCCGCCGACGAGGGCACGTTCCAGACCATCGCAAACAACACCTTCTGGAACGACACCAGCGGCAACCCCATCTATTCGCAGGGCGGTGGTGTCTTCAAGTTCGGCGACACCTACTACTGGTACGGCGTGCACTACACCGGCGCCGAGCTCTACCGGGCCAATCCGACGAAGAAGTACGACGGGAACGTCAGCTTCGTCTCGATCCCCGTGTACTCGTCCAAGGACCTGGTGAACTGGAAGTTCGAGAACCGGGTCGCGACGCGCTCGACCGAGATCGACAACGGCGCCACCCTCGGCCAGGCGGGGTGGGTCGGGCGGCTCGGCGTCTCGTACAACGAGAACACCGGCAAGTACGTACTCGCCACCCAGGCCTACGTCGGGGGCGGGCACGGGGTCCTGTTCCTGGAGGGCGACTCACCCACCGACTCCTTCGACTACGGCTACTTCCAGACCCAGATCACCAACTCGCCCACGACCGGCACCGGGGACCAGACCGTCTTCACCGACGACAACGGCAAGGACTACCTGATCTTCTCCAACCGCGAAGGACGCTCCCGCGCCTTCGTCGGCAAGCTCAGGGAGTCCGACTCGCTGCGGGTGGAGCCCGCGGTGCAGATCGGCAGCAACTCCTCCG
Source organism: Streptomyces sp. NPDC033216 (assembly GCF_055577115.1). Taxonomy (NCBI): domain Bacteria; kingdom Bacillati; phylum Actinomycetota; class Actinomycetes; order Kitasatosporales; family Streptomycetaceae; genus Streptomyces; species Streptomyces sp. NPDC033216. Next base: position 230,689 of record NZ_JBVIQK010000003.1, on the reverse strand, counting down.
GCCGCGAGGGCAACGCCATGTTCAAGCTCGACGGCAAGTACTATCACGCGGCGTCGGACCTGCACGGCTGGAACTCTTCGGTCACGCATGTCCTTGAGTCGACCACCAGCAACATCCAGGGTGCCTACACCAGCGAGTACACGCTTGCCGGCACCGAGACGGACTACAGCCACGTGACCCAGACCGGGTTCTTCGTGACGGTCAAGGGCACCAGGCAGAACACGGTGATCTTCGCCGGCGACCGCTGGGCCGACTTCGCCTGGAACGGCCTCGGGTACAACCAGTGGATGCCGGTGACCGAGACCGGCGCGAGGCCACAGTTCCACTCGGTGAGCCAGTGGCAGTTCAACGCCACGACCGGGGAGTGGCGCGTCGGGCCGGCGAACAACTACATCCTCAACCCCGACATCCAGGCCGACCGCGTGATCGTCTCCAGCGTGACGGGATGGCGGAACATCGGCGGTTCGGTGACCAACGTCAACGGTGGTGTGAACGGGTCTCGCTTCGCCCTCCAGGTGAGCAGCACCGGCGGCGTCGAGCAGCGGGTCGAGTCGGTGCCCGAAGGCACCTACACCCTGTCCCTGCACGCTCGGGGTAGCGCCGGACAGGTCCTGATCAGCGGCGCCGACGGCAGCCAACGCACCCTCGGCGTCCCGTCGTCGAGCGGCTGGGCCAAGCGCGAGCTCACCGGCATAGCGCTGCCCGGCGGGGCCGCCACCGTCACCGTGCGGGCGTCGGGTTCGGGCGGCGTCACCGTCGACCAGCTCTCGCTCGTCAAGACCTCTGCCGGCACACCAGCGCCTCCGGGGCGTTACGAGGCAGAGACCGCTCCGGCGCGGTGCCGGGGCACGATCGACTCGAATCAAGCCGGCTACTCCGGCACCGGATTCTGCAACGGCGACAGCGCTGTGGGAGCCTTCGCGGAGTTCACCGTGAACTCCGCGACCGCCCGTGCGGCGACGTTGGGGATCCGGTTCGCCAATGGCGCCACCACCGGGGCGAGGCCCGCGAACCTCGTCGTCAACGGAGCCCCGGCAGAGGCGCTTTCGTTCGAGTCCACCAGTGCGTGGACGACGTGGACGACCAAGAGCGTGACAGTCCCGCTGAACGCCGGCAGCAACACCGTCCGGCTGGATCCGACCACGGCAACCGGACTGCCCAACGTCGACTACCTCGATGTCGGCTGACTGACATCCCGTGCTCCGCCGGTCTTTGCGACCGGCAGAGCGCACGGAACAGCCCGTGCCGCCCGTACGTGACATCGTCAGGAGAAAGACATGAGCAGAACGCGTCTGCCCCGCGTCGTCGCGGTCACGACGACGTTGGTCACCATGGTGTCCGCGAACCTACTCATGGTGCCCGCGCCGGCCCACGCGACCGTCGGAACCGCGGACATCAAGCCGATCGAGAGCAATATCGCTGCCAAGCCCTGGGCCTCGGTGACGGCCGCCTCCGGCTCGTCCAGCGCCCGTCTGGCCATCGACGGCGACCCGACAACGTCCTGGCAACCCGATAGTGTCGGCGCCCGGCAGTGGCTCACCGTCGACCTCGGTGGAACCTACGACAACCTGCGCAAGCTCAAGGTGCTTCTCCCGGACCGTGGCGTGGCCCACCGGTACGTCGTCGAGGCCTCATCCGACGGTCGCCGGTGGAAGGCGATCGCCGACAGGTTCCACAACCGAGCCGTGTCGCGAGGGGAAGTGCACCTGTTCACCCGGCCGGGAACGCGCTTCGTCCGGCTGACCTTCACCGGTGGGCCGGACCGTGCCCAGGCCGGTGTCAGCGAGCTTCAGGTCTTCAACTACCTACGCGACGACCTCACCCTCGGCGCCGATCTGTCCTGGATGGACGACGTCCAGGACCAGCAATACTGGGTCGACCCCCTCGCCGACGACCGCGGCGCCGGGCCACGCCTGCTCGACGTGGCCAAGGATCGTGGCATGCAGTACACCCGGCTGCGGATATTCAACGAGCCGCGCAGCGAGAGCACCGGTCAACCGACGCCGGTACCGCGCCAGGGCCCGGAGCGCTCACTGGCCTCAGCCAAGTGGATCAAGCAGCGGGCCATGGGCCTGGGTATCGACTTCCACTACGCGGACTCATGGGCGGACCCGAGCAAGCAACCGAAACCACGCGCCTGGGCCGAACTGGAGTTCGCGGACCTGTCCCAGGCCGTGTACGACTTCACCGCCGACTACCTGAAGCGGCTGATCCAGCAGGGCACCACGCCGCAGAAGGTGGCCGTCGGCAACGAGATCATCAATGGCTTCCTGTACGGCAGCGAGGCGGCCCACATCGGCACGACGAATCCGCCGTATTTCGTCGACCAGGCCGACATCTACCAGTCCAAGCCCGGCGGTGGCCTGCTGTGGAAGTACTGGCGATCGACCGACCCCGTGGAGCGGCAGCTCTACGACCAGTCGTGGGACCGGTTCACCACCCTGGCCGCAGCCGGGATCAAGGCCGTCCGCGACGCGTCACCGACATCCAAGGTCGAGATACACGTGGTCGTCGACAAGGACAAGCTCGCCAAAACCATGGAGTTCTGGCACCAGTTCCTCGACCGGGTGAAGGCGAAGGGCCAGAACCCCGATGTGCTGGCCATTTCTTACTACCCTGAGTGGCACGGTGCCCCCGAGGCGCTGGACCGCAACCTGAACACCATGGCCACCACGTTTCCCGACTACGAAATCGACATCGCCGAAACCGCCTACCCCGCCTCGGGCGGCGACGGCTCGCCGTTGCCCAACTCGCCGTACCCGCGAACCATTCAGGGGCAGGCGGACGCGATCCGGAGGGTGTTCCAGGCCGCCAACGACGTCGTCGACAACCGAGGTTCAGGGGTGCTGGTGTGGGAGCCGGCCGGCTACCAGCCCATGTTCCGGGCCGTGCCCGGACTGGCCAACACATGGGAGCCGAACGCGTCCGTCAACGTCTTCAACGCCAGCCGCGCCAAGCACATCCTCCAGGACACCATCTACACCGCCACCATGGTGGGGACCGCCCCGAAGCTGCCCTCCTCCATCCGCATGCTCACCACCGCCAACGACAAGATCACCACTGTCCCCGTCCGCTGGCAGCCGTTGCCACCTGGCGCGACCGACAGGCCGGGTGAGGTGACAGTCACCGGGACGACCGGCTCAGGACCGGTCACGGCGGTCATCGACGTCATGCCCGGCCACGGCGAACACGACGTGACCACCTCGTAGCCTGCTTCATCGACGTCTCACCGCCGCGGCCACGACGGCACCGGCGACATCATCACCGCTTCACAGCAGTGCTCCGCTCACTCGGTGGCCGACAGCAACAACTGCGGCAGGCCTGGGTGACTGGGCCGTATTCGACCGGAACGACCACACACACCCACATCCGGTGCGCCCGACCAACCGCACGCCGCTCCTGCCACCCAGCGCGGCCGGCAGGCACCCGCACCCGCTGTTGTGCCGTGCTCCCCGTCGCCCTGTTGGCCTCTGTCGCCGACGGGACGCACCCGGCAACGGGCCCAGCCGAACGCCAACTCCTCCACCCATCCCCGCACCCAAGGAGTCACCATGACCCTGCGACGACGGACCTTCCTCAGCATGAGCGCGGCCGGAGCGACGGGCGTGGGCCTGTCCCTGCTAGGGGCAGGGCAGGCACCGGCCGCCGCCGGGCCACTGGACACCGCGCCGACCACGCCGTTCGCGGTCGGCGTGCGCCGGTACAACTGGACCCGCGGCAGCCGCCCGTGCACCACGTACGTCTACTACCCGGCCACCGGCACCGCCGGCGGCGGCCCGGTGACGGACGCGCCGGTCGCCGGCGGTGTCTTCCCCGTCCACAACTTCACCCACGGCTACGGAAGCAGCCCGCAGAACTCCCTGTTCATCATCCGGGCCCTGGCCTCGGCGGGCTTCATCGTCCCCGCCCCGCACTTCAACCACAACTTCACCGACGTCAACAACGGCAACACCTCCAAGGACGTCTCGCAGATCCTCACCAACACCCTCGCGCTCAACGCGAGCGGACCGCTGGCCGGGCACATCAACACCGGGATCGGCGTCGGCGTCTCGGGCCACTCCCTGGGCGGCATGGTCACCCACGGTCTGCTGACCTCCTGGCCCGACAGCCGGATCATCTCCGCCAACCCCCAGTCCTGCGTGGACATGGGCAACCCGTCCGGCTCGGTCTCGGCCAAGGTCCTGTTCGTCCACGGCGACCGGGACTCGACCACGCAGTACTCCTCGGCCCGGCAGGCGTACTCGGAGATCACCTGGCCCAAGGCGTTCCTCACCTTCGTCGGCGGCAGCCACACCAGCTTCTGGAGCGACCAGCGCTTTCCCAGGACCGTCGTCGACTGGGCCCGCTGGAGCATGTACGGCGACACCGCCGCACGGGACCGGCTCCCGGCCGACGCGTCCGGGTCCAACACCAGGTGGGAAGCCCAGCTGGGCGACTCCCCCGGCGGCCCGGGCCTCTACACCCTGCTGGCCCAGCACAGCGGCAAGGCCGCCGAGATCAACGGTGCCTCCACCGCCGCCGGCGCACAACTCGTCCAGCGAACCGCCAGCAGTCGCCCCAACCAGCGATTCGAGTTCGTCGACGCCGGCGACGGCCACGTCCGCGTCAAGGCGCTGCACAGTGGCCTGTTCCTCCAGCCCACGGGCACCGCGACCGGCGCGGATATCGTCCAGCAGGCCGAAGCCAGCGCCATCAGCCAGCAGTGGCACGTGGTCGACCACGGTGGAGGCGTGATCAGCCTCGTCAACCGGGAGTCCGGCCTGGCCTTGGATGTCTGGGAGTACTCCACCGCCGACGGCGCCCGCATCTCCCAGTACACCTACAGCGGCAACCCCAACCAGCGCTTCACCCGCCGCCGCGTCTGACCGGGACCTGTCGGGGCACCGCTCGGGCGGCGCCCCGACAGCGCGCCGACAATCCTTCGCGCGCTCCTGGGAAAGACCCATCCGCGCTCGTCAGTCACGGATGCATCTGCATCACCCCGCAGGTCGGCGCCACCTCGTGGACAACTGCACGGCGAAGATCCCCAGGGTTCTCGTCATGCCCCAGCGTGCCCTCCGCATCACCGGCGCACCCCCGACACTCACGCCGCCACACGCCCCTCTACAGGTCGACAAGGTGCGACTGGTCGACGTCAGCGAGAGAGGACGACAGCCACGCCTCACGTGTCCACACAGCGAACCCTCCGCGCGTCGGTGCGGGTCAGCAACGCTACGAACAGGTGATGATCAGCGAGTTGTCAGCTTCGGTCGTGACCGCCGATCCCGTCGTGGGTGACGCCACCGGAACTCGGTGAGCGGGCGCCGCCGATCCTCGTACGCCGGAGCACCGAGCAGCCGTCCGCCGCCGAGGACCGAGGTCTCCCCGCGCACCGAGGTCTCCCCGACGGCCGGGCGGGGAGGGGTGGTCGCAGGATCCGCCGTCACTCCTTCATCCCGACGGCCTCCACCGGACGGGCCCTCAGCAGCAGGCGTGCGGGCACCATCGCGCCGGCCGCGGCCAGCGCGGCCGTCAGGCCGACGATCGCCAGGTATCCGGGCACGGAGACGGACGGCCACATCGTCCCGTTCACGGCCGTCGCGACCAGCGCCAGGGGGAAGACCGACAGAGCGGTTCCGAGCAGGACTCCCACCACGGCCACCGTCAGGCTCTCGCGGCGCATCATGGCCATCACCTGACGACGAGTGGTTCCGCTCAGCCGCAGCAGGGCGAACTCACGGCGCCTGGTTGCGGTGTTCATGGCCTGGGTGTTGACCACCGTGATCGCCGTATAGGCGATGATCATGGCGACGACGAGATAGTTGACCCAGGCCGTCGCGCGCTGCTCGGCCACCTGCGCGTCGGTCGCCAGCCCGTCGTTCAGTGACGTGCCGGGATAGTCGGCGGCGAGCGCCGAGAGCGCTCCGGCCGGGTCCGGCCCTGCGGACTCCGACCGGACCAGCACGGACTGGTCGAGGCGGTCGGTGGTGTGCGCCAGCAGCAGGTCGTGGTCGAACGTGATGTCCGCGAACCCGAATCCCCGCTCGTAGACGGCGATCACCCGGCCGGTGAAGGCCGTACCGTCCCCGAGACGCAGCCGTGCCCGGTCTCCGACGCCGATGCCCAGCCAGGAGGCGGTGGTCGTGCTGACGGCCACCGTGCCGGAGGACAGCTGTGCCAGGTCCCCCCGCGTCACGCCCAGGTCCATGGTGGCGGCCGCGGCTCGCGGTTGGACGCCCTGGGCGCTCAGCGAGACCGCCTGCTCCTCTCCGAGCAGGGAGCCCACTCCCACCACCTTGGAGCGCACGATTCCGGTGGCCGCGCGCACCCCCGGCAAGTCGCCGGCCCGCCGGGCCACTTCGGGTGCAACGCCGGACGGCGCGGTCAGGACGTGGTCGGCGACGGTGCCGGCGTGGATCTGGTCGGCGGACTCCTTCAGCTGCGTGGTCTGGGTGAAGACCACCGTGGCCGCGAAGGCGACGACCAGCACGAGAGGGGTGACGGCCCCCGCGGTGCGGGTGGCCTGACTGCGCGCGTTCGCCGTGGCCAGCCAACCGGTGACGCCGGTCCCGCGCAGGGCTGGGGCCAGGATCCGGATCGCCGCGCGGGTGAGGGCCGGGCCGAGTACCGCCACCGCGATCACGAGCACGAGGACCAGGGAGTTGGCCAGCCCGACGAGGGTGAGGAAGTCGGTGCGCATGCCGAGACCGAGGCCGCTGACGGCGGCCGCCAGGGCCAGCAGCACGCAGCCGGTGACGGTGCGCCCGCGTCCCAGGCGCGTGGGCTCGGCCGCGGCCTCGCCGAGGGCTTCCGTCGGACGGATGCGGGTGGTGCGGCGGGAGGCGAAGAACACCGCTGTCAGCGCGGTCAGCACGGTCGCGGCGATCGCTGCGAGGAACGGCAGCGGCCCCAGGGTCGGCCGGAAGTCGGGAGGGACGATGCCGTGCCCGGCGAACTGGCCGCTGAGCCAGTGGACCGCTCCGGCGCCGGCCGGGCAGCCGGCGACTCCCGCGGCCAGGGCGACCACGACCGTTTCGGCGACGACCATGCGGCGCAGCTGACGCGGGGTGGTGCCGACGGCCCGCAGGAGCGCCAGTTCCCGGCGCCGGTGCAGGATGGCCAGCGAGATGGTGGCGTACAGGACGAAGACCGCCACGAGCAGTACGTTGCCGCCGATCGCGGTGGCGAGTTCGACGAGGTTGGCGGCGCCGACGGCGATGTCGTCGAACTCCGCCCTGCCGCGCCCCGCACCGGTCTCGACGACGGCCGGCTGCGCGGCGAGAGCCTTCTCGATGGCCGAGGCCACCTGCTCCGTGGGGGCGTCCGGCGAGGTCAGGACACCGAAGGCGCGGACGCCGTCGGAGGCGCCGCCGAGGCGGTCCATGGCGGCGTCGGTGACGAACAGCACCGACTGGCGGGGGGTGCGTCCGTCGTCGAGCGCGACCAGCCCGACGACGCCGTACGTACGCGGGGTGGAGGAGGTCATGAGTTTGACGGTGCCCCCGGGCCGGACGCCGGCTCTGGCGGCGAGGTCGGTGTCCAGGACGACCTCCCGGCTGCCTCGCGGCGCGCGTCCCTCGGTGAGGCGGAAGCCGCCCAGTGCGAGGCTCTCCCAGGTGTGCGCCTGGGGGGAGCCGCCGTTGCGGCCCGTGACGGCGTGTCCGTCGGCGAGCACGCGGACCGTGGCCCCGCGGTCCGCGACCACGGACCCGACCCCGTCGACGGCGGCTATCCGTTCCGCTGTCGATCGGGGGAGCAGGGCTCGCTCGGACAGCGGCTGCCCGCTCTCGTAGGCCGATCCGTCGGCGGACCTCACGTCGAATGTGACCTTCTGTTCGCCGGAGACGATCACCGCGGCCTTCTCGTACCGTTCGGGCGGCAGGGTGGAGCGGAGTCCGGATTCCAGGAGCACGCCGCAGGCACTGATCACCGTGGCGCCCAGGAACAGGGCGAGGAAGGTGGCGACGAAGGCTCCCCGACGTGCCCGCAGGGTCGACAGTCCCAGCCGCAGCATCACGAGGTCCTCCGCAGTCCGGACATGATGTGCCTGACCTGCTCGGCGGTCGGCCTGTCCAGATGCCGCACGATGCGTCCGTCCCGCAGGAACAGCACGTGGTCGCTGTGCTCCGCCGCCACGGGATCGTGGCTGACCATCACGACCGTCTGGTGCAGGTCGGTGACCGTCTGGCGCAGGAGCGACAGGATCTCCAGGGCGGTGTCGGGGTCCAGGGCCCCGGTCGGCTCGTCCGCGAACAGCACCTCCGGCCGGGTGACCAGGGCCCGTGCGATGGCCACGCGCTGCTGCTGCCCTCCCGACAGCTCCGCGGGCCTGCGCTTCAGCAACCCCGACAGCCCCACTCGCTCGGTGACGTCACGCACCCAGCCGTCGTCCGCGCGCGTCCCCGCCAGCCGGAGGGGGAGGGTGATGTTCTCGGCCGCGGTGAGGGACGGCAGCAGGTTGAACGCCTGGAAGACGAATCCGACGCGGGTCCGGCGCAGTTCCGTCAACTGCGTCTCGTCGAGCCCGGCCAGGTCCTGCCCGCCCAGTTGCACCGTGCCGGACGTGGGCCGGTCGAGACCGGCGGCGCAGTGCAGGAACGTGCTCTTGCCGGAACCGGAGGGCCCCATGACGGACGTGAAGGTACCGGGCATGATGCCGGCGCTGACCTGGTCCAGGGCCGCCACGCCGGAGGCCGCGCTCCCGTAGTACTTGGTGACCTGCGTCAGTCGTACGGCGCTTCCGGTGGTGACCGGAACGGCGGTCGGCTCGTCGCGGCTGTGCAGCCTGACCATGGAGTCCTCGCAGCGGGATGGGGTGTGAGAACTCCACTTCAGCCGAGGTGTCGGCCCGCGGCCTCCTTCCCCGCGGTGAAGTCCGCGCTCCTCCACCCGGGCGAGGCGGGCACGGGGGTCCTGCGTGCGGACGAGCGGGAGCGGTCGTGCCGCGGCACCCCCGCGCGCGGGTCTCCTCCTTGCGGAGGAGGTGGCGGGGAGGAGGTCTGCCCGGGCACATCCGCCTCGAGGCAGAGCCGCGGCCGACGAGGGGCCGTCTACGGTTGGGGCATGAAACTGATGGACTCGTTCGCAGGGCGTCGCATACCTGCCGCCCTGGCCGACACGAGTCTGGCGGCACTGGTGGCGGCGGGCTGTCTGGCCCTGCCCGGCGTGATTCCCGCGGACGGGCCGGAGCTGCGCGGCCCGGACGCCTGGTGGTTCGCGCTCATCCTGCTCTCCGCCCTGCCCATCGCCCTGCACCACCGCATCCCGTGGGCGAGTCCGCTGATCGTGGCGGCCACCACCAGCACCCTCCAGGGCCTGTCGTACATTCCCGACCTCTCCGGCCCCGACGGCACCTCGATCGGCCCGGCCTACCTCGGCGTGGCCACGGCCGTCTTCCTCACCTCCGTACGGTGCGAGCCGCGGGTCACGACGGCGACGGCCCTGCTCATTCCGGTGCACGCGTTCGTCGAAGCGCTGCTCGCCTCCGCCGGGGACCGCATCGCCACCTTCCTGGTGGACGCCCTGCTCCTGTTGACGGCATGGGCGCTGGGCCTTCTGGTGCGGGCCCGGACGGCGATGCGCAACGAGGCGGTGGAACGCGCCGCCGCCCTGGAACGGGAACAGACGGCCAACGCACGTGCGGCCGTGATGGCGGAGCGGGCCCGCATCGCCAGGGAGATGCACGACATCGTGGCGCACAACGTCAGCCTGATGGTCGTCCAGACCATCGCGGCCGACCGGGTCCAGGACCGCTCCCCCGAGAAGGCCCACGAACTGCACGCGACGATCGAACAGACGGGGCGGGACACCGTCACCGAGCTGCGCCGGCTGCTGAGTGTGCTGCGCACCGACGAGGACGCCGACGACGACCCCACGCGCCAACCGCCCCAGCCGACCGTCGACGCCCTTCCCGAGCTGATCGACTCGGTCCGTGCCACCGGCCTGGACGTCGACCACCGCACCACCGGGACTCCGGTCGTCCTGCCGGCGGGCGCGCACCTCACGGTGTACCGCGTGGTCCAGGAGGCACTGACCAACACCCTCAAGCACGCCGGCCCCACCCGCACGGGTGTGAGTCTCGACTGGGACGGGAGCGGTGGCCGGCTCGTCGTGCGGGTCTGCGACGACGGCCCCCGCGACGACGCCCGTCCGCACCGGCCGCCGACGGTGCCGGCCGGCGCCGGTCACGGCCTGCTGGGGATGCGTGAGCGCGTCTCCGCGGTCGGCGGCACCCTGTACACGGGCGCGCGGCCGGGGGGCGGCTACTGCGTGCACGCCACGCTGCCCCTGCCCCTGCCCGAGCCGGGCGACACCACCGCACAGCACGAGGGAAACCCACGGTATGCAGCCCATTAGCGTTCTGCTGGTCGACGACCAGCCCATGATCCGGACGGGGTTCCGGCTCATCCTCGAAGCGGAGCCCGACATCACCGTCCTCGGCGAGGCGTCCGACGGCCACGGCGCCGTCGAGGAAGCCCGTCGGCTGACCCCCGACATCGTGCTCATGGACATCCGGATGCCGCACATGGACGGTGTGGAGGCCACACGGCTGCTGTCGGAGTCGGGGTCGCCCAGCCGGGTCATCGTCCTGACCACGTTCGATCTCGACGCGCACGTCGTGGACGCGCTGCGGGCGGGCGCGAGCGGTTTCCTGGTCAAGGACGGCCCGGCCGATTCGCTGGTGGGCGCCATCCGTACGGTGGCGGCCGGCGACGCCGTGCTCGCCCCCCGGGTCACCCAACGGCTGCTGACGCGGTTCGCCGCGATGTCTTCGGAAGCCGAGCCGGCGGTGCCGGCGCGCCTGGACGCCCTGACCTCCCGGGAGCTCGACGTGCTGCGTGCCCTGAGCCGGGGCCTGTCGAACGCGGAGATCGCCCAGGCCCTGGGCATCGGGGAGACGACCGTCAAGACGCATGTGGCACACATCCTCGCCAAGTACGGTCTGCGCGACCGGATCCAGGCGGTGATCCTTGCCTACGACTGCGGGCTCGTGACCCCGGGCGCGGCGGGGAGGCCCTGAACCGCGGGCCGGGCCGGGGCCCCGCAGCGGGCCCGGCGCCCTGCCCGCCCGTCGGCACGGGCGGCGCACCGGTCGGGGCGGTTGCCCGGCGTTCGCGGGCCGTCACGGGACGGCCGACCCGTCGGCCCGTGTGGCGCCGGCCGACGCCGAGGACGTGCCAGGCCTGTCACCGCAGTGTCCACAGGCCCGGTCGGCCGCTGCTCCTCGACGAGGCGGTCACGTCCGCCGACCGCACCCGGACGGCCGGGGCGATGCCGAACTCCTCGTCCTGCCGAACGGTTCACGCGGGCCTTCGACTTCTTCGTCCCCGCCGCGGCCCCTCTGCGGCCCGCCCGGTCCGCCCGGGCGCGGACGGACCGGATGCCGACCGCCGCCCGACATGCGCGGTGAGGGCTCCGGTGCCGGCGGCGCCGCGTTCGCGTGCTCACATCAGGCACCTCGCCCGTCACGCGCGGGGCGCCGCGCCGGCCTGCGCGGCTCGGCTTCGCGGAGGGGGCACCGTCGTGCCGGAGCGCCTGACCGAGCTCGAAGACGCCGGACGCACCTTCAGCCACGAGTTGGCCGAACACCGCTTCCCCGTCCGTCGCAGCGTCTCCACGCTCCGCGTGCTGCCGGTGGTGGAAAGCGGTGAGGCGTTCGTCGGGTGGTGGTCCGGCCCGGTTGACCCTCGACATGGTCGAGGGGCGAGAGTCCCGGTTGTGGAGAGCGAGATGCGCAGTATCGGCGAGGTGGCCCGGGACAGCGGGCTGGGCGTGAGTGCCCTGAGGTTCTACGACCGTGCGGGTGTGCTGGTGCCGGCCTGGGTGGACCCGGTGAGCGGCTACCGCTGGTACGAACCCGAGCAGCTGGACGAGGCGCGGCTGCTGGTCCGCCTGCGGCGGGCCGGGATGCCGTTGGCGGACATCCGGCTGGTGCTGGCCGGCTGGTCCGGTGCGGACACCGGCCTCGTCCGAAAGCTCCTCGAGTCGCATCTGCGCCGCCTCGAACAGGGACTGTCAGACGCCCGCGGCGAGTTCTCCGCACTCCGAGCACAACTCGACGACAGGGAGAACCCCATGACCTCGCTCCGCGCCACCATCCGGCTGTCCGTCGCCGCGCCTCGACTGGCAGCCACCCTGGCCGCCGTCCGCTTCGCGGCGAGCACCGATCCGGAGCTGCCGATGCTCGGCGGCGTCCTGTTCGACATCGAGGGCGCACGGCTCCACGCCGTGGCGACCGACCGGTATCGCATGGCCGTGGCCCAGGTCGGCTTCACCGGGGACCACGCGAGTGCCGTGCAGGCCATCGTGCCCACGCCGGTCATCGACGCGATGCGGGCGCTACTGGACGGCGAGGACCCCGTGCGGCTCTCCGTCGACGGTGACCGCGTCACACTGGAGGCCGGGGACCGGCAGGTGGCCGGCCAGTGCCTCGACCACGACTTTCCCGATTATCGTCGTCTCCTCCCGCTGCCCGGCGGCCGCCGCGCCCTCGTGAACGTGGCGGCTTTGCGGAACGCCTTGGAGAACGGGCCCCTCCGCACCGCGGAGGCCGGCGGCCGGGACCTCAGCGTCCTCAGGGTGACGGACGACGGCACGGTCACCGTCTGTGCGGAGGGCGAAGAGGGCCCGGACCGGATCGCCGTCGACCGTCAATTCCTGCTGGAAGCGCTGACGGCCGGGGCCCGTGACGAACTGGTCCTGGAAGTCGACGCCCCCACCGCGCCGATCGCGATCCGCCGCCCCGACGACGAGGAGACGTTCTCGATCCTGATGCCGGTCCGCCTGGAGGAATGACTCGCCGCCGTGCTCCGCGGCATGCTGCGTGAACGCACCCCGGCACGTGCCTCAGCCGTCCCCTGGTACAACGCCGCCAGGCGTTCGATCGCGGGCCGGGTCGCCGGATGGGGGTCGTCGCGCCACCAGGCGAAGCGGCGGGCGACGGGTCCGGCGTCCCGGACCGGGCCGGTGGACGACTCCGGGCCGGGCGGAGGCGGCGGGGACCGGGCGATGGAGCCCACTCATGGCCGCGGCCATGAGTGGGCGCTCGACTGACCTGTTCACCGTGCGCCGGGTGTCGGCCCGGGCCTGCGGTCTGTTCATGGACGTCACCCCTTCCCCCGCCGCTCTCGTGGGGTGGATCGGGCTCGGGCAGCACCTCGAGCGGGCCGAGTGGGCGAGCATCGTCCGGTCGTCGCCGCCAACGGCCCGGGCATGACCGTCCGGCGCGGCCGAGGGGTCCGGCGCGGACTCGGTGTCCGGGCGCGGGCCGAGCCGTCCGGCGCGGCGAGGCAGAGTCACCCGGAGAAGCGCCGCATGAGACGGTCCCGCGCGGTTGAGCGGCCCGGCCCCGCCGAGCGACCGGGCACCCCGACTCGCCGGGCACCGTCGGGCGGCCCCGCGCCGCCAGCGCCGTCGGGCCCGCCCACACCGTCCGTCCGGGGCCCTGTCCACTCCGTCTCGTCCCTCCCCACGCCGCCTCACGCCGGCGTCGTCACCGCCGTCCCCGGCTTCTCGAACTGGGTCCGGTACAGCTCCGCGTACCGGCCGTTCGCCGCCAGCAGGTTCTCGTGCGTGCCGCGTTCCACGATCCGGCCGGACTCCACGACCAGGATCAGGTCGGCGGCCCGCACGGTGGACAGGCGGTGGGCGATGACGACGGCCGTACGGCCCTGGAGCGCCTCGGTGAGCGCCTCCTGGACGGCCGCCTCGGAGGTGTTGTCGAGGTGGGCGGTGGCCTCGTCGAGGATGACGATCCGCTGGCGGGCCAGCAGCAGGCGGGCGATGGTCATGCGCTGGCGTTCACCGCCGGACAGGCGGTAGCCGCGCTCGCCGACCACCGTGTCGAGGCCGTCGGGCAGGGAGCGGACCAGGTCGTCGAGGCGGGAGCGGCGCAGGGCGTCCCAGAGTTCCTCCTCGGTGGCCTCGGGACCGGCGAGGAGGAGGTTGGCGCGGACGGTGTCGTGGAAGAGGTGACCGTCCTGGGTGACCATGCCGATCGTCGCGCGCAGGGAACGGGCGCTCAGGTCGCGCACGTCGACGCCGCCGATGCGGACGGCGCCCTCGTCGACGTCGTAGAGGCGGGGCAGGAGTTGGGCGATCGTCGACTTGCCGGCGCCGGAGGAGCCGACGAGGGCGACCGTCCGGCCGGGTTCGGCGCGGAAGGAGACGCCGTGCAGGACTTCGGCGCCGTCGCGGGTGTCGAGGGTGGCGACCTCCTCCAGGGAGGCGAGGGAGACCTTGTCGGCCGACGGGTAGCCGAAGCGGACGTCGTCGAACTCGACGGAGACCGGGCCTTCTGGCACCTCACGGGCGTCGGGCTTCTCCTCGATGAGCGGCTCCAGGTCGAGCACCTCGAAGACACGTTCGAAGCTGACGAGTGCGCTCATCACCTCGACGCGGGCTCCGGCGAGCGCGGTGAGGGGGGCGTAGAGGCGGGTCAGGAGCAGGGCGAGGGCGACGACGGCGCCCGGGTCCAGGGCGCCGTCCAGGGCGAGTCGGCCGCCGAGGCCGTAGACGAGGGCGAGAGCGAGGGCCGAGACCAGGGTGAGGGCGGTGATGAACACCGACTGGGCGGTGGCGGTGCGGACGCCGATGTCGCGGACCTGGGCGGCGCGCGCGGCGAACTCGGCGGACTCCTGCTCGGGACGGCCGAACAGTTTCACCAGGGTGGCGCCGGGCGCGGAGAACCGTTCCGTCATGCGGGTGCCCATCACCGCGTTGAGCGTGGCCGCCTCGCGCTGCATCTCCGCCATCCGGCGGCCCATGCGGCGGGCGGGCACCACGAACACCGGCAGCAGTACGAGGGCGAGCAGGGTGACCTGCCAGGACAGGGTGAGCATGACGGCCAGGGTGAGAACCAGCGTGACCAGGTTGCTGACCACGCCGGACAGGGTGTTGCTGAAGGCGCGCTGGGCGCCGATCACGTCGTTGTTGAGCCGGGAGACGAGCGCCCCGGTACGGGTGCGGGTGAAGAAGGCGACCGGCATCCGCTGCACGTGGTCGAAGACCGTCGTGCGCAGATCGAGGATGAGCCCCTCCCCCAGCGTCGCCGAGAGTCTGCGGCCGAGGATGCCGAACACCGCCTCCAGCACGGCGATCAGCGCGATGAGCAGCGCCAGCCGGACGACGGTCGAGGACTCGCCGTGCTGCGACACGATCGTGTTGACGACCCTGCCCGCGAGGACGGGGGTGGCCACCGCGAACAGCGCGGTCACCACGCCGATCAGGACGAAGGCGGCGATGCGGCGGCGGTGCGGGCGGGCGAAGGCGCCGATGCGGCGCAACGTCGCGCGGTTGAAGGGGCGGCGTTCGTGCCGGGCGTTCATGACGCTGTACAGCTGCGTCCAGGCGGTGGTCTCCATGCTCATGAAGAGGACCGTAGGACCTCGACCAGAGTTGAGGTCAACATGACCGGGCGGTCCCACCGTGATCCACTGACGTTCGCACGGTGATCGGACGGACGGTCCGCTCCCCGCCGCCCTGCCCCGGCGCCGCACCCCCCCGTCAGGCACACTGTCCCCGCAGTCCGACGACGGGGGGAACCGACATCCATGGCGGCACGTGACGCGCTACCAGGCCTGGCCAGTAACCCGGCGGCTCCGGCGGCCGTCCTCCTGCGCCTGCTGAAACTCGACTACGACTGGTCCACGGTGGCCCGGCTGACCTGGCGCGCGTCGGTGCCCGACGAGGTGGCGGAGGCCCTCCTCGCGCATCCCGACCGGCGGGTGCGGGCCGCGCTGGCGGACAGCGCGGGCGCCGATCCCGCGCTGCGGGCCCGCCTCCTGGACGGCCCGGCCTCGGACGCGATCCTCGTCGCCTGCGGTCCGCAGCCGTACGCCACGACCGCGCCGCCGCTCCCCGACCGGGCCTACGAGCGGCTGCTGGCCCATGACGACACCAATGTCCGGTACGAGACGGCGAACGCGCCCTCCACACCCGCCCACGTCCTGCTGCCGCTCGCCGGTCACGAGGACCCGCGGTTCCGGCTCGCGGCCTGCCGCAGGATCTGGGACCAGCTGGCGCCGGAGGTGCGCGGGGCCCTGCTCGACGACCCGGACCCGCAGGTGCGTACGGCGGCCGCGCTCCAGGTCATGGCGGACGACGAGGAGCGCACCTCCTGGCTGGTCGAGTCACGCGAGGACCACTGTTGGCTCTGGGAGGTCCTCGCCCACGGCAGGCTGGAGCGCGGCCTCGCCGAACGTCTGCTCGCGGAGGGCACGCGTCTGGCGCGGCTCGTGGGCAATCCCACGTTCCCCGCCGACCTCGCCGCCACGCTGGCCCGGCACCAGGACCCGGCCGTACGCCTCGCGGTGTCCGCCCGCCCCGAACTCGACGAGGAGCAACGCGCGGCGATCGACTGGAAGGTGGCAGCGGAGGACCGGCTGGAGACGCTGGTGTGGGTGTGGCGGGGCCGTGCCGACGGGGAGTTGCTGCGCCGTTGCGCCCACTCGGCCCACACGTGGTTGCGCCGCAGTGCCGCGGCGTGCGCCGAACTGCCGGACGACTGCGTCGGGCTCCTCGCCGGGGACGAGGACTTCGCCGTACGACTGCTGCTCGCCGAGCGGCATCCGAAGGCGCCGCCGGAACTGCTGCTCGACCTGTACCTGCACGGCGCGCACCGGGCCGTCGGCATGCTGGTCGCGCGGCCCGGATTCCCCTCGGCGGGGCTGGCGGAGCGGTGCGCCGACGCGGCGGATCCACGCGAGCGCGCACTCGCGCTGCGTGACCCCTCGGCGACGCCCGAGCTGGTGGAGCGGCTGAGCCGGGACCCGGACGCGTTCGTCCGCGCGGCGGCGGCGTGGGACCGGAGGTTGCCGGTGGGCAGGCTCGTCGAGTTGCTGGACGACCCTCAGGCGGGCAGTGCCGCCGCCGCCAACCCCCTGTTGCCGGTCGCCGAGATGACGGCGCTGCTGGACCGGGCGGGCGCCCCCGCCTGATCAGCCGACCGCCACCCGGACCGGCCCGGCGGCGGGGTCGACGCGGTGGGTCCATGCGGCGGGCAGGCGCAGGGTGCGGTTCGGCTGTGCGGTCCGGAGCCGCTCACGGTGCAGGACACGGCCGTTCTGGGTGACGTACAGGACCGGGCGGGTGAGTTCCGTCGTCGTGCGCAGGACGTACGGGAGCCGGTCGGACGGGGTGACGCGGTTCGGGGCGATCCAGCGCAGGGGCGGGGCGACCGACAGGGGGACGGCGGGCGGGCGGGCGGTGCCCTCGAGGTGGTCCAGGACGGCGCGGGCCGCGTGGACGCCCTCGTGGGCCGCCGTCGCCGCGCTCTCCACGGGGTGCAGGAGGCTCCCGGCGGCGAAGAGGCCCGGACGAGAGGTGTGCAGGGCGCCGTCGACGGCGGGGCCGCGGGTGCCGGGGTCGAGGGTCAGGCCTGCGCGGCGGGCCAGTTCGTGGTCGGGGACGAAGTCGCCGGTGAACACGACGGTGTCGCAGGGCAGTACGGCCGTCCGGCCGTCCCGGCGCCGGACGCGTACGCCCGACAGGCGTCCGTGCCCGAGGAGTTCGGCGACCGTGGTGTCGGTGAGGAGCGGAACGCCGTGGCGCAGCCGGGAGCCGGCGGCGCGTGCCGGAGCGGTCTGCGGGCGGGTGTGCTCCGTCAGCATCGCCACCACGGTGGCGCCCGCCGCCCGGACGGTGCCGGCCGCCGTGTAGGAGACGTCCTCGGCGCCGACGACCACCGCGCGTGTGCCGATGTGCTGCCCGTGGAGGTGGACGGCCCGCTGGAGTTCGCCGGTGGTGTAGACGCCGGCCGGGCGGGTGCCGGGAACCAGGCGGGCGGCACGCGGGCGTTCACGCGCGCCGGTGGCGAGAACGACCGCGCGTGCGGTGAGGATCTCGGGGCCGTCGGGGCTCACGGTGTGCAGGGACAGGGGGCCGGCCCAGTCCGAGGCGGTGATTCCGGGGCGGACGGTGGCGCCGGCCCGAGCGGCCGCGGTGACCAGCAGGCGGGCGTACGCCGGGCCGGTCAGGGGATGCACAAGGGTGCCGTAGCCGCCGTGATCGCAGTGGCGGGGTACCCCGCCGGGCTCCGGTTCCCGGTCCAGTACCTCGACCCTGCCGGCTCCCGCCGCGGCGAGGCGGGCTGCGGCCGCGAGTCCGGCGGGGCCGGCGCCGACGATCAGGACGTCGACCTCACGCGCGACCGTCATACCCGCGACACCTTCCCCGGCAGGCACGCCGGCCCCGGCACCGGCGCCTCGGCCGACGCGACCCGGACAGCAGCCCCGCGACAGACACCCCGGCCGCCTCCGCCGACACCCGACCCCACGACACCGAAACCGCCCACCACCGTCATACCCCCCTCGCCTCCCCCACCAGGAGGGACGGCCTCGGCGCCGGCGCGTCCGCCAGGAGAGCACGGAGCGTGGGCCCGCAGAACGTGCCCTGGCAGCGGCCCGCGCCGGCGCGGGTGCGCCGGCGTAGGCCTTCGAGGGTACGGGCGGGGACCGGGCCGGTGAGGGCGTCGCGGATGTCGCCGCGTGAGACGTGCTCGCAGTGGCAGACGAGGTCGCCGTACTCGGGGTCGGCGGCGATGCGGTCGGCGCTCGGACGGGGATCGCGCATGCGAACCGGCGCCAGGGGCCGGGCGGGGCCGAGGTCGAGGCCGGTCTCGTCGGCCAGCAGGACGGTGACGTGGGCGGCGATGGCCAGGGACGCGGTGAGGCCGGTGGAGCGTATGCCGCCGACGGTGACGGATCCGTCGGCGGGGTGGGCGGTGATGCGGTAGTCCTCGTGTTCGGTGGCGGCGCGTAGGCCCGCGTAGACGGCGGTGACCTCCTCCTCGAGGAGATCGGGCAGGATGCGGGCGCCCTGGGCGCGCAGGGCGGTGAGGCCCTCGGCGGTGGATCCGGTGGCCCGTTTGTCGTCGAGGTCCTCGGCGGTGGGACCGAGCAGGACGTTGCCGTACACGGTGGGGGCCACGAGGACGCCCTTGCCGACGGCGGTGGGGACGGGCAGCAGGATGTGGCGGACGAGGTGGCGGGCGAGGGTGTCGAAGACGATGAGCTGGCCGCGGCGCGGGGTGACGGTGAAGTCGTCGTGGCCGAGCCGGCGGTCGAGGGTGTCGGCGTGCAGTCCGGCCGCGTTGACGAGGCGGCGGGCACGCAGGGGGCCCCGGCCGGTGCCGAGCGCGTGCACGCCGTCCCGCCGGCTCACCTGTTCCACGCGGGAGCCGAGGTGGAGGTCCACTCCGTGCCGGACCGCCTGGGTGGCGTACGCCAGCGGGGTCGTCCACGGGCAGACGACGCTCTCGCCGGGCACGTACAGGGCGCCGAGCGCGCCGGGCCCCAAGCGGGGTTCCCTTTCGTAGAGTTCGGCCGGGACGAGGAGGCGGGCGTCGCGGTACTCGTTGTGTTCGGCCTTCTCCGCGAGGCGGGGCAGGGCGGCGAGTTGTCCCGCGTCCCAGGCCACGAGGAGCGCGCCGACCGGGTCGACGGGGATGCCGGACTCGGCGGCGTACGCGGTGAGCAGGCGGGCGCCCTCGCGGACGAGCCTCGCCTCCAGGGAGCCGGGGACGGCGTCGAAGCCGGTGTGCAGGATCGCGGTGTTGGCCTTCGAGGTGCCCTGACCGATGTCGTCCTGGGCCTCGACGAGGGCCACCTTCAGGCGGGGGTAACGGGCCAGTTCGCGGGCGATGGCGCAGCCGACGACCCCGGCGCCGACGATCGCGACGTCGTAGGGGGCGGTGGGCAGGGGGCCGTCGGCGGTCACCGTCATGCCGGGGCGCCGTCCAGCAGGGCCGTGACCGCGGCGCGGAAGCGGCCGAGGCGGTCCGCCGCCTCGCCGGCCGTGACGCGGGGCTCGTACACCGCCGACGGCCTCCCCTCGGGGAGGGTTTCGGCGAGGGGTGTGCCGGGGGCGGCCCCGAGGCGGGCCAGGGCGCCGACGCCGAGGGCGGTGGCGTCGGGCAGGGCGGACACCTCGACGGGACGTTGCAGCAGGTCGGCCTGTGTCTGCATGAGCAGGGTGGAGCGGGTCAGCCCGCCGTCGACGCGCAGGAGGGTCACGGGGGTGCCCAGGTCGGCCGCCGCGGCCTCGGCCAGTTCCACCACCTGCGCGGCCAGTCCCTCGCACAGGGCGCGCACCAGGTGTCCGGGGGTGGTGTCCAGGCCGAGTCCGGTGAGGGAGCCACGCAGGTCGCCGCGCCACCAGGGGGCGGCGAGTCCCGCGAGGGCCGGGACGAAGGTGACGCCACCGCTGTCGGGGACGGTCGCGCCGACGGTGTCGAGGTCGGCGGCGCCGGCGATGACACCGAGGTCGGTGAGCCAGCGCACGGCGGAGGCGGCGGTGTACACCTGTCCGTCGAGGCAGTACTCGGTGCGTCCGGCGAGCCGCCAGGCGACGCAGCTGACCAGTCCGGAGGTGCCGCGCCGGGGGGTTTCGCCGGTCGGGGCGAGGAGGAACGCGCCCGTGCCGTAAGTGCACTTGGCGGTGCCGGGTGCGGTGACGCGCTGGGCGAGCAGGGCGGCCTGCTGGTCGACGGCGAGGCCGGTGAGGGGGATGTCGTACCCGAACTCACGGGTGACACCCACTGGTCGGGCGTTGTCGACGATCTCGGGGAGTCGTTCCGCGGACAGGCCGTACAGGTCGAGGGCGCGGGACGACCAGGTGGTCCGGTCGAGGTCGAGGAGCTGGGTGCGGCCGGCGGTCGCCGCGTCGGTGACACAGGCGCCGGTGAGGCGGTGCACGAGCCAGGCGTCGCTGGTGGTGACGACTCCCTCGGTGGTGAGGTGACGGCGGATCCAGGCCATTTTGGGGGCGGCGAAGTACGGGTCGACGGGCAGACCGGTCGCCTCCCGCAACTCCGCCGCGTACGGCGCGAGTTCCCGGCAGACGGTTTCGGCTCGGCGATCCTGCCAGACGAGGGCGTCGGTGAGCGGGCGGCCCGTCGCCGGGTCCCAGGCGAGGACGGTCTCGCCCTGGTTGGCGAGGCCGAGCGCCACGACGCGTTCACCGGCCTCGGCGAGCGCGTACCGGCCCGCGTCCAGTAACGAGGCGTACAGCGCGACCGGGTCCACCTCGACGCGGGCGCCGGGCAGATGGCGAGGGCGTACGGCCGCGAACCCCGTTCCCAGGATGCCGCGTTCGGGGCAGATCACCAGGGCCTTGGTGCCGGACGTGCCCTGGTCGACGGCGAGTACCGGACCCGTCATCACGCCCCTTCCTCGGTGATCGGCGGGCTCAGCCTGCCGTCGGGTCGGCCACCCCGTCAAGAGGACCCCACCTGCGCCGATCCGGCCACGGGGACACCGGCTGATCACCGGTCAGTTGCAGTATCGGCAAGCATGGTCGGATCGATCCGGAAACAGGTGTGGCGGGCAACGGCCGGGCCCTATAGTGACCGCCGAAACCGAGGCGATCTCCTCATCTGCCGCCCCGAGGAGGGCTGTTGTTACTCCACCCTGCCGTCACGCCCGATCCCCGACCAGGAGCGAGCGGCTGATGGCCAGAGACGGAGCACGCCCCGGCTACGACCCCGCGGGTCACGACGGCGAACTGCGGGCCGCCCTCCAGGAGGTCCGCACCGGCCGCTGGTTGTCGATGCGGACCCTGTTGGAGCGCACGACGCACTGGTGGCAGTGGACACAGCGCACCCAGGTGCTCGCCGCTGGAGCGGCCGGGACCGATGTGATCCGGGCCTGGCTCGCCGAGGAGCCGGACAGTGTGCCGGCCGCCGTGATGCGGGCCCGGGTCGCCGTCGAGCGAGCTCTGCGCGCACACCGCGAGCGACACCGCCGTACGCACGAGCTGTGGATCGAGGCCTGGGACATGAGCCAGGGCGCCGCCCGCGCCGCCCCGCCGGACCCGGTGCCGTGGGTGTGTCTGCTGGCCCTGGCCCAGCTGGACCACGAGCAGGCGTGGGAGGAGCACCGGGCGCCGCCGCCGGACCCGGCCCTGCCGCCCGGCCCGTGGGGGCTGCTGGCGGAGGCCGTCGAACGCGACCCGCACAACCGGGAGGCCCACCACCGCATGCTCCAGTTCCTGTACTCGCGAGCGGCGTCCGAGCGGCTGGCGGAGGCGGCCGGCTTCGCGTACCTGGCCGTCGCGGCCGCCCCGCCGGGCTCCGCGCTGCACGTCCTGCCGTTGTACGTCCGCGTGGAACGCTACCGGCGCGGCGGCGGACGGGAGGCCGCTCTCGACCTGCACTGGGTGGCCGAGGACGCCACCCGTGAGGCGCTGCACGCGCACACCTCCTGGTTCGAGCACAGTGCCGCCGCCGAGCGCTCCCCGCTCGACCTCAACCATCTCGCCCACGCCCTGTGGGGAGCACACCGATTCGCCGACGCCGCACGGGTGTTCGACGCGATCGGCCCGTACCGCATGCCCCTGCCCTGGGCGTACCGCACCGCCGTGCCCGGCGATCACGGCCAGGCCGCGCAGGTGTTCCTCCAGGCCCGCACCCGCAGTCACGCGGCCGCGCCGCCCGCCGGCGAGTGACGAACCGCCACCCCACCTCATCCGACGACCTTTCGGAGGCTTCCGCATGTCCGCCACTCCCGAACCACCGCTCCCCTCGCCCGTCCCGCGGACCGACGAGGAACAGCGGCTGCGCGAGCTGGGCTACCGGCCCGTGCTGGCCCGGCGTATGGGCGGCTTCGGCAACTTCGCGATCAGCTTCTCCGTCATCTCGATCCTCTCCGGCTGCATGACCCTGTACGGCTTCGGCATGGGGGCGGGCGGCCCCGCGGTGATGCTGTGGGGCTGGGCGGGCGTCGGCCTGTTCGTGCTGTGCGTGGGTCTCGCACTGGCCGAGGTCACCAGCGCGTACCCGACGTCCGGGGCTCTGTACTACATGGCCGACCGGCTCGGCGGACGCCGCTGGGGCTGGTACACGGGGTGGCTGAACCTGCTCGGGCTGCTCGGCGCGATCGCCGGCATCGACTACGGCGCCGCCCTGTTCGCGGGGGCATTCGCCAATCTCCAGTGGGGCTTCGAGCCGACACCGGAGAAGACCATGCTGATCTTCATGGCGATCCTGCTGCTGCACGCCGTGCTGAACCTGTTCGGTGTCCGCCTGGTCAGTGTCCTGAACTCGGTCTCCGTGTGGTGGCACCTCGCGGGCGTGGCGCTCATCGTCGGCGCGCTGGCGATCGTCCCCGACCACCACCGGTCGCCGTCCTTCGTCTTCGGCGAGTTCGTCAACGACACCGGCTGGGACAACCCGGTGTACGTGGCGGCGATCGGCCTGCTCCTCGCCCAGTACACGTTCTCCGGCTACGACGCCTCGGCGCACCTGTCGGAGGAGACCGCCAACGCGTCGGTGTCTGCGGCGCGCGGCATCGTCCGCTCCATCTGGGTGTCCTGGGCAGCGGGCTTCGTCCTCCTCGCGGGCCTCACCTTCGCCATCCAGGACTACGACGCCACCCGCGCCACCGAGACCGGCGTACCGCCCGCGCAGATCCTGCTGGACGGTCTCGGCACGGACGGGGCGAGCGCGCTGCTGCTCGTGGTGATCGTGGCCCAGTTGTTCTGCGGCAACGCCGAGGTCGCCGCCGCCAGCCGGATGGTGTTCGCGTTCAGCCGGGACGGCGCGCTGCCCGGCTCGCACCTGTGGCGCAAGGTCAGCGCCCGCACCCAGACCCCGGTCGCCGCGGTGTGGCTGTCGGTCGCCGTCGCCTGCGTCCTCGCCCTGCCCTCGCTGTACTCGGCGACCGCCTACGGCGCGGTCACGGCGATCAACGTCATCGGCATCACGCCCGCGTACGCCATCCCCGTCCTGCTGCGTCTGCGCGCCGGGGACCGTTTCCAGCCGGGTCCCTGGCACCTGGGCCGGTGGAGCAGGCCGATCGGGTGGATCGCCGTGGTGTGGGTGGCCTGTGTGACGGTGCTGTTCTGCCTGCCGCAGTCCTCGCCGGTGACGGGGGAGACGATGAACTACGCCTCCGTCGCCCTCGCCGTCGTGCTGGTCCTCGCCACGGTGTGGTGGTTCGTGGCCCGTCGTTCCTACGGCACGCCCACGGCGGCGGCGTACGGCTCGGACCGGGAGCAGGCGGAGCTGGCCGAAGGCATCGTCTGAGGCCGGGCGCGGGTACGAACTGCCGTCCCGGATACGGCAGGATGAGCGGTCGCGTCCGTGCACGGGACGGGCGCGACCGCACTTCGCACATCCCGGAATCGAGCAGGTGACCACGTGACGACACTTCACATCGGGCCCCCGGCGTTCCTCTTCGCCGCGGACCGTCCCTCCGGAGGCCACCGGTGAACCGCGCGCTGACCCTCGACGACGCCGTCCTCGCCGGAACAGCTCTCGCCACGGGCCTGTTGGTGGCGTTCCTGTCGCGGACGCTGTTGCTCTGGCTGGCCAAGCACGCCAAGCGCACCAAGTGGAGCGGCGACGACGTCGTCGTGGACGCGCTGCGCACGGTCGTGCCGTGGGCGGCGCTCGTGGGCGGCGGGGCGGCGGCGGCGGCCGTACTGCCGCTGACCGAGCCGGTCCAGCACACCGTCAACCAGAGCCTGACCGTCCTGCTGATCTTCGCGGTCACGGTGTCGGCGGCCCGGGTGATCGCCGGGCTGGTGCAGAGCGTCACCCACGCACGCTCCGGCGTCGCCGGATCCGCGACGATCTTCGTCAACATCACGCGGGTGCTGGTCCTGGCGCTCGGTTTCCTGGTCGCGCTTCAGAGCCTCGGCATCTCGATAGCGCCGATGCTGACCGCCCTCGGCGTCGGCGGTCTGGCCGTCGCGCTGGCCCTCCAGGACACCCTCGCCAACCTCTTCGCGGGCATCCACATCCTCGCCTCCAAGACCGTGCAGCGCGGCGACTACATCCGGCTCAGCAGCGGCGAGGAGGGCTACGTCGAGGACATCAACTGGCGGCAGACGACCGTGCGTGCCCTCTCCAACAACCTCGTCGTCATCCCCAACGGGCAGCTCGCCAAGTCGAACATGACCAACTTCATGCGCCCGGAGCAGCAGCTGACCATCCTGGTGCAGGTCGGTGTCGCCTACGACAGCGATCTGGAGCAGGTCGAGCGGGTCACCTGCGAGGTCGTCACCGAGGTGATGACCGAGATCACCGGCGCGGTGCCCGACCACGAGCCGCTGGTCCGCTTCCACACCTTCGGCGACTCCCGGATCGGCTTCACGGTGATCCTGGGCGTCGGCGAGTTCAGCGACCAGTTCCGGATCAAGCACGAGTTCATCAAGCGCCTGCACCGCCGCTACCGCGCCGAGGGCATCCGCATCCCGGCGCCCGCCCGGACCGTGTCGCTCCAGCAGGGCGCGGTGGTCATCCCGCAGCAGCGCACGGGCGACGACCTGGCGCCGCCCGCGGCCCTGCACGACTGATCCGGCCCGACCGCCCCGGGCGCGGCGGCCGGTCCGGCCGGAACGGAACGGCCGCCGTGGGGTCCTGTCGAGTCCGGTTCGGTCACGAGATATCTTGATGTCGAGCAATGTTGCAGACGTGGAGCGGAGCACCCGGTGACTGACTCGACCATCATCTATACGCACACTGACGAGGCCCCGGCCCTGGCGACGTATTCCTTCCTGCCGGTGGTCCAGGCCTACGCCTCGCAGGCCGGTGTCTCCGTGGAGACGCGGGACATCTCGCTGGCCGGGCGCATCCTCGCCGTGTTCCCGGAGTACCTCACCGAGGACCAGCGGGTCGCGGACGCCCTGCACGAACTGGGCGAACTGGCCAAGACGCCCGAGGCGAACATCATCAAGCTGCCGAACATCTCGGCGTCGATCCCGCAGCTCAAGGCCGCGATCGCCGAGCTCCAGGCGCAGGGCTACGCGCTGCCCAACTATCCGGACGACCCGAAGACCGACGAGGAGCGGGACGTCCAGTCCCGCTACGACAAGGTCAAGGGCTCGGCCGTGAACCCGGTCCTGCGCGAGGGCAACTCCGACCGCCGCGCCCCCGCGTCGGTCAAGAACTACGCCAAGACCCACCCGCACCGCATGGGCGCCTGGTCGTCGGACTCCAAGACCAACGTCGCGACCATGGGTGAGAACGACTTCCGCTCCACCGAGAAGTCCGCCGTGATCTCCGAGGCCGGTTCCCTGCGCATCGAGCTGGTCGGCGAGGACGGCACCACCACCGTCCTGCGCGAGTCCGTACCGGTCCTCGAGGGCGAGGTCGTCGACGCCTCCGTGCTGCACGCGGCCGCGCTGCGCGAGTTCCTCACCGCGCAGATCGCCCGCGCCAAGGCCGACGGCGTGCTCTTCTCGGTGCACCTCAAGGCGACGATGATGAAGGTCTCCGACCCGATCATCTTCGGTCACGTGGTGCGCGCCTTCTTCCCGAAGACCTTCGAGCGGTACGGCGCGGCCCTGGCCGCAGCCGGCCTGACGCCGAACGACGGTCTCGGCGGCATCCTCAAGGGTCTGGAGGCCCTGCCCGAGGGCGACGCGATCAAGGCCTCCTTCGAGGCCGAGCTGGCCGAGGGGCCGGCCCTGGCGATGGTCGACTCCGACAAGGGCATCACCAACCTGCACGTGCCGTCGGACGTGATCGTCGACGCCTCGATGCCGGCGATGATCCGCACCTCCGGCCACATGTGGGGCCCGGACGGCGAGGAGGCCGACACCCTCGCGGTGCTGCCGGACTCCTCCTACTCCGGCGTCTACCAGGCCGTCATCGAGGACTGCCGCGCCCACGGCGCCTACGACCCGTCGACCATGGGCTCCGTCCCGAACGTCGGCCTGATGGCGCAGAAGGCCGAGGAGTACGGCTCCCACGACAAGACCTTCGAGGTCAAGGCCGCCGGCACGGTCCGCCTGGTCGACTCGGCCGGCAACGTCGTCCTGGAGCAGCCGGTCGCCGAGGGCGACATCTTCCGCGCCTGCCAGACCAAGGACGCCCCGATCCGCGACTGGGTCAAGCTGGCCGTCACCCGCGCCCGCGCCACCGGCAGCCCGGCGGTGTTCTGGCTCGACGAGACCCGCGCCCACGACGCCCAGCTGATCGCCAAGGTCAGGACGTACCTGTCGGAGCACGACACCGAGGGCCTGGACATCCGGATCCTCGACCCGGTCGAGGCCACCAAGCTGTCGGTGGAGCGCATCCGCCGGGGCGAGGACACGATCTCGGTCACGGGCAACGTCCTGCGCGACTACCTCACCGACCTGTTCCCCATCCTGGAGCTGGGCACCAGCGCCAAGATGCTGTCGGTGGTCCCGCTGATGGCGGGCGGCGGCCTCTTCGAGACGGGCGCCGGCGGTTCCGCGCCGAAGCACGTCCAGCAGCTGGTCAAGGAGAACTACCTGCGCTGGGACTCCCTCGGTGAGTTCTTCGCGCTCGTCCCGTCGCTGGAGCAGTACGCCGACTTCACGGGCAACTCCCGCGCGAAGGTCCTCGCCGACACCCTCGACCGTGCAACGGCGACGTTCCTCGACGAGGACAAGTCCCCGACCCGTCGCGTCGGCGGCATCGACAACCGCGGCAGCCACTTCTACCTGTCCCTGTACTGGGCGCAGGAGCTGGCGCGGCAGACCGACGACGCCGACCTCGCGAAGGCCTTCGCCTCGTTCGCCGAGTCCCTCGCGGCGAACGAGCAGAAGATCGTCGAGGAGCTGAACGCCGTCCAGGGCCAGCCGGCCGACATCGGCGGCTACTACCAGCCCGACCCGGCGAAGGCGGCGGCGGTCATGCGCCCGTCGGCCACCTGGAACGAGCTGCTCGGCTCCCTGAGCTGACGCCCACCCGCTGGACCTCCGCCCCGACCTGTGCACCCTCCGGCCGGGGCGGAGGTGCGTGACGGGGCGGAGGTGCGTGACGGGGCGGAGGCGGCGATGCGGGGCCGAGGTGCGTGACAGGACCGAAGTGCCCGACAGGACCGAAGTGCCTGAGGGGGCGGAGGCCGCGATGTGGCACCGTGATCGGGCGACTTCGCAGCCGATCCGTTCCGGGAGCCCTCGTATGACCCCTGCCGAACCGTCCTTCACCGTCCTGTCCGGTGCCGGTGCCTCGCCGGTGATCCTGCACGTCCCGCACTCGGCGCGGGAGATACCCCCCGCGGTGCGGGCGGGGATCGTGCTGGACGACGTGGCGCTGGAGCGGGAGCTGGACCACATCACCGACGCGCACACGGCGGAGATCGCCGAGACGGCGGCGCGGCGGGCCGGGGTGACGCCGTGGCGGTTCGTCAACGGGCTGTCGCGGCTGGTCGTCGACCCGGAGCGATTCCCCGACGAGCGCGAGGAGATGCTTTCGGTGGGGATGGGCGCGGTGTACACGCGGACCACGCACCGGGACCCCCTACGGGGCGCGGACACCGACCCCGAGCCGCTGATCGCCCGGTACTTCCGGCCGTACGCGGCGGCGATGACCGAGGCCGTGACCGAGCGGCTGGCGTCCGTCGGCCGGGTCGTGATCATCGACGTGCACTCCTACCCCGCCGCCCCGCTCCCCTACGAGCTGCACGGCGGGGGCCCACGCCCGCCGGTCTGCCTCGGCACCGACGCCTTCCACACCCCGCCCGAGCTGCTCACCGCCGCGCGTGAGGCGTTCGGGGGAATCGGGGAGACGGGACTCGACAGCCCGTTCGGCGGGGCGTACGTGCCCCTGGAGTACTACGGGAGGGACCCACGGGTCTCCGCGCTGATGGTGGAGATCCGCAGGGACACCTACATGACCGAACCGGGCGGCCCGGCGGGTCCGGGGCTGCCCCGGCTCGCCGCGGCACTGGCGGAACTGGTCGACGCGGTCTCCGGCTGACCTGTGCATGGCGCCTCGGCGGATGGGACAGGGGGCGTCGGCCGGACGTGGCTCCAGCCCGGGGCACGGGCTCGTCGGGCCGGCCGGTCACGCCGCGGACGGTGTCCGGCGGGTCAGGCGCGCATCCACTCCGTGACCACGACCTCACCGCCCGCGCGCAGGCGCAGGGCGAAAGGGCCGGTGGGCCGGGCTTCGCTGGTGAAGCGGCCCATGTCGTCCGCGGTGAGGGCCGCTCCGGCGCGAGGGCCGTCGAGCACCTCGATCGACGCGGCCTGCGGGGGCAGCAGCTGGCCCATGATGCCGCGGGGTGTCACCTCGACGTCGACGGTCAGCCCGCCGGTGTGGAAGGTGAGCATCCGCGGTACGTCCACCGCTCCTCTGACCGGGATGGCGTCGACCAGCGAGTCGAAGGTCAGCTCGGCGATCTTCGCGTCGAGGTCGTGCAGCGCGTAGGCCTCGACGGCGAGCAGGCGCAGCTCGGCCGGCACCGGGTCCAGGATCGCGGCGGCCTCGCGGAGTTCCGCCTCCAGGCCCACCTGGTCCAACCCCTCGTCGGGGGAGGAGCCGTCGAAGGCGTCGTCGTCCATGTCGTCGTCCATGTGGCTCACAGGGCTTCCCGTGCGTCGAGTCGGGCCCTCAGGCGGCGCAGGCATCGCTGGCGCATCGGTCCGATGCTGCCCACGGCGATGCCCAGGGCGGCCGAGACCTCCTGGTAACTGGGCGGCGGCGAGGAGATCAGCACCCGCAGCAACTGCCGGCAGCGCTCACCGAGCGCCTCGAACTCCTGCCACAGGTGGCGCACGCGCTCACTCTGCGCGGCCGCCTCCTCCGAGTCCAGCACCGACTGCTCCGGCGTACGGTCCTCGCTGACCCGGTCCAGCAGCTGGGGATCGTCCGTCGGGGTGAGCCGGCGCAGGCTCTTGATCACTTTCAGGCACTCGTTGCGCGCGGTGCTCGCCAGCCAGGAACCCGCCTTGTCCGGTTCGCGGATCCGCCCGAGGTGCTGGGCGAACCGGAACCACACGGTCTGGTACACCTCGTGCCCGTCGGCGTCGGAGAGCCGATGCGCTCGCACGACGGACCACACCAGCGGGCTCAGCCCCTCCACGATCGCCTTCCAGGCCGCCGTGTCGCCGTCGACGGCGGACCGGACGAGTGCGCCGACTTCACTACGGTCCACGGTCCCACCCCTTGTGTACGGCAAGTCATCGTACGCCGTGACGGGGCCGGCCTCGGACCTCATGACGCCCTCACGCCGGGACGGCCGGCTGCCCGACGGCCACCGGGGTCCAGGTGGCCGGCAGCAGCGTCGGCACATGGGCTCCGCGCACCTCGGCCGATTCGGCGCTCTCGGCGAGCAGTTCACGGGCGGCGGCGCGCGGGTCGGTCAGGCTGTTGGCCGTCATGTGCGCGGCGACGAGGGCTGCGACGACGGGCGTCGCGAAAGAGGTGCCGCTCCATGAGGCCAGCCCCTCGAACATGACCTGGTCCGGCTTGCCCGCGGTGACCGCCCGCTCCTCGCTCAGCACCCCGGTGTGGCGCGGCGACTGGCAGGTGCACGAGTAGGTGAAGCCGTAGCGGCAGGTGTCGTAGGTGGAGTGCTGGTACACGTAGGGGACGGGGCTGGCGAAGCCGGTGAGGGCGCTGGTGAGACGCTCGCCGGGCGCGTAGACCCGCACCCAGGGCCCGTGGTTGCTGAAGCAGGCGCCGAACTCGCCGTCTCCGCGCAGCGCGCCGACCGACAGCACCGCGTCAGCGTACTCGGGCAGGGCGGCGTAGGCGGCGGGCCAGAAGGGCGTGGCGCTGGCGTTGTTGCCCGCGGCGGCCACCAACAGGGTGTGCTGCGCACGGAGTTCCTCCATGAAGGCGGCCACGCCGAGCAGGCCGTCCACGCGGCCGTTGGAGGTGCCGGCGGAGAGGGTGAGGATGTCGGGCCAGCCGCCCTGCTCGACGGCCTCGAACAGCTTGTCGCCGAAGTCGTACTCCAGGATCGCGCCGGCGTCGTTGAGGGTGTTGCGCACGGTGATGTCGGTGTTGGGGGCGACGGCCGCCACCAGCCCGGCGATGAACGTGCCGTGGCCGACGTACTGCTGGAGGACACCGCTCTCGTCGGTCTCCCGGATCTGCGCGTCGCCCTCGGTGTGGGCGAGGAGCGGGTAGGAGCGGTAGTCGTGCATCAGACCGGTGTCGACGACGAGCACGCCGACGGCGCCGGCCGGGTCGTGGGCGGCCTGCGCCGCGGCCGGGTTGGGCGTCGCGTTGTAGGCGGCGGGCACCGGCTCGTCGCCGGGACAGGCGTTGACCGCGATGGACACCACGTGGTTGCGGCTGACCAGGCGGCGGCCCGTGCGGCCCTCGGCGCCCCGCAGGGCGCGCAGGGCACTCGCGACGGCGCGGTCCGTGCCGGACACGCCCTGGCCGGGATCGGCGACCTGGATCCGGGTGATGCCGGAGCGGTTGGCCTGCGGCCCGGCCCGGCGCACATGGTCGGGGGTGAGGTCGGGGGCCTCGGTGAAGTGCGTACGGACGGCGTCCTCGACGACCTGGGCCTCCTCGCCGTCGCGCGCGAGGACGACACCCTTCTCGTAGATGAACTCGGCGGAGTCGTCCGGGCCCATCGCCAACGGCACGCCGGGCAGCGCGCGTTGGATGTGATCGAACTGCTCGTGGAATCTCTGTGGTGCCATGTGTCCTCCCCTGAACCCGATGGTCGTCTATCAGACCCGCGGGACCCTCCTCTGATACAGGTGGTGCGACGACAGAGGTGGGTGGTGCGGTTGCGACCGCGCGCCCTCGGCGTAGGCGGACGTGCGCCTCGGGACGTCCGCCCGGCGGGGTCCGCGTCCCGTCGACGGGGCGTCCCCTTGATACGACCTGAAACGACTCCGGCCCTGTGTGGCATGCGACCGGAGCACTACCATCCGTGGGGTGACAGCGGGAAACGACGCGGTTCTCGAACTGCTGCCCATGGTGTTCGCCGCCCCCAACGACGCCCTGGCCCGCGCGGAGGGAGTGCTCCACACCGACCCCCCGCCCCTGCACGCCTCCGTCGCCCACCAGGTGATCGGCATCTGGCAGCGGGACTGGGGCGACATGCGCCTCGCCCTGGACCATCTGCGGCGCGCCCGCGCGCTGGCGGCGCGCGCGGACTCCGCCGAGCGGGAGGCGGACGTCCTGGCCACGCTCGGCGTGGCCCTGGTCCACGCGGGCCGCACCCGGCAGGGACTCGCCGCGTTCGAGCGGGGCATCGAGCGCGGCACGGGGCACACCCGCGCGCGCGTGCGCTACCGGCGTGCCTACTCCTGGTGGGTGCTGGGACATCACCGCGAGGCGCTGGACGACCTGCGCCGGGCGATCACCGTGCTGCGGCAGGCGGAGGACGTCATCTGGACGGCACGCGCCCTCACCCTGCGCGCCACCGTGCACCTGGCACTCGGCGCGGTGGACCGGGCCGACGCCGACTTCACGGCGGCGGAGACCCTGTGGGACACCACCGGCCAGGAGCACGACAAGGCCGACGCGGTGGAGAGCCGGGGGCTGGCCGCGTTCCGGTCGGGGGACGTCCCGGCGGCGCTGCGGCTGCTGGACGAGGCCGAGGAGCGGTACGCGAAACTGGGTACGCCCACCTTCATGCTCGACATCCGGCGCTGCGAGGTGCTGATGGCCGCCGGACTGGCGCCCGAGGCTCTCGCCGAGGCGGACGCGGCGATCACGGTCCTCGACGGGATCGGCGGACAGTCCACCCGCAAGGCGGAACTGCTGCTGGCAGCGGCGCGGGCGGCCCGGCTGGCGGGGGATCCGGGGACGGCGACCGCGCGGGCGGCGCTGGCCGTGCGGCTGTTCGCCGGACAGCGGCGCACCTGGTGGGAGGCGCACGCCCAACTGGTGCTGATCGAGGCGCGGGTGGCGACCGGGCGGAGTTCGGGGAGACTGGTCGCGGACGCGGTCCGGGTGGCGGAACGGCTGTCCTCGTTCGGGGCGCCCGCCGCTCCGGAGGGCTGGCTGCTGGCGGGCCGGATCGCGCTGGACCTGCACTGGACCGAGGACGCCGAGCGCTATCTGGCGGTCGCCGCGCGCAGCCGTCACGGGGGGCCGCCGCTGGCGCGGATGACGGGCTGGGCGGCGCAGGCGCTGTGGGCGCGGGCGACCGGATCGGCGCGCGGTGTCCTGGAGGCCTGCCGGCGCGGACTCGACGTCCTCGACGACCACCGCACCACGCTGGGCGCCTCCGAGCTGCGGGCGCGCGCCACCGCGCAGGGGGCCGAACTCGCTTCCCTCGCCCAGCAGGTGAGCCTGGAGCGGGGCGGGCCGCGGCAACTGCTGGTGTGGAGCGAGCGCTGGCGGGCCACCGTCCTGTCGGCGCCGCCCACCCGGCCGCCCGCCGATCCGGCGCTGCTCAGCGGGCTGACCGCCTACCGCGAGATCGCCGCCCGCGCGGAGGGCGCGCGGATGGACGGCCGCCCGGTGCCGACGCTGGAACGCGAGCAGCGCCGGCTGGAGCGGGAGATCCGCTCCCGCACCCTGCACATCCGCGGCGAGTCCCCCGGGGACGGCCACCGGTTCGACGTGGGCCGGCTGCTGGAACGGCTCGGCGACGGACGGCTGGTCGAGATCGCCGTACTGGACGGGCGGGTGCAGGTGCTGCTGTGCGGGGGCGGCCGGGTACGGAGGTTCGCGGGCGGGCCGGTGGCCGAGGCGGAGCGGGAGGCCGAGCATGTGCAGGCCGGGCTGCGGCGGCTGGCGCACCCCGGTGCCGACGCGCGGCTGCCGGTGGTCGAGGCGGCCGGCCGGCGACTGGAGAACCTCCTGCTGGGGGAGGCCGCCTCGCAGCTGGGCCCCGGCCCGGTCGTGATCGTGCCCCCGGCCCGGCTGCATCAGGTGCCGTGGGCGCTGCTGCCGTCGCTGCGGGAGCGGGTGCTCAGTGTGTCGCCGTCGGCGAGCAGCTGGCTGCGCGCGCGGGAGACCGAGCCCACACCGGGCGGGCGGCATGTGCTGGTGCGGGGGCCGGGCCTGGCGACCGGGGGCGCCGAGGTGCCGGAGGTGGCGGGCCGCTACGGCAGGCCGACGGTGCTGGAACAGGAGGACGCGCGCGTGCCGCGGGTACTGGAGGAACTGGACGGGGCCGCGCTGGCCCACATCGCCGCCCATGGCACGTTCCGGGCCGACAGCCCGATGTTCTCGTCCCTGCGGATGGCCGACGGTCCCCTGATCGTGCACGACTTCGAGCGCCTCGCCCGCAGCCCGTACCGGATCATCCTGTCCAGCTGCGACACCGCCCGCCTCGCCTCGGTGGGCGCCGACGAACTCCTGGGCCTGGTCACGGCGTTGCTGCCGCTCGGCACGGCCGGGGTGGTGGCGAGCAGCGCACCCGTCAACGACGAGGCGGTGGTCTCGCTGATGCTGGCCCTGCACAAGGGGGTCAGTGCCGGTCTGTCGCTGGCGGAGGCGCTGCGGGACGCCCGCGCCGCCCTGCCCGGGGACGCCCTGCACCAGGCGACGGGGTGGGCTTTCACCGCGTTCGGCGCCGCCTGAACGCCCGCACCCGGCGCATCAGGCCGTCCGGTTGTCCGGCAGCGCCACGAGCGACGGCAGCGCCGCGCGGTCGCTCGCGCCGAGTCGGGTGTACGCGCCGTACAGGTGATTGCCGACCGTACGGACGGACAGCGTCAGCCGCTCGGCGATCTGCCGGTTGCTGAGGCCGGCCGCCGCGAGAGTGACGATCTGGCGCTGCCGGGCGGTGAGTTCACCCAGCACCAGCCCCGCCAGCGCGGGAGTGCGGGCGCCCTGGCAGCGGCGGGCCAGGGCGACGGCACGGGTACGGGCGGTACGGGCCGCGCGCGGGTCCCGGAGCAGTCGCGCGGCGTGCGCGTGCGCCTCGGCCGCGCACAGGAGGAACCCGCGCTGCTCGAACTCCGTCGCGACCGCGTCGAGTCCGGGCCCGTCCCCACGGGCGAGGGCATCGGCGTGCCGCGCGAAGACCCCGTCCTCGGGAGCACCTCGCCGTACGGCGTCGTGGGCGGTCACCCGGTCCTGCGCGTGCGGGGACACCCCCCTTTCTCCCGCCCACGGGTCTCCGTTTCCCAGGCTCGGCCGCGCTCGCGCGGGGACGCCCCCGTCCCGAGCCGGGGGGACAGCAGGCGACGGTCGCGTCGACCCGGCCCGTCCGGCCTGTGCGGACGAGGCCCCTCCAGGGCCGACAGCGGGGGCCAGGAAGCGGTGGCCCGCGGAAACGGGCCGGAACGAGGCCGCGAGGGGTGACTCCCCCAACTGCGCCGCCGCACATTCCCGTTCGGCCAGACACCCCGCATCGTCCGGCGTCCCCGCCAACCCTTCTCGCGCCCAGGCCACAGCCTCCCGCGGCTCCCCCCGCAACCGGGCGAACCGTGCCCGCACCGCCGCATATTCGGCCGGAACCGTCTTCCCCTCCCCGACCAGCCACTCCCCCACGGGCGCCACCGCCGACCGGACATCCGCCCCGTCGATCCGCCGGAGCAGTTCCTCCGCCTCCGCCTCCAGCGCCGCGCCCCACGGCGGCCGGCCGGCCGCCAGCCGCCGAGCCCGCAACCGCCCCGCGACGGCCCGCAGCAAGGGCCCGTGCAGCGGGTGGGCGAGCCGAACCGTCGCGCCGTCGTCGGCCTGGACGAGCCCGTCACCCTCCAGCCTCTCCAGGACACCCGGCTCCAGCCCCTCCACCGTCGACGGCAACGGCTCCGCGAAGGCGAGCCGGTCCAGGATCTCCCGCTCCTCGGGGCAGGACCGTCCGAGGACGGCGGCCGCCCGTTCGCGCAGGGCAGGTGTCGGCGGAACCGGCCCGCGCCACCTCCACTCCTCACTGTCGGCACTCCGGTCGGGCAACCCCTGACCCCGCAGGGCGTCCAGCAGGTCACGCAGCAGCCCGAGGTCGCCCCCGGCCAGCCGGTGCAGCCGGTTGGCGGTGAGCGGCTCCGGACGGACTCCGGCGGCGGCGGTCAGCAACCGGACGGTGTCCTCACGGGGCAGCGGCTCCAGAGCCAGCCGCGGCAGGAGGTCACCCGAGCGCAGGCGGGCCACGGCACCCGGCGCGGGTGCGTCGTCCGCGGCGAGGATCAGCAAGGTGCGTCCCTGGACGGCGAGCTGATGGACGAGCGCGGCGGAGTCGTCGTCCAGCAGGTGGGCGTCGTCGACCAGCAACAGCCGCACCCGGCACAGCAGTCGGACCGCTCGGTGCAGGGTGACGTCCTCGGGCAGGAGATGGGCGAACGCGGCGAACGCGGTGCCGCGGGTCTCGGGCGTGCCGGCCACCCGTACGCACTCCGTGCCGCGCACGGCCTCCGCGGCCAGCCGACCGCGGCCGCAGCCGGGCGGCCCGGTCACCACGATGCCGGGCCGTCCGGCCCGCAACGCACGCCGCACCAGCTCCAGTTCCTCCTCGCGGCCGGTGAACGGCCACGGCGGCGACGGGAGCGGCCGTAGGGTCCTCGCGTCACGTGCGGAAGTCGTCACATCTACAGGAGTCCGCATACTCATGCCTGATACAGGGCGACTTGAGTAGCCCCCGACTCACGCCCCGGCCGGAGTTGCGGGGCAGCCTGGAGTCCATGACCGCCCGTTACTGCTCGCTCGCGCGGCAGCCACCCCCCACGTTCGCTCCGGGGCTGGCCGCCGAGCGGCTCGGCGCGCTCATGGGCGGTCGCCGGATGTGGGTCAACGGCACCGTGCTGCACTACTGCTTCCTCGACGGCGAGGCCGACGGATCGGTCATCCCGGTGCCGGGTTCCGGGGGGACCCGGTGGGTGTCGTGGGCCGGGGACAAGACCCAGCGGGACGTGGTGCGCGACGCCTTCCGCGAGTGGCGGGAGCTGGGCATCGGGGTGTCGTTCGTCGAGATCGACGACCGCTCGGAGGCCGAGCTGCGCATCGGGTTCCAGCAG
The DNA here is from genome assembly GCF_055577115.1 of Streptomyces sp. NPDC033216. NCBI lineage: Bacteria > Bacillati > Actinomycetota > Actinomycetes > Kitasatosporales > Streptomycetaceae > Streptomyces > Streptomyces sp. NPDC033216. The sequence goes on along the minus strand of NZ_JBVIQK010000003.1, from coordinate 194,128 downwards.
GGCGACGGTTCCTGGTCCGCGGTGGGCCGGGACGCGTTGCGGGCGGGCCTGAACGAGCGCACCATGAACTTCGGCTGGGATCTGACCGCGCCCGGGGAGCGTGCGACGGCCCTGCACGAGATCGGGCACGCGCTCGGCATGCAGCACGAGCACCAGAGTCCGTTCGCCGGCATCCACTGGGACGACGAGGCCGTGTACGCCGACCTGGCGGGCCCGCCGAACTTCTGGAGCCGGGACCGCACGTACGTCAACGTCCTGCGCAAGCTGGACCCGGCCGAGGTCAACGGCTCGGTGTGGGACCCGCAGTCCGTGATGGAGTATCCGTTCCCGGCGGGGCTGATCCTGGAACCGGCCCAGTTCCGCGGGGGTGTGCACCCGCCCGGCGCGCTGTCGCCGCGGGACAGGGAGTTCGTGCTGCGCTGGTATCCGCCGCTCGACGCGCCGCGTCCGCCCCCGCTGGTGCCGTTCCGCTCGGTGCCGCTGTCGCTGGCGGCGGGCGGGCAGGCCGATTTCGCGGTCGAGCCCCCGGAGACCCGCGAGTACACCTTCGGCACCTTCGGGGACGGTGACTCGGTCGTCGTGGTCTTCGAGGAGCGGGACGGCGTGCCCCGCTTCCTGGCCGGCCGGGACGACGGGGGTACTGCGGACAACGCCACGATCAGGGTCCGGCTCGTGAAGGGCCGCCGCTACCTCGTCCGGGTCCGGCTGTACTGCGGCTGGGGTGCGGGAGAGACCGCCGTCATGTGCTGGTGACGGCACGGGAGGGCACCGTACGCGCACACGGACCACAGTCCGGCGCCGGGGGAAAGGCCGGCGTCCGTCACCTTCTGGGGAGGAAGACGGGCGCCGGCCGCACCCGGCGCGGTCGCGACGGTGGGCGGTCGCGGCGGTCAGGGGACCGCCGGGAATCTCACGAGGCCCGCCGAGCCGCCCCCCTGTCGTCCGGGTGGGCGAGGCCGAGGTGGTCGCGCAGGGTGGCGCCCTCGTACTCCGCGCGGAAGACGCCCCGTTCCTGGAGGAGGGGGACGACCTGGTCGGCGAACTCGTCGAGACCGCCGGGGGTGAGGTACGGAACGAGGATGAAGCCGTCGGCGGCGTCCGCCTGGACGTAGTCGTTGATGGTCCTGGCGACGGTGGCCGGGGAGCCGACGAAGCTCTGCCGGTTGCCGGTCTCGATGACCAGGTCGCGGATGGACCAGTTGTTCGCGGTGGCCAGCTCCCGCCACTCGCGGGCGACGGCCGCCGGGTCCCGGTACATGCGGACCTGGGCCCGGCCGCGGGCGATGTGGTTCTCGCCGGGGTCGGGGTCGATGTCGGGGAGGGGGCCGTCTGGGTCGTAGGCGGAGAGGTCGCGGTTCCAGACGAACTCCAGGTGTTTGATCGCGGTGGCGCCGCTGACCTGCCGGCGTCGGACCTCGTGGGCGATCTCCTCGGCCTCGGCGTCGGTGTCGCCGAGGACGAAGCCCGCGGCGGGCAGGATGAGCAACTGGTCGGGGCGGCGGCCGTACCTGGCGAGGCGGGACTTCACGTCCGTGTAGAAGGCCTGGCCGGTGTCGAGGGCGGCGTACCGGCTGAAGATGGCGTCCGCGCTCGACGCGGCGAACTCACGGCCCTCGTCGGAGTCACCGGCCTGGAAGACGACCGGGCGGCCCTGGGGGCTGCGCGGGACGTTGAAACGGCCGTGGATGTCGAAGTGCCGGCCCTCGTGGACGAAGGCGCCGGCCTTGGCGTCGCTGAGGAAGGTGCCGGTGGCCTGGTCGGCGATGATCTCGTCACCGCGCCAGGAGTCGAACAGTTCGTTGGCCGTCGCGAGGAACTCCTCGGCGCGGGAGTAGCGCTCCTCCTGCGGGAGGAAGCCGCCGCGGCGGAAGTTCTCACCGGTGAAGGCGTCCCACGAGGTGACGACGTTCCACGCGGAGCGGCCGTCGGAGAGGTGGTCGAGACTGGCGAACTGACGGGCCACCTCGTAGGGCTCGTTGAAGGTGGTGTTGATGGTGCCGGTCAGGCCGAGGCGGTCGGTGACGGCGGCGAGCGCGGCGAGGACGGTGAAGGTGTCGGGGCGGCCGACGACGTCCAGGTCGTAGATGTGGCCGCCCTGTTCGCGCAGTCTGAGTCCCTCGGCGAGGAACAGGAAGTCGAACTTGGCGCGTTCGGCGGTCCTCGCGAAGTGGACGAAGGAGCTGAACTCGATGTGGCTGCCGGCCCTCGGGTCGCTCCACACGGTGGTGTTGTTGACGCCGGGGAAGTGGGCGGCGAGGTGGATCTGCTTCTGGGGCTTGCTCATGTCGGGTGTCCCCTCCGGCTCAGGCGGCGGCGTAGCGGTTGGCGGGGCGGGGCAGGCCCAGCAGCCCGCGCAGGGTGCCGGCTTCGTAGGCGCGGCGGAAGGCGTCGCGGCGCTGGAGTTCGGGGACGAGACCGCGGGTGATCGCCGGCAGGTCGTGGCCCACGACGGCGGGGCGCAGCCGGAACCCGGTCAGGCCCGTCTCCCGCAGTTCCAGAAGGAGGTCCGCGAGTTGTGCGGGCGTGCCGGTGAAGATCCGGGCGTCGCCGCGGTACTCCCCTCCGGCGAGGGTGTCGAGGCGGTCGCGGCGGGCGGCGGCATCGGCCGGGTCGTCGTCGAGGAGGACCACCAGGTCGGCGAAGACGTGCAGCCGCTCCTCGGCACGACCCGCCGCCTCCTGCTCGGCGCGGATCTCGGTGAGGATCGCGCGGGCCTGCGCGGTGTCGTGCGGCGTGGTGTAGGCGACGTCGGCGGCGCGGGCGACCAGGCGGTAGGGGACGGTGTCGTGTGCGAGGGCGGTCACCAGGGGCTGGCCCTGCGGCGGGCGGGGGGTGATGGAGGGGCCCTTGACGCTGAAGTGGCGGCCCTCGAAATCGATGTGGTGCAGTTTGTCCCGGTCGATGAAGCGACCGGTGCTGACGTCCCGGATCTCGGCGTCGTCCTCCCAGCTGTCCCAGAGGCGGCGTACGACCTCGACGTGGTCACCGGCCTCGTCGAAGAGGTCGGCCACCAGTTCCCGAGCGGCCGGGGCGTCGTAGGCCTCGATGCGGGCAATGGTGCGGCGGCCGAAGTGGGCGGCCTCGGTGGGCCGGGCGGTGATCTGGACCCGCAGGCCCGCACGGCCGCCGCTGACGTGGTCGAGGGTGGCGACGGCCTTGGAGATGTGGAACGGCTCCGTGTGGGTGGCCACCACCGTCGGCACCAGGCCGATGTGGCGGGAGAGCGGGGCGATCCGGGAGGCGATCAGGACCGCGTCGAGCCGGCCCCGGACCTGGTCGGTGCGCTCGTCCGGATCCAGGAAGTGGGAGGACTGCGGGCCGAGGCCGTCCTCGATCGTGACGAAGTCGAGCAGGCCGCGCTCGGCCTCGGCGACCTGGTCGGCCCAGTAGCCGGCGGTGAACAGTTCACGGGGGCGGGCGACCGGCTCGCGCCAGGAGGCGGGGTGCCAGCCGGTGCCGTCGAGGGCGACGGCGAGATGCAGGGGCGCAACGGGAATCGAGGACACGGAGGTGCCTTCCTGGAGGTCGGTGGGAGAGCCGGGCCCGGCGGGGGTTCAGCGGGCGCGGGGGCGGGGCGAGGGGGTCAGCAGCGACAGAGGGCGCCCGCCCCGCGCCGGAGTTCGATGTGGGGCCGGGAGCGGAGAGGCGGGGAGCGGAGCGGATCGGGAACGCCGGTGCGCCGCGCTGCCGTGGTGTCCCTCAGGTGCGTCCCGTCCGCCCTCCGCGGTCGGCGGCCGGGGCTCCGCCGCCGTGGAGGGGGGTCGGACGACGGTTTACGGAGGCGAAGCCCTTCCTCCGGCGACGGGCGTGCGGCGCGGCTCACCGACGGATCCTCAGGAGTCGGTCAGCGGCAGGCCGGGCGGGTTGACCTCGGACTCGGCGACGGCCTCGTGGGAGAGGTTCCACGCGGCGAGCCACTTGCCGTACTGGCCGTTGTCGATCAGGTGGTTGATGGCGGCGGCGAGGGGCTCGGCGAGGCCGCTGTCCTTCTTGGCGGTCGCCGCGATCAGACCCTGGAGGCTCTCCCCCGCCCCCGAGAACCTGCCCGCGATACGGGTCTCCGCGGGCGTGCCGGCCGACTGGGCGACGTGGTAGGAGAGGTTGGGGTTCGGGCCGAAGTAGGCGTCGATCCTGCCGCTGTTCAGCGCCAGGTAGGTGCTGTTGGTGTCCTGGAAGTACTTGACGGTGAGCTGCTTGCCCTCGCTCGCCAGCTTCTTCTTCCACGCGAGCAGGATCCGCTCCTGGTTGGTGCCGGCGCCGACCGAGACGGTCTTGCCGGCCAGCGCCTCGGGGTCGCCGTCGAACGTCCAGGTGCTCGACTTCGGTGTCTCCAGGGCCAGGTCGTCCTTGCGGTAGGAGGCGAACTCGTACTTCCGCTTGCGCTCCTCGGTGACGGTGACGTTGGTGAGGGCGACGTCGACCTTGCCGCTGTCGATGCCGACGAAGAGGTTCTCCCAGGTGAAGCGCCTGATCTCGGGTTTGAGGCCCAGCACCGCGGCCACCAGGCGGCCGAGGTCGGGCTCGGAGCCGGTGAGGGTCTTCTGGTCGCCGCCCACGTAGCCCAGCGGCGCGGAGCCGGACGGCAGGGTGCCGCTGCCGATCACCAGCCTGCCGCTCCTCCGCACGGCCTCGGGCAGCCGGGCACTGATCGACTTCACCTCGGACACCTCGAGGGTGGTCTCCTTCGCGGCGCCGTTGGACAGCCGGCCGACGGTCACGGTCCCCGAGGCGGCGGCGTCGGCCGTGGTGGCGGCGTCGCTGTCACCACCGCAGGCGGCGAGCCCGGTGGCCAGGGTGGCGACGGCGGTCGCCGCGGTGATGCCGCGTATCAGGCTGCGTCGGGTGATGTGGGTGGGCATGGCCGTCCTTCGTTGCTGGTGGCTGTGATGAGAGGAGAGAGGCAGGGGGCGGCGCGGGGCTGTCAGAGAACCTTGCCGAGGAAGTCCCGTGTCCGTTCGTGCCGCGGGTGGTCCAGGACCTCGGCGGGCGGGCCCTGTTCGACGATCTTTCCGCCGTCGATGAAGACGACCCGGTCGGCCACCTCGCGGGCGAAGCCGATCTCGTGGGTGACGATGACGAGGGTGGCGCCGCTGGTCGCCAGGTTCTTGATGACGGCGAGGACTTCACCGACGAGTTCGGGGTCGAGGGCGGAGGTGGGCTCGTCGAAGAGGATGACTCCGGGGCGCTGGGCGAGGGCGCGGGCGATGGCGACGCGCTGCTGCTGGCCGCCGGACAGCTGTCGGGGGTAGGCGGAGGCCTTGTCGGCGAGGCCGACCCGGTCGAGGAGTTCGCGGGCCAGCTCGTGCGCCTCGGGCTTGCCGAGCCGGCCGGTCGCCACGGGGGCGGCGGCCACGTTGTCGAGGACGGTCAGGTGCGGGAAGAGGTTGAGGTTCTGGAAGACGAACCCGATGCGGCTGCGCTGCGCGAGGATCGCCCGTTCGCTCAGCTCGCGCAGCCGGTCGCCGTGCCGGCGGACGCCGATGGGCTCACCGTTGACGCTGACGTAGCCGATCTCGGGCTTCTCCAGGTGGTTGATGACCCGCAGCAGGGTGGACTTGCCGGAGCCGGACGGGCCGATGATGACGGTGACCTCGCCGGGCCCCACGGTCAGGTCGACACCGTCCAGGACCCGGTGGGCGCCGTACCACTTGTGCACGCCGTGCACCTCCACGGCGGCGGGCAGTGCTTCGGCCGGCTCGGCGGCCTTGGTGGTCACGGCGACGGTCTCGGTGGTCATACGGCTGCCTCCCTGCGCGCACGCTCCCGCAGGTCCCGCAGGTCGGTGCGCAGCTTCTGCAACGGGGTCGGCGGCAGGGAGCGGGTGGCGCCCCGCGCGTAGTACCGCTCGACGTAGAACTGGATGACGGACACGAGGCTCGTGAGGATCAGGTACCAGACGGTGACGACCAGCAGCAGGGGCACGATGTCGCCGGGGTAGGTGGACCCCATCGACTGGGCGGTGCCGAACAGGTCGAGCAGCGACACGTAGAAGACCAGCGAGGTGCTCTTGATCAGGCCGATCAGCTGGTTGACGTAGTTGGGGGTGATCGACCGCAGAGCCTGCGGGAAGACGATCCGCCGGAACTGGTGCCCCTTGGGCAGGCCCAGGGCGGACGCCGCCTCGTGCTGGCCCTGGTCGACGGAGAGGATGCCGCCGCGGACCACCTCGGCGGCGTAGGCGGCCTCGTTGAGGCTGAGGCCGATCACGGCGATCGCCATGTCGGTGGCGAGCCGGGACTCGTCGAAGGTGAGGAAGGCCGGCCCGAAGGGGACACCGACGCTCAGCGTCTTGTACAGGGCGCTGAAGTTGTACAGGAACAGCAGCACGACGATCAGCGGGACGGAGCGCAGCGCCCAGACGTAGGTCCAGCTCGCGGCGCGCAGCACCGGGCTCCGGGAGAGCCGGGCCAGGGCGAGCAGGATGCCGCCGACGAGGCCCGACACGGCGCTCCAAGCGGTGACTTCCAGGGTGATCAGCAGTCCGTCGAGGATCGCCGGGCGCAGAAACCAGTAGCCGAAGCGGTCCCACTGGTAGAAGGGGTTCGTCACCAGGCCGTGGACGAACTGGGCGACCAGGACCAGCACGACCGCGGTGGCGATCCATCGTCCGGGCCGGCGCAGTGGCTGGACGCGCTGCGCGGTGGGCCGTTGCCGCGGCCGGGAGTCGGCGGGTGGCGCCTCGGTGAGGGTCACGGCACCTGGGGATTCACTCATGAGGGGCTCCGGCGGGAGTCGGGGCACCCCGGATCACTGCGGGCGTGGGTGGCGGCGCGGCGTCACGGGGCGGCGGGGCCGCTCCGTGACGGGCCGGCGCGGCACGGCGCGCGGATGCGTACGGGGAACCGAGGTGGGGCGGACAACGGCACACCGCCGGGGCGGTGTTCGTCAGGAACGCGGTGACGGGGCGAAGGGTGTGAGGTTCAGCCCCGACAGCGGGCACGGCCCGGTGCGGTACACAGTGCGCTGTTCACGCGCAGGAGATCGACGGTGCGGTCGGCGACGAGGATGTCGAGGTACGGCCGTACGCAGCCACGGAGGCGGCGGGGCGCCGTCCGGAGAGCTGCGTACATGTCCGTCACCGTCACTGTCCGGCCCCGTGGGGCCCTCGCGCTTACCGAAACGTCTGGAGAAAGGTCTGGAGAAACGTCATCCGGTCCGGTCGTCACCCGGGGCACCTCACCGCCGGGCGGGGGTGGCCGGTCAGCAAGCCAGGGCTTGTCGCTGACGCTCATGACCGTTCCGGGCCGTCAGTTAAGACAGTTGCCCGACTGAATGTCAACGCCGGTCCAGGTAGTGGACCCGGTCAGGGGCGCCCGACCTGCGCTTCCGCTTCCCCGGCGGGGGTCGCGTGAGTCGCCCAGTCCAGGATCTGGACTGCGGAACCGGCGGCCTCCAGGCCCTGACAGCGGGCGTGGTGGCGCCGGTTGACGCCGTCGAGGTCGAGTGCGCCCCCGAAGGCGGGGTGGGCGGCCAGTCGGCGGGCGTACGTCCACAGGGCGCGGTGTCCGGCGACGCGGCGCACGGCGTCCGCGTCGAGGTGGTGGCGGTGCACCGTGTCGAGCTGGACCAGCGTCACCCACAACTCCACGTCGGCAGCCGTGATCCGATTCCCCATCAGATAGGGGCGCGCCCGAAGGCCTCGTTCGAGTTCATGGAGCGTGCCGAGCAGCGTGTCCAGGGCCGCGGTGCGCTCCGCCGTCTCGGCGCCGGCCGCTCCGGCGCGCTGTGCGGCCCCCTCGATGCCGTGGACGCACATCCGCTCGACGGCCTCGATCTCGGGCTCCCTGCCGCACGGGTACAGCAAGGTCCGGCCGCCACCGAAGTGCCGGGCGAGGTCGCGGGCGATGTCGGAGCCGTGCGTGGAGACGATCCGTCCGGACCAGTCGTCACTGAGGACCGGCGCGAGGGCGGGCCCGGCGTAGTGGTGCGCGCTGGCCTCGTACAGGGGACGCAGCGCCGAGTGGCCGCCGTCCGGACAGTCCGGGACGGCGGGCAGGAAGGTCACGGGACAGACGCGGTCCAGGCCGAGCAGGCCGTGGACGACGGCGATGCGCAGCCCGTCGGGGTCCGCCACCGAGAGGTGGAGCCGGTAGCGGCGCGGCACGGCGTAGTGGCCGCTGCGCGCGTCGCGGCCGATCCGGCCCCGGAAGGCGGGGGCCGGTCGGGCGGACGGGTGGGCGGCCGACGGTGTGACGGACATGACTCTCCCCGGGGGCGGGCGCGTGGACGGATGCGCGGCGGATGTGCGTCGGACGGGAGGGCGCGGCCGGGAACCCGCGCGCCGCGCCGGGACGGTGTCGGACACCGCCGAAGTGCTCGGCGCAGGGGGGACGGGCCGGTTCAGCTCCGGGACATCGCGCTACAGACGCGCAGCAGATCGATGTGGCGACGGGAGGTGAGGAGGGGGGACACCCACGCCGTGCGGCTCACTCGGCCGGCGACCGTCTCACGCCCCATGCTTCCCTACCTGTTCACTAGGATTTCCGGTTCGAGTGTCGATCCGCCACCGGTCTTCGTCAAGGGGGCGTCCACCAGGCGAGCTGGAGGAAGTCCATGCCGGGCCGTACCGGGGCCCGCGCCGGGAGTTCCTACCGAAGTCCGTGCCGGGCCGCAGGGAAGCCCGCGCCGAGGACCGCGCCGTGGTTCGACGCCGAAGACCAATCCTCCGGACCTGTGCGGCGGTTCACGTCACGGTGGCGGGCTCCGGCAGCCGGTACACCGACACGTGGGACCGCGACTCGGCGGTGAACTCGGCGCCGCTCCAGTCCGCATGCCGGGACTCCAGCTCGAAGCCGGCCAGCCGGGCCATGAGGTCGAGTTCGGCAGGCCAGATGTAACGGTGCGGGCTGCGGTCCAGCCGGGTCCGACGGCCGCTCTCCTCGAACCTGAAGTGGTGCGAGACGACGTGCTGGCGCAGGACGTCGTAGGTGTCCAGCCCGATGTAGCCGGGCTCGGAGTGCCAGACGGTCGCCTCCTGCCCCGGCGGGAGCCTGCGCAGTTCGGGAACCCACAGCTCGACGACGAACCGCCCGCCGGGTCCGAGGTGCCGGGCGGCGTTGCGGAAGCACGCGAGCTGCTCCTCCTGGGTGAGCAGGTTGGAGATCGTGTTGTAGACGAGGTAGACGAGCGTGTACTCGCCCGGTGCGTGTGCCGTCGCCATGTCTCCGACGACCACCGGGATCACCGACTCGTCCGCTTTGGCCCGCAGTTGCTCGATCATCGCAGGGGACAACTCGACACCGGTCACCGGAACCCCTCGCCCGGCGAGCGGCACCGCCACCCGCCCGGTCCCGATGGCGAACTCCAACGCCCGTCCCCCCTCCGCGAGTTCGACGAGCAGGTCGACGGCAGGGTCGAGCACGTCGGATGCGAACATGCCGGTGCCGGGAGTGTCGTAGCGGCGGGCGATGTCGGCGTCCCGGATTCGCTGTTGATCCATGCGTCCCGACGATGGTCAGCGCCGCCGGAGTTGTCCACCCGATTCTCGGCCGGGTGGCCTCACGCCCGCTGCCTCCCGCTCCCGCGAACCCGTCGACGGCGGTGGCGGTGGCGAGGACGAAGTCCCCGCGGTCGCTGCCGAATCCCGGCGCGGCCAGGGCCGCCGCGGCGCAGCCCAGGACGGCGACCGACCTGCCCGGGTGTGGGGCCGAGGGCCACGCCCCGCGGATAGCCGGTCGAGAACGCGTCACCGCACCCGCTGACGTCCACGACGTCGAGGAACGGCGGAGGCCGCCTTCTCACCCGAGAAGACGGCCTCCGACCACCTCGCACCGGTCGGGACGACAGGATTTGAACCTGCGACCCCTTGACCCCCAGTCAAGTGCGCTACCAAGCTGCGCCACGTCCCGTCGCGTCCCGCGCCGGTGAACCGGGGGAACGCGCAGGTAGACACTACCGTACGCGTCTCGATGCCGGCGCGGCCGGACGGGGCGACGGGCCCGACGGGACGACGCACCCGACGCGCGAGCGGTGCGGCGGACGGGGACCGGCGGGGCGGCGAGGGCCGCGCCGAGGCGGAGCGGCGCCTGCGGGGCGAAGCCGCCGCAGCGGACTCCTCGAGTCGACGGAGTCGAAGTGGATGGCCTTCCCGGAGAAGGGGCGGGCCGGAGGCCGGAAATGGCTGGCCGGCCGGAGGCGGAGGTGGTGGGCGGGCCGGAGGCCGGAGATGACGGGCGGGCCGGAGGCCGGAGATGACGGGCGGGCCGGAGGCCGGAGATGACGGGCGGCCAGGCCACCGGTGGCGGCGGCGCCGGTCGACTCTCCCCCGGCCTGTCGGGGACGGTCGCGGACATCATGGTGACCGCCTGCGCGGACGACGCACGGCGTGCGCGCGTCCCGGCCATCATCCGGGACGGGGTGGGCGCCGAACACTGAACGGCGAGCGTGCCCGCCCCCTGCGGGACGGGCGGATCCGGGCCCTTCCTGGTCACTCGCCTGCGACGCGTGGATTTCCCTCGGGGGCCGCGTCCGGCCCGACCTTTCGACGCCCGTTCCGGACATGCGATCCAAAGGATCCCATTTCCTCGGGTCGTGCGCGTTTCAACAATGCGTCGACCCGAGGAACCGGGTCGGCGAGAAAAGCAATAGATCCGTTTTCCTACGCCGTAACCTTTTCTCCGAGGGTGACCGAATCAATACGGCAGGAAACCAGGGGGTCGTTCAAACGTTGACTGGCGAGTAATAAGACCACTACCTTTCAACGCGCTTCGAACAAGCGCTCTTCACGGCCTTCCGCGGTGATCGTTTCCCGCCGGAATCCCGGTGCACGCCTTTGCTGTCCCGAACCCCCCACCGTGCAGCTTCACCCTTGATTCGGAGAATCAATGACGTCCACTGTGCGCTCCGAGGACATGATCATCGGCATCACCCCTTTCGGCGAACCCGATGCCGGGCTCGCCCTCGCGGTCGGCAGGGCCGGCGGCCTCGGTGTGCTCGATCTCGGCGACGGCGGCCGAAGATCGCGCGAGGCGCTGGCCCGTTTGCGGCGCTCGGCGCCGGGCGGGTTCGGGGTCAGGATCGGACCGCACTGCCGGCTGTCCGCCGCCGACCTCCGAACCGACGGCCCGCACACGGTGGTCCTGGCCGCCGACTCGTCCTGGAGGCTCACCGGTCTCACCGCACGGCACCGAGTCCTGGTCGAGGTCACCGATCTGCCCTCCGCGCGGGAGGCCGCTCACGCCGGGGCACACGGACTGATCGCGCGGGGCGGCGAGTGCGGCGGCCGGACCGGCTCGCTGAGCACCTTCGTGCTCCTTCAACAGCTGCTGTACGCAACCGAGTTGGATCTCCCGGTGTGGGCCTGCGGGGGCATCGGGCCGGGCACGGCCGCCGCCGCGGTGGCCGGCGGGGCGGCCGGGGTCGTCCTCGACGGACAGCTCGCGTTGCTGGCCGAGTCCGCCCTCCCCGAGGCCGCCGCCGCCGCGCTGCGCCCCCTGGACGGCTCGGAGACCGTCGTCGTGGCCGGTCATCGGGTGCTGCTGCGCCGTGGCCCCGACGCCCCGCGCCTCCCGCGGGACGCCGGACCGGAGGAGGTCGCGGCGCTGCTCGGCGCGCGGGACCCGCGCACCCAGTTGCTGCCGGTGGGTCAGGACGGCTTCCTCGCCGCCCGGTTCGCCGACCGCTGGGGGGACGTACGGCGGACCGTGCGGGCGGTGCGGGACGCGGTGCGCGCTGCGGTGGCCGACGACGGGACCGTACGGGCGCTGGCGGACGGGTCGCCGATGAGCCGGGCGCTGGGCACCCGGCTGCCGGTCGCGCAGGGGCCGATGACGCGGGTCAGCGACGGCGCCGCGTTCGCCGCGGCGGTCGCCGCGGACGGGGCGCTGCCGTTCCTGGCGCTGGCGCTGGCGGACGGCGACCGGGCGCGGACGATGCTGGCCGGCACGCGGGACGCGGTGGCCGGCCGACCCTGGGGTGTCGGTGTGCTCGGCTTCGCGCCCGAGGACGTACGGGCCGCCCAGCTGGAAGCCGTACGGGAACTGCGGCCGACGCACGCCGTCATCGCGGGCGGGCGGCCCGCGCAGGCGCAGGCCCTGGAGCGGGACGGGATCCGGACCTTTCTGCACGTGCCGTCGCCGGGGCTGCTGCGGCAGTTCCTCCAGGCGGGTGCGCGCCGGTTCGTGTTCGAGGGCTCGGAGTGCGGCGGGCATGTCGGACCGCGCGCGAGCTTCCCCCTGTGGGAGGCCCAACTGGCTGTGCTGGAGGACTATTTCGAGAGCGGCGGTGATGGGGCCGGCATCGAGGTGTTCTTCGCGGGCGGAGTGCACGACGAGCGGTCGGCCGCGATGGTGGCCGCACTGGCCGCGCCGCTGACCGCGCGCGGGGCGGCCGTCGGTGTGCTCATGGGCACGGCGTACCTGTTCACCGAGGAGGCGGTGGCGCACGGCGCGATCCGGCCGCTGTTCCAGCGGCAGGTGCTGGCCGCCGACCGCACCACGCTCCTGGAGTCGGCGCCGGGGCACGCCACGCGCTGCGTGCCCAGCCCGTTCGCCGCCGGCTACCGGGCGGAGGAGGCCCGGCTGCGCGCCGAGGGCGTCCCCGACCGGCGGATCTGGGACGAACTGGAGCGGCTCAACGTCGGCCGGCTGCGCCTCGCGAGCAAGGGGGTGACGCGGGAGGCGGACGGGGCCCTCGCGCCCGTCGACGAGCGACGGCAGCTCGCCGAGGGGATGTTCATGGCCGGCGAGGTGGCCGTGCTGCGCTCGGCGACCACGACGGTGGCCGCGCTGCACACGTCCGTGACGACGGGAGCGGCCGCGTTCCTGTCCCGTCGGGCCTCCGAACTCGGGGTGCGGGAGGCGCCCCGCCCCGAGGCGCCCGCGCCGCTCGACGTCGCCGTCGTCGGCATGGCCTGCATGTTCCCGCAGGCACCGGATCTGCCCACGTTCTGGGCGAACGTCGTCGGCGGCGTGGACGCGGTCACCGAGGTCCCGGCCGACCGCTGGGACCCGGCCGTGCACCACGGGGGGTCCACCCCGTCGAAGTGGGGCGGCTTCCTGCCGCCGATCCCCTTCGACCCGCTGCGCTACGGCATCCCGCCCGCCTCCCTCGGCCATATCGAGCCGGTCCAGCTGCTGTCCCTGGAAGCGGCCCGGCGGGCCCTGGAGGACGCCGGATACGGCGACGGCGTAAGGGAGTTCGACCGCTCCCGCACCTCGGTGGTGTTCGGTGCGGAGGCCGGCAGCGACCTCTCGAACGCGGCCACTCTGCGGGCCGTGCTGCCGTCCTACTACGGGAAGGTGCCGCGGGGGCTGGACGAGCAGCTTCCGCGGCTCACCGAGGACTCGTTCCCCGGCATGCTCGCCAACGTCATCTCCGGCCGGATCGCCAACCGGCTCGATCTCGGCGGCGCCAACTACACCGTGGACGCCGCCTGCGCCTCCTCGCTGGCCGCGGTCGACGTCGCCTGCAAGGAACTCCTCGGCGGCACGAGCGACATCGTGCTGTGCGGCGGCGCCGACCTGCACAACGGCATCAACGACTACGTCCTCTTCTCCTCCGTGCACGCCCTGTCCCCCACCGGCCGCTCCCGCGCCTTCGACGGCTCGGCCGACGGCATCGCCCTCGGCGAGGGCGTGGCCTGCGTGGTCCTCAAACGGCTCGCGGACGCCGAGCGCGACGGCGACCGGATCTACGGCGTCATCAAGGGGCTCGGCTCCTCCAGCGACGGCCGTTCCCTCGGACTGACCGCGCCCCGTCCCGAGGGCCAGCGGTCCGCTCTGGAGCGGGCCTACGCGAGCGCGGGTGTCTCCCCGGCCCAGGTCGGGCTCGTCGAGGCGCACGGCACCGGCACGGTGGTCGGCGACCGCACCGAACTCGCCATCCTCGGCGAGGTGTTCGGCGAGGCGGGCGCCGCGGCGGGCGGCTGTGTGATCGGCTCGGTCAAGTCGCAGATCGGGCACACCAAGTGCGCCGCCGGGCTGGCCGGCCTGATCAAGGCGGCACTCGCGCTGTACACGGGCGTCCGGCCGCCGACGCTGCACGTCGAGACGCCCAACGCCGCCTGGGAAGCGGACCGCAGCCCGTTCGCCTTCCACACCGAGGCCCGACCGTGGGCCGCGCCCGCCGGTGGACGCTTCGCCGGGGTCAGTGCGTTCGGATTCGGCGGCACCAACTTCCACGTGGTGCTGGGAGCGCACGCCGACGGGGTGCCGCCGACGCGCGGACTGGACGCCTGGCCGGCCGAACTGTTCGTGTTCCGCGGCCGGGACGAGAAGTCGGCCCGTCGCGCGGTCGAGGACCTCCTGGGGACCGCGGAGGCGGACGGCCGCCCGTGGCGGCTGCGCGACCTGGCGCTCGCCTCGGCGCGGCGCTCGGACACGAGCACCGAGCCGGTGCGGATCGCCGTCGTCGCGAACGATGTGGACGACCTCACGGAGAAGCTGCGGACCGTCCTCCGCGGCCGGGCCGACGCCGACCCCGCACGTGGCATCCACCTGGCCGGCCCCGAGTCCGCCATCGGCGGCAAGGTCGCCTTCCTCTTCCCCGGGCAGGGCAGCCAGCGCACCGGCATGCTGGCCGAACTGTTCGTCGCGCTACCGGAGTTGCGCCCCTACCTGGAGCTCGGGCGCGAGTACGCCGACGCGCTGTACCCGCCGGCCGCCTTCGACGACGCCGCCCGGGAGCGGCAGCGGGCCGCGCTCACCGACACCCGGGTGGCGCAGCCGGCCCTCGGCATCGCCGGGCTCGCCGCGCACGCCCTGCTCACGGCCGCCGGCGTGGAACCGGACATGGCCGCCGGGCACAGCTACGGCGAGCTGGTCGCCCTCTGCGCCGCCGGCGCCCTCGCCCCCGAGACGCTGCTGGAGCTGAGCGGCGAGCGGGCGGCGGCGATCCTCGGGGCCGCCGGGGACGATCCGGGGACCATGGCCGCGGTCGCCGCCGGCGCGGCGGAGGTCGAGCAGGCCCTCAAGGCGGCGGGCGCACCGGACACCGTCGTCGTCGCCAATCGCAACTCCCCCCGCCAGACGGTCGTCTCCGGTCCGACGGACGCGGTCGCCGAAGCCGTACGGCTGCTGCGCGAGAAGGGTCTCGGCGCCCAGCGGATCCCGGTGGCGTGCGCCTTCCACAGCCCTCTGGTCGCCGGGGCCGGTGACCGCTTCGCCGAGGCGCTCGCGGCCCGTCCGGTGCACGCCCCGGAGATCCCGGTGTGGTCCAACCGCACCGCCGCGCCCTACGCCGCCGACCCGGACGCGGTGCGGGGAGAACTGGCCGCGCAGATCGGCGCACCGGTCTCCTTCGTCGAGCAGATCGAGGCGATGTACGAGGCGGGCGCGCGGGTCTTCGTCGAGGCCGGTCCCGGTTCGGTGCTGACCCGGCTGGTCGGACAGATCCTGGGCGATCGCCCGCACACCGTCGTCGCGTGCGAACCCCGCCCCGGCGGCGGCCTGCGCGACTGGCTCGACGCCCTCGCCCGGCTCTCCGTGGCGGGGCTGCCGGTGCGCACCGGGCGGCTGCTGCGCGGCCGGGACGCCGTCGACGCGGTACGCACCCCGGCGCCCGGGGTTCCCG
Organism: Streptomyces sp. NPDC033216; assembly: GCF_055577115.1. Lineage (NCBI taxonomy): Bacteria > Bacillati > Actinomycetota > Actinomycetes > Kitasatosporales > Streptomycetaceae > Streptomyces > Streptomyces sp. NPDC033216. The sequence goes on along the minus strand of NZ_JBVIQK010000003.1, from coordinate 178,618 downwards.
GCTGGACGGTGGACGGGCACCTCGTCCGTACCGCCGCCGGCGCCCTCCTGCCCGGTGCCCTCGCACCGGCCCGACGTGTCGTGGACACCTTGGAGACGACTGTGACGACCAACCCCCCGCACGGCGTCCCGTCCGACCGGGAGGCGCTCATCTCCGAGTTCCTGCGCACCAGCCGGGAGATGATCGCCGCCCAACGGGACGTGCTGCTCACCTACTTCGGCGGTCCGCCCGGTGCGCCGCCGGCCGGCCCGGTCGCCGCTCCCGCCCATGTGGAGGCGCCGCTGCCCGCCGTCGAAACCGTGCCGCGGACGCCCGGCCTCCCGGTCGCGGCACCACCGCCGGTGGCGGAGCCCGCGCCGGAGGCCAGCGGGCCCGTCGACGTCCAGCGGACGGTCCTGGAGATCATCAGCGAACGCACCGGCTATCCGGTCGACATGATCGAACCCGACCTCGATCTGGAGGCCGACCTCAGCATCGATTCCATCAAGCGGGCCGAGATCGCCGGTGAACTGGCCAGGCGGCTGGGCGCCGGGGGCGGCGCGGACCTCACCTCGATGGACGACGCGGAGCTGGAGGAGCTGGCGAAGGCGCGTACGGCGGCGGCGGTGACCGGCTGGCTCACGGCCCGGCTGGGCACACCGGAGAAGCCTGCGGCACCGGAGACGTCGGCGGCACCGGAGACGTCGGCGGCACCGGACCGGTCGGCCCTCGTGGAGTCGCCTGCCTCACAGGCGGTGACCGGTGAGCCGCCCCGGCGGCACGTCCTGCGTCCGGTGCTGCTCGACGGCCCCGGCGGCACCGACCCCGCCGGACTGTTCCCCGGCACCCGCTGGGTCCTCCTCGGCTGCGCGCCCGAAGTGGCCTCCCATGTGCGGGAGCTGGGCGCCGAGGTCGTCGTACGCGACCATGACCATGAGCTGGGTGACGGGGACGGGCCGGTGGACGGGGTGCTGTACCTCGGGGCGCTCGCGGACGACGGCACCACCGTGCTGCCGGACGCGTTCCCGGTGCTGAAGGCGGCCCTGGCGTGCGGGCCGCGGTGGCTGCTGGCCGTCCGGCCGTCCGGCGGCGGGACACGGTCGGCGGGCCTGCGTGGCCTGTTCCGCACGGTGGCCCGCGAGTACCCGGAGACCGTGGCGCGGGTCGTCGACCTCGCCGACGTCTCGCCCGCCGCCGTGGCAGGCGCGGTGGCCGCGGAGGCCGCCGCACCGGACCGTACGCCGGTCGTCGTGCGGTCGGCTGCCGGGCGGTACGGGTTCGAGCTGGTGGAGGCCCCGCTCGGCGCGCTCGGCGGCACAGGCGCCGGACCGGCCGGGGACGGTGCGGCCGAGGCCGCCGCGCTGGGCCTGGACCGGGATTCGGTGGTGGTGCTGGCGGGCGGGGCGCGGGGCATCACCGCGCAGTTCGCCGCCGCGCTCGCCGGTGCGGCCCGCTGCCGTCTGGAACTGCTCGGCCGCACCCCCGCGCCGGACGGACCCGAGGACGCGGACACCGCGGCCGCCCGCACCCCGGCCCAGCTGCGCGCCGCGCTCGCCGCGCGCGGCGGGTCGAAGCCGGCCGAGATCAACCGCGCCGCCGACCTGCTGCTGGCCCAGCGGGAGATCAGGGCGACCCTGGCGGAACTCGCCGCGCTCGGCGGCCAGGCCCGCTACCGCTCGGTGGACTTCCGCGAGCCGGACGCCGTGCGCCAGGCCGTGAAGGAGATCCACGCCGAGCACGGCCGGCTCGACGGCGTGGTCCACGCGGCCGGCGTGATCGAGGACCGGCTCATCGCCGAGAAGAGCGCCGAGTCCTTCCAGCGGGTCTACGGCACGAAGGCCACCGGCGCCCTGGCACTGCTCACGGCGTTGGAGGAACTGCCCGCCGCGCCCGCGTTCACGGTGCTGTTCGGCAGCGTCTCCGCCGTCCTCGGCAACCGGGGCCAGGCGGACTACGCGGCGGCCAACGACGCCCTGGAGACCCTCGGTGCCGCCTTCGCCGCCCGCACCGGCCGTCGCGCGCTGACCGTGCACTGGGGTCCGTGGGCGCCCGCGACCGGGCACACCGGCATGGTGGGCGCGGAGCTGGCCCGCGAGTACGCCCGCCGCGGGATCCGGCTGATCGACCCCGAGGAGGGCACCGCGGCGCTGCTGCGGGAGCTGGCCTGGGGCGACGAGGCCGCGACCGCCGTCGTCCACACCGCCTCGGGGTGGTGACCGGCGCCGTGACTTCTCGTCAAGTCCCGGTCGCGGTCGTCGGAATGGCCGTGCTGCTGCCGGGCGCACCCGACCTGGACACGTACTGGCGGAATGTGCGGGACGGCGTGGACGCCGTCGGGGAGGTGCCGGACGGGCGCTGGGACGCGGACTACTACCGTCCCGGCACCGCCCCCGAGCCGGCCGTCGCGGACCGGGTGTACGCCCGGCGGGGCGGGTTCGTCGACGGGCTCGCGCAGGTCGAGGTCACCCGGTTCGGGATCATGCCGAACTCGGTGGCCGGGACCGAGCCCGACCAGCTCATCGCGCTGCACGTGGCCGCCGCCGCCCTCGACGACGCCGGTGGCACGGACCGCCTCCCGGACCGGGGCCGGGTCGGTGTCGTCCTCGGCCGGGGCGGCTACCTCACGCCGGGCCTGGTCCGGCTCGACCAGCGGGTGCGCACCGCCGGCCAGCTCGTCCGCACCCTGGGCGAACTGCTGCCGGATCTGACGCCGGATCAACTTGACCGCGTACGTTCGGCTTTCACGGACCGGCTGGGGTCCGACAGCCCCGAGTCGGCGATCGGCCTGGTGCCCAATCTGGCCGCCTCCCGGGTCGCCAACCGGCTCGACCTGCGCGGACCGGCCTACACGGTGGACGCGGCCTGCGCCTCCTCGTTGGTCGCCGTCGACCAGGCGGTGCGCGAACTCACCGGCGGGCGGTGCGACCTGATGCTCGCGGGAGGTGTCCACCACTGCCACGACATCACGTTGTGGAGCGTCTTCTCCCAACTGCGCGCCCTCTCCCCCAGCCAGCGCATCCGGCCCTTCCACCGGGACGCCGACGGCCTCCTGATCGGCGAGGGAACGGGGGTGGTCGTTCTCAAGCGGCTCGCCGACGCCGAACGCGACGGCGACCGGATCTACGCCGTCGTCCGGGGCACCGGTGTGGCCAGCGACGGCCGTGCCGCCGGGCTCGTCAACCCCGATCCGGGCGGCCAGGCAGAGGCCGTACGGCAGGCGTGGCGGGCCGCCGGGCTCGATCCGGCGGCGCCCGGTTCGATCGGCCTCCTGGAGGCGCACGGCACCGCCACCCCGGCCGGTGACCAGGCCGAACTTGCCACAATGGCAGAGGTGTTCGGGCCCGGCGACGGCGAGGCCGTGCTGGGCTCGGTCAAGTCGATGATCGGGCACACCATGCCGGCCGCCGGGGTCGCCGGACTGGTCAAGGCCGCCCTCGCCGTCCACCACGCGACGCTGTTGCCGACCCTGCACTGCGACGACCCGCACCCCGCGCTGACCCGCACCCGCTTCCGCACCCTGGAGAAGGCCGCCCCGTGGGAGACCACCCCCGGTCAGCCGGTACGGCGGGCCGCGGTCAACGCGTTCGGGTTCGGCGGGATCAACGCGCACGTGGTGCTGGAGGAACCGCCGGGGGCCCGCGGACCCGCCCCCGCCGCGCAGGTCACCGAGCCCGAACCGGTGCTCCTCCTGGCCGCCGGCTCCCCCGCGGGCCTCACCGCCCTGCTGGACGCCGACGACGGCGCCGTACGCGCCGCCGGACTCGATCCGAGCCGTCCGCACCCGGAGGCCGGGCCGGTCCGGCTGGGCATCGTCGGACCGACCGGCAGAGGCCTCGCCCTGGCCCGCCGCGCGGTCGCCAAGGGGCGGGCCTGGCACGGCCGCAGCGACGTCTGGTTCCGGCCGGGCCCCCTTCTCGGCGCGGGCGGCGGAAAGCTGGCCTTCCTCTTCCCCGGCCTGGAGGGCGACTTCACCCCCCGGGTGGACGATGTCGCCGCCCACTTCGGACTGTCCGCGCTCGCGGTCACCGGGGACGGGGTCGGTGACCTCGGCCGGCACGGGCTGGGCGTCGTCGCCGTCGGCCGTCTCCTCGACACGGCGCTGCGCCGGACCGGCGTCGTGCCGGACACGGTCGCCGGGCACAGCCTGGGCGAATGGACCGCGATGGCGGCGGGCGGGCTGTACCGCGGGGACGAGGTCGACGCCTTCATGGCGGCCTTCGACCCGGACGCACTCACCGTGCCGGGCCTCGCCTTCGGGGCGTTGGGCGCGCCCGCCGAGCGGGTGCTGGCCGCGCTGCGGGAGGAGGAGTGGGCCGGGGCGGGCCTTGTTCTCTCGCACGACAACGCGCCCGGTCAGTCGATGGTGTGCGGCCCCGACGCGGCCGTCGACGAGTTCGTGCGGGCCTTCCGCGCCCGAGGGGTGCTGAGCCAGGTGCTGCCGTTCCGCTCCGGCTTCCACACGCCGATGCTGGAACCGCACCTCGGCCCGATCAAGGAGGCCGCCGAACGGTTCCGGCTGCGTCCGCCGCACACCCCCGTATGGTCGGGCACGACCGCCGCGCCCTTCCCCGAGGACGAGGCGAGGGTGCGGGAGCTGTTCGTCCGGCACCTGCTGGAGCCGGTCCGCTTCCGGCAACTGACCGAGGCCCTGCACGCAGCGGGCCACCGGGTGTTCGTCCAGGTGGGTCCCGGTCAGCTCGGCTCCCTCGTCGGCGACACCCTCGGGGGCCACGACCATCTGGTCGTCGCCGCCAATTCCCCGCACCGCACGGGCCTCGCCCAGCTCCGCCGGGTGGCGACCGCGCTGTGGGCGGCGGGCGCGGAGGTGGCCCCGGCCCTGACACCGGTGGCCGTCCGCACCGGGAACGCACGGCCGCGCCCCCAGCCGGTCCAGCTGGACCTGGGCGGCGCCCTGGTGTCCCTCGCTCCCGAGCGACTCTCCGCGCTACGGGCGCAGTTGAGGACGACGGCACGTCCCGCGGCCCCCGCTCTCGACGCGCTCGTGCCCGGCTCCCCGATCGCCGCCGAGCTGTCCGCACTGATCCGGGACACGGCGGACACGGCGGCCGCCCTCCTGACGGCACCGGTGCGCACCCCGGTCGCCGCGGAGCAGCCGCCGGCCCCGTACAGCGCCACCGTCCGGGTCTCGCCCGACACGATGCCGTACCTGCTGGACCACTGCTTCTTCCCGCAGCGGCCCGGCTGGCCAGACGTGTCCGACCGGTGGCCGGTGGTCCCGGCGACGACGATCGTGCAGCACATCATGGACACCGCGCGACGGGCAGCGCCCGGCCGGGTGCCGGTCGCCGTGCACAGGGCCCGTTTCGAGGAGTGGCTCACCGCCACCCCCGCCGTCGACGTCCCGGTCAGCGCGGTCCCCGAGGGCCCGGACCGGCTGGCCGTCTCCTTCGGTCCGCGGGCCCGCGCCACCGTCGAACTCGCCGCCGCCCACCCGGCCCCACCCGCCCCCTGGCCGGCCGGTCCCGCCGCCGAACGCGTCCCCGATCACACCGCCGCACAGCTCTACGCCGAGCGCTGGATGTTCCACGGTCCGGCTTTCCAGGGCGTCACGGATCTCACGGCGATCGGCGACCGACACGTCCGGGGCGTGATCACCACCCCGGCCGCGCCCGGCGCCCTCCTGGACAACGTCGGCCAGATCCTCGGCTACTGGATCATGGCGACCCGCAGCACCCGGACCGTCGTGTTCCCGGTCGGCATGCGCGAGATGCGCTTCCACGGACCGCACCCGGCGCCCGGGACCGAGGTGGGGTGCCTGGTGCGGATCACCTCGCTCACCGACACGCTTCTGGAGGCCGACGTCCAGCTGACGGTCGACGGCACGGTGTGGGCGGAGCTGTACGGCTGGCAGGACCGGCGCTTCGACAACGACCCCGAAACCCGTCCCGTCGAGCGCTTTCCGGAGCGCAACACGCTCTCCGAGGCCCGCCCTGGCGGCTGGTCGCTGCTCCACGAGCGCTGGCCCGATCTGGCGTCCCGCGAGCTGATCATGCGCAACTCTCTCGCCGGGCCGGAACGCGCCCAGTACGCGCAGCACGCCCCGCGCGGCCGCCGGCAGTGGCTGCTGGGCCGGATCGCCGTCAAGGACGCCGTACGGCGGTGGCTGTGGGACCGGGGTGAGGGGCCGGTCTTCCCGGCCGAGCTGCGGGTGCACAACGACGAGGCGGGCCGGCCGTACGTCACCGGCGTGCACGGCCGCGTGCTGCCGTCGCTGGACGTGTCCCTGGCGCACCGCGCGGAGGCGGCCGTGGCGATCGTGCGGCCCCACACGCCGGGACCGGGCCCCGGTATCGACATCGAGGAGGTCACGGACCGGACGCCGCAGACCCTGGCCGCCGTCCTCGGCCCGGACGAGCTGCGACTGCTGCGCGCCCTGGTGGCCGACGGGTCCCAGGCGCTGTGGTTCACCCGCTTCTGGACGGCGAAGGAGGCCGTCGCCAAGGCGGAGGGCACCGGGTTCGGCGGGCGACCACGGGACTTCGCCGTCCTCGACGCCGCCCCGGCCGGCGACCGGCTGACGGTCGCCGGCCGTCTCGAACGCGCGTACACCGTGCACTGCGCGCCGGCCGCCAACCCGCCCCACCTGCCGGCCCGCACCTATGTCGTGGCCTGGACGACGGGTCCCGTCGAAGCGAAGGAGTACCACCGATGACCCCCCACACCCCCGTCACCGCCGACGAGGAGACCGTCCTCGCCGACCTCACGGAGATGCTCGCCCGGCTCATGGAGGACGAGTACGGCCTCGACGACGTCGAGATCGGCCCGCGCACCACCTTCAACCGCGACCTGGAGCTGGAGAGCATCGACCTGGTCACGCTGGCCGGGCTGCTCCAGGAGCGGTACGGCGACCGCGTGAACTTCGCCGAGTTCCTGGCCGGCATGGAGTTCGACGAGATCATCGAGCTGACCGTCGGACGGCTCGTCGAGTACGTCGTGACGGGCCTGAAGGCCGCGGAGGCGAACTGATCATGGCCATGGTCGACACCGGCGCCGTCCGGTTGCACGTCCAGAGGATCGGTCCCCGCGACGGCCGACCGGCCACCGCCACCGTGGTGCTGGTGCACGGCCTGCTCACCGACAGCCTGGCCAGCTACTACTTCACCGTGGCCCCCGCGTTCGCCGCCGCGGGCCTGGACGTCGTCATGTACGACCTGCGCGGCCACGGCCGCAGCGAACGCCCCGCCGACGGCTACACCCTCGACGACAGCGTCGACGACCTGGAGGCGCTCCTCGACCGCGTCGCGGTGACCGGCCCGGTGCATCTGGTCGGCAACTCCTACGGCGGGACGGTCGCGTTCGGTTACGCGGCCCGGCATCCGCGGCGGGCGGCGAGCGTCGCCCTCATCGAGTCCGAACCGGCCACCGCCGCCTGGGCGGTGAAGCTGGGCGGCATCCTGGACCGGGTGGTGACACAGCTGGCGCACAACGAGCCCGACGCCATCGCCTGGATCACCGCGCACCGCGGCCACAACACCGCCCGCCTGGCCAGGGGCGCGGCCCGACTGGCCCGCGACACCACCCTGGGCAGGGACATCCCGGCCAGTCGGGTGCTGACGGAGGAGGAGATCAGGGCGGTGCGCTGCCCGGTGCTCGGCGTGTACGGCGGCGACTCCGACCTCGCCCGACTGGCGCCCTGGCTCCGGCAGTCGCTGCCGGACTGCCGGACCGTGGTGATTCCCGGGCACGAGCACTCGGTGCTGGTGGAGGCGTCCGCTGCGGTGGGCGGCGAGGTGCTGGCGCTGGTGCGGCAGGCCCAGTCGGTGGGGGCCGAGGTCCGGTGAGCCGGTTCCTGTTCGTGGTGCCGCCGTTGACCGGGCACATCAACCCGGCCGTGGGCGTGGCGGCCGAACTCGCCGGGCGGGGACACCGGGTGGCGTGGGCGTGCTCCGATCCCGCGCTGGTCCGGCGGCTCGCGGGGGTGGGCACCGAGGTGTTCGGGTGTGCCGGGGCGCCGGACGGGAGCAGGCCGCCCGAGCTGCGCGGACCGGAGGCGCTGAGGTTCCTGTGGGAGTGGTTCCTGCTGCCGCTCGCCGAGGCGATGGCGCCGGGGGTGCGGGCGGCTGTCGGGGAGTTCCGGCCGGACGTGGTGGTCGCCGACCAGCAGGCGTTCGCGGGCGCGCTGGTCGCGGAGGCGCTCGGCGTGCCGTGGGCGACCTCGGCGACCACCTCCGCCGAGTTCACCGATCCGCTGGCGGGGTTGCCGAAGGTCCGGGAGTGGCTGGCGGAACGGCTCGCGCGGCTGCGGGCCTCGGTCGGGGGCCGGGCCGGCGCTGCCGACCCGCGGTTCTCCCCGCATCTCGTCCTCGCCTTCAGCACACCGGAGTTGGCGGGTCCCGCCGAGGGCGTCCGCTGGGTGGGCCCGTCGGTGGCGGCCCGCCCCGCCGCGGACGGCTTCCCCTGGGAGTGGCTCGACGCGGGACGCGGGACCGTGCTGGTGACGCTCGGCACCGCGAACACCGACGTCGGCGACCGCTTCCTCGACGTGTGCGTGGAGGTGCTGCGCGAACGGGCGGACCGGGTGCAGGGGGTGGTCGTCGCCCCCGGCGGCACGCCGCGGGTGCCGGGCGACGACAAGGACGTACGGGTCGTGCCGTACGTTCCCCAGCTCGCTCTGCTGGAGCGGGGAGTGGCCGCGGTGATCTGCCATGCCGGGCACAACACGGTGTGCGAGGCGTTGTGGCACGGCGTACCGCTGGTGGTGGCCCCCATCCGCGACGACCAGCCGGTGGTGGCCGCGCAGGTCGCGCACGCGGGGGCCGGGGTGCGGGTGCGGTTCGGCCGGGTCGGCGCGCGACGGCTGGGCGCGGCCCTGGACGCCGTACTGGACGAGCCCGGCTACCGGGCGGCGGCCGAGCGGATCGGTGCCGCCTTCCGGGCGGCCGGCGGGACGTCCGCCGCCGCGAACCATCTTGAAGAACTCGCCAGGGAGTTGTGATGAGCGACGAGACCGGGGCCGCCGAGCGGGACGAGACCGGGGCCACCACGGGCGGGACCCGGACCGGCGAACGGATCGCGGCGCTGCGACCGGCCTACCGGGCCGATCTCGCGGCGGGCGTGGACCGCTTCTTCGAGCCCCGCCGCACCGACTGCCCCTGGTGCGGCTCCGACCGGCTGACCACGCGGCTGCGCACCACGGACCTGCTCCAGCACAAGCCGGGCCGCTTCGTCCTGGACCGCTGCGAGGGCTGCGGGCACACCTTCCAGAACCCCCGGCTCAGCGCGGCCGGGCTGGAGTTCTACTACCGGGACTTCTACGACGGGCTCGGCGAGAAGAAGCTCGGCGACACCTTCGGCGGGCGCACGAAGATGTACCGGGGGCGTGCCGAGTCGATGCTGCCGCACGACGGCGGGCCGAAGACCTGGCTGGACGTCGGCACCGGGCACGGGCACTTCTGCGAGGTCGCCAAGGAGGTGTTGCCGGAAACGGCTTTCGACGGGCTGGACTTCACCGACGGCGTCGAACTCGCCGAACGGGAAGGGCGCGTGGACCGCGGTCACCGTGGCGCGTTCCGCGACCTCGCGCCCGAACTGGCCGCCCGTTACGACGTGGTGAGCATGTTCCACTACCTGGAGCACAGCACCGACCCCGACCGTGAACTGCGCGCCGCGCGGGAGGCCGTCCGGCCCGGCGGGCATCTCCTCATCGAGGTCCCGGACCCGCAGAGCCGTTATGCCCGCCTCCTCGGCCGCTGGTGGCTGCCGTGGCTACAGCCGCAGCACCTGCACTTCGTGCCGGTGGCCAATCTGCGGCAACGGCTCACGGACCTCGGGTTCACGGTGGTCGCGGAGCAGCACGCCGAACCGCACGACCCGGTGGATCTGCTGGCCGCCGTATGGCTGGCGCTGGATCACGCGGCGCCGCGCGAGGACGCGCCCTGGCTGCCGGAGCCGCCGAACGCGCCGCGCCGGGCGCTGCGGGCCGCCCTGTTCCTCGCCGGCATACCGGCGCTGATCGCGGGCACCCTCCTCGACCGGTTCGCGGTCCGGCCGCTGGCGCACCGGCTGGGGGTGTCGAACGCCTACCGGATCGTGGCCCGGCGCGACTGAACGCGGGGAGGGGAGAACGGGACCGGGGGGTGTGGGCGGGCCGGCAGCGTGCTACTTTCAGCCCGGACGATCGCCAGGATTCCTGTCAATGATTGATGCTCAGGACCTGGCGGTCGACGGCATGGCCGAACGAACGGAAAGCCCATGTCCCTCCTGGCCAGACCCGCGGTGGCGGCCCGCGCCGCCAAGACGATGCAGGGCCTCACCCGGCTGGCGGGCCGCCGTTCCGGCGGCCCCGGTTCCACCGCCGCCCGGCAGGCCCGCTTCCCCGAACACCCGCGGGCCGTCCACGAGTCGACGGTGCCGACGTCCGTCACCCCGGCCCCGGTCACGATCTACGCACCGCCCGCCGGGACGGCGACGCGGCCGCCCGTCCACGTCAACTTCCACGGCGGCGGCTATGTCATGTCGATGCCGGAGATGGACGACGCGCTCTGCCGGATCCTCGCCGTCGAGGCGGGGGTGATCGTGGTCAACGTACGGTACGTCGTCGCCCCGCAGCACCCCTTCCCGGCCCCGCCGACGCAGGCGTACGACGTCGTCAGCTGGGTCGCCGAGCACGGTGCGGAACACGGCTGGGACGGCGGCCGGCTCAGTGTGGGCGGTCAGAGCGCGGGCGGCGGGCTCGCCGCCGCCGTGGCCCGCCAGGCACTGGAGCGGGAGGGACCCACCATCGGGCTCCAGGTGCTGCACTATCCCCCGCTGGATCTCGCGACCAGCGCCCGCGACAAGAAGGCCGCCGTCGCCAGGCCGCTGCTGCGCCCCTGGATGGCGGAGGTCTTCGACACCTCGTACGTGCCGGATCCGCGACGGCGTGCCGACCGGCTGGTCTCGCCCGCCGGCGCCTCGGACACCGCCGACCTGCGGGGCATCGCCCCGGCGCTGGTCATCACGGCGGAGTACGACCTGCTGCGCGCCGAGGCGGCACGCTACGCCGGGCGCCTGGCCGCGGCCGGCGCCCTGGTCGCCCATCACGAGGTCGCGGGCGCCGACCACGGCTATGACGCCAAGGACGACGAGAAGGCCCGCGCCACCTACCTGCTGATCGCCCGTCACCTGCGGCAGGCCACAACTCCCGGCACCTCCTGACGGTCGTGGGCGCGCCGCGGCGACGGCCGTTCACCCGTCCGGCGCCCCCTGCGGGGCGACGCCCGGTCCCTCGGCCCGTTCCGTCAGGTGGCGCCACGCCTTCTGTCCCACCGCTTCGCCCTTCTCGCCGTGCCCGGCGGCCACCGCGGCGCCGCGCTCCGCGTCGCCCACCGCGCTGGACGCCGGGCCCGCCAGTCGCGACGAAGTGTCCCGCCACCGGCGCCGACACCGCACACAGTGTCAAAGCCCGCAGGTGGCCCGCATGGTCAGGGTCACTCCATGACACCCAGTTTCGCTCTCCACATCCCCGACGCCGAACTCGAGCCCGAGCCGCTCGACCCCGGGCAGATCGTGTCCGGGACGCCCGAGGTGACCGGCAAGGTCGTGTGGGAGTCGCCGGACGGCCGGCAGGTGCGCGGGATCTGGCAGATCACGCCCGGGGTCGTCACCGACACCGAGGCGGACGAAGTGTTCGTGGTGATCAGCGGGTCGGCCACGGTCGAGGTCCGGGGCGGGCCCACGCTGAGCGTCGGGCCCGGCGACATGGCTGTCCTGCGCGCCGGCGACCGGACGACGTGGACGGTGCACGAGACCCTCCGCAAGGCGTACGTGATCAGCCTCTGACGGCCCCCGGCGCCGGTGGCGGTCCCGTGGTCCCCCGCACCTCCAGCGTGGGTGCCGCCAGGTGGAGGCGCCCCTCCGCGCCGGGCCTCTCCAGGCGGTCGAGCAGACAGCGGGCGGCGCGGCGGCCGACCTCGTGGCCGGCGTGGTCGACGGTGGTGAGCCACAGGTGGCGCAGACGGGAGACGCTCGTGTTGTCGTAGCCGACGAGGGACAGGTCGCGGGGGACGGAGAAGCCCAGTTCCTCGGCCGCGGAGAGGGCACCGACGCAGGCGATGTCGTTGACGGCGAAGACGGCGGTGGGCCGGTCGGGCCGGCTGAGCAGCCGCACGGTCGCGCGGTAGCCGCCCTCCTCGGTCATGTCGCACGGCTCGACCGGCGCCCGCTCCGCCGGTCCGTGCGCCCGCATCGCCGAGTCGAAGCCGCGCCGGCGCAGCTCGCCGACGGCGCCGTAGCCCGCGAGGTGCGCGACCGTGCGGTGGCCCAGACCGATCAGGTGCTCGGTGACCAGGCGGGCGCCCCGCTCGTCGTCGCCCGCGACGACGTCCACGCCCGCGGTTACGGGCTCGCGGGCGCCCGCGACGACGACCGGCATGCGGGCGGCGACCGCGTCGAGGGCCGCCGGGTCGGGCAGGGTGCCGACGACGACCAGGCCGTCGGCCCGCAGGTCGAGGAAGGGTCCGGCCAGGTCGTGGCCGACGCGCCGGTTGAGGCGGGCGTCGGCGAGCAGCACGTGCAGTCCGCTCGCGGCCAGCAGGGAGTTGAGGCCGTCGAGGAGGTCGACGTACCAGGGGTTGCGCAGGTCGTGCAGGAGGACCCCGATCGTGCGGGTGCGGTGTTCGCTGAGGCTGCGGGCCGCGGCGTTGGTCCGATAGCCGAGCTCCCGGACGGCCTCCAGGACGGCCTCGCGCTTCTCGGCGCGCACCTGGTCGGAGCCGCGCAGGACGAGGGAGACCAGGGACTTGGACACGCCGGCCCGGTCGGCGACGTCACGGATGGTCGGCGCTCTCATGGATGGACCGTTCCACGAGCCACGCCGGGTGTCAAAGGGCTTGACACTGGGGAAAACAGGCGCCCAGGGTGGCCTGGACAGAATATGGACCGGTCCAAAGAAGGGCTGCCGCCGTGAGTGTTCCCCTGGGTGTCGCCGTCGTCGGGTTCGGCTGGATGGGCCGGGTGCACACGCAGGCGTACGCGCGCGTGCCGCACCACTTCCCGCGGCTCGCCCTGCGGCCCGCGCTGATCACGGTCGCCGAGGAGGTTCCGGGCCGGGCCGAACGGGCCGCCGAGCAATACGGGTTCGCCGCGGCGGTCCGCGACTGGCGGGAGGTCGCCGCCGACCCGCGGGTGGCGGCGGTCAGCATCACCGCGCCGAACTTCCTGCACCGGGAGATCGGTGTGGCGATGGCCGGGGCCGGCAAGCACATCTGGATCGAGAAGCCGGTGGGCCTCACCGCCGACGACGCCCGCGCGGTCGCGGACGCGGTCGCCGGGGCCGGTGTCCAGGGGGCGGTCGGCTTCAACTACCGCAACGCGCCCGCCGTGGAGACCGCCCGCGAGCTGATCGCCGCCGGCGAGATCGGCGCGGTCACCCACGTCCGCATCCGCCTCTTCAGTGACTACGCCGCCCACCCCGACGGCGCCCTGACCTGGCGCTACGAGCGTGAGCGCGGCGGCAGCGGAGTCCTCGGCGACCTGGCCTCGCACGGCGCCGACCTGGCCCGCTTCCTGCTCGGCGAGATCACCTCGCTGACCGCCGACACGGCCGTCTTCGTCCCGCAGCGGGCCCGCCCCGCCGGGGCCACCACCGGCCATGCCCTGGCCGCGGGGGGTGAACCGGGCCAGGTCGAGAACGAGGACTACGTCAACTGCCTCCTCCGGTTCGCCACCGGCGCCCGCGGTGTCCTGGAGGCCTGCCGGGTCTCGGTCGGCGAGCAGAACTCCTACGGCTTCGAGGTGCACGGCACGCGGGGCGCGGTGTCCTGGGACTTCCGCCGGATGAACGAGCTGGCCGTCAGCCGTGGCACCACGTACCAGGACCAGCCGGTCAGCACGGTGTACGTCGGCCCCGGCGCGGGCGAGTTCGGCGCCTTCCAGCCGGGCGCGGCGAACGCGATGGGCTACGACGACCTCAAGGTGATCGAGGCCTACCGTTTCCTCCGCTCGATCGCCGAGGGCACCCCGTACGGGGCGACCCCGAGGGACGCCGTGCGCGCCGCGGACGTGCTGGACGCGATGGCACGTTCGGCGGAGAGCGGGACCTGGGTGGACGTGCCCACGGCCTGACCGGACGGCGTTCTAGCCGATGACGGCCGGCGGCAGGTTGTACGGCGTCACCACCTGGATCGCCGACGGCGGCAGGGGCCCGGTGGGCGGGAGCGCGCCGTGCGCCCGCATCACGGCGTGGCAGGCCTCCCGCATGTCCTGGCGCAGGTCGTGGTGGAGCACGGCGGACAGCAGGTGCTCGCGCAGCAGGCGCGTGTTGTCGTGGTCGAGGTCGTGGGCGACGAACACGGCGCACTCGCGGCCGGCGTCGGCGAAGGCGCGCAGGGTGGCGATGTTGCCGCCGCCGATGGAGTAGACGGCACGGATCCCCGGGTCGCGTTCGAGGGCGGCGCGGACCAGGTCGTACTGGGTGGCGTCGAGGCCCTGGCCCTCCGTGATCTCGACGAGCGCGCGGTGCGGGTGGCGGGCGCGCATGGCGCCGCGGAAGCCCATCTCACGCTCCTCCTCGTTGCGGAAGAAGCCGCTGCTGAGGCTGGTGAGCACATTGCCGGGCCGCTCCCCGAGCCACTGGCCCATCAGGTAGGCGGCCGTGGCGCCGGCGGCCCGGTTGTCGATGCCCACGTAGGCGAGACGGGCGGAGGCGGGCAGGTCGGTCACCAGGGTCACCACCGGGACGCCGGCCTCGGTGAGCCGCCCGACGGCGGCGGCGACCTCGGGGACGTCCGGGGCCTTGAGGACCACCCCCTGCGAGCCGCGCCGGGCGATCCGGTCCAGCGTGCGGACCAGTTCGGCGACGGGCCCGGTCTCCCGGAAGTGGAAGCGGGAGCGGACGACCGCCGGGTGCAGCGACGGCAGCTCGGCCTCCAGGGCGGCCCGCACGGCGGTGGAGAACCGCTCCGGCGCCTGCATCACGATGTCGATCATGAAGGTGCGGCCGACCAGCCGGACCTGGGTGCGCTGCCGGTCGAGGTCGGCGATCGCCCGGCGGACCTCCCGCTCGGTGCTCTCGCGCACCCCTCCCCTGCCGTTCAGGACCCGGTCCACGGTCGCCTCGCTGAGGCCCGCCTGACGGGCGATCTCGCGGATCGGGAAGGGATGCCCCATGTCATCGGCTCCTTGAGGGGTTTTTGATGGCTTCCTGCCGGTTGTTCGAGGGGTTTGTACTGACAAGAATGACAGCACCGGGCACCCCCTGTCACCGAGCCGAGCGACCCCTGCGCCGGGCCTGGCGACACCTCCTGTCACCCAGCCCGCGCCCCCTGTCTCCGAGAGGACGACGATGTCCTTCACCCTCCGGCCGGTCCGGGCGCCGTTCCCGGCCACGCGCGCCGCCGCCGCGGACGAGGTGGGCCGGAGCGCGCCCGGCACGGTCGCCCCCGCCGTCACCCCCTCCTCGGCGCCCGGCGGACAACGCCTCATCGCCCCCTACGTCGCCGCCAAGGCGGGGCCGGCCGGGCAACCGGCCTCCGTGGTCACCCCCTCCTCGGCGCACGGCGGACGACGCCTCATCGCCCCCTACGTCGCCGCCAAGGCGGGGCCGGCCGGCCCGCGCCCTCCCCACGCCCGGTTTCGCTCGCACGGGGGAACCCCCCTCGCGGCACGCCCCCACCGCCACGACCGGGTCCGCGCCAACGGCCTGAACATCGGTCGGGCGGCGGGCGAGGGCGTGGCGCGACCCGGCGCGCCTCCCACGGCCCCGCGGGCGACCGGCGTGAGCAGGCGGCCGCCCGCCTGCCGCCGGCCAGGCTCGGCCAACCGGACGAGATGGCCGACTTCGCGGAGTTCCCGCTGCCCGGACGGTCCGGCGTGGTCACCGGTTGGGTGATCGACTGGGACCAGAACGCGCTCGGCGGCCTCGACCGGCTCTCTCCCCCTGTACGACCTTCAAGGAGCTGCACCCCATGCGTATCGGCATTCTCGGCCTCGGCCGCATCGGCGCCTTCCACGCCGAGACCCTGTCCGGACTCGACGTCGTCGAGTCGCTCGTCGTCGCCGACCCGTTCGCCGAGGCCGCCAAGTCCGCCGCCGACCGGTTCGGAGCCGAGGTCGCCGACTCCCCGGAGGCCGTGCTGGCGGCCGGGGTGGACGGCATCGTCGTGGCCGCCGCCACCGACGCCCATCCGGCGCTGATCCTGACCGCCGTGGCCGCGGGCGTGCCCGTGTTCTGCGAGAAGCCCGTCGCGAGGACCATGCGGGAGGGCGTCGACGTGCTCAGGGCCGTCCAGGGCAAGGACGTGCCGATCCAGATCGGGTTCAACCGGCGCTTCGACGCCGGTTTCGTCGCCGCGCGCGCCGCCGTACGCTCCGGCGAGCTGGGCACGCTGCACACCGTGCGCTCGACCACGCTGGACCCGGCGCCACCGCCGGCCGCGTACATCGCCACGTCGGGCGGCATCTTCCGGGACTGCTCGGTGCACGACTTCGACATCGTCCGCTGGGTGACCGGCCGCGAGGTGCGCGAGGTGTACGCGGCCGGCGGGAACCGGGGCGCCGACTTCATCAGGGAGGCGGGCGACGCCGACACCACGGGTGCGATCCTCACTCTGGACGACGGCACGATCGCGGTGGTGTCGAACTCCCGCCACAACGGCCGTGGTTACGACGTCCGCATGGAGATCCACGGCTTCCAGGACTCCATCGCGGTGGGCCTGGAGGACAAGCTGCCGCTGCGTTCGGTGGAGCCGGGTGCGACCTTCCCGGCCGGGACCCCGCACGACTTCTTCATGGACCGCTTCACCGCCGCCTACCGGGCCGAACTCACCGCCTTCACCGAGGTGGTGGCCGGCACCCGGCCTTCGCCCTGCACGGTCGAGGACGCCCTGGAGGCCGGCTGGATCGCGGAGGCGTGCACACTGTCGCTGCACCGGCACCGCCCGGTGACGATCGCGGAGGTCCGCGTCTCCTGACCGGCCGAGCGGGGTGCGGACGGTGGGGGCCCGGCGCCGGGCCGGGACCCCACCGCGCCTCCCCTCCCGCACCTCCCCTCCCGCGCCCCGCGGGCCCACCCGGCGGGCTCACCTCGCGCGGCTCACCTCGCGGCCGGCTGGCTCGGCAGGTTGAAGACGTGGTCCGGGGAGATGATCTTCGTGATGGCGTCGCCGAAGAGGGTGCTGGGCTCCTCGTTCTTGTAGTCGATGTCGGTGTTCAGCATCACGACGAGGGTCGCCTGCGCCGACGGCAGGTAGATGGTCAGGGACTGGTAGCCCGGCAGCGAGCCGTTGTGGCCGATCCAGCCCTGCACGTCGAAGATGCCGAGACCGTATCCGGCGCCGGGGATCGGCGTGGGCGGTGTGGTCAGCCGCTGCTTCTGGGTGGCGGGGCTGATCAGCCTTTCTCCGTCGGGGAGTTGGCCGGTGGCCACGGTCCGCGCCCAGACCCGCAGGTCGTCCAGCTTGGAGGTCATCGCGCCGGCGGCCCAGCCCCAGGAGGGGTTCCAGTCGGCCGCGTCCTCGACCTTGCCGGTGGCGGTCTGGTTGGTGTAGCCCTGCGCGTGCGGCCGCGGGAACTCGTTGCCGGTCGGGAAGCTCGTGTCGTCCAGACCGGCCGGGTCGAGGATGTGCTCCTGGATGTAGTCGGCGAGGGTCTGTCCGCTGATCTGCTCGACGACCAGGCCGAGCAGGATCAGGTTGGTGTTGGAGTAGTCGAACTCCGCGCCGGGCTGGAACTGCACCGGGTGCTTGAAGGAGTAGTCGAGCAACTGCTGTGGGGTGAAAGGCCGTTGCGGATCGGATGTCAGCGCCTTGAAGAAGTCGTCGTCCTGCGAGTAGTTGAACAGTCCGCTGCGCATGCCGGCGAGCTGTCGCAGCGTGATCCGGTCGCCGTTCGGGACGCCGTCGATGTACTTGCCGATCGTGTCGTCGAGACCGATCTTCCCGTCGTCGACCAGTTCCAGCACGGCCGTGACGGTGAACGTCTTGGTCTCGCTGCCGATCCGCAGGAAGAGGTCCGGCGACATCTTCCGGCCGGTGCCCTTGTCGGCGACACCGAAGGACTTCACGTACTCGCCCTGGTCGTGGGTCCAGACGCCGACGGACACGCCGGGGATGTTCGCCTGTTTCATCACCCGCTGCACGGCCTGGTCGATCTGTTGCTTCAGCTCGGGCGTCAGATCGCGGACCCCGTCGCCGGAAGGATTCGGGGAGGGGGCCGCGGCGGCGGTGGCCCCTGCCGGGGGAGCCGCCCCCGTGGTGCCGCCGACGACCGGCAGCACCAGTGCCCCCATCGCCGTGGCGACGACGGCCCCCCTGCGCAGACGGACATACGGATGCGGACGCGTCATGGGCTCACTCCCGCCAGGAGACTTCGCCGCATGCCACAGCCGCACCAGGGGCACGGGCCGCGCGCGGCCCATCAGCACCAGCATAGGAGCGCGGGCGGACCGTCGCCTGTCGGAGCCCGGGCGGCCCGCGTGCGGGGCGCGCTTCACCTCAGGGCCGTCACCACATCCTCACCGCACCCGGCGACGAGGACTCCGTCGCCTTCCGCGGCGGGCTCGACTTCCGCCGTGCGGCGGGAGGGGGTACGACGGACCCGGTCGGCAGCGGCTGGTGGTCAGGAGGGAACTCGGCCGGTGGCGACCCGTAGGTGCAGGTGACCTTCGTGCGGGAACTCCGGTGGCGCGGCAGGCATTACGGTGTCGAAGCCGTAGCCGGTCTTCTCGGCGACCCGGCAGGAGGCGGTGTTGTCGGCCTGGTGCAGCAGCCGGAGTCGGGTCACCTCGGGGAAGGTGGTGAAGGCCCAGTCCGTCAGCGTGCCCAGCGCCCGCGGGGCCACCGCCCGGCCGCGCGCGTGGGCGGCGGTCCAGTAGCCGACCTCCGGCTCCGGACCGTACGGCGCCTTCAGGACGACGTGCCCCGCCAGCCGCCCCTCGCTTCCGTCGGGTCGGGTCTCCAGGACGGCGAAGGCGAGGCGTTCGCCCGCCTCCCAGCCGTCGTTCTGCACCCGCACCCAGTGCAGCGCCTCCGCCTCGTCCCGCACGGTCACGGCCGCCCACCGGCGCAGTACCGGGTCCAGGTACGCCTCGGCCACACCGGCGGCGTCCTGGGGGCGCCAGGGGCGAAGCAGCAGGGCGGGCGCCGACGCGGTGGCGCCCGCCTCCAGTCGTACGGTCCGTATGCCGGTGTCGTCCGTGGCGTCCATGCCCGTCAGCCTAGGCGACAGACCCTCAGGCCTGGTCGTCACCGTCGCCCGTCACGGGTGCGGTGAGGTCCCGCTCCTCGGGGAGGCTGCCGACCTCGACACCTCGCACCTGCGCCAACTCGTTTTTGAGGGCGGCAAGTTCGGTGCCGCCGGCCATGTGGTGCGTGAGTTCCTCGAGGCTCACCCGGTCACGGTCGGCGGAGAGTTCCACGGTGCCCAGGCGCAGGACGCTGAAGTGGTCGCCGACCATGTAGGCGTGGTGGGGGTTGTGGGTGATGAAGATGACGCCGAGGCCGCGATCGCGGGCGGCGGCGATGTACTTGAGGACCACGCCGGACTGTTTGACGCCGAGGGCGGCGGTGGGCTCGTCGAGGATGAGGACGCGGGCGCCGAAGTGGACGGCGCGGGCGATGGCCACGCACTGGCGCTGGCCGCCGGAGAGGGTACCGATGGGCTGTTCCAGGTCGTCGAGGACGATGCCCATGTTGCGCAGTTCCTCGTCCGCGGTCCGCTTCATCGTCTCGATGTCGAGGCGCCGCACGGGCCAGGGGCCCTTGGTGATCTCGGAGCCGAGGAAGAAGTTCCGCCAGACCGGCATCAGGGGCACGGTGGCGAGGTCCTGGTAGACGGTGGCGATACCGCGGTCGAGGGCTTCGCGCGGGGTGGAGAAGCGCACCGGTTCGCCGTCGACGAGGAACTCGCCCTCGGTGTGCTGGTGCAGCCCCGAGACGATCTTGATGAGGGTGGACTTGCCGGCCCCGTTGTCGCCCAGCACGCAGGTGACCTTGCCGGGGCGGACGGTGAGGTCCACGCCGTGCAGGGCGCGGATGTTGCCGTAGGACTTGCCCGCGTTGCGCAGTTCGACCAGGGGGCGGTCGGCGTCGGCCGGGGGGATGTCCGCGAGGACGGCACCGTGGGTGCCGCTCGTGTCGTTCGTCATGGGGGTCACCTCCGGGTGGCCGTGCGCTGGACCCACAGATTGATCAGGACGGCGCCCAGGAGCATGACGCCGAGAAAGGCCTTGAACCAGTCGGGGTTCCAGCCGGCGTAGACGATGCCCTGCTGGACCATGCCGAACATGAAGGCGCCGAAGACCGGGCCGATCGCCGAGCCGTAGCCGCCGGTGAGCAGACAGCCGCCGATGACCGCCGCGGCGATGTAGATCAGTTCCTGGCCGACGCCCTCACCCGACTGCACCGTGTTGAACGTGAACAGCTGATGCATGCCGACGAACCAGGCACCGAACCCGACCAGCATGAACAGGGAGATCTTCGTGAAGGTCACCGGCACGCCCACCGCACGGGCCGACTCCTTGTTGCCGCCGACCGCGAAGATCCAGTTGCCGTACTTGGTGCGCAGCAGGACCCAGGTGGCCACGGCCGCGAGGACCAGCCACCACACCACGGTGATCTTCACCTGGACGCCGCCGACGTCGAAGGACGAGGCGAAGACCTTCTTCGCCTGGCCGAAGCCGTCCATGTCGCTGATGTCGTCGGTGGCGACGTTCCCGGTGACCAGCTTGGTCACCGCGAGGTTGACGCCCTGGAGGATCAGGAAGGTGCCGAGGGTGACCAGGAAGCTGGGCAGGCCGGTCTTCACCAGCACCCAGCCGTTGAACGCCCCGATCCCGAGGGACACGATCAGCGCGACGACCACACCGACCCAGACGTTCATGGTCAGTTGGTAGCTGAGCATGCTCGCCGTGAGCGCCGAGGTGATCACGGCGACACCGGCCGACAGGTCGAACTCGCCGCCGATCATCAGCAGGGCGACCGGCAGGGCCATGATCCCGATGGTCGACGACTGGTACAGGACGTTCGCCATCGAGCTGCCGTCGCGCACCGGCGGGGCCGTGACGAGGAAGAAGACGAACACGGCGACGGCGCCGAGGAAGACACCCACCTCGGGCCGGGCCAGCAGCCGCAGGGCGAGCGGGCGCCGGGAGGTCCGGCCGTCGGTCTCCTTACGGCCGGGGACCGGCGGCGTGGACACCGCCGGCTCGGCGTGCTGGGTCATGCCCATCACCGGGTGCCCTTCGCGGCGTAGGCGGCGACCGCGTCGACGTTGGACCTGTCGACGAAGGCGGGGCCGGTCAGCACCGGCTGCTCCCCGCCGCCCATGTAGTTGCCGTTGTTCTTGTAGAGCCACAGCGAGTCGATCGCCAGGTAGCCCTGGAGGTAGGGCTGCTGGTCGACGGCGAACTGGATGGTCCCCTGGCTGATGGCGCCCGTCAGGTTCTTGTTCAGGTCGAAGGTGGCGATCTTCGCCTTGCTGCCCGCCTCCGACACCGACTGGACCGCGGTCAGCGCGAACGGGGCGCCGAGGGTCACGAGGTGGTCGATGGCGCTGTCCTGCTTGAGCTTGGCGGTGATCGTCGACTTCACCGACGGCATGTCGGTGCCGTTGACGTACACGGTCTCCGTGGTGCCGGAGAAGGTCTTCTTCACTCCGTCGCAGCGCTGGGTGAGACCGATGTTGCCCTGTTCCTGGATGACACAGGCGACCTTCTTGGCGCCCTCGGAGTTCAGCCTGTTGCCGAGCGCCTCGCCGGCCACCGTCTCGTCCTGGCCGAAGAACTGGAGCAGACCGAGGTTCCTCCACTCGCTCACACCGGAGTTGAGGCCGACCACGGGTATCTTCGCGGCCTTGGCCTTGGAGATGACGTCCTTGAGGGCGTCGGGCTTGGCGAGGGTGACGGCGATGCCGTCGACCTTCTGGTCGATGGCGTTCTGCACCAGGTTGGCCTGGTTTCCGGCATTGGGGTCGGCGGAGTAGACCAGTTTGACGTTGTCCTTGGCGGCGGCGGCCTCGGCGCCCTTGCGGACGATGTCCCAGAAGGTGTCGCCGGGCGACTGGTGGGTCACCAGCGCGACGGTCATCCGGGGTGTCGTGGCCTTGCCGGCGGAGGCCTCGCCCGTTCCGTCCTCGGCCTTCTTGCCACCGGCGCTGCTGGAGCAGCCCGCGAGGGTCAGGGCGACCGCCGCGGCCATGGCCACGACCGGGGCGATTCTGCGGGAACGGGAGGGAGAAGAGCTGTCCATCTTTCCTGCACCTCACTGTGCGACAGGGGAACGACGGGGAAAGGGGGAAACGATCACGAGGATCCGGGCCCGGACCTGGAGGTCGGGAACTGCGGCGCTGCTGGGACGGGATCCAATCCCCTGACACGCCCGCTGTCAATACTTTGTTAAGACATCATTTCACGAGCAGGTCAGAATGTAAGAACAAACCATTGACAACGGGCCGGGCGGGCCCTAGACCTGAGGGGCGATCTCTACCCCGTGCGCGGGGGTGTCACCCACCGCCCGAGGAGGTGCCTGATGCCGAGGACCGATGACCGTTCGCCGAGGGCCGGTGACCGCTCCCGCGCTACGGCGGGGCCGGCGCTGGACGCACTGGCCTTCACGCTGGACCGCGCCAGCCCGGTGCCCCTCTACCACCAGCTCGCCCAGCAGTTGGAGGCGGCGGTCGAGCAGGGGGCACTCGCCCCCGGCAACCTGCTCGGCAACGAGATCGACCTGGCGACCCGACTCGGCCTGTCCCGCCCGACGGTCCGTCAGGCGATCCAGTCACTGGTCGACAAGGGCCTGCTGGTGCGCCGCCGCGGAGTGGGCACGCAGGTGGTGCACAGCCAGGTGAAACGGCCACTGGAACTGAGCAGCCTCTACGACGACCTGGAGGCGGCCGGACAAGGACCCACCACGCACGTCGCCCGCAACGAACGCGTCCCGGCGGCGGCCGACGTCGCCGCCGCGCTCGGGATACCGGAGGGTGCCGAGGTGACGCTCCTGGAGCGGCTGCGCTCGACACACGGGCAGCCGGTGGCGTACCTGTGCAACTACCTGCCCCCGGCCCTGCTGGACCTCGACACGGAACGGCTGGAGGGGACCGGCCTGTACCGGCTGCTGCGCGCGGCGGGCGTCACGCTGCACAGCGCCCGGCAGACCGTCGGCGCCCGCTCCGCCACCACCGAGGAGGCCGCCCTGCTCGCGGAGAGGACGGGGGCGGCCCTGCTGACCATGCAGCGCACGGCGTACGACGACACCGGACGCGCGGTCGAGTACGGGACGCACGTCTACCGTGCGTCCCGGTACGCCTTCGACTTCCAACTGCTGGTCAGACCATGAGGGTTACCGCGGCGCCATCCGCAGCGCGCCGTCCATGCGGATGGTCTCGCCGTTGAGGTAGTCGTGGTCGACGATCGCCAGGGCGAGCTTGGCGTACTCCTCGGGCTGGGCCAGCCGGTGCGGGAAGGGCACTCCGGCGGCGAGGGAGGCGCGGAACTCCTCGGAGACGGTGGCCAGCATCGGCGTCTCCACGATGCCGGGGGCGATGGTGCACACCCGGATGCCGTACTGGGCGAGATCGCGGGCCGCGGGCAGGGTCAGTCCGACGACACCACCCTTGGAGGAGGAGTAGGCGGCCTGGCCGATCTGGCCGTCGTAGGCGGCGATCGAAGCGGTGTTGACGATCACGCCCCGCTGACCGTTCTCGTCGGCCTCGGTCCCGGCGATGGCCTCCGAGGCGAGCGCGAGGACGTTGAAGGTGCCCACCAGGTTGATCTGGATCACCTTCGCGTACAGGGCGAGGTCGTGGACACCCTTCTTGCCGAGGATCCGCATGGACGGGCCGATGCCGGCGCAGTTGACGACCGTGCGCAGCGGCACGCCCGAACCGGCGGCGGTGGCGACGGCGGTCCGCACCTGCTCGGGGTCGGTGACGTCGGCGGGCACGTACGTCACGCCGGGCACCTCGGGCGCCTTGTCGATGCCGTCCTTGAGGTCGAGGGCGAAGACCCGCGCACCGCCCTCGGCGAGCGCCTTCGCGGTGGCCGCGCCGAGGCCGGACGCACCGCCGGTGACAAGGGCGGCGGTGTTCTCGAGCTGCATCATCACTCCTTGCCGAGGACGGTGAGCGCACCGCCCTCGTTCCGGTCCAGCGCACGGGAGATGATCATGCGCTGGATCTGATTGGTTCCTTCGAAGATCTGCATGACCTTCGCCTCGCGCATATAGCGCTCGACCGGGAAGTCGCGGGTGTATCCGTACCCACCCAGGACCTGTACCGCGTCCGTGGTCACCTTCATGGCGTTGTCGGTGGCCACCAGCTTGGCGATGGACGCCTCCCGCGTGAAGGGCAGTCCGGCGTCCTTGAGCCGGGCGGCGGCGAGCGCCGTGGCGCGCGCCGACTCGGTCGCCGCGCCCATGTCGGCGAGGACGAAGGCCAGGCCCTGGTGCTCGATGATCGGCTTGCCGAAGGTCTCCCGCTCACGGGCGTAGCGCACCGCGTGGTCCAGGGCGCCCTGGGCGAGACCGGTGGCGACGGCGGCGATGCCGAGCCGGCCGCAGTCCAGGGAGGCGAGCGCGATCTTCAAGCCCTGCCCCTCCTGCCCGATCCGCCGCTCGACGGGCACCCGCACGTCGTCGAGCCGCATGGTGGCCGTCGCCGACCCCGTCAGCCCCATCTTGCGCTCCGGTGGGTCCGCGCTGAGCCCCGGGGTGTCCGCCGGGACGAGGAAGCAGGAGACGCCGTGGGCGCGGTCGTCGGAGGTGCGGGCCATCACCGTGTAGAAGTCGGCGTACCCGCCGTGTGTGGTCCACGCCTTGGCACCGTTGAGGACGTAGTCGTCGCCGTCCCGGACCGCACGGGTGAGCATGGCCGCCGGGTCCGAGCCGGCGTGCGGCTCGGAGAGGCAGTACGCGCCCAGCAGTTCCCCGGCCAGCATCTCGGGCAGCCATTTGCGCCGCTGCTCCTCGGTACCGAAGCGGGCCAGCGGGAAGCAGGACAGCGCGTGCACCGAGATTCCCACGGCCACGCTGGACCAGACCGCCGCGATCTCCTCCACGACCTGGAGGTAGACCTCGTACGGCTGTCCCGCCCCACCGTGCTCCTCGGCGAAGGGCAGCCCGAGCAGCCCGCTGCGCCCGAGGGTGCGGAAGACGTCACGGGGGAACGCCTCGTCCGCCTCCGCGTCGGCGACCCGGGGCGCGAGCTCCTTGGCGGCGAGGGTGCGCGTCAGCTGGATGAGGTCGACGGCTTCCTCGGTGGGCAGGGCGCGAGTGGCAGGCATGTCGACCTCCACGAAGTGATACTGGAAGGAGTACGAAAGTATCATTCACAGTACGGCACGGCGGTGTGCCGGGGTACCCGCAGAGGGGCCCGGAAGTGCCGGAGCCGGCGCTCTCAGGAGGAGACGGCGTGCACGATGAGCGAAGCGAGCTGCTCGTACGCCTCGGCGTCGGTCAGCCCCGTGCGCGCCTTCAGCTCGCCCTGCTGGATCTGGCGCATGGTGGCGGCGGCCACCTCGCCGACGAAGGCGGTGTGCACCTCCCGGAAGGCGCCGTCGGAGACGCCCTCCGCGATCAGCCGGCGCACGCGTTCCGCCGCCATCCGCGTGTTGGCCTCGTACACCTCGCGCGCGGGCGGGAACTCGGCCACGTCGTCGAGGAAACGGCGGGACAGGGGGCGCAGTTGCTCGGCGACGGCGGTCAGGTAGGCGCGGACGCGGTCCGAGGGATCGCCGGTCTGCGCCACCCGCTTCTCGACGGCCTCGGTCGCGCCGCGGAAGTAGTGCTTGACCGCCTCCACGACCAGCCCCTGCTTGCTGCGGGCCAGCTGGTACAGGGTGGTCTTGGAACAGCGCAGCCGCACGGCGAGGTCGTCCAGGGTGAGGTCGGAGAACCCCTCCGCCGTCAGCAGCGCGACGAGTCGTTCCAGCAGGTCGGCCTGTCGGGCGGTGCGGCGCGGGGACGGCATGATCCCAGAATATCCGCGCCGCCGCACCCGGTGGCCCGGTGGCCCGGTGGCCGATCGTGTCCCGAACGCACCGAAGCCGCCTCCGCACGCGGGGAAGGCGGCTTCCGGCCCGCGACGCCGCCGGTCAGGACCTGCGCGCGTCCGCACGGACCGTCCGCGCCGGGCCGCCCGGCCGGAGAGCGACGGGTGGGCAAGGAGCGTGCACGCCGCGGCGGAGGCGGGCGGACAGGCGCGGGGGCCGACCGCCGGGATCGTCCGTAGCGGCGTACGACCGTGAGCGACCGCCGGCCGCGCACCCTCGGATTCGTCTCGGTGGCGGACGGGGTGTGAGGCCGGGCCTTTCGGGTGAGCGCCCCGGTCGATCCCCTGCGGAGTGGTCGTCGCCGTCGAGACGGATGACGCCGCAGGCGTCGAAGCCCGGTGCAGGTCCGCCGGGGCCGCCTGCCGCCGGTCCCGACAATGATCGAAGGCCCGTTTCGGATGTTTCCGAAACGGGCCCTGAACCGCGACTCTCACGAGTCGGGACGACAGGATTTGAACCTGCGACCCCTTGACCCCCAGTCAAGTGCGCTACCAAGCTGCGCCACGTCCCGGTGCGCTTCCCGCGGACTTCCGCGTGATCGCGCGAACAGCACTTTACCCCACTCCGGGCGCTGCGCCGAAAGGGGCACCGGCACGGCACAATCGCCTCATGGGCGACACGAGGAGCGGCGAGGACTTCAGGGACCGGGACGAGGACGGACGGGCACGCAGCGCACGGCCACGGGACGGGCTGGGGCGTCCCCTTCCGTACGGGGTGCCCGGTGTGGAGCGCCAGCCCGAGGGGGTCGTACGCCGCCCGGAGGAGAGCGTCGCGCAGGCGCAGGCGCTGCTGGACGCCGGGAAGCCGTTCCACGCGCACGAGGTGTTCGAGGACGCCTGGAAATCGGGCCCGGCGCAGGAGCGCACGCTGTGGCGGGGGCTGGCCCAGCTCGCGGTGGGACTCACCCATGCCGCCCGCGGCAACCTCACGGGCGGGCCGCGCCTGCTGCGGCGCGGGGCTGCCGCCCTGGAGGAGTGGGCCGGCGACACCGGGCGGTGGCGGCCGTACGGGATGGACCTCGCCGGACTGGCCGCCTGGGCGCGGCGGCTGGCGGGGGACGTGGAGGAGTCGGGCGCGGCGGTGGACGCCGGAGCCTCGGCGCCGCGGCTGCGCTGACACCCGCCCCGGTCGCTGTCGGTGGCGTACGGCAGACTCGGGCCGTGCGAAAGATTCATGTCATCGGTATCGGCGCGGGCGACCCCGACCAGCTGACCCTTCAGGCGGTCAGGGCGCTGCGGAGCACGGACGTGTTCTTCGTCCTGGACAAGGGCGAGGTGAAGAGCGACCTGACGCGGCTGCGCCGGGACATGCTCGACACGCACATACCGGAGGGCGGCTACCGGGTGGTGGAGGCCCGTGACCCGGAGCGGGACCGCCGCGCGGGCGGCGCGGACTACTCCCCCGCCGTCGGCGACTGGCGCAGCGCCCGCGCCGGGATCTACGAGCGGCTGATCGCGGAGGAACTCGGCGAGGACGAGAGCGGCGCGTTCCTGGTGTGGGGCGACCCCGCGCTGTACGACAGCACGCTCGGGATTCTTCAGGAGGTGCTGGCACGGGGCACGGTGGATTTCGCGTACGACGTGGTGCCCGGCATCAGCAGCGTCTCCGCGCTCGTCGCCCGCCACCGCACGGGCCTGAACCGGGTGGCCCGCCCGGTCCAGATCACCACCGGGCGGCGGCTCGCCGAGGGCTTCCCGGAAGGGGTGGACGACGTGGTGGTGATGCTCGACGCGCACCAGACCTTCCGGCAGTACTCGGGCCAGGACGTCGACATCTACTGGGGCGCCTACATCGGCACCCCGGACGAGATCCTCGTCTCCGGCCCGCTCGCCGAGGCCGGCCCCCGGATCGAGCGCCTGCGCGCCGAGGCCCGCGAACGCAAGGGCTGGATCATGGACACGTATCTGCTGCGCCGCAACCCCCGGGACATGTAGTCGTACGGGTCGTACGGCACCCGCCCCGGCGCTGCCGCGTGCGAGGCCTGGTCGGTCGGCGCGATCGTGATCCGCCGCGGTCGGCGGCGACTCGACGACCCTGGTCCGGGGGCGGGTCGGGCAGGGCATCGACCACCCGGTCGGCAGCGGGCGCGGGTCGCCGTGGACACCGTCGCCGAGCGGGTTCCGCCGAGGAGCTCGGCACGGAGCCCCGGCGGGGCAGACGGCACCGACCGGCACCCTGAAAACGGGATGCCCGCCGGGGTGGGACGACCTCATACTCGACGCCATGTCGCCCGCCCCCGTCCGCTTCCGCGATCCCGTCACCACCCTCGGCACGTACGCCTCGTCGGCGCTGGTCCGGTGCCCGCGCTGCGCACGCGTCGCGCACTGTGAGCGGCGGACCCGGAACACGCCGGACGCGGACGGACACGTCCGCTCCGAACACCGGCTGGTGTGCCGCGCCTGCGGCCTGTGCGGGGTGCCCTCGGGGAGGCCGGAGCTGTGGCTGCGGACCCGTACCCGGCACGGCGAGGTGTGGGCGTACAACCTCGGACACCTCGACCTGCTCCGGCGGTTCGTGGCCGCCTCCCTGCGGGAGCGGGCCCCCTGGTACGAGCACGGGCGCAAGATGACCTACGTGGCCCGGCTGCCCGCCTGGGTCAAGAGCTCCAAGAACCGCGCGGAAGTGCTCCGCGCGATCGACCGTCTGCGCGCCTCCGTCACGGCGCGCTGAGTCCCAGCCGTTCCAGGACCCCCGCAACGTCCGGCACCGCCGTCACACCGTCCGGCAGCGGCGGCCGTCGTACGACCACGACGGGCAGGCCCAGCGTGCGGGCGGCCGCCAGCTTCGCGGCCGTCGCCGCTCCCCCGCTGTCCTTCGTGACCAGCACGTCGATGCGGTGCTCCCGCAGCAGCGCCAGTTCGTCGGTGACGGTGAACGGGCCGCGCGCCAGGACGACCTCGGTGTCCGGCGGCATCGGCGGCTCGGGCGGCTCCACGGCCCGGACGACGAAGTGCGACCCGGTGAGGTGCGCGAAGGCCGCCAGTCCCAGGCGTCCCGTCGTCAGGAACACGCGCCCGCCCAGCGTGGGCAGCAGTTCCGCCGCCTCCGCCAGGGAATCGGCCGGATGCCAGCGGTCACCGGGGCCGGCCCGCCAGCCCGGCCGGCGCAGCACGACCAGGGGCCGTCCGGCGGCGGTCGCGGCCCGCGCCGCGTTCGCGGTGATGCCGGCGGCGAAGGGGTGGGTGGCGTCGACCACGGCGTCCACACCGTGCTCGTCCAGCCAGGCCGCGAGCCCGTCGGCCCCGCCGAACCCGCCGATACGGACGTCCCCCGCGAGTGCTCCCGGCCGTGACACGCGTCCCGCCAGCGACGAGGTCACCCGGACACCGGGGCCGGCCGCCAGGGCGGCGGCCAGTTCGCGGGCCTCGGTGGTGCCGCCGAGGACCAGGACGTGGGCGGGCATGATGTCGAGCCTACGAGGTGGGGACGGCGGCGGGCGCGTGAGGGCGGGCCCCGGGGGTGTCGTCCCGGTATGGGTGCAGTGCGGGCCGTCCTCATCGACGTGGACGGGGTCGTCGCGGTCTCCCGGGAACCGCTGCCGGGGCGGTGGAGGCGCTGCGGGTGGTGCGGGAGGCCGGGCTCGGCGTCGTCACGGACCCACCCCGCGGACCCGGGCCTCGATCGCGGGGGCTCCGACGGACGCCGGGTTTCCCGGTGGACGCCGAGGACCTTCCGACCGCGCCGCGGGATCACCGGGGCGCTGGTCGGGACCGGCAAGTATCTGCCGGAGACGCTGGAATCCGCCGACGGCACCCCGGACCAGGTCGTCGACTCGTTCGCGGATCTGCCCGCCCTGCTCGTACGGCCGAGGTCAGCGCAGGAGCAGTTGG
Organism: Streptomyces sp. NPDC033216; assembly: GCF_055577115.1. Classification (NCBI taxonomy): domain Bacteria; kingdom Bacillati; phylum Actinomycetota; class Actinomycetes; order Kitasatosporales; family Streptomycetaceae; genus Streptomyces; species Streptomyces sp. NPDC033216. Next base: position 148,828 of record NZ_JBVIQK010000003.1, on the reverse strand, counting down.
ACGCCGCCGACCACCGTCGCCGCGATGACGAGCCGCTCGAACATCCGCTGGTTGATGCGGTGCACCGCCCACCTGCCGAGCAGCGCCCCGGGGACGACGAACGCGGCCAGCGCGGCGTCCAGGAGCAGCGAGCGGCCGTCGATCAGGCCGAGGCCCACGCTGAACGGCACCTTCGAGACGTTCACGATGAGGAAGAAGAACGCGGAGGTGCCGAGGAATCCGAGTTTCCGGAACCCCGCCGACAGCAGGTACATCGACATCACGGGCCCGCCCGCGTTGGCGACCATCGTGGTGAAGCCGCCGAGGACGCCGTAGGAACGGGCCTTGAGCCGGCCGGCGCGGGTGACCACGGTGTCGGGGTCGTCGGCCGCCTCGGCGGTGCGCCGGCGCCACACGGTGACCCCGGCCATGAACAGCAGGATCGCGCCGATCGAGGTGCGAACGGCCGCGTCGTCGGCCCACACCAGGAACAGCGTGCCGACGACGACACCGGCCGCGACGGCCGGGAACAGCCGCCAGAGCGTGGGCCAGTGGGCGTGCCGGCGGTAGGTGAGGACGGCCAGCACGTCGCCGGCGATGAGGATCGGCAGCAGTGCGCCGGTGGAGGCGCGGGCGGGCAGCACCGCGGCGAAGACCGCCAGGCTGATGGTGTTGGCCCCGCTGACGGCGGTCTTGGAGAAACCGACCAGCAGGGCCGCGAGGGCGAGGGCGGCGAACTCCCAGCCGGTGATGTGCCACAACGTCATCGTGTTCATGCGGAGACCGATGCTACGCACACCTAACGGGACGCGGTAACGAGTGTCTCGCCTGATGGCCCGTGGGGAGGACGGAGCCGCCGTGGCGCCGAGGTGTGCTCCGAAGTGGCGCGTCCGCCCGCGCGGCGGGCCCGGCGGCGTCCGGTGCCGTGCGACCGCGAGGCGGAAGGTCGCCCCGGTACCGGGCGTATCAGGGGATTACCGACAACGCGGCGGGGTGTCCCCTTCCGTGGGCTGCCCGCGCCAGGTGTCGCGGGGCAGCCGGGGCTTGCGAACGGCGCCCTAATGCCGCTCGACCAGCACCGCGCTCCCCTGGCCGACCCCGACACACATGGTCGCCAGGCCCCGCTCGGCGCCCGTGCGCCGCATCCGGTGCAGCAGGGTGGTGAGGATGCGGGCCCCGGAGCAGCCCAGCGGATGACCGAGGGCGATCGCGCCGCCGCTGGGGTTGACCAGTTCGGGGTCGATGCCCAGTTGGTCCACGCAGGCCAGCGCCTGGGCGGCGAACGCCTCGTTGAACTCGGCCTCCTGGAGGTCGCCGACGCTCCATCCGGCGCGGTCCAGCGCCTTGCGGGTGGCGGGGACCGGGCCGATGCCCATCACGTCGGGGTGGACTCCGGCGGAGGCGCCCGCGACGTAGCGGCCGAGGGACTCCAGGCCCAGAGCGTTCAGGGCCTCCTCGCTCACCAGGAGGAGGCCGGCTGCTCCGTCGTTCATCGGGGAGGCGTTGCCCGCGGTGACCGTGCCGCCCTCCCGGAAGACCGGCCTGAGCCCGGCGAGCTTGTCGTAGGAGGTGTCCTCGCGGACGCACTCGTCGGCGTCGACGACGACGCCGTCCGGGCGCCGTACCGACAGGAGTTCGTCGTCGAAGTGGCCGTTCTTGCGGGCCAGCGCGGCACGTCGGTGGCTGCGGAGCGCGAAGTCGTCCTGGCGCTCGCGGGCGATGCCGTAGCGCTCGGCGACCTCCTCGGCGGTCCGGCCCATCGACAGCAGGCCGTGCAGGTCCTTCATCGCGGGATTGACCAGGCGCCAGCCGAGCCGGGTGTCGACGGTCTCCACACGGTGCGGGAGGGCCTCGTCGGGGCGGGCGAGGACGAAGGGGGCGCGGCTCATCGACTCGGAGCCGCCGGCGAGCACGATCTCGGCCTCGCCGGCGGCGATCGTCCGGGCCGCGGCGGTGACGGCCTCCATACCGGAGGCGCACAGCCGGTTCACGGTGGCGCCGGGCACGGTCTCGGGGAGTCCGGCGAGCAGGGCGGCCATGCGGGCGACGTTGCGGTTGTCCTCGCCCGCCTGGTTGGCGGCGCCCCAGTACACGTCGTCGATGCGGGCGGGGTCGAGCGCGGGCAGATCCGCGACCAGGCCGCGGATGACGGCGGCGGCGAGGTCGTCGGGCCGGACGGCGGACAGGGCACCGCGCAGCTTTCCGATGGGGGTGCGGCGGGCGGCCGCGAAGTGGACGGGACGCACGACTGGGGACTCCTGACCGACGACGCTGTGGATCGGCAGATCAATTAGCACTGCTAGTTTCCGACTATAGACGGCCGGTCACGCCCCTGGGAAGGTCCCGCGAACCGCGCCCGCCGCACGCCCGGACCGTGTTTGCGGTGATACGCCCTGGGCACCCGCGCCCCATGGAGTGGTTGCGCGGTGCCGCCTGCGTCGGGGAGGACCCCGAACTGTTCTTTCCCGTGGGTACGTCCGGACCGGCGCTGCGGGACATCGCGGCCGCCAAGGAGGTCTGTGCCCGCTGCCCGGTGACCGCCGACTGCCTGGACTACGCCCTCGTCAGCGGGCAGACCTCCGGGGTGTGGGGCGGTACCGAGGAGGCGGAACGCGGCGACCTGCTCCGTACCGCACGAGACGACGTGAGAAGGAGGACCTCCGTATGACTGTCGTGAAGAGCCCTCTGCCCGAACCGGCCCGCCAGGTCGCCTTCGACGCCCTCCAGAGCACCCTGGTCGATCTGCTGGGCATCTCCCTGATCGGCAAGCAGGCGCACTGGAACATCGTCGGCCCGCGTTTCCGCTCGATCCATCTCCAGCTCGACGAGGTGGTCACCACCACCCGCTCGTACGCCGACACGGTGGCGGAGCGTGCCGCCGCTCTCGGGCTGCCGCCGGACGGCCGCCCGGAGACGATCGCCTCGGCGTTCACGCTGCCCTCCCCCAAGGACGGCTGGCTGCGCGACGAGGACGTGGTCGAGTTGATCGCGCAGACACTGGGCGCGGCCATCGGCCGGCTGCGGGAGCGGATCGAGACGACCGAGAAGGCCGACCCGGTCACGCAGGACCTGCTGATCGGCATCACCGCCGAGCTGGAGAAGCAGCGCTGGATGTTCGAGGCGGAGAACTGGCCGCGCGACAACTGACCGGCGCCCGGTCCGCAAGGACACCGGTCCGCGCCACCGGCCCATGACGATCGGCCGCCCCCCGCCGAGGTGCCTGGCCCGGCCCACGCCCGGACGCCCCTGACCGGCCCGACCCGGCCGGCGGCCGGGGTCCCGAGGGGCCGGGTCAGAGTCCGGTCACCGGCAGGTCGAGGAGGCGGACCAGGGTGCGCAGGACACCGTTGTCGTTGTTGGAGGGGGCCCGGTGGCGGGCCCGCCGCACGACATCCGGGTGGGCGTTGGCCATGGCGAAGGACCAGTCGGCGGCGTCGAGCATCTCCAGGTCGTTGAGGTAGTCGCCGAACACCGCGGTCTGCGCGGGCGTGATGCCCAGCTCCCGCTGGAGCCGGCGCAGCGCGGCACCCTTGCCGGCCGTGCGGTTCATGACGTCGACCCAGTGTTCGCCCGAGACGACGACCTGGTGCGTGTCCGCGAACGGTGCCAGAGCCGGCGCGGTGGTGTCCTCCACCGACCCGAAGTCGAACAGGGCGACCTTGATGACGTCGTCCTCGACGGCGGCGACGTCCCCGACGACCTGGTGGCTCAGGTAGTAACGGCCGACCTCCGCCAGGAAGGCCTCGTCGGACCGCTCGACGTACGCGGAACGCTTCCCGCAGACGACCGCCCCGATGTCCGCCCCGCCCGCCACGAGCCGCCGCACGGCCTCCACGAGCCGGATGACGACGGCGGGGTCCAGCGGGTCCGAACTGAGTTCCTGGCCGTCGCGGACGACGTAGGTGCCGTTCTCCGCTATGAAGACCATTCCGTCGGCGACGTCGGCGAACTCCCGCGCCAGCGTCGCGTACTGCCGACCGCTGGCGGGGCTGAACAGCACGCCCCGCTCCCGCAGCAGCGCGAGGACCTCCCAGAGCCCCTCGGGTGTCCGCTTGTCGTCGTCGAGCAGCGTGCCGTCCATGTCGGTGACGACGAGACGGATGTCGGCGCTGCCCGGCGACGGCTCGACAGCGGTCAGCCGGGGGGCGTGCGAGGAGGGCATGTCCTGCTTCCTGTACGGGTGGACCGGATCGTCACCCTACCGGGGACCCGAGCCGACCCTCCGGCCCACCCGGCGCGGGACCACGGTTGCGCCCGATCCCGGGACAGCGTGACCGCCCGGCGGCACAATGGCGGCGGACACGGGCGGGACGCACGAGGGAGCGGGGGGACGTGGGCGAGGACCGCAGGCCGACGGGCGGACCGGCACGGGTGGACACCACGGTGGCGCACAACGCGCGTGTGTGGAACCACTGGATCGGCGGCGAGGACACCTACGAGGTGGACCGTCGCGTCGGCGACCAGGTCGCCGGGATGTTCCCGCTGATCCGGGAGATCGCGCGCGCGGACCGCCTGTTCCTGCGGCGGGCGGTCGCCTTCCTGGCCGCGGAGCGCGGTGCGCGTCAGTTCCTCGACCTCGGCACCGGGCTGCCGACCGGCGACAACACCCATGAGATCGCCCAGCGCATCGCGCCGGACGCGCGCGTCGTCTACGTCGACAACGACCCGGTCGTCCTGGCGCACGCCCGCACCCTGCTGACCGGCACACCCGAGGGTGTCACCCGCTACCTCGAAGCCGACGTCCGCGACCCTGCCGCGGTCATCGAACGCGCCGCCGGCACCCTGGACCTCCGTCGGCCGGTGGCGGTGATGATGCTCGGCATCCTCAACTTCGTCCTGGACGGGGAGACCGCGCGGGACATCGTCCGCCAGGTCATGGCGGCGGTGCCCTCGGGCAGCCACCTGGTCCTGACGCACCCCACCCACGACAGCGCGCTGGGCGGCGAGGGCCAGATCCCGGCGATGGAGTTCTGGAACGAGAACGCCACCCCGCCGATCACCGCACGGGGCGGCGAGGAGATCGCCGCGTTCTTCGCGGGTCTGGACCTGCTGGAGCCGGGCATGGTGTCCTGCTCCCGCTGGCGCGCCGGGGACGGCGGGGGCGCCGTGGTGCCGCAGTACGGCGCGGTGGCCGTGAAACCCTGACCGGCGCGGCAGCGTACGGCCTCGCCGGCGAGGGGGCGCTTTCAGCTGTGCGTCGAGATCGCGGTGCCGCCCGGCCCGGGCTCGGCGACGTCCGGCGCGTTCGTTCCCGCGGCCCGGGAAAGCCCCGGACCGGCTGGCGGCGCGATCTCCGGCAGGTGGAGCCGAGCGAGTACACCGCCGGATTCCCGACGGCGTGCGCGACGGGATCCGGCCCGGGCGGCGGACTGACCGCGCCTCGTCGCGGGCACGATCACCGTGCCGCTCCCGGCGCGGTGGACGGGGGTGGGCACAGCCCGCCGGGTTCACCGGCTTCCCGACAGACTGAAAGTATGATCAAGCAATGTCAGACTTGACCGATACCACGCCCGGCTGGCTGAGCCAGGACGATCTCGAACTCGCCCGCTCCCGCATGCCGATCCTGTACGTCGAGGCCGTGCCCGTGCGCGTCGACGACAGCGGCGAAGTCACCAAGATCGGCCTGCTGCTCCGGATAGGACCGGACGGCAATGTCAGCCGCACCCTGGTCTCGGGCCGGGTCCTGCACCACGAGCGGGTCCGCGACGCCCTGCTGCGGCACCTGGAGAAGGACCTCGGCCCGATGGCGCTGCCCCGGGTCCCGGCGTCCCTCCAGCCCTTCACGGTCGCGGAGTACTTCCCGACGCAGGGCATCACGCCGTACCACGACCCACGTCAGCACGCGGTGTCGCTGGCGTACATCGTGCCGGTGACCGGGGACTGCCGGCCCCGGCAGGACGCCCTCGACCTGGTGTGGTTCGACCCGCAGGAGGCGGTCTCCCCCGCGGTGCAGAGCGAGATGCCGGGCGGACACGGCTTCCTGGTGCGGCAGGCGCTGGCCCACGTCGGCCAGTCGGCGTCCTGACCGGCGTGGGAACCCGTTCCGCCCTGCCGGCCCAGCGCGTGGTGTCGGTCGGCGCCGCCGCGCGCCGACCGTGCACCCTCGTGGTGTGCCGGGGCTGCTGCTGCGGTGACACCCGCAAGCACCCCGGCTACGACCACGCCTGGCAACTGGAGCGTCTGCGCGCGGCGGCCGCCGCGTCGGCGGGCCGCTTCGAGGTCCGTACGACGGACTGCCTGGGCCCGTGCGACCAGGCCAACGTGATCGTCGTCCAGCCGTCCGGCGCGGGTCGCCGGGCGGGCGGCCGGGCCACCTGGATCGGTTTCGCCATGGACGACGACTGCACCGAGGAGATCCTGACCTGGGCGGCGGCGGGCGGCCCGGGCGTCGCCGCGCCCCCGGCCACCCTGGAACTCCAGTTCATCAGCCCGCCCCGCCCGGCACGCGGCCGTAGGTGACCAGGGCCTCCCGTGCCGATCGCGGCTCGCTCGCGGGGCCGCTGGTCACAGCAGGTCGGCCGCCCGCGCGGAGCTGTCGTCGAGGAAGCCGCCCGACTGGTGCTGCCACAGCTTGGCGTAGGTGCCGTCCGAGGCGAGCAGTTCCTGGTGGGTGCCCTGCTCCACGATCCGGCCGCGGTCCAGGACGACCAGGCTGTCCATCCCGGCGACGGTGCTCAGCCGGTGCGCGACCACCAGCGCCGTGCGCCCCTCCATGAGCCGCCACAACGCCTCCTGGACGAGGATCTCGCTCTCGGAGTCCAGCGCGCTGGTCGCCTCGTCGAGCAGCAGGATCGGCGCGTCGCGCAGGATCGCGCGGGCGAGCGCGACCCGCTGACGCTGTCCGCCGGACAGCTTGACGCCGCGCTCGCCGACCAGGGTGTCGAAGCCCTCCGGCAACGCGTCCGCGAACTCGGTGACATGGGCCGCCTCGGCCGCGCGGCGGATCTCGGCCTCGGTGGCGTCCGGCCGGGCGAAGGCGATGTTCTCCCGCAGCGTGCGGTGAAACATCGCCGGGTCCTGCGGGACGTAGGCCATCAGACTGCGCAGGTCTGCCTGGCGCAGCCGGCTGATGTCCTGGCCGCCGACGAGGATGCGCCCGCCGTCGAGGTCCGTCATCCGCAGCAGGAGCCGGGTCAGCGTGGTCTTGCCGCCGCCGGACCGGCCGACCAGGCCGAGCTTCGCCCCGCTGGGCACGGCCAGTTCGAGCCCTTGGAAGAGCGGCTCCGCGCCGCTGTGGGCGAAGGTCACCCGCTCGAAGCGGACGTCGGCGGCGGCCGGCCGCAGTGGCTCCGGCGTCTCCGGGTCGAGGACGGTCGGCGGTACCAGCAGCAGCTCGGTGAACTGCGCGGCCTCCGTCATCGAACTCTCCAGACGGCGGTAGATCTGGTTGAACTCGAACATGATCCGCGTCGCGTTGGAGTAGTACATGAAGGCCACCACGACCGCCTCCACGCCCTGGCCGCCCCCGCCGAGCGCGACCGCGAGCAGCAGGCCCAGCGCGTTGGTCAGCACGGACATCGGCGCCACCAGGGTGTCGATGCGCAGATTGCCGTAGTCCCACGACCTCAGCGTGAGCCGCCGGGACACCGCGACCCGGGAGCGGTGCTCGGCGGCCTCCCGTTCCTCCGCCGCGAACGCGCGGACCGTGTCCATGTTCATCAGGCTGTCGGCGACATGGCCGGAGACCCGTGCGATCGCCTCCTCGCGCTCGGCGACGAGGGCCTGGCGGCGGCGGATCAGCGGCACCACGCACAGCGCCGTCACGGCGATCATCGCCAGCAGTCCCACCACGAGCAGCGGCTCGTAGCGCCACAGCACCACCGAGCCGAACAGCAGCGGCACCAGACTGCCCACGATCCGGAACGTCACCGTGTCGACGAACTCCTCGTAGCGGGCGGCGAAACTCAGCACCCGCTTGGTCAGCGACCCGGCGAAGTTGTCGTGGAAGAACGTGGCGTCCTTGGCGAACAGGGCGTCCACGCCGATCACGTACAGGTGCTCGATGCCGAGCGCGTCGAGGCGGTTGAGACAGTGCAGCCCGACCCGCCACAGCGCCTCCGCGAGCAGCAGGACACCGACGAAGCCGAGGACGTACGGCAGGGCCGGGCCGACCCCGATGTCCGGGTCCCCGGCCAGCCGCGCGACGAGTTTGGCGACGACCAGCGGAGCGATGTAGTTGATGCCGATGTTGCCGAGCGCCGGCAACAGCATCGCGGGAGCGGTCAGCCACCGAAGACGGGCCAGCTCGCGTCCGTAGAAGCGCAGTGCCAGCAGTACGGAGCCCTTTCCGGGCATGACCTTGCGCGATTCAGACGATCCCATCCCCACCCCGTGCGGTCGTCCGGCAGCCGTCGGACCGGTCTTCGCAGTGTGGCGCGACGGCTCCGACGGCGTCCAAGGAATTACGCACCGAACGGCACCGGTACTCCCGTGCGCCCCCGGAACGCGACCGGGCCGCCCCGGTTTCCGGCCGTGCCTCGCGGGCACCCGCCGAGGAGGCAGGGAGATGGCGCAGAGGGCCGCACCGCACAGGACTGGCATGAACCATGAGCGACAGGCAGCGACACGTCGTCGGGGAACTGGTCTCCTCGTACGGCCGGACCTACGCGGCGGAGGCGGGCATCCGGTTGAGGAACACCCCGCAGCCCCTGTACCGCACCCTTGTCCTGGCTCACCTGCTCAGCGCGCGGATCCGCGCCTCCACCGCCGTCGCGGCCGCCCGGGCCCTGCACGCCGCGGGCCTGCGCGACCCCCGTCGCATGACCGCGTCGACCTGGCAGCAGCGCGTCGACGCCCTGGGTCGCGGCGGATACCGCCGCTATGACGAACGCACGGCGACCCAGCTCGGCGAAGCGGCCGAGCTGTTGACGAAGCGTTGGGGCGGTGACCTGCGACGCCTGAGGGAGGAGGCCGGCGGGGACGTCTCGCGGCTGCGTCGCCTGCTCCAGGAGGTGACGGGGATCGGACCCACCGGGGCGGACATCTTCCTGCGCGAGGTCCAGAGCGTCTGGCCCGAGGCGGCACCGTACATCGACGCGAAGGCCCTGGAGGGCGCGCGCCGGCTCGGCCTTCCGGACGACCCGGACCGACTGGTCGAACTGGCCCCGCGCACCCAACCGGCCGAACTCGCCGCCGCGTTGGTGCGGGCCGCGCTGGACAAGAAGCTGGTCGACGAGGTGCTCGACAGGGCCGCCTGACGTCGGACGACGACGTCCGGGCTGCCCGACCGTCCCACCTCGCTCCGACCGCCTCGCCCGGACCCGACCGGCCGCAGACACGACAGAGGCCGTCTTCTCATCGCTGAGAAGACGGCCTCCGATCCGCGACTTCGCAAAGTCGGGACGACAGGATTTGAACCTGCGACCCCTTGACCCCCAGTCAAGTGCGCTACCAAGCTGCGCCACGTCCCGTTGCCCATCTGACCTGGGGTTTCGCCCGGCCGGACGTGCAGGGCAACAATACCGCACTCGGGTCGGTGATCGCGCACGTGTTGAGGCGGCCCCACCCGGCGACGCCTCCCGGCCGTCTCTCAGCCCTCCCCCGGGACCCCCAGTCCCGGATGCGCCTCCAGCAGGTGTGTCGGGGCGGCCTGGCGCCAGGAGTCGGCGAGGATGTCCCGCAGCTCGGCCTCGTCCTCCAGGGCGGCCAGCCGGACCCGGACCCAGGCGAACTGGGCCTCGTGGTCGGCGATCCAGAACTTCCCCGGCTCGGCGACGGCCAGTTCGTCGCGCTCCTCCTTGGGGCAGCGCACGGCGAGGGAGGTCTCGTCCTCGGGCAGGGTGGCGAACATCTTTCCCGCGACCCGGAACGTGGGCATGTTCCACGCGGTCTTCTCCGTCGCGTCCGGCAGGGACAGGGCGACACGGCGTACGTCTTCGGCGTCCGGCATGCTCCGCACGGTAGCGGCAGGCACTGACAGTCACCTTGTGGCGAGGTGTTTGTAGTACAGGGTCGTCGGCCGCAGGACGCCGGACGGATCGGTGGCGTAGTCGGGGATGACCCCGGCCCTGGTCCATCCGGCGGTGCGGTAGAGGTGTTCGGCGGGGCTGTCGGTCTCGGTGTCGAGGTGGAGCAGGGTGACACCGGCCGCGGCGGCGGCGTCCTCGGCGGTGGCCAGCAGCCGGCGTCCCAGTCCCTGTCCCCGGGCGTCCCGGTGGACCATCAGCTTGACGAGTTCGGCACGGTGGCGGCTGTTGGGCTTGTCGGGGAAGGCCAGGGTGACGGTGCCGGTGACCCGGTCGCCGTCGAGGGCCGCCCAGACCGACAGCCGCCCGGCGGCGACCCCCGCCGCGCGCCCCTCCCACCAGGCGAGGGCCTCGGCGCGGTCGAGCGGGGCGAGGAAGCCGACGGAGGCGCCCGCGTCCACCGTGTCGACCAGCAGGTCGGCCAACGCGCTCGCCCGTGCGAGGAGTCGGGGGGCGTCGAGCCTGGTCGCCGTCATGGCAGCACCACCGCCAGCACGTACCGCGCCTCCTGGTCGCCCACGCACCGGAACCGTGTCGGACCCCACACCCGCATCCGTAGGCAGTCACCGACGTCCAGGCGGTGCTCGGCGCCCTGCGCCGTCAACTCGAGGGCGCCCTCCCGTACCCAGATGTGCTGTTCCAGGCCGGGCACGGAAGGCCGGTCGTAGGCGAGGTCGGCGCCCGCGGCCAGCCGGCCCTCGACGAGTTCGCCGCGCAGTCCGGGGTGGGGCGGCGAGACGGAGCGCCGGACGAACCCGGAGGCGCGGTCCGCCCAGACGGGCTGCTCACCGGCCCGCACCAGGGGGGCCGGCTCGGCTTCCGCCTCGACCTCGCTGAGCAGCCGGGACATGGTCCGTCCATAGGCCCGGCACAGCCGGTTGAGCAGGGCGGCGGTCGGGCTGATCTCGGCGCGCTCGGCGCGGGAGAGGGTGGAGCGGCTCACTCCGCTGCGCTCGGACAGCTCCCCCAGCGACCAGCCCCGCTCGGCGCGCAGCTCGGCCAGGCGGGCGGCCAGCCGGGCGTCGACCTCGTCCTCGACAGGCTGTTTCATATCCGGGATGCTATCCCACATGCGGGAGGATCAGGTGGGGGTGACCTCCTCCAGCGCCTCCAGCACCGGGCGGATCAGCGGATGTTCCTCCGCGCCGCGCCGGACGGCCGCGAAGACCCTGCGGGTCGGGGCCGCCCCGTCGACCGGGCGGACGACCACGCCGGCCAGGTCCATGCCGCGCAGTGCCGAACGCGGGACCAGCGCCACGCCCGCGTCGGCCGAGGCCAGTGCCACGACCGCGCGGAAGTCGTCCGAGGAGTGCTCCAGACGGGGCTGGAAGCCGGCGTGCTCACAGGCCAGGACGACCACGTCGTGGCAGGGGTTGCCGGGGTACGGGCCGATCCACGGGTCCTTGGCCAGCTCGGCCAGCGGGACCTCCACGCACTCGGCGAGGCGGTGGGTGACCGGTACGACCGCGTCGAAGGGCTCGGCGTAGAGCGGGACGTGCGCGAGGCGCGGGTCGTCGGCGGCGGGTGCCCCGCGGTACTCGACGGCCACGGCGATGTCCACCTGCCGGTCGAGGACCATCGGCAGGCTGGCGTCGCCCTCGGCGTCCTGGACGCGGATCCGGATCCCCGGATCGGTGCCGGCGAGCCGGGCCACGGCGGGCGCGACGACCAGGGCGATCCCGGTGGCGAAGGCGGCGACGGTGACCGTGCCGGCCGCGCCCGAGCCGTAGGCGGCCAGCTCCGCCTCCGCCCGCTCCAGCTGGGCGAGGACCGCGTGGGTGTGGGCGAGCAGGATCTCGCCGGCCGGGGTGAGCCGTACCCCCCTGGCGCCGCGTTCCACCAGGCGGTGGCCGGTCTCCTGCTCCAGGGCGGTGAGCTGCTGGGAGACGGCCGAGGGGGTGAGGTACAGCGCGGCGGCAGCCGCCGTCACCGTGCGGTGGTCGGCCACCGCACGGAGGATGTGGAGCCGCCGCGCTTCGATCATGGGATCGATTATCGCAATATGTCCAAGGTGGCCGGCTCAGGCCTCCAGTTCCGCCCGCGCCGCCACGAAGGCGTCCACGGCACGGTCGACGTCGGCCGTGGAGTGCGCGGCCGAGAGCTGGACCCGGATGCGGGCCTGGCCCTGCGGAACGACCGGGTAGGAGAAGCCGATCACGTACACACCGCGCTCCAGCAGCAGCTCGGCCATACGGCTCGCCCGCGCCGCGTCACCGATCATCACGGGCGCGATGGCGTGGTCGCCGGCCAGGACGTCGAAGCCCTCCTGCGTCATCCGACGGCGGAACAGGGCCGTGTTCTCGGCGAGCCGGACGCGCAGCTCGTCGGCCGACTCCAACAGGTCCAGGACCTTGAGGGAGGCGGCGGCGATGACCGGGGCGAGGGTGTTGGAGAACAGGTACGGGCGGGAGCGCTGACGCAGGAGCGCCACGATCTCGGCGCGGGCGGCGACGTAACCGCCGGAGGCACCGCCGAGGGCCTTGCCGAGGGTGCCGGTGATGATGTCGACGCGGTCCATCACGCCGTGCAGCTCGGGGGTGCCGCGGCCGCCGGGGCCGACGAAGCCGACGGCGTGGGAGTCGTCGACCATGACCATCGCGTCGTAGCGGTCGGCGAGGTCGCAGATCTCGGCGAGGGGGGCGACGTAGCCGTCCATGGAGAAGACGCCGTCGGTGACGATCAGCCGGCGGCGCGCGTCGGAGGCGTCCTTCAACTGCCGTTCCAGGTCGGCCAGGTCACGGTTGGCGTAGCGGAGGCGGCGGGCCTTGGACAGCCGGATGCCGTCGATGATGGAGGCGTGGTTGAGGGCGTCGGAGATCACCGCGTCCTCGGGGCCGAGGAGTGTCTCGAAGACTCCGCCGTTGGCGTCGAAGCAGGAGGAGTACAGGATCGTGTCCTCCTGGCCGAGGAAGGCCGACAGCCGCGCCTCCAGCTCCTTGTGCACCTCCTGGGTGCCGCAGATGAACCGCACGGACGCCATGCCGTAGCCCCAGCGGTCCAGGGCCTCGTGGGCGGCGGCGATCACCTCGGGGTGGTCGGCGAGGCCGAGGTAGTTGTTGGCGCAGAAGTTGAGGACCTCGCCGGGCCGGCCGCCCGCGGTGACGGCGACGGTGGCGGACTGCGGACTGCCGATGACGCGCTCGGGCTTGTGCAGGCCGGCGGCGCGGATCTCGTCGAGGGTGGCGCGCAGGTCGTCGCGGACAGAGTGGAACATCGGGAACTCCAGGGGTGCGATGAGCGAGTGAGCCGAAGGGGCGCGCCCGTGCAGGGAGCGCGGACGAGCGGAGGCCCGAGGGCCGAGCGCCGTCCGGCTCCCGACACGGCATTGGCGTCCCGGAGGCGAACCGGGGTGGAATCAAGCGGTCCAGTCGAGGATGACCTTGCCGCCCGTGCCGCTCGCCGCGTCGGCGAACGCCGCCTCGAAGTCGCGGTAGCCGTAGCGGCCGGTGATCACCGGGGCGAGGTCGAGGCCGCCCTCCAGCAGGACCGACATCGCGTACCAGGTCTCGAACATCTCGCGGCCGTAGATGCCCTTGATGGTGATCATCGAGGTGACGACGCGGGCCCAGTCGACCGGGAACTCCTCGGCGGGCAGGCCCAGCATGGCGATCCGGCCGCCGTGCGTCATGTTGGCGATCATGTCGCGCATCGCCTCGGGGCGGCCGGACATCTCCAGGCCGATGTCGAAGCCCTCGCGCAGGCCCAGCTCGCGCTGTCCGTCGGCGATGGTCGCGTGCGAGACGTTCAGGGCGAGGCTCGCACCGATCTTGCGGGCGAGTTGCAGGCGCTCCTCGCTGACGTCGGTGACGACGACGTTGCGGGCGCCGGCGTGCCGGGCGACCGCGGCCGCCATCAGGCCGATCGGTCCGGCCCCCGTGATCAGCACGTCCTCGCCGACCAGCGGGAAGGACAGCGCGGTGTGGACGGCGTTGCCGAACGGGTCGAAGATCGCGGCCACGTCGAGGTCGACGGGGACCCGGTGCACCCAGACATTGGCGGCGGGCAGTGCCACGTACTCGGCGAACGCGCCGTCGCGGCCGACCCCGAGCCCGACGGTGGCCCGGCAGAGGTGGCGGCGCCCGGCGAGGCAGTTGCGGCACCGGCCGCAGACGAGGTGCCCCTCTCCGCTCACCCGGTCACCGGCCTTGATGTCGCCGACGTCCCGCCCGGTCTCGACGACCTCGCCGACGAACTCGTGACCGAGCACGAGGGGGGTGCTGATCGCCTGCCGCGCCCAGCCGTCCCAGGACCGGATGTGCAGATCCGTTCCGCAGATGCCGGTGCGCAGCACCTTGATCAGTACGTCACCGGGTCCGACGGTGGGCTCCGGCACGTCCGCGAGCCACAGTCCGGGCTCAGCCTTCTCCTTGACCAGCGCCTTCAACGCTACGGCTCCTGACGGTGAGACCCCCGCGCCGGGCATGCCGAAGCGGCCCGCGGCCGGGGGAAGGGGGTGGAATCCGGTAGCAATCTGCCGTACGGCGCCGGCGCGGTCCATCGAGACTTTCTTAAGCGGCGCCACAGCTCCGCTTCACGCCCCGGTTTCCCGTGCCACTCTGGAGGGAGGATCGACCGACGGGGAGCAGCCCATGACCACGGCGCAGGACCTGATGATCGTCTCGCTCGACGTGCCGCCCGCGCGCCCCGTCGAGCAGGGCGAGCTCTCGCTCGCCCTCGCGGGGGCCGAGCTGATCGATCTGGTGGAGGCGGGCGTGCTCGTCCTCGACGGCGACCGGGTGACGCCCGGCCCGGCACCGGCACCGGTCGACCGCCTCCTGGCGGAGGCCGCGACCTCGTCGGCGTGGCAGGAGCCGTACGAGTCGGTCGAGGAGTGGCTGTGGCGCCGCGGCCGTGGGCTTGCGTCGGCATACACCGCCCGGATGGAGGCCGACGGGGTACTGACCCGCCCGCGTGGCCACTGGCTCGCCGCACGGTCCGACCGGAGCGAGGCGGTGGACTCACCGGCCCGGCGCCACGCCGCCGAGCGCTGGACCTCGGTCGAGCCCGTCCTCGCCGGACTGGCCACCGCGGCCGGTCTCCGCGAGGAGCGGGGGGACGGCTTCCCGTCCCCGTTGAGCGACGCCGAGGTGACGGTGCTGGCCGCGGTCGGCGACGCGGTGGCGGAGCTGACGGCCGTGCGGCAGCGGCGGTCCGTCGAGGACGCCGCATTCGACAACGTCTGGCGGGGTTTCTGACGGACACCGGCCGGCCGCTCGGCTCACCACAGGAGCGGTCCGCCGGCCTCCCGGTGTTCCAGCCACCCGGCGAGGTCCGCCGCGGTCGCCTTGATGGTCTCCAGGCCCGCCCTGCCCCAGGGTCGGGGCGTCAGGTCGGTCACGGACACCGTGCCCAGGACCAGACCGGCCGTGTCGATCAGCGGGGCGCCGAGATAGGAGCGGATGCCGTACTCGTCGACGACCGGGTTGCCGGCGAACCGCGGGTAGTCGCGGACGTCCTCCAGCACCAGCGCCTTGCGGCGCACGACGACGTACGGGCAGTAGCCGTACTCGCGGGCCAGCCGGCGGCCCACCTCCGGCTTGCCACCGCGGGCGGCCCGGCCGCCGGGCGGGGTGTGCAGGCCGGCGAAGAACTGCCGGTCCTCGTGGATGAAGTTGACCATCGCGTAGGGCGCGTCGGTCACCTCGGCGAGGCGGTCCGCGAAGGCGTCCAGGGCGGCCTCCGCCCGCTCCCCGAGGCCGAGTCGGCGCAGCCTCGCGGTGCGGGCGGGGGCTTCCCTGTCCTCGGGGGTGAGCAGCAGTCGACCGGCCGGGCGGGGCGGGTCGTAGCTCATGGTCGGACTCCGTCGCTGTGGGCGTACGGCATGTGCGGCTCCGGTGTGTGGGGTGCGGGGATCACCTGTGGGCGCCGCGGCTCGGCTGGGGTGTCGCCGGTGCGTGGGCGATGAGGTGGCGGACGAGGGTGAGCAGGGTCTGCACGCCGGACGCGGAGATACGGGCGTCGCAGCGCACGATGGGGATGGCCGGGTCCAGGTCGATGGCGGAGCGCACCTCCTCGGGGTCGTAGCGGTGGGCACCGTCGAACTCGTTGACCGCGACGATGAAGCCGAGGCCGCGTTCCTCGAAGAAGTCGACTGCCGCGAAGCACTCCTGAAGGCGGCGGGTGTCGGCGAGGACGACCGCGCCGAGGGCTCCCTCGGACAGCTCGTCCCACATGAACCAGAACCTCTCCTGTCCGGGGGTGCCGAACAGGTACAGGACATGCTGGGGATCGAGGCTGATACGGCCGAAGTCCATGGCCACGGTCGTCTCGATCTTGTTCTCGATGCCGTCGAGATTGTCGGTGGCGGCGCTGACGGTGGTGAGCAGCTCCTCGGTGCTCAGGGGCGCGATCTCGCTCACCGCGCCGACGAACGTGGTCTTGCCGACCCCGAACCCGCCCGCGACCAGGATCTTCAGCGCGGTCGGGAAGGGGTCGGAGCCGTCGTCGTAGTCAGAGCTGTCGTCGTAGTCCATCGAGCACTGCCTCCAGTAGGGCCCGGTCGGTGGGGCTGTGGTGGAACTCGGGGGGCTTGGTGGTCAGCGCCCCGCAGTCGACGAGGTCCGCCAGCAGCACCTTGGTGACGGCCGCCGGCAGCCTCAGATGGGCGGCCACCTCGGCGACCGGGACGGGAGCACGGCACAGGTCCAGTGCCTGTGCGTGCTCGGGCCCGAGATAGCCGAGGGGGGTCGCCCCGGTGGCCCGCACCTGGGACAGGAGATCGAGGGCGACGGTGGGTCTGGTGCGGCCGTTGCTGACCGTGAACGGGCGCACCAGACGTCCGGCCGCGTCGTCGAGCCAGGGCCCGTCGCCGGCCGCCGCCACCCTCAAGGCCCCATCACCGAGGGTTCGACGGGGTGCTGCCGGGGCGCGGTCACCAGGTAGGGCCGCACGCTCTTGACGAGCATCGACATCTCGTAGCCGAGCACGGCGGCGTCGGCCTCGCGTCCCGCCAGCACGGCGAGACAGGTGCCCGAACCCGCGGTGGTGACGAACAGCAGCGTCGAGTCGAGTTCGACGACGACCTGCCGTACGTCCCCGCCGTCGCCGAAGCGGATCCCGGCGCTGCGGCCGAGCGAGTACAGCCCGGAGGCCAGCGCCGCCATGTGGTCGGCGCTGTCGTGGTCGAGGCCGTGGACGGACTTCACGAGGCCGTCGCAGGACAGGAGGACCGCGCTGCTGGTGTGGGGCACACGCTGCACGAGGCCGCTCATCAGCCAGTCGAGATCGGATACATGGCCGGTCGGGGCATCGCTCGCCATGGTGGATCGACTCCTTGGGGTACGAAGGTCAGCGGGAGCGGTGGGGGTGAAGGGGGTGGGGGTGAGGGGGGTGCTCATCCGGCTGGTGCGCTCCCGTCGTGCCGGGTGGTGGGCCGGTGGTCGAGGCCACCGGCGAGGCCGTACACGGTGTGTGCCCCGGCCTCGGGCGTGGGGGAGGCGCGCTGTACGTCCGCGGGGGCCGGGCCGGGCCGTTCCGGCGAGGTGTCCGCCTCCAGGCTCTGCTGGGCCTCCGCGAGGCCGACCCCGCGCTGGAAGGCGGCCATCAGACCGGGGTCGTGCCCGGCGGACCGCTCGGCCTCCTGACGGGGGGTGGGCCCACCACGCAGCTGGGGTGCGATGTGCTCCTGGGCGCGGCGGCGGGGCAGCTGGGGCTTGCCCATGGTGCCGCGCACCGCGTTCGCGCGCGGGGCGGGCACCAGACCCGCGATCTCCTCCACGGTGGACCGGTCGCCGGGCCGGACACCGGGCACGGCTTCGGCTGGATGGGGCCGCTCCTCGTGCGCACCGCGGACGGGGAGCGGGGCCGGACGGCCGCCGTTCGCGTGGGGGGTGTCATGCCGGACCGGGGACGGGGCGGCGAAGGGGGTGGATGCGGCGCAGCCGTCCTGCGGAGACCCTTCGGGAGCGGGCTGCGGCGTACTCCGCGGTCGGGCCGCGGGGTGGGGCCGGGACTGCGGCTGCCGACTCGTCAGCGCCGGCGTCCGGGGCTGGGGCGGGGTCTCCTGCTGGAGTTGCGGCTGCGGGCGTGAGTCGGGCCGCGGGTACGGATCCGTGCGGCCAGGGGCCTGATCGTGGGGTTGGAGCGGTGGCTGACCCTGGAGCCGACCGTGCGACTGGCCCTGACCGTTTGCCTGGAGCTGGAGCTGGCCCGGTGGCTGCGGGCGGGCCTGAGGAGTCGGCGCCGGCCTCCCCCCGCCGCACGGGGCCTGTCCCCCCGCGGTCCCCGCCGGCACCGCGCCCGAGCCGGTCTCCTCGGTCTGCGGCGACGGCAGCCCGGCCGGCCCCAGCAGGGCCTGTGGCACGACGAGTACGGCCTGGACGCCGCCGTAGATGTTGTTCTGGAGCCGCACCCGGATGCCGTGGCGGCGGGCCAGCTGGGAGACCACGTAGAGGCCGATGCGGCCGTCGGCGAGCAGGCGGCCGACATTGACCTGGTCGGGGTCGGCGAGCAGCGCGTTCATGCGGCGCTGTTCCTCGACGGGCATGCCGAGGCCGCGGTCCTCGACCTCGACGGCGAGCCCGGAGGTGACCAGGTTGGCGCGCAGCAGGACCTGGGTGTGCGGGGCGGAGAACACCGTGGCGTTCTCGACGAGTTCGGCGAGCAGGTGGATGACGTCGGCGACGGCGTGCCCGCGCAGTTCGCCGTCGACCGGCGGGACGAGTCTGACCCGCGAGTACTGCTCGACCTCGGCGATGGCGGAGCGCAGCACCTCGGTCATGGAGACCGGGTTGCTCCACTGTCGCCGGGAGACGGCGCCGCCGAGGACGGCGAGGTTCTCGGCGTGCCGGCGCATACGGGTGGCGAGGTGGTCGACGTGGAAGAGGCCCTTGAGGAGATCGGGGTCCTCGATCTCGTTCTCCAGCTCGTCCAGGGTGGAGATCTCGCGGTGCACGAGGGACTGAAGGCGCCGCGCGAGGTTGACGAACACCTCCAGTTTCTGTTCGCTGCCGGTCTGGCTGGAGAGCTGGGCCGCCTGGACGACGGCGGTGACGGCCCCGTCGTGGGCGCGGGACAGATCGGCGGCGAGCAGCTCGAACTCGTCGGCGTCGGCGGGCGGGCCGCCCCGCGGCTTGCGTTGCGGCGGGACCTCGCCGCGGCGCAGCGCGTCGAGCAGGGCCCGCAGGTCGGCCTCGTCGCGCGCGCTGTTGCGGCGCAGGGCGCTGATGCGGTCGCTGACGGAGCGGGCGGCCCGCTCGGCGGCCACGGCGGCGACGACGATGCCGACCCCGGTCACCGCGACGGCTCCGGCGAGGACGGCCCACAGGGTCGGTCCCGGCCGGGCGCCGGTGGAGCGCACGGCGAAGAGGACGGCCGCGCAGGCGCTGAGGGCGACGGCGATCGGGGGCAGCACGGCGAGCCGCAGCAACTGCGGCCGTATGTGCGTCTCGGCCGGTGCGGGTGCGGTGCGGGCGACCGGCCGTCCGTGCCGTCCGCCCTCACGGCGGTCTGCGCGTGCGGCCGGTGCGCGGAGGTGAGACATCGGTGTCCTCGTACTGTCCGTCGGGCCCGGGGCTCGCGTGGGTGCGCTCCTCGGGCTCGCGCCATCGCGGTGTCGGTCGGGCAAGCCGGGGGTTCTGAGGCCCCTTCTCACCCAGCGGCCACTCACAGTAGTCGCCAAGCCATCGTGCGCGATGGGCAGTTGACAAAGTCCCCCACGGAGAGTCCCGCTCTGGTATGAGGCTTCGTACGACAGACCGATGAACCTGCGAGGCGTCCTGCCAGTTGAGATGGGAAAATCGATCAGACCTGGTCAGCGACGGTCGGAAACGGGCGACGGGGGCCGGAGAGCTGTTCGCTCCCCGACCCCCGTCGACGGACGGCCGGGTCCGGCCCGGATGGTTCGGTCAGCCCGCGGGAACGACCTCCGGGGCATCCCCACCCTCGGCCGCGCTCGCCGTGATGTCACTCTCGGTATCGGTTGTGGCCTTGACTTCCTCTCGCGGTTCGGGCCACCCGCCCGCCGGGGCGAGAGCCACGGCGCGCCACCACGGCTCGGCGGGCACGGTCTCCGCGGTCGGCTCGAACGGTTCGCCGGGACGGGGCAGCGCGATCCGGGTGCCGACGGCGCCCGCGGCGGCCAGGGTGCCCTCCCCGGGGTCGGACCACGCGTGCGTGGCGAGATTGAAGGTGGCCCAGTGGATGGGCAGGATCACCCCGCTCGGACCGCCCTGGAGGTCGAGGTGGGCACGCACCCCCTCCTCGGGGGTCATGTGGATGTCCGGCCACAGGTCCGAGTAGGCCCCGATCTGGATCATCGTGGCGTCGAACGGTCCGTACGCGGCGCCGATGTCCTTGAAGCCGTCGAAGTAACCGGTGTCACCACTGTGGAAGATCCGGTGCTCGTCACCCGCGACGGACCAGGAGGCCCACAGGGTGTGCTGGGTGTTGCGCAGACCGCGGCCGCAGAAGTGGCGGGCCGGGGTGGCGGTGAGGGTGAGGCCCCCGACCGCGGTCGCCTCGTGCCAGTCCAGCTCGCGCAGTCGGTCCGCGGACACCCCCCAGTGTTCGAGATGGGCGCCGACGCCGAGCGGCACCGCGAACAGGGTGTCGGTACCGGCCAGCGCCTTGATCGTGGGCAGGTCGAGGTGGTCGTAGTGGTCGTGCGAGATGACGACGACGTCGACCGGGCCGAGCACGGCAAGCGGCAGCGGGGCAGGGTGCAGCCGCTTCGGGCCGGCGAAGGGGACAGGGGAGCAGCGTTCGCCCCACACGGGGTCGAACAGCACCCGGTGCCCGTCGATCTCGGCGAGCACACTGGAATGTCCCAACCAGGTCAGGCGCAGCCCCGTGGCGGGCGGCCGGGCCAGGTCGGCGAGGGTGGTGGGGTACACCGGGATCGGGCCTATGGGGGCGCGCCGGGGACGGCTGTCCTTGTCGAAGAAGGCCTTGGCGAAGTCGAGCGCGGAGCCCGAGGGCCGGATCCGGGCGCCGGGGCCGCCGGGGTTCTGGAAGACCCCGTCCTCGAAATGGGGTGATCTGCGGATACGCGCCATGCGCTCACCGCTCGGGTCCGCGCCGAAGGCCTCGGGCTGAAGTGCGCGGAGCCCGGGGCTCAGGGAACGGAATCCGGCCACGGTACCTCCAGGTGGAGTCGCTGAGGATTCCCATTATGGTCGGCCCGTCCGACGAACCTCCGGCCGCCCTGGTCGGGGAGGCGGACGCAGCGCGTTGACACGGCGTCGCCGGGCTCTCGATACTGACCCACTGTTCAGTAAAGACCCTGGCGGGGAGCCCGTACGACCGCCGGCGAGGAGTCCGTATGACCGCCCCCCTGTTGTCCCTCACCTGGACCGACCACCTCACCGGCCGCCGGGGCCACCTGGTCGTCGACCGGCTCGTGCGCGGCGTATGCAGCGGCGGCCTGCGGATGCGGGAGGGCTGCACCCTCGACGAGGTGACCGGCCTCGCCCGCGGCATGAGCCTCAAGGAGGCCCTGCACTACGACCCGGCGGCGCGCTATGTCCCGCTGGGCGGCGCGAAGGGCGGCATCGACTGCGATCCGCGGGACCCCCGGGCGTACGGACTGCTGGTGCGGTACCTGCGGGCGGTACGGCCGTACGTCGAGAGCTGCTGGACGACGGGTGAGGACCTGGGGCTCAGCCAGGACGTCGTCGACCGGGCCGCCGCGGAGGCCGGCCTCGTCTCGTCGATCCAGGCCGTCTATCCGCTGCTCGACGACGAGAGCACGGCCCGCGGACGGCTCGCGGACGCCTTCGCCGTCGAGGTGGACGGCATCGGCCTGGACGAGCTGGTCGGGGGCTGCGGCGTCGCCGAGTCCGTGCTCACGGCCCTGGACCGGGCCGGGGTGCCGCACGCGGGCACCCGGGTCGCCCTCCAGGGGTTCGGCACCATGGGCGGGGCCACGGCGCGTTTCCTCATGCGCGCGGGGCTGAGGGTCGTGGCCGTCGCCGACGTCAAGGGCACGATCGCCAACCCGGCGGGCCTCGACGTGGAGGCGCTGCTGGCCACGCGGGACGCCCACGGCACCGTCGACCGCCGGGCGTTGCGCCCCGGCGACCGCGAACTCCCGGACGACGCCTGGCTGTCGGCCGAGGCGGAGGTACTGGTACCGGCCGCCGTGTCGTACGCGATCGGGCCGGACGAGCAGGCGCGGATCACCGCCCGCTGGATCGCCGAGGCGGCCAACATGCCGGTCCTGCCCGAGGCGGAGAGGCTGCTGCACGCGCGCGGGGTGAGCGTGCTGCCGGACGTCGTCGTCAACTCCGGGACGAACGCCTGGTGGTGGTGGACCCTGTTCGGCGACATCGGCGCGGACGCCGGGGAGGCGTTCGCCCACACGCGCCGCTCGATGCGCGCCCTCGTGGAACTCGTGCTGGAGCGCGCGGAGGCCGACGGAACGACCCCTCGCCAGGCCGCGCACGCGATCGCCGAGCAGCGGCTGCCGATCATCGCGGAGCGCTACGGCCGGCACCGCTGACGGCGTCGTCGCAGGTGGTGGGCCCTGTGTAGGGTGACGGCGTGGCGAGGGTCCGGTTGAGTGTGGCCGAGCGGCGCGAGGAGATGCTGCGCGCGGCCATCGAGCAGATCGAGGCGCGGGGCGTGGCGGCGGTCAGGATCGCCGACGTGGCCTCGGCGCTCGGCGTGAGCAACGCGCTGGTGCTCTACCACTTCTCCACCAAGGAACGGCTCGTCGCCGACGCGTTCGCCTACGCCGCCGAAGGCGATCTGGCCCGGCTGCGCAAACTGCTCGGCCGCCGGACGACCGCGCTGCGCCGGCTGCGGTCGGCGGTGCGCTGGTACGCCCCCACCGGGTCGGCCAAGGGCTGGCGGCTGTGGATCGAGGGCTGGGCTGTGTCGCTGCGCGAACCGGCCCTTCGGGACGTCGCCCGTGACCTGGACCGGCGGTGGAAGGCGGCGCTCGCCGAGGTGATCGCGGAGGGGGTGGCCGCGGGCGAGTTCCGCTGTGCCGACCCGGCCGGGACGGCCCTGCGCCTGACGGCCCTCCTCGACGGCCTCGCCGTACAGCTCACGTCCTACGACGGCGCCGTGCCCCGGAGCCGCGCGCAGGAATGGGTGGAGGAGGCGCTGGCCCGGGAACTCGGGTTGGCGGCACGGACGTCGGGCGCCGAGGAGCGCTGAGGCCGGATCAGTCGAGTTCGTACACCGCCGTCACCGTCGCCGTCGCGCGGATGACGCCCGGCGCCACGGGGACCACACCGGAGGTGTCGGCGGCCGGGGGCACCGGGCGCGGACGGCCGGTCGGGTCCTCGCTCAGGGAGACCAGGCGGCCCAGTCGGTGGCCGCTGAGCCGTGCGTACTGGACCGCCTTGGTGCGGGCGTCCTCGTGCGCTGCCCGGCGGGCGCGCGCCAGCAGCGGGGCGGGGTCGGAGACGTCGAAGGTCACCGAGTCGACGCGGCCCGCGTCCCCGGCGGCGTCGGTGATCGCCTGGAGGACCGCCCCGGTCCTGCCCACCTCACGGACCACCACCGAGAAGGCCTGCGCCGCCTGGTACCCCCTCAGCCGGGAAGCGCCCTCAGGGTAGTCGTGGACCGGGGTCACGGAGACGTTCTCGGTACGGATGTCGGGCTCGGCCACGCCCTGGCGGCGGACGGCGTCGAGCAGGGCGGTCGCGGCCCGGGACTGCGTGTCCAGCGCAGTCCGCGGGGTCTCGGCCGTGGCCTCGACGACGGCGCCGACGACCGCGAGGTCGGGTCGGGCGCTCGCGGCGCCCTCGCCGGTCACGGTGACGGTGGCGGGGCCGGGCACGACCACCGCCCCGGCGGGCCGGGCGGCCGCGTGGGGCGCCGCGACGGCCGGCAGCCCGAGGGCGAGCAGCGTCACGACGGCCGCGGCGACGGCGCGCGACGCCCTGCCGGACGTACCGGCGAACAGGGCAGTGGAGGCGAGAGGCGTGCGGGAGCGGGGCATGCGGTCATCCCAGCATCCGGAACGGGCCCGGCGAGGGCACCACTCCCGCGCGCTCACCTCACTGGTCGAGCGACCGGCAGAGGCCCGGGAACCGCCGGCCGCACCCCCTTCGGGCTACGCCACCGCCGCGATCCGCATCTTGATGTCGTCGGGTGAGAGCGTGCCCTTGGCGGTCACGTGGTCACCCGACGACTCCCCGCGCAGCCGTCGCCCGATCCACGGGACCAGGTACTCGCGCGCCCACTGCACGTCGTCGCGCCGGATCTCGAGGGTGCCGCGCGGCTGGAGCCGCGGCCAGGGCTGCTCGGGGTCGGCGGGCACCGGCAGGCCGAGGACCTGACCGGCACGCAACGCCACGCGTGTGTGCCCCTCCG
The DNA here is from genome assembly GCF_055577115.1 of Streptomyces sp. NPDC033216. Classification (NCBI taxonomy): domain Bacteria; kingdom Bacillati; phylum Actinomycetota; class Actinomycetes; order Kitasatosporales; family Streptomycetaceae; genus Streptomyces; species Streptomyces sp. NPDC033216. The sequence goes on along the minus strand of NZ_JBVIQK010000003.1, from coordinate 124,619 downwards.
CGCCGAGGTGGAGCCGGTCGCCGTCCCAGGCCCGCCGGTCCTGGATGGACTTCAGGGACCACAGATCGAGGACCGGGCAGCCGTACCGGTCGGCGACCGCGCGCACGTGGCCGTTGTAGGTGGCGATCTTGCCGCGCAGATGCTTGAGCACGGGGACGCCACGGGTGTCGAACCCGGTCGTCACCATGACGGTGCCGACCGCGGAGGTCAGGGCCGCGATCGCCCGCTCGAAGCGTTCGGCGACCTCGTCGGGGTCGGTGCCGGGCCGGAGGATGTCGTTGCCGCCCGCGCAGAAGGAGACCAGGTCCGGCGCCAGCTCGACCGCTCGCGGAAGCTGGTCCGCCACGATCTGGTCGAGCAGCTTGCCGCGCACCGCGAGGTTCACGTACCTGAAGTCGCCTTCGGGCCGCCGGTCCGCGAGCAGCACCGCGAACCGGTCGGCCCAGCCGACGAACGCCCCGTCGGGGCCGCGGTCGCCGACGCCCTCGGTGAAGCTGTCCCCCACCGCCACGTACGACCCGATCGCTGAGCTGTTGTCATTCTTCGAATCGTCTGCCACAACCGTTCATGATTCACCTTCGAATGTGACCTACGCGACCGTAGGCAGGAGTTGACGGACGGTGAGATAAGCCACTCCTAAAGACTTGGCCAATCAGGGAATACGGCCGCCCTCGTTCGCGCCGACGCGAGACACCCCCGGAAGCCGCTGATCCGGACACGGCTCGGGATCGTGCGGTCGGCGAAGTGCCCGGCCGTGTGCGGCTTCGGCCCCACCGTCCGGTGCTGGAACGAGGGGCGGCTCGGCGTCGACGGCACCGAAGCCGTCGGAGACGGTGCGGACGTGGTGCGGCGCGGTCGCCACCGACAGCCACACCGGCGGCGGCAGCGGCGGCGACAGCCGCGGCGGGGGCGGCGGCGGAAACACCGAAGGCCGGACCCTCTGGGAGGGGGGTCCGGCCTTCGGTGGCGTGTCAGGCGGGGAATTCCAGCGGTACGTCAGCCGACGGAGACGCCGTGCGAGCGGAGGTAGGCGACCGGATCGACGTCCGAGCCGTACTCGGGACCGGTACGGATCTCGAAGTGCAGGTGCGGGCCGGTCACATTGCCGGTCGCGCCGGAGAGGCCGACCTGCTGACCGGCGGAGACGGACTGGCCGGCCGAGACGGAGAGCGAGGACAGGTGGGCGTACTGGGCGTAGAAGCCGTCGGAGAGCCTGATGACGACCTGGTTGCCGTACGCGCCGCCCCAGCCCGCGGAGACGACCGTGCCCGCGCCGACGGCCTTGAGCGAGGTGCCGGTCGGGACGACGAAGTCGACACCCGTGTGGTAACCGCTGGACCACATGCTGCCGGCCATCTTGTACGGGGTGCCGACGGTCGCACCGGCCACCGGGAGGGAGAAGCCGGTGGCGGCGGTGGTGCTCCCGGCGGCCTGGGTGACGGACGCCTTCGACGGGGACGACTTCGACGCGGACGACTTCGCGGAGTCCGAGGAGGACGACTTCGCGGAGGAGCCCGTGGACTGCTTCGACGAGGAGGACGAACCGGACGATGCGGACGGCGACTTGGTCGTACCCGTCGCGCCCCTCGTGCCGGTCGCGGCCCGCTCGCCGATCGACAGCTTCAGGCCCGGGTGGATCAGCGACGGGTCGTCGCCGACGGCCTCGCGGTTGTCCGCGTAGAGCCGGGTCCAGCCACCGCTGACGTTCTGCTCGTCCGCGATCTTCGAGAGGTAGTCGCCGGACCGCACCGTGTAGGTCCTGGCGGACTTCGCGGACTTCTGCGCCACGGGAACGGCCTGAACGGCCTCTTCCGAAACGGAGGAGAGCGAGGAAGCGGCGGAAACGGGGGAAAGCGACTGCGCCGCCGACTGGGACGGCGCGGCGTGCGCACCGGTGGCCCCTATGAGCGGGAGGGCGAGCGCGGCGCCGCCGGTTCCGGCGGCGGCGATGGAACGGGTGAAGCGCTGGGGCTTCGGACGGCGGTGCTTACCCTTGGCGGGCATGACGAATTCCTCTCCGGCGCCTACGAGGTGAGCTGTCGGGTGCGGACTGGAGATGTCCGGCCGCGCCGAGGCGCGGCTTTACCCCTAGCCGTTCCGGGAACCGGAACAGGCGGTACTGCCTGTGGGTCCCCCGCTCCTGCCGTTCACGGGTGAGTGTGCGGGCTCCGGGCGGCGGCAGGATTGGGCGTCCGTCCGGATTGGTGTGGAACGTAAGCGACCGAGACGCACAGGGACAAGCGAAGGTTGTACTCCCCGTGCCATTGGCTTGATCCCCTGAGGGGACTGCCCGTCACCCTCCGTGGATTGAGATGCCGGCTTTCCCATTAATTTCCTTGAGAAACAGCCGTATTACGTGAGCATGACGAACGACTCAGGGTCACGAATATGACGCTGATCACGTGACGGTCCCCCAGAGTCTCCTATTCCACAGCGAGTTGGAATGAAGGATCCAATTCGGACAGAACTCCCACATGTGACGCAGACGGATAACCATCGCATCAAGGTCACCAGGCGGCCCGGTGCGCGATCCATGGCGCGACACCATCGCACCACGGCGGACTTCGCCCGTTTCACGGCATTCGTACGTCGCTGTCGGATCGAGCCTGCCCGCCCCGAACCCGGCGTCCCCGCCGGCCGTCCCGCGACCGCCGAAGGCCCTTGTGGAGGACCGTTTGCCCCGGGCATCCATGTCGTATGGTCGAGGAAATGTTCCGGTGGCCATGCCGAGCCGCGCCTGCCGGGACCGAGGACCGGGAGGAGCCCCCGTGACGCAGCAGATCCCGTCGACCGAGCCCCAGCTGGCCGGAGTGCGGAACTTCCGTGACGTGGGCGGTCTGCCGACCGTCGACGGCCGGCGGGTACGCCACGGCGTGCTCTTCCGCAGCGGGCATCTCGCGCACGCCACCGACGAGGACGCCGCGTTCCTCTCCTCGCTCGGACTGCACACGGTCTTCGACTTCCGCAACGCGGCGGACCAGAAGCTGGAGGGCCCGGACATCGAGCTGCCGGGGGTGCGCAACGTGAACCTGCCGCTCTCCGACCCGGCGGACGGTTCCGAGTTCTGGAAGATGGTCCGCGACGGCGACATCGACCTGCTGCGCGAGATCCTCGGCGACGGCAGGGCGGCCGGCCGGATGATCGCCTCCTACCGCTCGATCGTGAAGGAGCGCACGGGCGAGCACTCGCTCGTACTGCACTCGCTCGCGGAGGACAGCGTCCCGGCGCTGATGCACTGCGCGGCGGGCAAGGACCGCGCGGGCCTGTCCATCGCCGTGACGCTGCTGGCGGTGGGCGTGGAGCGCGAGGCGATCCTGGCGGACTACCTGGAGTCCAACGCCAAGCACCGCCGATACAAGGTACGCCGCAGCGGCACCTCCGCCGAGACGTACTCCCCCGAGGTCATGGAGCTGCTCAGCCCCCTCTTCGACGCCCGCGCCGAGTACCTCACGGCCGCGTTCGAGACCATCGAGGAGACCTGGGGCGGTGTCGACGCCTACCTCGGGCAGGGCCTCGGTCTGACCCCGCGGACCCGCGAGCGGCTCCGGGAGCGTCTGCTCGACTGAGGTGGCACGCTCGGTGCCCCGCGTCTACTGCTTGGCCCCGATCTCGAACAGCAGCCAGAGGAACCCGGCGAAGACATGTCCCACCGCGATGTAGATGATCAGCCGGATCCACAGGCTCCGAGGGAACTTCTCCTCCATGTCGGTCATGGCGTCTCTCCAGGGGTGGGGCCGAGGCACAGCGCGGCCGTCGGGCTCTGCAACAGGGTGTGGACGAACAACAGGTCGACACCGTCGGGGTCCTGCGCGGCGATGCGGTGCGGGGTCAGCGAGTCGAAGTGCGCGCTGTCGCCGGGCCCGAGCAAGTGGGTGGTGTCGCCGAGGCGCAGTCGCAGCCGTCCGCGCAGGACGTGCAGCCACTCCTCACCGGGATGCACCCGCACGATGTCGCCCTGTGAGCCGTACGGCACCTGCACGCGCAGCGCCTGCATGCCCCGCCCCGGAGCGCCGGACTGCCGGTAGGTCCAGCCGCCCGCATGGGTGGGCTCCATGTCGGCGGCACGCACGACGGCGTCCCGGTCGGCGACCGTCTCGCCGAGCAGTTCGGAGACGGTCGTACCGTAGACACGGGCGAGCGCGAGCAGCATCGGCAGCGAGGGCTGGCGCTGCCCGGTCTCCAGACGGGACAGGTGGGCCGGTGACAGTCCGGCGGCGCGGGCCGCGGCCTCCAGGGTGAGGGAGGCACGACGGCGCAGGGCGCGCAGTCGCGGCGCGACGACGCCCAGGTCGTGGGCCGGCCCGGGCTCGGACCCGGGCTCTGAGGCTGGGTGGCTCATGCCTCCATTCAGCCCGGAAATTGCCCCTGCGGCAAGTTGCTTGCCTCAGAGGCAAATCCGGGGCGGACGTGAACATCTACCGGTCGGCCACCGCCTGCTTGATCAGGGTCCGTCCGAAGTCCCAGACCAGCCCGCCACCGTTGTGCGCGTCGTCCATCACCTCGGTGAAGGCGTCGACGAACCGGTCCACCTCCCGCTCGCCCACGACCAGCGGCGGGATCAGCTTGATCACCTCCAGGTGGTCGCCGGACACCTGGGTGAGGATGCGGTGCCGCTGGAGCAGCGGGACGACCACCATCTGCGCGAACAGGCCCTTGCGGGCCGCCTGGAGCATGGTCCAGCGGCCGCGCAGCTTCAGCGACCGGGGCTTTCCGAACTCGATGCCGATCATCAGGCCCCGGCCGCGGACGTCGGCGAGCAGCTCGTACTTGTCGGTCAGCGCGGTCAGCCGCGCCTTCAGCAGCTCCCCCGTCACGCGGGCGCCCGCGACGATCTGCTCGTTCTCCATGACCGACAGCACGGCGAGGCCGGCAGCCATGGCCTGCGCGTTGGACCCGAAGCTCGCCGAGTGGACCAGCACCCGGTCCATGGACGAGTAGACCTTCCTGAAGATCCAGTCCTTCCCCAGCGTGGCCCCGACCGGCACATAGCCGCCGGACAGCGCCTTGGCGACGCAGACCAGGTCGGGTTCGACGCCCTCCTCGTGCTGGTAGGCGTAGAAGTCGCCGGTCCGCCCGAGGCCGGTCTGCACCTCGTCGGCGATGAGCAGCGCCTTGTGCCGACGCAGCAGTTCCTGGGCCGAGCGCAGATAGCCGGGCGGAGTCTCGTGCACCCCCTTGCCCTGGATCGGCTCGACGATCAGGGCGGCCACGTCGCCCTTCTTCAGCTCGCGCGCCAGCGCGTCGAGATCACCGAAGGGTACGGCGGTGTCGGGCAGCAGTGGCGCGAAGCCGTCCCGGAACCCGTCCTCGCCGTTGACCGACAGGGAGCCGGTGGTGAGTCCGTGGAAGGCGTGGTCGCAGTACAGGACCCTCGGCTTCCCGGTGGCGTACCGGGCGAACTTGAGCGCCGTCTCCACGGCCTCGGTCCCACTGTTGCCGAAGAAGACCCGGTCCAGGTGCGGACTGTGGGCCAGGAGCCTCTCGGCCAGCAGTCCGGGCAGCGGCTGGCAGTCGAAGCGGGTGAGGTCGGCGAGGGAGGCGTCGAGGACGTCGTGCAGCGCCTTGCGGACGACGGGGTGGTGGCGGCCCAGGCCCATCACCCCGAACCCGGCGAGCATGTCCAGGTAGTCGTTGCCGTCCGCGTCCCAGAAGTACGCGCCCTCGCCCCGCTCGTACACCTTGTCGAAGCCGATGGTGTGCAGCATGCGCGGCAGTTGAGGGTTGAGGTACCTGCCGTGCAGCTCGTAGCGTTCGGCTCCCCGCTCGGCCAGCAGCGCGCCGAGGTCGAACTCCGTGGTCATTCCGCTGTCTCCTTGACCGGGCCGCCGGTCGTCCCCGCGACGGGGCCGCCGGTCGTCTCCTTGAGGGGGCCGGACCGCCCGCGTCGCGGACGGCCCGGCTCGCGCTGATCCGTCCGCCCGATGCCGGACGGACGGGTCGTCGTCATCGACTGCACCGGCACCGGGGCCCCGCTCCCACCACCACCGGCCCGACCTGGATCCCCCGCGACACGCGCCGCGCGGCGATCGGCCGGACCGGTACCCCGGGGGACGTCCGGGGAGACGGCCGTCATGACGTCACTCCCGCGCCCCGGAGACCGTCTCGCGCAGGGCACGCAGCGACTCCTTGAGCGAGCCCATGGTCGCCAGTACGGCGGTGGGCTCGTAGCCGCAGTGCGCCATGCAGTTGGCGCAGCGCGGGTCCTTGCCTCGGCCGTACTTGTCCCAGTCGGTGTCCTCGATCAGCTCCCGGTACGTCGGCACGTAACCGTCGCTCATCAGGTAGCAGGGCCGCTGCCAGCCGAAGAGGGAGTAGTTCGGGATCGCCCACGCCGTGCAGGGGAAGTCGACCTTGCCCTCCAGGAAGTCCAGGAAGAGCGGCGAGTGGTTGAGACGCCAGCGGCGCCGGTTGCCCCCGGAGAAGGCCTTCTTGAACAGCTCGCGGGTCTGCTCCACCCCGAGGAAGTGCTCCTGGTCGGGTGCCTTCTCGTAGGCGTACGCGGGCGAGATCATCATCTCGTCGACCTTGAGGTCGTCGTTGAGGAAGTTGAGCACCTCGACGATGGTCTGCGGGGTGTCGGTGTTGAAGAACGTCGAGTTGGTGGTGACCCGGAAGCCGCGCCGCTTGGCCTCCTTGATCGCCTCGACCGCCTCGTCGAACACGCCCTCCTTGGCCACCGACTCGTCGTGCCGCTCGCGCAGCCCGTCGATGTGCACGGCGAACGCGAAGTAGGGCGACGGCGTGAACTTGTCCATCTTCTTGCGCATCAGCAGGGCGTTGGTGCAGAGGAAGACGAACTTCTTCCTCGCCACCAGCTGACGCACGATCTCGTGGATCTGAGGGTGCATCAGGGGCTCGCCACCGGCGATCGACACCATGGGCGCACCGGATTCGAGCACCGCCCCCACGGCCTGGGCGACCGGCATGCGCTGCTTGAGCACACCCGCCGGGTGCTGGATCTTGCCGCAGCCCTCGCACTTGAGGTTGCAGGCGTAGAGGGGCTCCAGCTCCACGATGAGCGGGAACTTCTCCCGCTTGCGGAGTTTCTGTTCGGCCAAGTATGTAGCGACCTTGACGGACTGGCGCAGCGGCATGGCCATCTGGCTCACCTCCGGGGGAGCAGCACATTGCGGTGCCATTCGAAAAATGCAGGCAGGACGGAACGAAGGACATGGAAAGCTGATATTCCACCGCGTACCGTGCCGATCCGGACGAGTTCGTGTTCAGGAGCGTCCACGACCACCCGGACGGCCGCAACGGGGCGTGGGCCCTGGCGCACGGCGCTCAGCAGCGTGGCCGCCGACTCCATGTCCACCGCGATCGCACCCGTGGCGAGCAGGTCGGACCGTTCCGGCCCGCGCACCACGTGGTCGGAACCGGTCAGGGGGCCGGTGTGGACGGTGCGCCCTGGCAGCGTGCGCACGAGTTCCTTGACGAGCAGGTCACTGTTCACGCACGGCACGGTGCCGAGCGGGTCGCGGGTCTCCTCGGCGACCACCAGGTCGCCGGGGTGCATGCCGGGGGCCAGTCCGGCGCAGAAGCCGGTGGCGAGCACGGCCGCCCCGCCGAGCACCGGGTCGGCGAGGACCCGGCTGACGGAACGCTCGGCAGCCCTGGGCCCCATGCCGGTGCGCAGCACCGTCACCGGCCCGCCGGCCCCGCCGCGGTCGCCCATGCGCAGGGCGAGGTGCTCGATGCCGAGCGCGCAGGCGATCAGCAGCGGGGCGGATGCGGGCTGCGCGTCCATCAGCTGCCCTCGGCCTCGACGGTAACCGGCGCCTTCGGGGCGCGGGGCTCACCGTGGACGTACCGGCCGAGCGCGGTCAGCGGGAAGACCTGCCGGTACAGGTGGTAGTTGATGGAGAAGTCCCAGGGGAAGCCGGTGCCGGTGAACTGGGGCTCGTCCCAGGAGCCGTCCTCGTGCTGGGTCTCGGCGAGCCAGGCGACGCCCCGCTCGACGGCCTCGGAGTCCTTCTCCCCGGCCGCGAGCAGCGCCATCAGCGCCCAGGCGGTCTGCGAGGCGGTCGAGGCGCCCCGGCCGCTCCAGCGAGTCGGGTCCTGGTAGGAACGCAGGTCCTCGCCCCAGCCGCCGTCGTCGTTCTGGACCCGCTCCAGCCAGGCGACCGCGCGCCGGATCGCCGGGTGCCGGGCGGGCAGTCCGGCGGCGGTGAGCGCGGGCACCACCGAGCCAGTGCCGTAGACGTAGTTGACGCCCCAACGCCCGAACCACGAGCCGTCCGGCTCCTGTTCGGCGAGCAGCCAGGTGATGCCGCGCCGGGTGCGCGGATCGTGGGAGAGTCCCTCGAACGCGAGCATCTCGACGACGTGCGCGGTGACGTCCGCCGACGGCGGGTCGATGACCTCGCCGAAGTCGCAGAACGGCAGCCGGTTGGGGAAGGGGCTGGTGTTGTCGACGTCGAAGGCGCCCCAGGCGCCGTTCTTCGACTGCATGCCGAGGTTCCAGCGCACCCCGCGTTCGATCGCCTTCTCCACCCGCTCCGGGTCGTGGTGGCGGACGCGGCGCAGCGCGAGGACCACCTCGGCGGTGTCGTCGATGTCGGGGTAGTTGTCGTTGTGGAACTCGAACGCCCACCCACCAGGCCCAAGTTGGGGACGTCGCACGGACCAGTCGCCGGGCCGCACGACCTGCTCGCCCAGCATCCAGTCGGCCGCCTTGACCAGTTGGGGGTGGTCGGCCGGCACCCCCGCGTCGGCCAGCGCGATGGTGGCCAGGCAGGTGTCCCACACCGGTGACTGGCAGGCCTCGATCATGCGGGCCCCGTCCTCGCGCCACACCGCGTACCGGTCCAGCGACTTCAGGCCCTCCCGCAGCACGGGGTGTTCGAGATCGTAGCCGAGCAGGTACAGGGCGATGATCGAGTAGACGGCCGGCGGCTGGATGCCGCCCCAGCAGCCGTCGTTCTCCTGCCGCTCGATGATCCAGCGAGCGGCGGAGTTCAGGGCGGCCTTGCGCAGCCTGCGCACCGCGACCGAGCGGTAGCCGCGCACCACCTTGTCCAGCCGCTGGAACAGCCCGTCCCAGCTGGTCACCGGCGCCGGCGGCCCGGGCGGGTTCGGGTCGGCCGGGTCGGTGTGCAGCTCGTCCAGCGCGAAGGGCGCCGGACGCACCGGACGCTTGGCCGAGACGACGGTGAGCGGCACGATGGTCTGCCGGGCCCAGCAGCCGAAGTTGTAGATGCTGAGCGGGAACCACTTCGGGAAGTACAGGAGTTCCGGCGGAAGTTCGGGCAGGTCCTCCCACTTCCACCAGCCGAACAACGCCAGCCAGATCCGGGTGAAGACCCGTGCGGCGGCGATCCCGCCCTGGTCCCGGACCCAGGCGGAGGCCCTCGCCATGTGCGGCGCCTCGGGATCGTCCCCGGCCAGCCGCAGGGCGACGTACGCCTCGATGGTGGCGGAGAGGTCTCCGGGTCCGCCGTGGAAGGTGGCCCAGGTGCCGTCCTCGCGCTGCTCGCCGCGGATGAAGAGGGCGGCGGCGCGGGTCGTCGACTCGTCGAGGACGTCCAGGAACTGACGGAGCAGCAGGTCCTCGGCGTCCATGGTGACGTTCGTCTCGAGGTCGCCCTTCCACCAGCCCTCGACGTCCTGCCGGGCGAGCAGGAAGTCGGTCGCGCGCCGCATCGCGCGCTGGGCGGCTTCTTGTACCCCGGCCGCCACGGGGGTGTCGATACGGATTTCGCTGGCCGCGGCAGCGCGGGGCGGGAGGGCCCCGGTGCTTCCGTCGGTCGTCGCTGTCATGGCTTCCCCTTCGTGCAGTGTGCATGTCGTTGCGTCTGCTGTGGGTCCGCCGTCGGCCGGTGCGTCTCTTCCCGCGCCACCGGCCGGCGACTAAGCGAGGGTTATGAGACCGATAGTGATCATCTCTTTCGTACGACGACGAAGTCGGCGAGCGCCGTGAACTGTTCCCGCACCCGCTCGGGCATGTCGACGGCGTTCAGGGCGTCGATGGCGATGGTGTGCTGACGGCGCGCCTCCTCGGTGGTCCACTCGCGGCCGCCGGCTTCCTCGATGAGCGCGGCGCGGGCCGCGAACTCCTCCTCGGAGAAGTCCTCGAAGTCGCTGCGCTTGGCGTCCGCGGCGAGCATCTCCCCGAGCCGCTCGGAGGCGGGGCCGCCGGCGTCGAGCGCGGCCACGACCGGCAGGGACTTCTTGCGCTGGCGCAGATCGCTCCAGGTCTGCTTGCCGGTGGCCTCCGGGTCGCCCCAGATGCCGAGGAGGTCGTCGACGGCCTGGAAGGCCAGGCCGAGGTGGTGACCGTACCGCTCCAGGGTGTCGGCGGTGTGCGCGTCCGCGCCGCCGAGTACGGCGCCGATGGAGCTGGCGCAGGCCAGCAGGGCGCCGGTCTTGTTGCCCTCCATCTCCAGGCACTCCTCGACGCTGACGCGGTCGCGGTGCTCGTAGGAGATGTCCTGAGCCTGCCCGTCGATCAGGGCGCGGGTGGCGGTGGTCAGCCGACGGGCGGCCCGGCCCGCCTCCACCGTGCCGAGTTCGAGCAGGACCTCGTTGCCGAGGGCGAACAGGGCGTCGCCGACCAGGATGGCCTGGGCGGGGCCGTGCACCTTCCAGACGGTGTCGCGGTGGCGGCGCTGCTCGTCGCCGTCCATCAGGTCGTCGTGCAGGAGCGAGAAGTTGTGGACCAGTTCGACGGCGACCGCGCCGGGCACGCCCACCTCGGGCGCGGCCCCGGTGACCTCGGCGGAGAGCACCGCGAGCGCGGGGCGCACGGCCTTGCCGCCGTCCCCGTCGGTCGGGTTGCCCTGGGCGTCGATCCAGCCGAAGTGGTAGGCGGCGACCGTGTCCATGGGAGACACCAGGCGGTCGACGGCCGCGCGCAGCACCGGTGTGGCCAGGGTCCGGCCGCGCTCCAGCAGTGCGGTCACGTCCACCGCGGTCCTCCGAGCGGCCGTCTCGGCCGGGGGCACAGTGGGCACAGTTTCTCCTCTTGTCGCGGTACCGGAGGGGGTGCGGGGGTGTGCCGCGCCGTGCTGATCGAACGTCACCGGGTCCCACCTCGCAGGGGAACACCGGGGCCCTCCGGTTCTCGGCCCGGGGTCCGGCCCGCGGCGCGGCCGCCGTCGGATGCGGCGTCCCCCGGGGGGATGTGGTGGGCCGCCTCGTCGAGGGCGAAGAGGCGGCGGGGGCGGGGCCGGTCCAGGGGGCCGAGGGCGGCGTCCGCCGCACTCACGCCGCTGCGGACCGCGCTCTCCATGGTCGCGGGCCACCCGGTGGCGGTCCACGCTCCGGCCAGGTACAGGCCGGGTGACTTGGTGCGGGCGCCGGGCCTGCGCAGTCCGACGCCGGGGGTGGGAGCGAAGGTGGCCGTGCGTTCGCGGGTCACGAAGAAGTCCCGCAGCGTGGCGCCGCGGGTTGCCGGCAGCAGCCGCTCCAGTTCGGGCAGATAGCGCTCGCGCAGTGCGGCGACGGGCGCGTCGATGTCGGCCTGCGCGGCGGACTGCGACAGGGCGAGGTACTGGCCCTCGCGCAGTCCGGAGGCGTCGGTGCGGTCGAACACCCACTGTACGGGGGTGCCGAGTGCGGCGAGGAAGGGAACGTCGAGCACCTTGCGGTCGTAGACGACGTGCACGTTCAGGATCGGCGCCGTCCCGATCTCCAGGAGACGCTCGGGGGCGTCGAGTGCCCCGTCCGGCAGCAGGTCGTGAGCCTCGCGCTGCGGTACGGCGAGCACGACGGCGTCCGCGCTGAGCGTCCGGCCGGGAACCCGGACCGTCCACGTGCCGTTGTCGTCGGCGGAGAGGGAGGTGACGCGGGTACGGACCTCGGTGCGCACGCCCGCGGAGTCGAGCGCCTTGCGGGCCAGCCGGTCGTGCAGTTCGCCCAGCGGGACATGGGCCCAGCCGATGTCGGCCGCGCCCGGGTCGGACAGCAGGCCGGTCTTGAACACCATCGCGGCCAGCGCCAGGGAGGTGTCGCCCGCCACCGCGTTGAGGGTGGCGATCCCGACCAGGTCCCACAGTGCCTCGACGGCGCGCGCCGACTGGCCGTGCGCGGTCAGCCAACTACCGAAGTCCTGGGCGTCCAGGGCCGGATCGGCGAGGTCGAGCCCCTTGAGCGCGAGCGCGGCCCGGCCGACGCCGGCACGTTCGGCGAGCGAGAGGTGGGGATACGTGGCGAGACTGCGGGCCAGGTGGAGGGGGACCGGCAGCGCGTCGCGCCGCAGTCTGCCGAGCCGTCGCCCCTCGGGCCGGGCGAGGTCGACGACGGGCACGTCGAGACGGTTCTGGAGCGGTGCCAGCGCCGCCCCCTCGATGCGGTCGAGGAACCAGCGGTAGGCGGTGCAGCAACGCAGGTAGACGTGCTGGCCGTTGTCGACGGTGAGCTCGCCGCGCCGGAACGAGAAGGCCAGGCCGCCGAGCCGGGGCCGGCCTTCGAGCAGGGTGACACGGACGCCCGCGTCGGCGAGCGCGAGCGCGGCGGTGATGCCGGCGAGCCCTCCGCCGATCACGACGGCGTCCCGGCCGGAGGTCTCCGGGACTGCGGAGCGTGGCTCGTCGCTCATCGTGAACCCTCCCCCGTGCGCCCACCGCTACCGTGGGAATCCGCACGGCCGGCCGTCGCAGTCAGGGACGCCGCGCCGCGGCGGAGGGTTGCCCGCCGTTCTTCCCCGGTACCGTCGCCCTGGTCCACTCTGTCGCCCCGTGGGTCCATCAGATCTGCCTCCTGCCGGCCAGCCGGGACACCTGGCGGGTGTCCAGACCGGAGAGTCCGCGGACGGCGACGTACGCCTTCTCCCGGCCGGGCAGGGAGACCCGGCCGCGCAGGACGGCCTCGGGGTCGCGCTCGATGCGGTCGAGGAGGCGGCGGTAGATACCGGCCATCGCGGCCACGCAGGCGCCGCTGCGGCGGTCGAGCAGCGGGAGCAGCCGGTAGCCCTCGGCGAAGAGGGCGCGGGCCCGTCGCACCTCGAAGTGCACGAGGCCCGCGAAGTCGGAGCCCTCCGGCGGCGTCGCCCCGTCGAACCCGGCCGAGCAGCCGAACTTGGCGAGATCGTCGGCGGGCAGATAGGTGCGCCCCCCGATGGCGTCCTCGCGGACGTCCCGGAGGATGTTGGTCAGCTGGAGGGCGAGGCCGAGGGTGTCGGCGTACTCCGGCGCCCGCTCGGCACCGCGCGCCCCCGGCTCCGTGCCGAACACGCCGAGGGAGAGCCGCCCGATGGCGCCCGCCACACACCGGCAGTACGCCTTCAGGTCGTCCCACGTCTCGTAGGTCTCGCCGCGGACGTCCATCAGGACGCCGTCGATCAGCTCGTCCAGGCCGCCGAGCGGGATCGGGAACGTCCGCGCGGCGTGCGCGAGGGCGACCGCGACGGGGTCGGTGTCGTCCTCCTCGACCTCACCCGCGCGGACCCGGGTGAGCAGCGCCCGTGTGTCCGCCAGCCGGGCTCCCTTGACCTCGCCGTCCAGCGCGCCGTCGCCGATGTCGTCGACGCGGCGCGAGAACGCGTACAGCGCCGACATCGCGCGCCGCTTGGCGGTGGGCAACAGCCGGATGCCGTAGGCGAAGTTGCGCGCCTGCTGTCCGGTGACGGTCTCGCAGTAGCCGTAGGCGGCGAGTACCGGTGCGGACACGGGTGTCGGAGAGTCCACGTTCCGGATCACCCCTCTCCTCGCAGGGTCACGCCCACCTCGCGCAGCAGCCGGAGCCTGCCGGGCTTGGGCGGGCCGGGAAGAACGTCGTGATGGGCGGCGGCGATCGCGTGGAGCGCCGCCCTTCCTCCCGCCACGAAGCCCGCGAGCAGCAGCCTGAGCCGGCCGTGGACGCTCCCCACGAGAGGGGCGCCTTCGTCCAGCAGGTCGTGGGCGCGCCGGGCCTCGAAGGCGACCAGGGCGCGCACCGACGCGCCCGCGGTGGCCGCGGCGAGATCCGCCTCCTGGACGTGAAAACGCTTCATGTCCGTGGCGGGAAGGTAGACACGGTCGCGGCCGAGGTCCTCGGCCACGTCCTGGAGGTGCTCGACGATCTGGAGCGCCGTGCAGATCGCGTCGGAGCGGCGGACGCGTTCGGGAGTCGCGGTGCCGGTGACGGCGAGGACCAGCCGGCCCACGGGGTTGGCGGACAGCTCGCAGTAGGCCAGCAGGTCGTCGTAGGTCTCGTACCGGGTGACGAGCTGGTCCTGGCGGTTGGCGGCGATCAGGCCGAGGAAGGGCTCGGGGGTGAGCGAGCGGCGGCGCACGGTCGGCTGGAGGCGGCGCAGCAGGGGGTGGCGGGGCGTGCCGTGGAAGACGCGCCGCAGGTCGTCCTCGAAGGCGTCGAGGAGGACCAGCCGGTCCTCGGCCTCGCCGGCCGGCACGCCGAGCAGGTGGGCGTCGACCCCGCCGGGCGCCAGGTCACCGTCGCCGATGTCGTCGACGAGGCGGGCGAATCCGTACACGGCGACCAGATCCTCGCGCCAGTCCCCGGGCAGGAAGAACGGGGCCACCGGGAAGTTCTCGTGGGCGGCTTTGGCGAGGGTGCCGCGCTCCGCGTCCGCGACGCTCGGCGGCGTCATCGTCGGCTGCCGGGAGCAGGGACGGCGCATGCTGCGTTGAGCTGGGGAGTTTCCATAGCCATTGCCGTCACATCTCCCGTTCTACACCGACAACCCGACACCCACTATTTCGGACACGCCGCCCGGCCGCCCGCGCGGCGGCGGTGTCCGAGGGCGTCGCGCGTTATCGCCCCACTTGACTCGATTCGGGACCGCTACAGCTTACGTTGTACGACGCAGCGAGGTCCGCGCGGGTGTCCCGCACATCACGACAACACACCGATCAGCGTCAAGATTCCTACGCCAGGCGGAAGTTGACACTTCTTTTGCAGACGCGGGGCCCCGCCGGAAGGTTCCGGCGGGGCCCCGACGGCACCGGGTCACTTCCCGGTGAACTTCTCGTACTCCCTGAGGACCTCTTCGGTCGGTCCGTCCATGCGCAGTTCTCCGCGTTCCAGCCACAGCACGCGGTCGCAGGTGTCGCGGATCGACTTGTTGCTGTGGCTGACCAGGAACACCGTCCCGGCCTGCCGGCGCAGCTCCCGGATGCGCTCCTCGGAGCGCTTGCGGAACTTCGCGTCGCCGGTGGCCAGCGCCTCGTCGATCATCAGCACGTCGTGGTCCTTGGCCGCTGCGATGGAGAACCGCAGTCGGGCCTGCATGCCGGAGGAGTAGGTGCGCATGGGCAGGGTGACGAAGTCGCCCTTCTCGTTGATGCCGGAGAAGTCGACGATCTCCTGGTAGCGCTCCTTGATCTGCTCTCGGGACATGCCCATGGCCAGTCCGCCGAGGACGATGTTGCGCTCGCCGGTGAGGTCGTTCATGAGGGCGGCGTTCACGCCGAGCAGGGAGGGCTGGCCGTCGGTGTAGACCTTGCCGCTCTCCGGCGGCAGCAGGCCGGCGATGGCACGCAGCAGCGTGGACTTGCCGGAGCCGTTGGAGCCGATCAGGCCGATGGCCTCGCCCCGGTGGGCGACGAAGGAGACGCCGCGCACCGCGTGCACCTTGCGCACGCCCCGGTCCTCGCTGCGCTTGACGATACGGCTGAGGGCGGCGGTGGCGCTGCCCTTGCCCGTCCGGGTGCCGTTGACGCGGTAGACGATGTGCACGTCGTCGGCGATGACGGTGGGGACCCGGGTGCCCGGCGCCTGGTCAGCCACGGCCGTACCTCTCCTCCGCCTGCCAGAAGTAGACGAAGCCGCCGATCGCGAACAGCGCGGCCCAGCCGCCGGCGACCGCCCACACGTGCTCGGGCAGGTTCTCGGCGCCGTACTCGTCGATGAGGGCGAAGCGCATCAGGTCCATGTAGATGGCGGCCGGGTTCCACTGGAGGACGTTGGCCACCCACTGCGGCTTCTCGGCGAGGAAGACGGGGATGGAGAACATGACGCCGGAGGCGTACATCCAGGTCCGCATGACGAACGGCATCAGCTGGGCGAGGTCCGGGGTCTTCGCGCCGGCCCGCGCGAAGATCAGCGCCAGCCCGGTGTTGAAGCAGAACTGGAGCACCAGCACCGGGACGATCAGGGCCCAGGAGGCGTCCGGGTAGCTGCCGAAGCCGATCACCACGAGGAACAGCACGATCATCGAATACAGCAGCTGCTGGAGCTGCTGGAGCGCGAAGGAGATCGGCAGCGAGGCCCGCGGGAAGTGCAGGGCGCGGACCAGGCCGAGGTTGCCGGAGATCGCGCGGACCCCGCTCATCACCGAGGACTGGGTGAAGGTGAAGACGAACACGCCCGTGACGAGGAACGGGATGTACACCTCCTTGGCCATGCCGCGGCTGGCGTTCAGGATCACGCCGAAGATCATGAAGTACACGGCGGCGTTCAGCAGCGGCGTGGCCACCTGCCACAGCTGGCCCAGCTTGGCCTGGCTGTACTGCGCGGTCAGCTTCGCCTGGGAGAAGGCCAGGATGAAGTGACGACGCCCCCAGAGCTGGCGGACGTACTCCCGCAGCGGGGGCCGGGCACCGCTCACGGCCAACCCGTGCCTGGCGGCCAGCTGTGCCGCCGTGAGGCCCTCGTCGGGCGACGGCGGCGCACTCACCGCGACTCCGCCGTCATGCGTTGTCTCACTCACCAGTAGGAAACTTTCGTCTTCGGGATGCGCGGCCTCGACCGGGCCGGCACGTGCCGGGGGGCCGCGGAACGGCCCGGGGCCCTCGGGGACGAGCTTGTCAGATGACGGGAGGCCGGCCCAGTCGGGTCAGCCGCCACACCGTACGCCACTTCATGGGCCTGCGCGGTCCGCACGAGGTGGTCCACCCTTCCCGGAAACCACCGAACCACGCCTTCAGGGCCGAGCGCGAGGGGCGGCGCACGAGAGTGAGCAACAGCCAGACGCCGAGATAGACCGGGACGAGGAGCGTGGGGAGGTTGCGGCGGGCCAGCCAGACCCGGTTGCGGGCGACCATGCGGTGGTAGACCGCGTGCCGCGAGGGAGCGGTCGTGGGGTGGTGCAGCACCATGTCGGACCGGTAGTCGATCATCCAGCCCGCGTCGAGGGCCCGCCATGCCAGGTCGGTTTCCTCGTGGGCGTAGAAGAATTCGTCCGGGAGCCCGCCGACCTCGGCGAGGACCTGGGTGCGCACCGCGTTGGCGCCGCCGAGGAAGGTGGTGACGCGGGAGGAGCGCATCGGGTCGGAGGCACGCAGCCGGGGCACGTGGCGGCGCTGGGTGACCCCGGTCTCGGGGTCGGCGATGCGGAAGCTGATGATGCCCAGCTCGGAGTCGGCCGCGAAGGCCTCGCGGCACAGCCGTGCGGTGTCGTGCCGGGCGAGCAGTCCGTCGTCGTCCAGGAACATCAGCACGTCGACGTCGCGGCCGCTGGGGCCGAAGGCCGCCGTGCCGACGTTGCGGCCGCCGGGGATGCCCAGGTTCTCGGGCAGTTCGACGGTGCGCACGTGCGCGGAGAACTCGCTGAGGTCGGGGACCGGGGAGCCGTTGCCCACCACGACGACCTCGACCGGGTCGCCGTCCTGCCTGGCGATCGATTCGATCAGGGCGCGCAGTTCCTCGGGACGGTTGCCCATGGTGATGATCACCGCGCCGACCTTCATGGGGGCGCTCACCGCAGCCTGCTGGACGCGAGGATGGACACCAGGTGCAGCACCGTCTGGAGCAGCGCGATACCGGCCAGTACGGCGACGCCGAGCCGGGAGAAGAAGAGGTCGCCGCGCGTCTGGTCCACGATCGCCAGCACCAGGATGAGCAGCGAGGCCTCGATGCCGAGGACCAGGCGGTGGAACTTGAGCGCGGCGGCGGCCCGGCGGGCCAGCGCCATGCCGGAGGAGCGCGGCTCGGACGCCGTCTCCTGGACCGGCGGCAGTCCGCCCTGGTGGCGGGCGACGCCGACGAGGTCGGTCTCCGCCTTGATCAGGATGGCGCCGAGCGCGGCCAGCGTGCCGAGGAAGGCCCACAGCCAGTCGATGCGCCCCGTGCCCCACAGGTCGGCGGCGCGCAGGCCGAAGCCGACGAGCACCGCGGCGTCGGTCAGATAGGCGCCGACCCGGTCCAGGTAGACGCCGCCGAGCGAGTACTGCTTCTTCCAGCGGGCGATCTCGCCGTCGACGCAGTCCAGCAGCAGGTACATCTGCACGCAGACGACGCCCAGCACCGCGCCCGTGATCCCCGGCACCAGCAGCGCCGGGGCCGCGAGCACGCCGAAGACGGTCATCAGGTACGTGAGCTGGTTGGGCGTGACCCTGGTGTTCACCAGGTAGCGGTCGACCCGCAGGGACACCTCACGCATGTAGAGGCGTCCCATCCAGTGCTCACCGCTGCGCCGGTCCTTCACCCCCGCGGGGTGGACGACCGGTCTGAGTTCAGCTACCGATGGCCTTGACATAGTCGGCGTAGGTGTCCTTGATCTGTTCGGTCTTGAGGTCGAGGTGTTCGAGGATCGTGTAACGGCCGGGGCGGGTCTGCGGGGCGTACTCCACGACCTTGACGAACTCCTCCGTCGTGAAGCCGATCTCGCCGGGCAGCACCGGCAGCCCGTGCCGGCGCAGGACCTCGGCCATGTACGCCGACTCCTCGTGGGCGCCGCGCAGGTACATCGCGAAGGCCGCGCCCAGGCCGCACTGCTCGCCGTGGGCGGCGGCGCGCCTGGGGTAGAGCAGGTCGAAGGCGTGGTTGATCTCGTGGCAGGCGCCGGAGGACGGGCGGGAGTCGCCGGACACCGACATCGCGATGCCGCTGAGGACGAGCGCCTCGGCGAGCACCTGGAGGAAGCCGGTGTCGCCGATGCCGCCCGGGTGCCTGAGGACGGCCTCGCCGGCCTGCCGGGCGATCGCGGCGGCGAGGCCGTCGATCTTCTCGCCCTTGACGCGGTGGGCGAGCTCCCAGTCGGCGATCGCGGAGATGTTGGAGACGGCGTCACCGATGCCGGCCCGTACGTAGCGCACCGGCGCGTCGCGGATGACGTCCAGGTCGATCACGACGGCGATCGGGTTGGGCACACCGTAGGAACCGCGGCCCGCGTCGTTGTCGAGGGTGGCGACCGGCGAGCACAGGCCGTCGTGCGCGAGGTTCGTCGGTACGGCGACGAGCGGGAGGCCGACCCGTGCCGCGGCGAACTTGGCGCAGTCGATGATCTTGCCGCCGCCCAGGCCCACGACGGCGTCGTAGTGGCCGGCCTTTATGTCACCGGCGAGCCGCACGGCGTCGTCGAGGGTGCCGCCGCCCACCTCGTACCAGGTGGCGCCGGGCAGGGCGGGGGTGAGGCGCTCGCGCAGCCGGGCACCCGAGCCGCCGCTGACGGCGATCGCGAGCTTGCCGGAGTGCGAGATGCGCTCGTCGGCGAGGACCCCCACGAGGTCGTCGAGGGCACCCGGACGGATGTCGACGACGACCGGCGAGGGGATCAGCCGGGTCAGTACTGGCACGCGATCTCCCGTCCACGGGCGAGATCGTCGTGGTTGTCGATCTCGACCCAGCTGACGTCGCCGATCGGGGCCACGTCGATCCGGAAGCCGCGGTTCACCAGTTCCTGGTAGCCGTGCTCGTAGAACTGCTGGGGGTCGGTCTCCCACACGGTCTTCAGCGCGTCGGCCAGTTCGGGAGCGGCGTCGCCCTCGATGAGAGTGACGCCGATGTACTCGCCGGTGGCCTCGGCGGGGTCCATCAGCTTGGTGATCTTCGTCATGCCCTTGTCGGGGTCGACGACGACCTTCATCTCCTCGTCCGCGAGGGACTTCACGGTGTCGAGGGCGAGAATGATCTTCTTGCCGTCGCCGCGGGCGGCGAGCAGCGTCCTCTCCACGGAGACCGGGTGCACCGTGTCGCCGTTGGCGAGGATCACCCCGTCCTTGAGGGCGTCACGCCCGCACCACAGGGAGTAGGCGTTGTTCCACTCCTCGGCCTTGTCGTTGTCGATGAGGGTCAGCTTGAGGCCGTACTTCGCCTCCAGGGCCGCCCTGCGCTCGTACACGGCTTCCTTGCGGTAGCCGACGATGACCGCGACCTCGGTCAGACCGATCTCGGCGAAGTTGCCGAGGGTCAGGTCCAGCACCGTGGGTTCGCCCTCTATGCCCGCGGGCCCCACCGGCACCAGCGCCTTCGGCAGGCTGTCGGTGTAGGGGCGCAGACGCCGTCCGGCGCCGGCCGCCAGCACGAGGCCGATCATGCGGGTTCTCCTTCATCGTGTACGGCTGGGGCCCCTGCGGAGACCCAGAAGCGGATGCTCTCGGCGAGCACCACGAGGGCGACGGCCACGGCGAGGACCGTGAGCGCGACGGTGAACTGCCGGGCGGTGAGTACGGCGGCCAGGACGGCCACGAGCAGCGTCCGCCCCTCCTGCCCCCCGACGGCGCGCACCAGCCAGGCAGGCGGCGCTCCGGCGTTGCCGCGGATGCGGTACACCGTGTCGTAGTGATGGTAGGCGACGGCGGCCACCAGCCCGAAAGCCGCCGGTAGCGCTCCGTTCACGTCCGCCTTCGCCGCGAGGATCAGCACCGTGCCGTACTCGGCGGCGCGGAAGAGCGGCGGGACGAGCCAGTCGAGGGCGCCCTTGAGGGGGCGGGCGACGGCTTCACCGGACACCAGCGCGTAGACGACGGCACCCAGGACGACAAGCCGGCCGGCCCCGTGGAGCCAGGCCCCGAGCAGCAGGAAGGCCGCCCCGGAGGCGACCCAGACGATCGGCGGGAGGAAGCGGGTGGGCGGCAGGACGCGGGCGAGCAGGACGGCCACGGGCCCGCTGTCCGCGAGGTCGGCCAGGGCCAGTGCGGCCCGGTCCGTGCGCCTGGCCTTACGGGTCAGGGAGCGCAGGACGCGGCCCGCCGTCGTGTACGTCGCGGCGAAGGCACAGCCGACGAGAAGGGCGTAGAAGGTGATGCGCGGGGTGGTGGCCGCGGTGAGGACGGCGATCATGGCCCATCGTTCGCCGATGGGCAGCACTATCATCCGGCGCACCCAGACCGTCCAGCCGACGCTGTCCAGCTTGCCCGAGAGGGCGGCGGTGGGGCTGGTGTTGGCGGTGGCGTCGTGGTTGGCCTCGTTGAAGGAGAAGTCCACGACGTGCCGGCAGGTCTGCAGAACCATCGCGCCGAGGGCCAGCGCCCAGACGTCGTCACCGCCGCGGGCCGCTCCGAGGGCGAGGCCGGCGTAGTAGGCGTACTCCTTGGCCCGGTCGAAGGTGGCGTCGAGCCAGGCGCCGAGGGTGGAGTACTGGAGGGAGTAGCGGGCGAGCTGGCCGTCGGCGCAGTCCAGGACGAAGGAGAGGAGGAGCAGCAGCCCGGCGGCGATGTATCCGCCGCGGGTGCCGGTGGCCGCGCAGCCCGCCGCGATCAGCGCGGTGATCAGCGAGGCGGTGGTGACCTGGTTGGGGGTCAGTCCCCGGCGGGCGCACCAGCGGGCGAGGTAGCGCGAGTAGGGGCTGATGCAGAACGTGGTGAAGAAGCCGTCGCGGGCCTTCACGGCCGACTTCAGGCGTACGGCCTCGTCGTCGACGGCGCCGACGGCCTGCCGTGCCTCGTTGCGGGACTGGGGGTCGGCGGGGACCGCGGCGACCAGGCTGCCCAGCTCGGGCCGGTGGACCTCGCTGCCGTCGGCGTCGAGGGCGGTGGCGATGCGGTCGGCGAGGCTGTCCACGGCGAGCGCGGTGCCGCCGCTCGCGGAGTTCTCGCGGGCCATGGCGCGGGTCAGTGCCTGGCGGCCGGCCGGCTGCGCGGTGACGGCGCCCGGCACCGCGGCGAGCGGGAAGCGGGGGTCGGTCAGGCCCAGGCGCAGCGCGTGCTGATGGCCCACGAAGCGGGTGTCGACGACGGCGACCCGCTGGTCGCCCGGGACGGCGGCGAGAAGCGTCTCCGCGTCGGCGGCATCGGCGGCGGTCCGGACGTCGAAGCCGAGGGACCGCAGGTCTTCCTCGATCGACGAACCGGGGACCGGCTGACCGGTGAGGATGGCGGTCGACAACCGAACTCACTCCCTGGGTCCCGGCGCGTGCGCGCCGGTCTTCTGCATGGTGGGCTCTGCGTGGCGGGCACCCCTGGACGGCACCGGTGAGGGCACCGGGCGCGCGGCGTTCGGCAGAGGCTATCGGATGCCCGGAAGGCCGTGTTCACCGGCCGTTCAGGTCCGATCCACACGCTCCGGACCGGCCTTCGCCGAGATCATCATGTGCGATCGGCGGCCCCGCCGACAAACCGCGCTCCCGCACGGCAGACATCCGGGACATTGCGCACGGACCCACGGCCTCGGCATAGGGTGGGCGGCCATGACGTGGCTGATCACCGGCGGGGCCGGATACATAGGGGCACATGTGGCGCGGGCCATGACCGGCGCCGGCGAGCGCGTCGTCGTACTGGACGACCTGTCGGCCGGTGTCCCCGCGCGGCTGCCGGCGGAGGTGCCGCTGGTGGCGGGCTCGGCGCTCGACGCCGGCCTGCTCCAGCGCGTCCTGGCCGAGCACGCGGTGACCGGGGTGGTGCACCTGGCGGCGCGCAAGCAGGTCGCCGAGTCGGTGGCGCGGCCCACGCGCTACTACCGGGAGAACGTCGGAGGTCTGGCCACCCTGCTCGAGGCGGTCGCCGAGGCCGGTGTCCGGCGCTTCCTGTTCTCCTCGTCCGCCGCCGTCTACGGCAACCCGGGCGTGGACCTGATCACGGAGGACACCCCCTGCGCCCCGGTCAACCCGTACGGCGAGACCAAGCTCGCCGGGGAGTGGCTGGTGCGGGCGGCGGGCGAGGCGCACGGCATCGCGACCACGTGCCTGCGCTACTTCAACGTGGCCGGGGCGGCCGAGCCCGAGCTGGCGGACACCGGCGTCTTCAACATCGTCCCGATGGTCTTCGACCGGCTCACGCGCGACGAGGCCCCGCGGATCTTCGGTGACGACTATCCGACGCCGGACGGCACCTGTGTGCGGGACTACATCCACGTCGCCGACCTGGCCGAGGCGCATCTCGCGGCGGCCCGGCGGCTCGCCGAGCCGGACGCGAGCGGCGATCTGACGGTGAACATCGGCCGGGGCGAGGGCGTCTCGGTGCGCGAGCTGGTCACGCTGATCGGTGAGGTCACCGGCGACAGCCGGCCGGCCGTGGTCGAGGGACGACGCCCCGGCGACGCGCCGCGCGCGGTGGCGTCGGCGGCGCTGGCGGCCCGGGAGCTGGGCTGGAGCGCGTCGCGGGGGATGCGCGAGATGGTCGGTTCGGCCTGGCGGGGCTGGCAGTTGCACCACGGCGGGTGAGCCGTCCGCAGGCGTCTGACCTGCCGTTCGTTTCCGCAGGTCAGGGCATATGACAACGGTGTTCAGTGCCGCGTTGCCGGATACCCCCCACCCGTAGTTCACTGGGGTCCCGGGCGGATCACAGGAGGCTGTTTCTCATGGGGGCTGGGCACGATCACGGCCACGGTCACACGCACGCGCCGGCCACGGGTACGGCCGCGGCGGCGTACCGCGGAAGGCTGCGGGCCGCACTGTCGATCACGCTGACCGTCATGGTGGTGGAGATCGTCGGCGGTGTGCTCGCCGACTCCCTCGCCCTGGTCGCCGACGCGGCGCACATGGCGACCGACGCGCTGGGCCTGGGCATGGCACTGCTCGCCATCCACTTCGCGGGCCGCCCGCCGTCCGGCAACCGCACCTTCGGGTACGCCCGCGCCGAGATCCTGGCCGCCCTCGCCAACTGTCTGCTGCTGCTGGGCGTGGGCGGTTACGTCGTGTACGAGGCCGTGCAGCGGTTCTTCACGCCGGCCCCGACCGAGGGCGCCCTGATGATCGTGTTCGGTGGGATCGGCCTGGTCGCCAACATGGTCTCGCTGACGCTGCTGATGCGCGGGCAGGCGGACAGCCTCAACGTGCGCGGCGCGTTCCTCGAGGTGGCGGCGGACGCGCTGGGCTCGGTCGCGGTGCTGCTGTCGGCGGTGGTGATCCTGACGACGGGCTGGCAGGCCGCCGACCCGGTCGCCTCGCTCGTCATCGGCCTCATGATCGTCCCGCGGACGGTGAAGCTGCTGCGCGAGACGCTGGACGTGCTGCTCGAGGCGGCTCCGAAGGGGGTCGACATGGCCGAGGTGCGCACCCACCTGGTCGCCCTGGACGGCGTGGAGGACGTGCACGACCTGCACGCCTGGACGATCACCTCCGGGATGCCGGTGCTGTCGGCACACGTGGTGGTGCGCTCGGACGTGCTGGACGCGATCGGCCACGAGAAGATGCTGCACGAACTCCAGGGCTGCCTGGGCGATCACTTCGACGTGGCGCACTGCACCTTCCAGCTGGAGCCGGGCGGGCACGCGGAGCACGAGGCGCGGCTGTGCCACTGATCGCCGGCGCGGCACGGCGTTCGCACACCCGTTCCTGACGGTTCCGTGCCCGCGGCACCGGGCAAGATCACTTACCGGACGCCTTTTCCGGCGATGCCGGCGGCGGGACATGCGGGCGTTCGTACGGAAGTGCCGGGAGCACCGTGCACGTGCGGCAGACTGGGGCGCGAGGACCGATGTTAAGGATGGGTATGCCGATCACACCTGCCACCGCGACGAACGGCTCGTCGAACGGCACCGCGGACGCGATTTTGCTGGAACTGGTCGATGAGGACGGCGTGACCATCGGCACCGCGGAGAAGCTCGCGGCCCATCAGGCGCCGGGGCGGCTGCACCGGGCGTTCTCGGTGTTCCTCTTCGACGAGCGGGGCCGGCTGCTGCTCCAGCGGCGGGCGCTCGGCAAATACCACTCCCCCGGCGTCTGGTCCAACACCTGCTGCGGTCACCCCTATCCGGGTGAGGGGCCGTTCGCGGCGGCCGCGCGGCGCACCTTCGAGGAGCTGGGAGTGTCCCCCTCGCTGATGGCGGAGGCGGGCACGGTCCGCTACAACCACCCGGACCCGGCCTCGGGCCTGGTGGAGCAGGAGTACAACCACCTGTTCGTGGGGATGGTGCAGTCCGCGCTGCGGCCGGACCCGGAAGAGGTGGGCGACACCGTCTTCGTGACGCCCGCCGAGCTGGCGGAGCGGCACGCGCGGGACGTGTTCTCGTCCTGGTTCATGACCGTGCTGGACGCGGCCAGGCCGGCGGTACGGGAGCTGACGGGCCCCTCGGCCGGCTGGTGAACCGCCGGCCGGCGAACTAGCGCGGTCCCGCGGGCTTGAGCGGCAGGGCGGCCCAGATCACCTTGCCGCCGCCCGAGGTGTGTTCGACGTCGCACACCCCGCCCGCCTCCCGGGTGATCTCCCGTACCAGCAGCAGCCCCCGGCCGCCCGTCCGGCCGTGGTCGGCCTCCAGGGCGGTCGGGCGGTAGGGGTGGTTGTCCTCCACGGACACCCGCACCCACTCGGCCCCCACGGCCACCTCCACCGCGAGCATCGGCGACAGCAGCGCAGCGTGCCGCACGGCGTTGGTCACCAGCTCGGAGACGATCAGCAACAGGCCCTGGACCAGGTCGTCCGAGACGGGCACCCCCTGCCGGTGCAGCAGGTCCCGCACGGCGTGTCGGGCCTGCGGGACCGAGGCGTCCTCGGCGGGCGCGGTGAACCGCCAGACACCTTCGTACGGCAGCGGTCGGGGCGGCTGGTGCGGCCCTCTGTCGGCCGGGGACGCCTCCGGCGTCTCGGGAGGTGTCCCCGCGTCACCCTCGGGGCGTGGGCCGGGCTCGCGCCCGTGGTTCTCCATCGTCCGGTCGCCGTCCTTGCGCTCGATTGTCACCACACGTCGAGTGTTGGTAACGCCGCGCTTCCCGCCTGATAACTGAACAGAAGTCAGCCCATATCGAGCGTTTCCGACCGCCGGAGTCGCCGAATGCCAGGGGTGCGCCCACTTCTGGCTCGCCCGTGCCGCCTTCGCGCACTCTTCGGGTTGTACGCGTCGGGCCGTGCGCTCGTCCCGCTCGGGGGCCGCGTCGACACGTCTTTCGGCACCTCCTCGTAGCGCCCGCCCCACGTCCCTCCGCGTCGATGCCGTGACGCTCGCCGGCCGGCTTGATCGTGTGCACGGCCGGACGGTTAGCATCCGGGCCATGGAGCCCGAACTGCTGCACGGTGTCACCGACGCTGTCGCCACCGTCGTCCTGCACCATCCGGCCAAGCGCAACGCCATGACGGCCGCGATGTGGCGGGCGCTGCCGCCGCTGCTGGAGAAGCTGGCCGCCGATCCCGCCGTAGGGGCCCTGGTACTGACCGGCGCGGGCGGCACCTTCTGCGCGGGGGCCGACATCTCCACCCTGCGGGGCTCGCCGGCCGAGGCCCAGGCACTGGCCGTGCGGGCCGAGGAGGCCCTCGCCGCCTTCCCCAAGCCGACGCTGGCCGCGGTGAAGGGGCACTGCGTGGGTGGCGGCGCGCAGCTCGCGGCCGCCTGCGACCTGCGGTTCGCCGAGGAGGGGGCGCTGTTCGGGGTGACGCCGGCCAAGCTCGGGATCGTCTACCCGTCCTCCGCCACCCGGCGGCTGGTGGCGCTGGTGGGTCCGGCCACCGCCAAGTACCTGCTGTTCTCCGGCGAGCTGATCGACACGGAGCGGGCGCTGCGCACGGGTCTGGTGGACGAGGTGCGGCCGGCCGGCGAACTCGACGAAAGGGTCGCGCAGTTCACCCGTGTCCTGGTGTCCCGGTCACGGCTGACGCAGGCCGCGGCGAAGGAGTTCGCCGACGGACGCACGGACCGCGACGCCCACTGGACGGCGCAGGCGCGGGCAGGCGGCGACACCGCGGAGGGGGTCGCCGCCTTCCTGGAGCGCAGAGAGCCGCGCTTCACCTGGACTACGTCAGGGTGAACCGGTGGACTACGTCAGGGTGAACCGGCTCGCGGCACGGAACTCCTCCACGAGGTGTGCCGGTGCCTTGTCCGGTGACCCGGCGTCGTAGGGCGGCCGCGGGTCGTACTCGGTCAGCAGTTGGACGGCCTGGGCGTGTTCGTCGCCGGCGATCCGGCGGAGACACCGGCCGAGGTGGAGACGTGCCCGTCGCGCACATAGACGGGGTCGGCCTCGACCTCGATCGCCGGGTGGTCCCGGGCGATGGTTTCAGTACGCCCAGTGGGTGGTGGCGCGGCGGCCGTCCAGCAGTCCCGCCTGCGCCAGCAGGATCGCGCCGGTGCACACGGAGACCAGGCGTTCCGCACGCGGGCCGTGCTCGCGCAGCCAGTCGGTCAGCCGCGGGTCGGGCGTGCGGGTGCCCTGCCCGCCCGGCACGAGGAGGGTGTGCGGGCCGGGCGCGTCGGCGAGGGCAGTGTCGGGTACGAGGGTCAGGCCGCTGGAGGTGCGCACGGCACCGCCGTCCAGAGAGGCGGTCCGGACGCGGTACGTGCCCGGCGTGAGCGTGTCGGCCCCGGCGAAGACCTCCACGGGGCCGGTGACGTCGAGGCTCTGGACATCGTCGAAGAGGACGACGAGAACGGTTCGCTGGGCCATGCGGTCGATTCTTCGCGGGCCGCCCCGTGGCCGCAACGACGAGTCCCCACCTTTTCCGCCATGCGCGGCCGCCCGCGCACGGCGGACCGCCGGGGAGGCTCTCGACGGCATGGCGTGCGGTCCCCGTCGTGCGGGTGACGCGAGCGCACGGCCCGCGCCGCCGCCTCGCACGTGTCGGCCGACGCCGGGGCCGGCGCCCCCTGCCCCACGCTGGGCACGGTCCCGGACAAAGAGCGGGAAAACGCCCTGGCAGCCGGGGACCAGGGAACCCGCAGGCGCATGATCGGCCGCCGGCGAGGTATCCGGACAGCCCGGCCGTTCGGCCGGAGGACGAAAGGAGAACTCCGTGTTCCGTGCCATCGCAGACGTACTGCGTCAGATCGGCGGTGCGATCGCCACCGTGGTGACCCTGCCCTTCCGGGCTCTTGCCCGGCTGTTCGGCGGGGCCTCCTCCAGCACGCGGCGCGGCACGTCCTGAGGGCCGGCCCGGACGCGCCCTGATCCCCGGGTGTCGGTGCCGCCTGCCACAATTGCCGCGCAACCTCAGTGGAGAAGGCGGTACGGGAATCGTGACGACACAGCTGCCACCCCTCGCAGGGTCCATCGAAGGCAGGATCGCCGAGGAACTCGGCGTACGGGAGCGGCAGGTGAAGTCCGCCGTGGAGCTGCTCGACGGCGGCTCGACGGTGCCCTTCATCGCCCGCTACCGCAAGGAAGCGACCGAGATGCTCGACGACGCGCAGCTGCGCACGATCGAGGAGCGGCTGCGCTATCTGCGGGAGCTGGAGGAGCGCCGGACGGCGATCCTGGAATCCGTGCGCGAGCAGGGCAAGCTCACCGACGAGCTCCAGGCGCGGATCCGGGGCGCCGAGACCAAGGCGCGGCTCGAGGACATCTACCTGCCGTTCAAGCCGAAGCGGCGGACGAAGGCGCAGATCGCGCGGGAGGCCGGCCTGGAGCCCCTCGCCGACGGGCTGCTCGGCGACCCCTCGGTGGAGCCGCTCGCCGCGGCGGCCGCGTTCGTCGACGCCGACAAGGGCGTCGCCGATCCGCAGGCCGCGCTGGACGGCGCGCGGGCGATCCTCACCGAGCGGTTCTCGGAGGACGCCGACCTGATCGGCGAGCTGCGCGAGCGCATGTGGGTGCGGGGCCGGCTCGCCGCGAAGGTGCGGGAGGGCAAGGAGGAGACGGGCTCGAAGTTCGCCGACTACTTCGACTTCGCCGAGCCGTTCACCGCCCTGCCCTCGCACCGGATCCTGGCGATGCTGCGCGGTGAGAAGGAGGAGGTCCTCGACCTCGTCCTGGAGCCGGAGGAACCGACGGAAGGGCCGTCCTCGTACGAGGGGATCGTGGCGCACCGGTTCGGCATCGCCGACCGGGGCCGACCGGGCGACAAGTGGCTGAAGGACACGGTCCGCTGGGCCTGGCGCACCCGCCTCCTCGTGCATCTCGGCATCGATCTGCGGCTCAGGCTGCGCACGGCCGCCGAGGACGAGGCGGTGAACGTGTTCGCGGCGAACCTGCGCGATCTGCTGCTCGCCGCCCCGGCGGGCACCCGCGCGACGCTCGGCCTGGATCCCGGCTTCCGCACCGGCGTGAAGGTCGCCGTCGTCGACGCGACCGGCAAGGTCGTCGCCACGGACGTCATCCACCCGCACGTCCCGGCGAACAAGTGGGACGAGGCGATCGCCGCGCTGGCGCGGCTGGCGAAGGAGCACGCCGTCGAGCTGATCGCGATCGGCAACGGCACCGCGTCCCGCGAGACCGACAAGCTCGCCGGCGAACTCATCGACAAACACCCGGAGTTGAAGCTCACCAAGGTGATGGTGTCCGAGGCCGGCGCGTCGGTGTACTCGGCGTCGGCGTTCGCCTCGCAGGAGCTGCCCGACATGGACGTGTCGCTGCGCGGCGCGGTCTCGATCGCGCGCCGGCTCCAGGACCCGCTGGCCGAGTTGGTCAAGATCGACCCGAAGTCGATCGGGGTCGGGCAGTACCAGCACGACCTGTCCGAGCTGAAGCTGTCGCGTTCGCTGGACGCGGTGGTGGAGGACTGTGTGAACGGCGTCGGTGTCGACGTCAACACCGCCTCGGCCCCGCTGCTCGCCCGGGTCTCCGGCATCACCTCCGGCCTCGCCGAGAACATCGTGGCGCACCGGGACTCCCACGGGCCCTTCACGTCCCGGCAGGCGCTGAAGAAGGTGCCCCGGCTCGGTCCCAAGGCGTACGAGCAGTGCGCGGGCTTCCTGCGGATCCGGGGCGGCGACGACCCGCTGGACGCCTCCAGCGTGCACCCCGAGGCGTACCCGGTGGTGCGGCGGATGGTGAAGACGTCCGGTCAGGAGGTCGCCTCGCTGGTGGGCAACACGGCCGTGCTGCGTTCTCTGCGGCCGGCCGACTTCGTGGACGAGACATTCGGTCTGCCGACCGTCACCGACATCCTGAAGGAGCTGGAGAAGCCCGGCCGCGACCCGCGGCCGGCCTTCAGGACGGCCACGTTCAAGGACGGCGTGGAGAAGATCTCCGACCTGGAGTCCGGGATGGTCCTCGAGGGGGTCGTCACCAACGTCGCGGCCTTCGGGGCGTTCATCGACATCGGCGTCCACCAGGACGGACTGGCGCACGTCTCCGCGCTGTCCAGGACCTTCGTCAAGGATCCGCGCGACGTGGTCAAGCCCGGTGACATCGTCAAGGTGAAGGTCCTCGACGTCGACATCCCGCGCAAGCGGATCTCCCTGACGCTCCGGCTGGACGACGAGGCGGCCCCGAAGGGAGACCCGTCGGGCGAGGGCCGGCCGCAGCGCGGCGGGCGTCCGCCCCAGCAGCGTCGGCAGGGCGGGCCGCGCCGGCAGGAGGGGCAGCGCGGCGAGGGCCAGCGGCCCGCCGGCGGGCGGCAGGCTCCGCCGCCGGCCAACAGCGCGATGGCGGACGCTCTGCGCCGCGCGGGTCTGACCGACCCGAAGGGCAAGCGGTGACGGGCGGGCGGTGGGCCCGGTTCGGCGCTCCGCGACGGCCGGGCCCGGCTCGTGGAGTGCCGGTATGAGCTCCACGCGTGTACTCACCTGGGACGTACCGGCGAGCCGGGGCTACGAGACCGCCTGGGCCGAACTTCACGGTGACGCCCTGCTGGCCCGGGGGCGGGCGGTCGGCACCGTGCCGGAGCCGTACTGGATCACGTATGAACTGCGGACCTGGGACGGCTGTGTCACGCGCCGGCTGCGGGTGACGGCCGAGACCGCCGCCCGCAGCCGCAGCCTCGATCTGCGGCACGACGGGCGGGGCGGATGGACGGCCGACGGCGAGCGGCTGCCCGCCCTGGAGGGCGCGCTCGACTGTGACCTGGGGCTGTGCCCCCTGACCAACACGATGCCGGTGCTGCGCCACCGGCTGCACCAGGTGGCGGGCGAGCGCCGGCTGCTGATGGCGTGGGTGTCCGTGCCCGACCTGGAGGTACGGCCGTCGCGGCAGACGTACACCCATCTGGCACCTGCGCGCGGCGGCGGGGGCCGGGTCCGGTTCGCCTCCGGGACCTTCCGCAGCGACCTGGACTTCGACGCGGACGGTTTCGTCGTCGACTATCCGGGCCTGGCCACGCGGATCGGAGGGTGACGGGCGGCTAGCGTTCCGTCACCCTGCCGTCGGCGACCTCCAGGCGGCGGGTGACGTGGACCGCGTCCAGCATGCGGCGGTCGTGGGTCACCAGCAGGAGGGTGCCCTCGTAGGCGTCGAGGGCCGACTCCAGCTGTTCGATGGCCGGGAGGTCGAGGTGGTTGGTGGGCTCGTCGAGGACCAGGAGGTTCACTCCCCTGCCCTGGAGGAGCGCGAGAGCCGCGCGGGTGCGTTCACCGGGTGACAGGGTGGCCGCCGGGCGCAGCACGTGCTCCGCCTTGAGACCGAACTTGGCCAGCAGGGTGCGCACCTCCGCCGGCTCGGTGTCGGGGACGGCCGCGCCGAACGCGTCCAGCAGCGCCTCGGGGCCGTGGAACAGCTTGCGGGCCTGGTCGACCTCGCCGACCAGGACGCCCGAGCCGAGCGCGGCGTGTCCGGCGTCCAGCGGGACCCGGCCGAGGAGCGCGCCGAGCAGAGTGGACTTGCCCGCGCCGTTGGCGCCGGTCACCGCGACCCGGTCGGCCCAGTCGATCTGGAGGGTCACCGGGCCGAAGGCGAAGTCGCCGCGCCGCACCTCGGCGTCACGGAGGGTGGCCACGACGGCGCCGGAGCGCGGGGCGGACGCGATCTCCATGCGCAGTTCCCACTCCTTGCGCGGCTCGTCGACCACCTCCAGGCGTTCGATCATGCGCTGGGTCTGGCGGGCCTTGGCGGCCTGCTTCTCGCTGGCCTCGCTGCGGAACTTGCGGCCGATCTTGTCGTTGTCGTTGGCCGCCTTGCGGCGTGCGTTCTTGACGCCCTTGTCCATCCAGGAGCGCTGGGTCTGCGCGCGGTCCTGGAGGGCGGCCTTCTTGTCGGCGAACTCCTCGTAGTCGTCGCGAGCGTGCCGGCGGGCCACCTCCCGCTCCTCCAGATAGGCGTCGTAGCCACCGCCGTAGAGAGTGATCCGCTGCTGGGCCAGGTCGAGTTCGAGGACCTTGGTGACGGTGCGGGTGAGGAACTCGCGGTCGTGGCTGACGACGACGGTGCCGGCGCGCAGGCCGGTCACGAAGCGTTCGAGGCGCTCCAGGCCGTCCAGGTCGAGGTCGTTGGTCGGCTCATCGAGGAGGAACACGTCGTAGCGGGACAGGAGGAGGGAGGCGAGACCCGCGCGGGCCGCCTGGCCGCCGGACAGCGAGGTCATCGGCTGGTCCAGGTCGACGCCGAGACCGAGGGAGTCGGCGACCTCCTCGGCACGCTCGTCGAGGTCGGCGCCGCCCAGGTCGAGCCAGCGCTCCAGGCTGGTGGCGTACGCGTCGTCGGAGCCGGGCGCCCCGTCGACGAGGGCCTGGGTGGCCTCGTCCATGGCCCGCTGGGCCTCGGCGACGCCGGTACGGCGGGCGAGGAACTCCCGCACGCTCTCGCCGGGGCGGCGTTCGGGCTCCTGGGGCAGGTGGCCGACGGTCGCGGTCGGCGGGGACAGGCGCAGCTCGCCCTGCTCGGGGGCGGTGAGCCCGGCGAGGAGCGTCAGCAGGGTGGACTTGCCCGCGCCGTTGGCTCCGACCAGCCCGATCACGTCCCCGGGGGCGACGACGAGGTCGAGCCCGGAGAAGAGGGAGCGGTCGCCGTGGCCGGCGGCGAGGTTCTTGGCGACGAGGGTGGCAGTCATCAGACGCCAGATCCTAGTCGCACCTCCGGTGCAGGGTCGCGGCGGTCTCGTACCGTCGCCGGTGGGCCGGTGACCGGCTACCGTCCGGGCGTGGACACTCAGCGCGGTGGCGATGTGATCGTGGTCGGAGGCGGGGTCATCGGGTTGGCGACGGCGGTCGTCCTCGCCGAGCGGGGCCGGCGGGTGCGGGTGTGGACGCGGGACCCGGTCGAGCGGACCACCTCGGCCGTCGCGGGCGCGCTCTGGTGGCCGTACCACATAGAGCCGATGGTGTCGGCGCGGACGTGGGCGCTGCGCTCCCTGGAGGTGTACGGGGAACTGGCGCGGTGGCCGGAGTCGACCGGGGTGCGCCTGGTCGACGGGGTGATGGGCGAGACGGACCTGGACGAGGTCGGGGGCTGGACCGTCGGCCGGCCGGTCGGGCTGCGCCGGGCGACGGCGGCGGAGTACGCCGGCGGCACCGCCGTCCACGCCCGGCTGCCGTTGATCGACATGGCGGCGCACCTGCCCTGGCTGCGGGAGCGGCTGTGGCGCGCGGGCGGCACGGTCGAGGAGCGCACGGTGCGGGATCTGGCCGAGGCGGACGCGCCGGTCGTGGTCAACTGCACCGGCCTCGGCGCCCGTGAGCTGGCCGCGGACTCCTCCGTCCGGCCGGTGCGCGGTCAGCTGGTCGTCGTGGAGAACCCGGGGGTGCGCACCTGGCTCGTGTCCACCGCGCCGGACGGCGAGGTGGCCTACCTCTTCCCGCAGCCTGGGCGGCTGCTGCTGGGCGGCACGGCCGAGGACGACGTGTGGTCCCTGGAGCCCGACCCGGCGGTGGCGGCGGCGATCGTGCGGCGCTGTGCGGCGCTGCGGCCGGAGGTGGCCGGGGCTCGGATCCTGGAGCACCGGGTGGGACTGCGGCCGGTCCGGCCCGCGGTGCGGCTGGAGCGGGAGGTGCTGCCGGACGGACGGGTGGTGGTGCACCACTACGGGCACGGCGGGGCCGGGGTGACCGTGGCGTGGGGCTGCGCGGAGGAGGCGGCCGGGCTGGCCGCCCCCTCCTGAACCCGCCTCTCGCGAGGGCCTCGAGGCACGCGGTGGGTGTGCCGCGGGGCAGCCCTGCCGTCCGGCGGCGCGGACTCGGGCGTGGCCGTCGCGGTAGCGGCCGCGGCGGCGAAGGCCGGGGCGCCGCCGCAGGACGGGACGTGGGCGGTGGTGCGGCACAGGTCCGGGGTGAGGGTCGGGGTGTGGGCGGGTGGGTCGACGAGGTCCTTGTCGGGGCCGGCGACGATCAGCGCCAGGCGGTGGCCCGCCGGGACGACATGGTCGCCGACGGCCAGGTCGACGGTGATCGTGCGGGCCTGGCCCGGCGTGAGCGGGACGCCCTCGCCTTCGTCGGCATGGGTGCCGTGGTCGGCGCCGGGGTCGGCCCGTCCCCGGCTGAGGACGGTGTGCCCGACGGCGGCGGTCTTCGCCCGTGCCTGCTTGGAGCAGGCGCTGCCGCCGGCGGTGCTCGGGCCCCGGCCGGTGCGTTCGGTGAGGGTGGTGACGCCCCCGCCGCTCGCGGCGTGCTCGCGGGCGGTACCCGTCCTGGGCCCTCAGCCGGTGGGACTCCCCTGGGCCGTCCCGGCGAGGAGCTGGTCCCGGCCGATGGCGTCCGCCACCGTGGACGGCACCGTGCAGGCGTACGCCCCGGCCATCGCGCCGTACTCGGCGCACCTGTGCGGGGGTTCGCCGGTGAGCCGGCCGTAGAGGAAGGCGGCGGCGAAGGCGTCGCCGGCGCCGTTGCTGTCCACCACCGGCGCCGGGGGCGTCACCGGCGGTACACGGGTCAGTTCGCCGTCGGCCAGCAGGTACGCGCCCGCGGCGCCGGCCGTGGCGACGACCACCTCGGCGCGACCCCGGTCGGCGATGCGGCGCATGGTCCGCTCGGGGTCGGTCAGCGCGGTCGTGGAGAGGAAGACGACGTCGGCGGTATGGGCGAACGCCTCGTGGTAGGGGTTCTCGCCGTCCCAGTCGTGCAGGTCGGTGGAGAGGGTCACGCCGGTGTCACGCAGGGCGGGCAGGGCGTGGGCGCAGGGCTGGGTGATGGACACGTGCGCGTGCCGGCTCGCGCCGGCGAGGGTCCGCAGCGTGTCCTCGGGGAACCGGTCGTCGGGGTGGGCACGGCTCGTGTCGTACAGGGAGAGGCGTCGGCCGTCCGGGCCGACCAGGTTGACCGCGCGCTTGGTGCCGGCGGGCTGCGGGACCGCGGTCAGGGCGATGCCCCGGTCCTCGTGCAGGGCCCGCACCAGGTCGCCCTCCGGGTCGTCGCCGAGGAAGTCCAGGTGGTGGGTGCGCAGGCCGAGGGTGCTCAGCCCGAGCGCGACGAAGTCGCCCGTCTGTCCCGCACGGGTGCGGACCCCGCTGTCGATCATGTAGCTGTCGGCGTACGGGAGCGGCAGCTCCGGCACGTACACGATGGTGTCCACACCCGCGCCGCCCAGCACGAGTACGTCGATGTCCCGGCTCACTTCGGTCCCTCCCCGTGGTTGCGGACGGTGACAGCGCTCCCGCGCGAGCCGCCCGAGGACGGGCGGCTCGCGCGGGACCACTTGCCGCCGGCCGGAGCGCAGCCTAGCGCTCCGCCGGGTGAGCAGGCCTGGTGAGTGATCGTTCCTGACCGACGGCCCACCGCCGTGGGTGTCCGCCGTCGCGCGGACCGGGGGCGCGGTCCCCCGTGCCCGCCCGGACGCGTCCACGGCCGTCCGTCGGTGAGGGGCGGGGCCACGGACGGCGGCGCCGTCCCTCACCCTTGTCTACTTCGTCAGGTCGGTCGGCTTCCGGTCCGTCGATGGGGACGCGCCACGGCGGAGTGCGAACCAGCCGAGGACCAGGGCCGCCGCGACGGCCGGGATGAGGAGGAGCGTCCTGCGACCGACCTCGGGGTCGTTCCACATCAGGGCCAGGACCGCGACGAGGAAGACGATCGTGACGATCTCGGTGACCGGGCTGCCGGGGAGGCGGAAGGCCGGGCGGGTCAGCAGGCCGGCCTCGGCACGGCGGACGAAGACCAGGTGGCAGACCATGATGATCACCCAGGTGCTGATGATGCCGAGGGAGGCGACGTTCAGCACGATCTCGAAGGCCTGGTCCGGCATGAGGAAGTTCAGGCCGACGCCGAGGACGCAGACCGCGCAGGTCAGCAGGATGCCGCCGTAGGGGACCTGGCTGCGGTTCATGCGGGCGGTGAACTTGGGGGCCGAGCCCGCCATCGCCATGGAGCGCAGGATGCGGCCGGTGGAGTACAGGCCGGAGTTCAGTGAGGACATGGCGGCGGTGAGGACGACGAGGTTCATCACGTCGCCGGCGCCGGAGACGCCGATCTTCGACAGGACGGTGACGAAGGGGCTCTCGTCGCCGGAGTAGACCGAGCCGGGCAGCAGCAGGGCGAGCAGGACGACCGAGCCGACGTAGAAGAGGCCGACGCGCCACATGATCGAGTTCACCGCGCGCGGGACGACCTTCTCGGGCTCGGCGGTCTCGCCCGCGGCGACGCCGACCAGCTCCAGGGCGGCGTACGCGAAGATCACGCCCTGCATGACGAGGACGACGGGCATCGCGCCGTGCGGGAGGAACCCGCCGTGGTCGGTGATCACGCCGAGGCCGGGCGTCCGGCCGTCCACCTCGTGCCGGGTGGCCAGCAGGAAGATGCCGATGCACATGAAGGCGACGAGGGTGGCGACCTTGACGATCGCGAACCAGAACTCCATCTCGCCGAAGATCTTCACGGAGATCAGGTTCACGGCGAGGACCACGGCGAGCGCGATCAACGCCAGCACCCACTGCGGGATGCTCGTGAACATGCTCCAGTAGTGCGTGTAGAGCGCGATCGCGGTGATGTCGGCGATGCCGGTGGTCGACCAGTTCAGGAAGTACATCCAGCCGGCGACGTAGGCGCCCTTCTCGCCGAGGAACTCGCGCGCGTACGACACGAAGGACCCGGAGGACGGGCGGTACAGGACCAGCTCGCCGAGGGCCCGCACCACGAAGAAGGCGAAGACGCCGCAGACGAGGTAGGCGAGCGCGAGCGCCGGGCCCGCGTTGTGGAGGCGTCCTCCGGCGCCCAGGAACAGGCCGGTGCCGATGGCGCCGCCGATCGCGATCATGTTGACGTGGCGGTGCTTGAGGTCCTTGCTGTAGCCGGCGTCGCCCGCGTCCGCGGGGTGCGCCGTCGCCTGGGGGTGGGCGGCGACTTCGGCCGTGTGCACGGCGTCCTTGCTCACGGGTGGTTCCACTTTCTGGTGCGCCCGGAGCGTGGTGCGCCCGGGTGTCCGTACTGTCGTGGCCGGCGGCTCCCGGGTAGGGGCACAGACCAAGGGGGCAGCTTCCCAGAGCCCCGGCGGCCACACGATGGCCTATGTCACAGCGCGTTACTTCTCACAGGGCGGTCGTCGCGCGTCCACGGGTTTCACAGCACTGGTGTGACAGCGATACTGCTGCGCATGACGATCGAGACCGAGGAGCCGTCCCTCACGGTCGACGAGCTGGCCGCGCGCGCTGGGGTCACCGTGCGGACGGTGCGGTTCTACAGCACCAAGGGGCTGCTGCCGCCGCCGGTGATCGGTCCGCGCCGGGTGGGGCGCTACGGTCCCGAGCACCTCGCGCGCCTCGCGCTGATCGAGGAGCTGCAACGGCAGGGCCTGACACTGGCGGCGATCGAGCGCTACCTGGACCGGCTGCCGCCCGGCCTCGACGCCGAGGACCTGGCCGTGCACCGGGCGGTGGTGGCGTCCTGGGCGCCGGACACGGTGGAGACGGTGACCCGGAAGGAGCTCCAGCGGCGGGCGGGGCGGGCACTGGACGACGCGGACGTGGAGCGGCTCACCGCGATGGGCGTACTGGGCGAGCGGGCCGGCGACGGTTCGTACCGCGTCGACGCCGGGCTGCTCAGGCTGGGCGTCCGCCTCCTCGACGTGCCGCTGTCGCACGAGGCGATCCTGGCGTCGCGCAAAGTCCTGGTGGACCATGCGCGGGCCGCGGCCCGCGAGCTGTCGCGGCTGTTGCGCGAGGACGTGGCGGAGCGGGACGCGCGGGCGGTGCGGTCGCTGTCGGCGCACATGCAGCCGCTGGTCGTGCAGGCGCTGCTGACGGCCTTCCAGCGGTCGCTGACACAGGAGGTTCGCCAGTGGCTCGGGGAGCCGCCGCAGAGGGACGGCTCCCCGTGACGGGTGGGCGGTTCAGCGCCCGTCGGTGAAGGTCTCGCCCCGCTCCGCCTTCTCCACCAGCAGCGCGGGCGGGGTGAAGCGGTCGCCGTAGCGCTCGGCGAGTTCACGCGCGCGGGCCACGAATCCGGGCAGGCCGCCCTCGTAGCCGTTGATGTACTGAAGGACGCCGCCGGTCCAGCCCGGGAAGCCGATGCCGAACAGGGAGCCGATGTTGGCGTCGGCGACGGACGTCAGGACGCCCTCCTCCAGGAGTCTGACGGTGTCGAGGGCCTCGGAGAACAGCATGCGTTCCTGCATGTCCTCGAAGGGGATCCGCGCGCCCTCCCGCGTGAAGTGCTCGCGCAGGCCCGGCCACAGGCCGGTCCGCCTGCCCTCCCCGTCGTACTCGTAGAAGCCGCCGCCGCCGCTGCGGCCGGTGCGGCCGAACTCGTCGACCATGCGGTCGATGGCGGCCTCGGCGGGGTGGCCGGGCCAGGTGCCGCCGGCCTCCTCGACGGCCCGCTTCGACTCGTTGCGGATCTTGCGCGGCAGGGTGAGGGTCAGCTCGTCCATGAGGGACAGCACCTTGGCCGGGTAGCCGGCCTGGGCGGCCGCCTGTTCCACGGACGCGGGCTCGATGCCCTCGCCGACCATGGCGACGCCCTCGTTGATGAAGTGGCCGATCACCCGTGAGGTGAAGAAGCCGCGCGAGTCGTTGACGACGATCGGCGTCTTCTTGAGCTGTCGGACCAGGTCGAAGGCGCGGGCGAGGGCCTCGTCGCCGGTGCGCTCGCCCTTGATGATCTCCACCAGCGGCATCTTGTCGACGGGCGAGAAGAAGTGCAGACCGACGAAGTCGCTCTGTCGCTCGACGCCCTCGGCGAGGACGGTGATGGGCAGGGTGGAGGTGTTGGAGCAGAGCAGGGCGTCCGGCTCGACGATGTGCTGGATCTCCTGGAACACCTTGTGCTTGAGCGAGGTGTCCTCGAAGACGGCCTCGATGACGGCGTCGCAGCCGGCCAGGTCCTGCGGGTCCGCGGTGGGCGTGATGCGGGCGAGCAGCGCGTCCGCCTTCTCCTGACTGGTGCGGCCTCGGGAGACGGCCTTGGCGCAGAGCTTCTCGGAGTACGCCTTGCCCCTGAGGGCCGCTTCGAGGGAGACGTCCTTGAGGACGACGTCGATGCCCGCGCGAGCGGCCGAGTAGGCGATGCCGGCGCCCATCATCCCGGCGCCGAGGACCGCCACCCTGCGGACCTGGCGGGGCTCGACGCCCCGCGGCCGGCTGACGCCGGAGTTGACGGCCTGAAGGTCGAAGAAGAACGCCTGGATCATGTTCTTCGCGGTCTGCCCCGCGGCCAGTTCCACGAAGTAGCGGGCCTCGACGACCTGGGCGGTCTCGAAGTCGACCTGGGCTCCCTCGACGGCGGCGGCGAGGATGTTGCGCGGCGCCGGGTAGGGGGCGCCGCCCGTCTGCTTGCGCAGGGTGGCGGGGAAGGCCGGCAGGTTCGCCGCGAACCTGGGGTCGGCGGGGGTGCCGCCCGGGATGCGGTAGCCGGGCCTGTCCCAGGGCTGCTGCGACTCGGGGTTGGCGTCGATGTAGGCGCGGGCCCTGTCGAGCATCTCCTCGTGGGTGTCGGCGACCTCGTGGACCAGGCCGTTCTCCAGGGCGCGCCGCGGGCTGTACTGGGTGCCCTGGAGGAGGACCTTGAGGAGGGCGTCGGCGATGCCGAGCAGGCGGACCGTGCGGACGACGCCGCCGCCACCGGGGAGCAGACCGAGCGTGACCTCGGGGCAGCCGATCTTCGAGCCGGGCGCGTCGAGGGCGATGCGGTGGTGGCAGGCGAGGGCGAGTTCGTAACCACCGCCGAGTGCCGCGCCGTTGAGGGCGGCGACGACGGGCTTGCCGAGGGTCTCGATGCGGCGCAGGTTGCGCTTGATCTCCAGGCCGCCGTCGAACAGCTCCTGGGCGGTGTCGGGGGTGACGCGGATCAGGTCGCGCAGGTCGCCGCCCGCGAAGAAGGTCTTCTTGGCGGAGGTGATGATGACGCCCCGGACCGTGTCCTTCTCGGCCTCCAGGCGGTCGGCGACCACCGCGAGCGACGCGCGGAAGGCCTGGTTCATGGTGTTGGCGGACTGGTCGGGGTCGTCGAGGACGAGGGTGACGAGGCCGGTGCGGTCCTGTTCCCAGCGGATGGTGGTGCTCTGTGTCATGACAGGGTCTCCGTAGAAGTCTCGTGGTTCCGCCGGGGTGGTCAGACGCGTTCGACGATCGTGGCGATGCCCATGCCGCCGCCCACGCAGAGGGTGGCGAGGCCGTAGCGCTTGTCCTGGCGCTCCAGTTCGTCGACGAGTGAGCCGAGGATCATGGCGCCGGTGGCGCCCAGGGGGTGGCCGAGGGCGATCGCGCCGCCGTTGACGTTGACCTTGTCGAGGGAGAGGCCCATGTCGCGCGCGAAGCGCAGGACGACTGCCGCGAACGCCTCGTTGATCTCGACGAGGTCGATGTCGTCGATGGTCAGGCCGGCCTTGGCGAGCGCCTTGCGGGTGGCGGGGGCGGGGCCGGTCAGCATGATCGTGGGCTCGGAGCCGGAGACGGCGGCGGAGACGATCCGCGCGCGCGGGGTGAGGCCGTAGCGCTCGCCGGCCTCCTTGGAGCCGACCGCGACGAGCGAGGCGCCGTCGACGATGCCGGAGGAGTTGCCCGCGTGATGGACGTGGTCGATCTTCTCCACCCAGTGGTACTTCTGGAGCGCCACGGCGTCGAACCCGCCCAGCTCGCCGATGTCCGCGAACGAGGGCTTCAGCCGGGCCAGGGAGTCGGCGGTGGTACCGGGGCGCAGGTGTTCGTCGTGGTCGAGGACGACGAGGCCGGCGCGGTCCTTCACGGGCACGAGGGAGCGGTCGAAGCGGCCCTCCTTGACGGCGGTGGCCGCGCGCTCCTGGGAGAGGGCGGCGTACTCGTCGACGTCCCGGCGGGAGAAGCCCTCGATGGTGGCGATGAGGTCGGCGCCGATGCCCTGCGGCACGAAGTTCACGGCGAGGTTGGTCATCGGGTCGTTGAACCAGGCGCCGCCGTCGGAGGCCATCGGCACCCTGGACATCGATTCCACGCCACCCGCGAGGACGAGGTCCTCCCAGCCGGAACGCACCTTCATGGCGGCCAGGTTGACGGCCTCCAGGCCGGAGGCGCAGAAGCGGTTCTCCTGTACGCCCGCCACGGTGTCCGGCAGTCCGGCGGCGATCGCGGCGATCCGGGCGATGTCGGAGCCCTGGTCGCCGACGGGCCCGACGACACCGAGCACGATGTCGTCGATCGCGGCCGGGTCCAGGCTGGGGAAGCGCTCACGCAGCTCGTGGATGAGCCCGACGACGAGGTCGATGGGCTTCGTGCCGTGCAGGGCGCCGTTGGCCTTGCCGCGCCCGCGCGGGGTACGGATCGCGTCGTAGACGTACGCTTCGGTGCTCACGGGGAGGCCTTTCGGTGAGGGTCGGGGAGCCGGGGGTCTTCGGGTTCGGCGAGCCGGGGCAGGTCCCAGTCGCGGGCGACGGCGGCGGTGTCGGCGCCGGGCCGGGCGGGCCCGCCGCGCACGGCGGTCGAGGTCGCGGAGAAGCGGGGGGCGGGGGCGGGCTGGGTGAGCCCGCCGTGGTCGGTGAAGGTGCCGCGGGCGGCGAGGTGCGGGTGGTGCGGGGCCTCGCGCAGCGACAGCACGGGGGCCACGCAGGCGTCGGTGCCGTCGAAGACGGCCGTCCACTCGTCTCGGGTGCGGGACGTGAATGCGGCCGCGACGGCCTCGCGCAGTTCGCCCCAGCGGGTCCGGTCCGTGCGGGCGTCGTCGAAGCCGTCGAGGCCGAGGAGGCGTACGAACTCGTCGTAGAACCGCGGCTCCAGGGCGCCGACGGCCATGTGGCCGCCGTCGGCGGTCTCGTAGGTGCCGTAGTAGGGGCAGCCGCCGTCGAGGAGGTTGGCGGCGCGGCGGTCCTGCCAGGCGCCGGCCGCGAGCATGCCGTG
Source organism: Streptomyces sp. NPDC033216 (assembly GCF_055577115.1). Lineage (NCBI taxonomy): Bacteria > Bacillati > Actinomycetota > Actinomycetes > Kitasatosporales > Streptomycetaceae > Streptomyces > Streptomyces sp. NPDC033216. Next base: position 82,839 of record NZ_JBVIQK010000003.1, on the reverse strand, counting down.
GATCATGGCTGACAGGTGGGCGGCGCCGTCGACGATGGCGGCGTCGACGACCTGGCCGGTGCCCGTCGCGCGCGCGTGGTGCAGCGCGGCGAGGACGCCGACGACGAGGTAGAGGGATCCGCCGGCGTAGTCGCCGAGGAGGTTGGCGGGCGCGGGCGGCGGGGTTCCGGGGGCGCCGGTCATGCCGAGGGTGCCGGTGACGGCGATGTAGGCGATGTCGTGGCCGGCGCGCTGGGCGAGTGGCCCGTCCTGGCCCCAGCCGGTCATCCGGCCGTAGACGAGCCGGGGGTTGCGGGCGTGGCAGGCCTCGGGGCCGACGCCGAGGCGCTCGGCGACGCCGGGGCGGTTGCCCTCGATGAGCACGTCGGCGCGGGCGGCGAGGTCGAGCACGCGCGCGGGGCCGTCCGGTGCCTTGAGGTCGACGAGCACCGAGCGCTTGTTGCGGTTGGTGACGTCGTGGGCGGGGTCGATGCCCAGGGCGGGGCCGCCGGGGCGGTCCACGCGGACGACGTCGGCGCCGAGGTCGGCCAGCAGCATGGCCGCGAAGGGGCCGGGCCCGATGCCGGCCAGTTCGACCACGCGCACCCCGGCGAGCGGGCCGTGCCCCGTCGTTCCTGCCGTCGTCGTCATCCAGCCCCCTTGCTGTGACACAACCGATGTAACACCAGTGATGCTAAGAACGCGTTCCGGTGGACACAAGACATGGCGAGCAAGCGCTTGGCCAGGGTGCGGGAGCGGGGCCGCGTCCGGGAGCCCCGGCCGCCCTCCTCGGGGGGCGTCGAGTTCCGTCATGCGCCGCTTGGCGATCGTGCGGCAGCCCTCCCCGCCCCGGTCGCAGAGCGGCTCGGCCGTGGGGGCGCCACCTTCCGCCGGCGGGACCCGCACCCCGCCCAGCTCCGCCGAGGCCGTACCCGGCCGGTGCGGCGCCCGGGGAGGCCGGCGCGTGGGCGGGGGCCGTCTCTCCGCCCTTCAGCTCGACCGTGGGTCCGAGCGGGTGACCGCCACCGGCGGCGCCGAGGAAGACGAACACCTTGCTGTCGGCCCCGGCGACGGTCTCGCGCCACGGGAACTCCTCGGTCGCACCCGGCAGGCCGAGCGCGCAGCAGCGTACTTTCTCCCGTTTCCTCATGGCGTTCCTGTCCACGGCCACCTGCTGCCTCCGGGCTCGTCGTCGGGCTCCGCCCTCCTCACGCTAACCTCAGCCACCGACAGCGGCGCGGCTGCGAGAGCAAGGGGTGTCATGAGCAGGCTGAAAAGGGCGGACCGTCCGTACGACCTCGTACTCTTCGGGGCGACCGGCTTCGTCGGGACGCTCACGGCCGAGTACCTCGCGGCCCACGCGCCCGGGGACCTGCGCTGGGCGATCGCCGGGCGCGACGCGGAGAAGCTGCGGCGGCTGCGGGACCGGCTGCCGGGCGGCGCCGAGCCCGGTGTACTGCGTGCGGACGTGTCCGATCCCGCCTCGCTGCGCGTGCTCGCCGAGCACGCGCGCGTGGTCGCGACGACCGTCGGGCCGTACGTGACGTACGGAGAGGAACTGGTGGCCGCCTGCGCGGACGCCGGCACCGACTGTCTCGACCTCACCGGCGAACCGGAGTTCGTGGATCTGACGTACGTCCGGCACGACGCACGCGCGCGGGAGACGGGCGCCCGGCTGGTGCACGCCTGCGGGTTCGACTCGGTCCCGCACGACCTGGGCGCGTACTTCACGGTCCGGCAGCTCCCGGAGGGCGTCCCGCTGACCGTGGACGGCTATGTGAGCGTCGATGCCGCCTTCTCCGGCGGGACGTTCGCCTCCGCGCTGGGCCAGTTCGCCCGCGGCCGGCAGATGGTGGCCGCGGCCCGCGAACGGCACCGGCACGAGCCGCGTCTGATGGGCCGCCGGGCCACGGCCCCGCTGGGGCCGCCCCGGTTCGCCCCGGAGGTCGGCGCGTGGGCGCTGCCCCTGCCGACGATCGACCCGCAGATCGTGCGCCGGTCGGCCCAGGCCCTGGAACGGTACGGCCCCGACTTCCGCTACCGCCACTACGCGGCCGTACGACGGCTGCCGGTCGCGGTGGGCGCGACCGCGGCCGTCGGCGCGCTGTTCGCCGCGGCCCAGGTGCCGCCCGCCCGGCGGTGGCTGTCGGACCGGCTGAAGCCCGGAGCGGGCCCGAGCGCCGAGAAACGCGCACGCAGCTGGTTCTCGGTGCGGTTCGTGGGCGAGGGCGGCGGCCGGCGGGTGTGGACGGAGGTCTCCGGCGGGGACCCCGGCTACGACGAGACGGCGAAGATGTTCGCCGAGGCCGCGCTGGCCCTGGCCCTGGACGACCTGCCGGAGACGGCCGGGCAGGTCACGACGGCGGTGGCGATGGGCGACGCGCTGACCCAACGGCTGCGCGCGGCGGGCATCCGCTTCCGGGTGGCGGCGAGCCGCTGACCGCGCGGCCCGGATCCCGTCGGCTCAGACCGGCCACTCCACCAGCGTGTAGATCATCCCGGCGACCCAGCCCAGTCCGGCCAGCACGGCGAGGACCAGCGCCACGTTCACGGCGCGCTCGACGGGCCGGTCGGGGTCGGCGAGGGGCTTCGGGGCTCGGTGCGTCGTCATACGGCCAGCCTGCCGGGCGCGCACCGGGCCCGACATCCGTACAGGTACTCAGTTCGGCCCGCTCGGGTCCCCGGGGAGTCGACCTCGCTGCCCTGACCTCCGTTTGAGGCTTCTGGCCGCCTTCCCCGCTTTCCCCAGGGCCTGTGAGCGGCCAAGTACCAACAAGCACTTCAATGAAACGATGGAAGGGCGCGAGCGGAGGGAGGTGAGCGGCGTGAAGTTCGTTCTCGAAGTAGCCGTGGACGAGGGGGCGTCGGCCCAGGACCGGGCACGCGAGCTGGGACGCGTCCTGCGGTACTGGGGCGGGAACCTCGGCCACTACGCCCTGGAGCCCGGAGACGGGTCGCCGGTGTACGACTCGGAGTACCGCGAGGTCGGTCAGTGGCGGGTGGTCGCCTCCTGAAGCGCCCGGCGGCACAGCGCGTCCGCCCGCCGGGTCGACTCCGGCAGGCGGAACTCCGGCGCGAGGGCCAGGGTGTGCGCGCAGGCGTTGTCCAGGCTCACCCGGTGGCCGACCGACACGAAGACCGGCTTGACGCCGGCGCGGGTGCGCAGGGCGCGGCCCACCTCCTCGTCCCCGGCGAGCAGCGGCGCGGCGGACCCCCGCGCGGCGGCCGGGTCGGCGTACGTGAAGGTGAAGGGGTTCTTCGCGACACCGATCGTGGGCAGGCCGGTGAGGACCCCGAGATGGCTGGCGAGGCCGAACCGGCGGGGGTGGGCGAGGCCGTAGCCGTCGCACACGACCAGTCCGGGCGCGCACGGCAGGGCGTCCAGGGCGGCGAGGACGGTGGGAATCTCACGGAACGCCAGCAGGCCGGGCACGTACGGGAAGGAGATCCGTCCCACGGCGGTGGCCTCGGCGACCACGTCGAGGCTCGCCGCGTCCAGCACGACGGCCGCGGCGACCACGACGTCCCGCTCGTCGTCGTAGGCGACGTCGACCCCCGTCACGTGCCCGGTGCCGGGCGGCGGACCCGCCTCGCGCAGCACCACCCGTGCCCGCAGCTCGTCCTGGACGGCGCGGGCCTCCTGCTCGGTCGCGGGCCAGCCCGCCGGAATGCTTACGGTCGTCATGGTGAGGACGAGCCTACGGGGCCGCCCCGGACGGCGTAGGGTCGCGATCATGTTCGTACTGGAACTGACCTACACCGCGCCGCTGGACGCCGTGGACGCCGTCCTCCCGGACCACGTGGCCTGGCTCGACGAGCAGTACGCGCGCGGGGTGTTCCTGGCGTCGGGCCGCAAGAACCCCCGCGACGGCGGTGTGATCGTCGCCGTCGCGGAGGACCGCAGCCGGATCGAGGAGATCACGGCGGGCGACCCCTTCGTCCTCGCCGGCGTGTGCGCGTACCGGGTCGTCGAGTTCGAGGCCACGAGGACGACACCCGAGCTGGAGCGGTACCGGGTCGTGCCCGGCTGACGGCCCCTGAGCTGGAGCGGTACCGGATGTCCCGGCCGGCCGTCCCCCTGGCTGGAGCGGTGCCGGATCGCGCCCGGCCGACTCACCGGAGCGCCGTCAGTCGTCGTGCCCGGCTGACCGGAGGGTCGCCGGTCAGTCCTTGCCGAGGGCGCTCCGCAGCTGGCTCTTGTTCATGTCCGAACGGCCGTGCACGCCGCGGCGCCTGGCCTCCTCGTACAGCTGGTCGTAGGTGGGCCCCTGGGAGCCCTTCCCGGACCGCTGCCCGCCCCGCTTGCCGGACGACATGTCCTGCGTGGAGGTGCGGCTCGCGGTCTTCGACTCGCCGGACCGGGCGCGCTCCTTGTTCACCGTGCGGGCGGCGATCTCCTTCGCCCGGCCGGCGCTCTCACCCCGCTCCTGCGCGCTCTCCTTGATGTGCTCGTACTGGCGCTCCCGCTTGGGGCTGGACCCGCGTGGCATCTGCGCTCACTCCTCTCGTCTCCGCACCGCCCGGGTACCCCGGAAACGGCTCACTTCTCCAGGCGCGCCACCCGGCCCTGTTCGCCGGCGGCCCAGCAGCCCTGGTCGGGGGCGCAGTCGACGGTGTCGTACGAGCCGGTGTCGAGGGTGCGCCAGGTGCGGCCGGCGTCGGTGGTCAGGTCGGTACCGGTGGGGCCGACCGCGAGGGCGGCGGTGCGGCTGTGCGGCAGCCAGGCGACGCCGGAGCGGTAGGCGGGCGGTGGCGTGTCCGCGGGCCGCCAGGTACGGCCCGCGTCGCCGGTCGTGGCGGCGGCCGACGGGGAGACCTGGTCGGCGCGGTAGTCGCCGCCGACCACGAGGCCGTGTCCACGGTCGCGGAAGGCGAGCGCGAACACCCCGCGCGCGGGGTCGCCCGCCGGGATCGGGGCGTCGGCGACCGTCCAGGTCCGTCCCCGGTCCGTGGAGTGCAGCACGCGCGCGCGTGCTGCGCCGCCGGTGGCCAGCCACACGTTCCGGGAGCCGGCCGACACCAGACACTGGCCGCTCGCCGCGAAGCCCGCCTCGCCCGGCAGGGCCGGCGGCATGCCGGCGTCCGGCAGCACCGTCCAGGAGCGGCCGCCGTCGCTGGTCGACAGGATGCGGAACCTGCCGTCGACGGGGTCGCTCATCGCAAGACCGTGGCGGCGGTCGAAGAAGGTCAGGCAGTCGTAGAAGGCCCGGGCGTCGGTGTTGCGGAAGGACTCCGTCCAGGTCGCCCCGCCGTCGTCGGTGCGGTACACGCGGGAGGCCTCGCCCTCGCCGATGGCCAGCACGACGGCGTGCCGCGCGCCGAAGGCCTCGACATCCCGGAACTGGAGGTCGGCGGCGCCGGGCGGGGAGACGTCACGCCAGCTCGCGCCGCCGTCGGTCGTGCGCAGGACGGTGCCCCGCGTACCCGCCACCCAGGCGGTGTCCCGGTCGACCGCGGCCAGGCCCCGGAAACGGACGGCGGGCGTGGCGGTGTCCTTGAGCGCCCACGCGGGCGCGTGGCCGCCCCGCCCGGCCTCATGCGCCTGCGCGGGTAGGGCCGTCAGCACGGCCAGCGCCGCCGCGCAGGCCGCTCCCGCCGCTGTGCGCCCCGCCCGCCTCACCAGCGCCGTGGGTGCCGTGCGGATCATCTGTCGCGTCTTCCCCGAGGGCCTCATGGCGGGCGAAGCTAGTCCACCGATTCGACGGCGTCCAGATGCCCGCGATCACCTCGTCGGCCGTACGGGGCACAGGAGGCACGGCAGGAGAGCTGAGTCACTCCTGTGCATGAAGGCGGTGACCGAGGTCACTCGCACCTCGTGTGCACGGATCGGCCGGTTCCGGCGTCTCTTCCAGTGTCCGGCCTCACCCACCCGGAAGTTCGCCCCGCCGTCACAAGGGAGCAAGGCGTTGTCCATCGTCATCGAGCAGCCCGTGGAGGCGCGCCTGGTCGCCGCCGCGCCGCGGATGCAGAGCATCCCCGCCACGCTGCACTACGACCGGCGTGATCCCTTCGCCGTCCGCATGACCTTCCCGGCCCCGGCCACCCTGGAGGGTGTGGACGTCTGCTGGACCTTCGCCCGCGACCTGCTCACCGCGGGTCTGCACGACGCCGAGGGCGACGGGGACGTCCGCGTGCGGCCGTACGGGTACGACAGGACGGTGCTGGAGTTCCACGCGCCCGAGGGCACCGCCATCGTGCATGTGCACTCGGCGGAGATCCGTCGCTTCCTGCGGGCCACCGACGAACTGGTGCCGGCCGGCCTGGAGCACCTCCAGCTCGACCTGGACCGCGACCTGGCGGAGCTGATGCGCGACGCCCTTTAATCCGTTGACAGCCCTCCCCGGCCGCTCCTAGCGTGGAGCACGCATCTGCTGCCGCCGATAGGAGAAGGACGTTGCTCGTCTGAGGTCCTGAGACACCCCCGCCACACACCCTTCGGGTGTGGGCGTCGCGTGCGACCTCGGCGTTTCAGCCGTCCTTGCGGAGCAGACCCGACCCACGGCTTTCCGTGCCCCGCACTCCCCCGCTCCCGCGGTGGTCGCCGCCCTGCGGTGTCTCGATACGCGTTGCCCTGACCGCACACGCGACCGCGAGGCCCCCTTGTCATTTTCGATCACCTGTACCTCCCTCTCCTTCGCCTGGCCCGACGGCACCCCCGTCTTCGACGGGCTCGACGTCGCCTTCGGCCCCGGCCGGACCGGACTCGTCGGCGTCAACGGCTCCGGCAAGTCGACCCTGCTGAAGCTGATCGCCGGCGAACTCGTCCCCTCCGACGGCACCGTCCGCCGCGCGGGCGAGGTCGGATACCTCCCGCAGAACGTCACGCTCGACACCTCCCTCCGCGTCGACGAGGCCCTCGGCATCGCCGCCCGCCGGGCCGCGCTGCACGCCATCGAGGCCGGGGACGTGTCCGAGGAGCACTTCGAGACCGTCGGCGACGACTGGGACGTCGAGGAACGGGCCCTGGTCACCCTCGGCGAACTCGGGCTCGGCCACATCGGCCTGGACCGCACCATCGGCGAGGTGTCGGGCGGCGAGTCCGTCCTGCTGCGGCTGGCCGCCCTGCTGCTGCGCCGGCCGGACGTCCTGCTGCTCGACGAACCCACCAACAACCTCGACCTCTACGCCCGACGGCGCCTGTACGCGGCCGTCACGGCCTGGCCGGGCGTGACGGTCGTCGTCAGCCACGACCGGGAACTGCTCGAACTCGTCGACCAGATCGCCGACCTGCGGTCCGGGGAGGTCGCCTGGTACGGCGGCAACTTCTCCGCCTACGAGGAGACGCTCGCCACCGAGCAGGAGGCCGCCGAGCGCATGGTGCGCGTCGCGGAGTCCGACCTGCGCAAACAGAAACGCGAACTGGCCGATGCCCAGGTCAAGCTGGCCCGGCGCAAGCGGTACGGCCAGAAGATGTGGGACAGCAAACGCGAACCGAAGATCGTCATGGGGGCGCGCAAGCGGGCGGCGCAGGAGTCCGCCGGCAAGCACCGCATCATGCACGAGGAGAAGCTCACCGAGGCCAGGGAGCGGCTCGACGAGGCGGTCGAGGCGGTGCGGGACGACGACGAGATCCGCGTCGACCTGCCGTACACGGCCGTACCGCCGGGCCGCGACGTGCTCACCCTGATGGATCTGCGACTCGCCCACGGGTCACGCGTGGAGGGCGGTTTCGACCTGCGCGGGCCGGAGCGGGTGGCGCTGGTGGGCCGCAACGGAGCGGGCAAGACGACGCTGCTGCGCACGATCGCCGGGGAACTGGCCCCGGTGGCGGGCCAGGCACACGCACACGTGCCGCTCCGTTTCCTGCCGCAGCGGCTGGACGTCCTCGACGACGAGCTGACGGTCGCCGAGAACGTGGCCCGCTTCGCACCGGACGCCACCAACAACCGGATCAGGGCCCGGCTGGCCCGCTTCCTGTTCAGGGGCGCCCGCGCCGACCAGAAGGCGGCGACGCTGTCCGGCGGCGAACGGTTCCGGGCGACGCTCGCCGCGCTGATGCTGGCCGAGCCCGCGCCGCAGCTGCTGATGCTGGACGAGCCGACGAACAACCTCGACATCGCGAGCGTCCGGCAGCTCACGTCCGCCCTGGAGTCCTACCAGGGCGCTCTGATCGTGGCCAGCCACGACCTGCCGTTCCTGGAGTCGATCGGGATCACCCGCTGGCTGCTGCTGGACGGGAAACTGCGGGAGACGTCGGCGCAGGAGCTGGCGGACCCGGCGTAGCGCGGCGCGCCCGGCGTGGCGTGCCGCGTCCGGCGTGGCGTGCCGCGTCCGGCGTGGCTCGGCGCGTCCGGCGTAGCGCGGCGCGCCCGGCGTGGCGTGCCGCGTCCGGCATGGCTCGGCGCGTCCGGCGTGGCTCGGCGCGTCCCGGGAAGGCCGGGGACCGGCGGGGAGGGTTTCGCGTCGTGGACCGGACCTGCATGATGGCTGACCGGCGCCTCTCACGGGGCGCCGGTCAGCCGCCGCCGATCCGGAGACCTGGACGTGCCCAGCAAGAAGGCCCTCATCCGCCGCCCCAGCCCGCGTCTCGCGGAAGGTCTGGTGACGCACGTCGAGCGTGGACCGGTCGACGTGGGCCTCGCCCTGGCGCAGTGGGAGGCCTATGCCGAGGCCCTGCTGGCCAACGGCTGGGAGACCATCGAGGTCGACCCCGCCGACGACTGCCCGGACTCCGTGTTCGTCGAGGACACGGTGGTGATGTACCGCAACGTCGCCCTGATCACGCGGCCCGGCGCCGAATCGCGGCGCGCGGAGACCGCCGGGGTCGAGGAGGCCGTCGCCCGGCTGGGCTGCTCGGTCAACTGGATCTGGGAGCCGGGCACGCTGGACGGCGGCGACGTCCTCAAGGACGGCGACACGGTCTACGTCGGCCGGGGCGGCCGCACCGACGCGGCCGGGGTCCAGCAGGTGCGGGAGGCCTTCGAACCGCTCGGGGCGCGGGTCGTGGCCGTCCCCGTGAGCAAGGTGCTGCATCTGAAGTCCTCGGTCACCGCGCTGCCCGACGGCACGGTCATCGGCCACGTCCCGAAGGTGGACCGGCCGGCGCTGTTCCCGCGGTTCCTGTCCGTGCCCGAGGAGGCCGGCGCCCATGTGGTGGCGCTCGGCGGCCCGAGACTGCTCATCGCGGCCAGCGCGCCCAGGACCGCGGACCTGCTCGGCGGCCTCGGGTACGAACCCGTCGTGGTGGACATCAGCGAGTTCGAGAAGCTGGAGGGATGTGTGACGTGTCTCTCCGTGCGGCTGCGGGGTCTGTACGCCTGATCGGGTGATCGCGCCCCCGATTCGGCCCCGCGACCTGCGTGTCCCGCGCTCCTTCGGGGTACTCGGACGACGGCCCCGGCCTCCCGGCAGGGTGGGGCTGATCAGCAGTCTTTACTCCGAACTTAACCTACGGCTACGTAACCTACGGGTTCGTAGCCTACGATCCCGTAAGTTCCGGCGTTCGCCCGCCGGTCGTAGTCCGCTCTGCATCACGTCCCCTGGAGTACCCGTGACGACCACTTCCCCGCACCTCGGCAGCCCCTCCGCCGTCTGGACCGACGCCCGGCTGCTGTACGCCTTGGAGGAAGTGGTCGAGACGGAACTGAACCGGCACCTGAAGGTCGCCAAGGACTGGATGCCGCACGAGTACGTGCCGTGGAGCGACGGCCGCAACTTTCCCGGTCTCTTCGAGGACGGCCAGGCCTGGGACAAGGAGCAGTCGAAGGTCACCGAGATCGGCCGGATCGCCCTGGTGGTGAACCTGCTCACCGAGGACAACCTCCCCAGCTACCACCACGAGATCGCCTCGCTGTTCGGCCGTGACGGCGCCTGGGGCACCTGGGTGCACCGCTGGACGGCGGAGGAGGGGCGCCACGGCATCGTGATGCGCGACTACCTGCTCGCCTCGCGCGCGGTCGACCCGGACAAGCTGGAAGCGTTCCGGATGGCCCACATGAGCGAGGGCTTCGAGTCGGACAACCGTCACTCGATGCTGCACTCGGTGGCCTACGTCGCCTTCCAGGAACTGGCCACCCGCATCTCGCACCGCAACACCGGCCACCAGTCCGGCGACCCGGTGTGCGACCGCATGCTGGCGCGCATCGCGACCGACGAGAACCTCCACATGGTCTTCTACCGCAATCTGCTGAAGGCCGCCTTCGAGCTGGCACCCGACCTGACCATGCAGGCGGTGCGGGACGTGGTGGTGAACTTCCGCATGCCCGGCCACGGGATGCCCGGCTTCGAGCGGGCGGCGGCGCAGATGGCCATCGGCGAGGTCTACAACATGCGCATCCACCACGACGACGTGCTCCAGCCCGTCCTGCGGCACCTGAGGGTCCTGGAGATGGACGGCCTCGGCCCGGAGGGCCTGAAGGCGCAGGAGGAACTCGGCCTGTACATGGGCGGTCTGGACGCCGAGGCCCTGAAGTTCGACGAGAAGCTGGCGGCGCGCAAGGCCCGCATGGCGGCCCGCGCCGCCGGCTGACCCGCCACCACCGCGACACCTCGAACGGCCCGCACCGGGAGCGAACTCCCGGTGCGGGCCGTTCCGGGCTACGGCACCATGCCGCCACGCGAGCTCCCGGATATCGACCGCACCCCCGCGATGCGGTCGTACAGATGTCCGGGTCGGGCATGCCCGTGCGGGCTCAGTTCGAGATTCGGCGCAGGTGCAGGCGTTCCTTCTCGGACAGGCCGCCCCAGACGCCGAAGCGTTCGTCGTGGGCGAGTGCGTAGTCGAGGCACGCGGTGCGCATCTCGCACATGCCGCAGATGCGCTTGGCCTCCCGCACCGAGCTGCCGGGTTCCGGGAAGAAGAAGTCCGCCCCGGTCTGTGCGCACAGCGCCTCCCGCTGCCAGGCGAGGTCGGACGGGGGAATCGTGTCGGTGTACATGGCCAGAATCGTGGCCCGCGGCGAAAAACGTTCCCTCAACGCCGGATATACGCGGCTCGGCGGGGCCCCCGGCCGCACTGACGGTGCCCCTGGAACGGACCGTGGCGCACGGCGGCGCGCCGCGTCCGCCGTCCGCGCTCCGGCAGCGGTTGTCGGTGGGCGGTGCCAGACTCGGCAGTGCGAGAACGGATCTTCCGAGGAGGAGGGCGAAGATGCTCACCACCCGCTTCGTCGACGGCGCCCCGAACTGGCTCGACATCGGCACGTCCGACATCGACCGCGCCGCCGGCTTCTACGACGCCCTCTTCGGCTGGCGGTTCCGGTCCGCGGGGCCCGACGCCGGCGGCTACGGCTTCTTCCAACGGGACGGCAGGACCGCGGCGGGCGGTATGCAGGCCGCGCCCGAGCAGGGCCACCCGTCGTGGACGGTGTACTTCCGGACCGCCGACGCGGACGCCACCTGCAAGGCGGCCGAGCAGGCGCACGGCAGGGTGCTGTTGCCGCCGCTGGACGTCATGGGCCAGGGCACGATGGCGATCATCGCCGACCCGGCGGGCGTGCCCTTCGGCCTCTGGCAGCCGGGCCGGCTCGAGGGTGTGGACGTGGCGGGCGAGCCCGGCTCATTGTGCTGGGTCGAGCTGTTCACCCCGGACATCGCCGCGGCGGCCGCCTTCTACTACGCCACCCTGGGCCTGGAGACCTCGGCCGTCGCCTTCCCCGGCGGCACCTACACCTGCCTGAATCCGGCCGGGACCGGCGAGGAGTCCATGTTCGGAGGGGTCGTCCCGCTGGCCGACGACCCCACGGACGCGCCGTACCCGGCGTACTGGCTGCCGTACGTCGAGGTGACGGACGTCGACGCGGTCGTGGCGCGGGCCGAGGAACGGGGCGGCACCGTCCGGATGGCCCCGACGGACATCGCGGGCGTGGGCCGGATCGCCCGGCTGGCCGACCCGGACGGTGCCCGGTTCGCGGTGATCAGAAGCGATCCGCGGGAGGCGTGAGCAAGCCCGGCACCGCCCGCGTCGAACCCCGCTACGCCGAGGCGCGGCGCACCAGGGTGGTCGGCAGGACCAGGCCGCCCGGAGCCGCTGGTGCCACGGGGTTCGGGGCAGCGGCTCCGGCGGTGTTGCGACCCTCGACGCCGCGCATGTTGCGACCCTCGATGCCGCGCAGCAGGAGGCGGGTCATGAGGCGGCCCATCTCCTCGATGTCCTGACGGATCGTGGTCAGGGGCGGATCGGTCTGTTCGGCGACCGGCACCATGTCGTCGAAGCCGATCACGGCGACGTCCTCGGGCACCCGCCGTCCGCGTTCGCGCAGGACGCGCAGGACGCCCGAGGCGGTGAGGTCGTTGGCGGCGAACACGGCGTCGACGTCCGGGCAGCGCTCGAGGAGGTCCCGCATGGCCCGCTCGCCCCCGCCGGGGGTGAAGTCGCTCTCCACGACGAGCCTCGGGTCGGCGTCCCCCATCACGTCCCGGAAGCCCTGGAGCCGGTCCGCGGCGGAGGTCTGGTCGAGCGGCCCGGTGATGTGTGCGACGCGAGTACGGCCGAGGCCGACGAGATGGCGTACGGCGGCACGGGCGCCACCGCGGTTGTCGCTGTCCACGTAGACGACGTCACGCGTGCCGTCGCCCCAGCCGGGGCGGCCGCCGAAGACCGTCGGCACCCCGACGCCCGGGATCAGTCCCGGGAGCGGGTCGTCGACGTGGAGGGAGAAGACGAGGGCGCCGTCGACATGCCCGCCGGCGAGATACCGGGCGACCCGGCCGTGATCGTCGGGTCCCTCGGTGAGCAGCAGCACGAGCTGGTTGTCGTGGGCGGTCAGCTCCTTGCTGATGCCGCGCAGTTGGAGGGCGAAGAAGGGGTCGGCGAAGACCCGTGTCTCCGGTTCGGCGATGACGACGGCAACGGCGTCGTGCCGCTTCGTCACCAGGCTGCGCGCCGCCTGGTTGGGGACGTACCCGAGTTCCTCCACGGCCCGCCGGACCCGCTCGACGAGCGGCTCACGGACACCGTCGCCGCCGTTGACGACCCGCGAGACCGTCGCCCGCGAGACCCCCGCCCGTGCGGCCACTGCCTCCAGCGTGGGACGCGGCGCTGTGTCGCTCACTTCGGGCTCCTCCTCGGTGCGGTGCGGCTCAGGATAGCCGCGGAGGAGGGAGGGCGAGAGCGCTCCCGGTGCCGGGGAGGAGGCACAGGTGAGAGCGCTCCCGGTGCGAGCGAGGAGGAGTGGTGAGCGCGCTCCCGATGCCGGTGGGGGGCGCGGGCGGGCAGGCCGTGGCGGTGCCGGAAGCTCTCGCGCCGGATGGGGGGGCGGGCTTCGCCGCGCGCGGTCCGTCAGTGCTCGTGGGGTTCGTGCGGCTCGTGTCCCGGTATCGTGCCGTCCGGCTTCTTCACCAGGAACAGGCCCACCATCCCCATGTCGGAGTGGCTCTGTACATGGCAGTGGTACATCCACGCCCCGGCGCCCACGCCCTCCCCCGCGATCACCTGGAAGCCGAAGGAGTCGGCCGGACCGACGATCTTGTTGTCGATGACCTGGCTGGGGTCGTCGGGGCCGGTGAGCATACCGGTGCGGTTGTCGGCCCAGCGATGCCCGTGCAGGTGGAAGGTGTGGTAGTACTCGCCGTGCGTGATCATCACGAACTCGACGCGATCGCCCACCGTGGCCTCGAAGTCCGGGCCGCTGTGGGCGGGCCTGTTGTTGATCGTCATGTCGTTGAAGACGATCGTGTGGGTCGCGTCGGGCAGGACGTCGCCCTTGCGGCGGACGATCACCGGTCCGTAGAGGCCCTTGCGGATACCGCCCGTCCCGTGTTCCGTGCCGACGACGTGGTCGTGGTAGTGCCAGTAGCCGGCGCTGCCGGCGCGCCAGGTGCCGTCCGCGCGGCGGCCCGGGGCGTGGGTACGCCATGTGTAGGTGCGGGTGCCGCCGGGTTCCACGTCGCTGTGGTTCATCGCTGTGCCGTCGCTGGAGATCTCGTAGTCGAGGCCGTGCACGTGCAGACTCGCCGCCACATCCAGGGTGTTCTCGAACTCGATGTGGACGGTGTCGCCCTCGTTCACCTCGATGAGCGGGCCCGGGATCGTCGCCCTTCCCTTCTCGAAGCCGTAGCCGTACTGCCCGTCGGGCAGCTTCTCGGCGTACAGCCTGAGATGTCGCACCTGGCCGCCGGCGGGGGCCGCCCCGGCCGGGGTGTCGGCGCCGGCGGCCCGGGAGGCGGCCAGTGATAACGATGTCGCCGCAGCGCCGCCGAGCAGCACCCGCCGGTTGAAACCGCGTCTGTCCATGCGGAACTCCCCTCCGTGGGACGGAACGTGCGGAGGCGTACCTGTGATGATTCTGTGTGACGGTACCGGCCGTTCCGCCGTTCATCCACACCCAGGACAAAGTTCGTGCCATTGCGGTGATTGGTATTGGCGAGGCGGGCAAAGAGGTCTAGCTTCCTTGGCGCTGCCGCTGTGACCAAGGAGGTGCCCATGCGCTTACGAGGGTTGAGCACGGGAAGTGCGCGTAGCGCGAGAAGTGCCGTACACCGTAGGAGACGGGCCAGGGTGGCCACCGTGGCCGCCGGGGTCGTCGCCGCCGGGCTGCTGTCCGGGCCCGCCGCACAGGCGCGCCCGGCGCCGGAACCACCCCTGACAACGATGTCCGTGAAGTCGCCGCCGGGCGGTCCGGGCGTGACCGTCCTCGTCTTCTACGGCTCCGCGGCCGCCGGGGACGAGTCGCCGGTCGTGGACGCCGGTATCGAGGCGATCGAGGACATCGGTCTCACCGGCCCGGCGGACCAGCGCTTCGAGGTCGAGGCCACCGACGACGCCTCGGTCTTCACCGACGGGACGCGACTGGGGCGGTACAACGCGATCGTGTTCCTGACCGGTGGCGGCGACGTCCTCGATCCCGAGCAGGAGGCGGGCCTGGAGGCCTACATGGAGGCCGGCGGCGGTTTCGTCGGCCTCCATGACGCGGCGCGCGCGGAGCCGTACTCGGACTGGTTCACCGGTCTGATCGGCGCCCGCCCGGCGGCGAACGGTCCGACGGCCGTCCAGCGGGCCACCGTCGAGGTCGGCGACCGTCGTCACCCGGCCGGAAAGGACCTTCCCCTCGAGTGGAAGCGGCCCGACCGGTGGCCGAACTGGACACGCAACCCCTCCGGCACGGTGCACACCGTCGCCCGGGTGCGCGAGTCGACGTACCAGCCGGGCGCGAGCGCCAACGGCTGGGACCATCCGATCAGTTGGTGCCGGGACTACGACGGCGGCCGGTCCTTCTACACGGGCATGGGCGGCACGGTGTCCTCGTACGACGAGACGGACTTCCGCGCGCACCTGCGGGGCGCGTTGCTGTGGACGAGCCGGCTGACACAGGCCGACTGCAAGGCGACCATTGCGGCGAACTACAGGGCGGAGCGGCTGACGCAGCCCAATCGCCCGGGACTCAACGACCAGATCGGCGAGCCGCACGGGCTCGTCACGGCGCCCGACGGCCGGGTGTTCTACATCGGCCGCGGCGGTGCCGACTCCTCCCAGCCCGTCGTCACCGACTGGAACGACCCGGCCATCGGCAAGGGCAAGGGCGAGATCCACGTCTACGACCCCGCGACCAAGCAGGTCACCCTGGCGGGCGCGTTGACCGTCTTCGGCAACAAGGGCGGCGGTGACGAGCTGGTCAAGGTGGAGGAGGGCCTCCTCGGCATCGAGCTGGACCCGCGTTTCGAGCAGAACGGCTGGGTGTACCTGCACTACACGCCCCACTCGGGGCTCGACCGCGAGAAGCGGATGGCCGAGCGGCGCGTCTCCCGCTTCACGCTCGATCCCGCCACGGACAAGCTGGACCTCGGCAGCGAGAAGGTGCTGCTGAAGTGGCCGGTGCAGGTGCACAGTTGCTGCCACGCCGGCGGCGGGATGACCTGGGACTCCAAGGGCAACCTGTACATCGCGACCGGTGACAACAACTCCAGCGGTTTCAGCGACGGTTACTCCGGGAACAACCCGCAACCGAACTACAAGGGCGTCTCCTTCGCCGACGCGCGCCGCACCGCCGGGAACACCAACAACCTCAACGGCAAGATCCTGCGCATCCACCCGGAGCCGGACGGGACGTACACGCTCCCCCAGGGCAACCTCTTCACCGGCCGGGAGACCGAGGAGGGCGGCGGCAGGACACGCGGCGAGATCTATGTGATGGGGGTCAGGAACCCGGCCCGCATCTCCGTCGACCAGCGGACCGACATCCTGTACGCGGGCTGGGTCGGACCGGACGCGAGCGTCCCGTCGACGACCTGGGGCCCCGCCAAGTACGACACGTTCGCCGTCATCACCAAGGCGTCCAACCGGGGCTGGCCGTACTGCATGGGCAACAAACAGCCCTACCGCGACCGCAACCTGCCGGACCCGGCCAAGCCGCTCGGCTGGTACGACTGCGACCACCCGAGGAACGAGTCGCCGAACAACGACGGCCTGGTGAACCTGCCACCGGTTACCGGCAACAACATCTGGTACTCGCCGCAGGGCGGCGCCCCGGACTATCCGCGGGACGCGAGCGGCGTGCCGTCCTACAAGCGGGAGGAGGCCCGCCACCTGCTCCCGTGGCTCAAGGGCGGCGGCCAGGCCGCGATGAACGGGCCGGTCTACCGCTACGACGCGGCGAGCACGAGCACGGCGAAGTGGCCCGCCTACTGGGACGGCAAGTGGTTCGTCGGGGACTTCTACGACGCCGACCAGCCGCGCAACGCGGTCCTGATGAACCCGGCGACCCAGGGCGACGGAGGTCTGCCGGTGCACTCCGAGTCGTTGAAGAAGATCGTGCCGGTCGGCAACGACGGCATCAAGAACCTCATGGACTGGAAGTTCGGTCCGGACGGCGCGCTGTACGTCCTCGACTACGGGCGGGGATTCTTCACCTCCGACGCCAAGTCGGCGCTGTGGCGGGTCACGTACACCGGTGGCGGTCCGACGCCGGCCGCCGGGCGATTGGCGAGGGGGACACGGTGACAGGACGACGAAGAGTCTGGACGGCCCTGCTGGCCGCCGTGCTGACGGTGCTCGGCCTACAGGCCGCGCCCAGCGCGGCGCGGTCCGAGCGGCAGCCGGCTCCCGCCGCGGCCGCGCAGGTGCTGACCTGGACGGCCGGTGACGACATCACCAGGTACACGACGGTGCCGACGACGGCGGTGGCGGGTCCGGCGACGATCGTCTTCGAGAACAGCGCGGCGACCGGCAACACCACGGGGATGCCGCACACGTTGACGTTCGTGACGAGCGATCCCGAGTTCAACGACGATGTCGAGCTGAACATCCTGGCCGGTCCGAACGACGGCATGGGCGGCCGGCACACCGCCGAGGTCACGCTCTCCCCGGGTCGCTACTTCTACCACTGCACCATCCCCGGTCACGGCCAGATGCAGGGCATCCTCGTGGTGACCGAGGGCGGCGGAGAGGACACCACCGCGCCGGAGACATCGGCGCGCGTCAGCGGGGTGCAGAACGCCCGGGGCGAGTACGTCGGGTCCGCGAGTGTGACGGTCTCGGCGACGGACGACGACGGCGGGTCGGGAGTCGACAGGATCCAGTACACCGTCGACACCACGGGCGACTGGCTGCCGTACACAGCGCCCGTGGTCGTCGACCGGGTCGGCAACCACACCATCCGCTACCGCGCCTTCGACAAGGCGGGAAACGTTTCGGCGGAGAAGACCGTGGCCTTCACCGTCGTCCCTCCGTCCTCCGACGACACCACCCCGCCGGAGACGTCGGCGACGGTGAGCGGAGAGCGGAACAGCGACGGCGCGTACGTCCACATGGCCACCGTCACGGTCACGGCATCCGATACGGGCTCGGGCGTCGACCGCATACAGTACGCGGTCGGCGCGGCGGGTGACTGGATCCCGTACACCGCCCCCGTCATGCTCCACCAGTACGGCACCCACACGGTCCGCTACCGCGCGGTCGACAAGGCGGGCAACGCGTCCGCCGAGAAGAGCGTCACCTTCACGGTGGTCGCCGCACCCCCGCGGGACACCACTCCCCCGGTGACGGGCGCGACCGTCGACGGCACGCGCAACTCCGCCGGCGCGTACGTCGGCCATGCCCGCGTCACCGTCAGCGCGAGCGACGAGGGCGGCTCCGGGGTCGCCGGCGTCGAGTACTCGCTCGACGGCGGCCCCTACCTGGCATACACCGCACCGGTGATCGTCGACCGGGCCGGTACGCACACGGTGGCGTACCGGGCGAGCGACAAGGCGGGCAACACCTCGGCGGCGCGGAGCGTGAGTTTCACGGTGGCGGCCGGCGGCGGCGTGCCCGCGCCCAACTGCCCCGAATGGGACGAGCGGTTGACGGTGATCGTCGGCACGGTCGACAGCGGCGTCCCGAACCGGGTGACCGACAACCGGTGCCGGATCAACGAGTTGATCGAGGACGAGCGGGAGTGGACGTCCCACGCCCTGTTCCTGAAGCACGTGAAGACCGTCCTCGACGGGCTGTTCGGGCACGGGGTCGTCGACCAACGGGAGCACGACACCGTCCTGGAGGCGGCCCGCGCCTCCGGGATCGGCAGGCCGGGGCAGACCGAGGGCTACCGCACGATCATGGACGGCAGCGCGGCGTCCTTCGCGCAGTGGGAGCATGTGGGCGGGGGCTCCTTCGCCCCCGACGGCGACGGTTCGATCACCTCGGGCACGACGAGGGACGGCCTCGGCATGCTGTGGTTCCCGCAGCGCAAGTACGGCGACTTCTCGCTGCGGTTGCAGTGGCGGGACGACGCGCCGGGCACCGGCAACGCCAACTCCGGTGTGTTCGTGCGGTTCCCGTGGGTCCACGGCCATGCCGAGGAGCCGCGCCCGGAGTGGGCCGCCATCAAGTACGGGCACGAGGTGCAGGTGCTGGACCGGCCCGACGGCGACATGTACAAGACCGGCTCGGTCTACGGCTTCGACCGGGTGGGCCTGGCCGGGGCCGGTGTGACACAGAAGGGCACGTGGAACGACTACGAGATCCGGGTGGTCGGCCAGCACTACTCGGTGTTCCGCAACGGTGTGCTGATCAACGAGTTCGACAACACCGGCGGCCAGCAGTTCTCCCCGCCGCGCGCGGACGATCCGGGCACGGACGGGCGGCGGTTCGCCTCCGGTTACCTGGGACTCCAGGTGCACGGCACGACCGACGTGGTGTCGTACCGGGACATCCGCGTCAAGGAGCTGTAGGCCTCGGGCGACCGGCGTCTCGAGCAGGGCTGTTCGTCAGGAAGCCGTGGGCGCGTCCGGCCCGTCCTTGCGGGCCCGGCTCGGCTGTACCCGCCTGGGTTCGCCCGGCATCTTCGGATACTCGGGCGGGTACGGCAGATCGCCGAGCCCGTGGTCGTGTTCGTCGCGGCGGGCCAGCTCCAGGAGAGCCTCCAGCGAGAAGGCGTGTTCGTCCATGTCGGCGTGCACGTCCCCGAGTTCGGCGAAGCGGACCGGCATGGTCGCGATGTCGAAGTCACGGGGGTGGGCCACGCCGACCTCCTCCCAGCTCAGGGGGGCCGAGACGGGGGCGTGCGGGCGGGGGCGTACGGAGTAGGCGGAGGCGATGGTGCGGTCGCGGGCGGTCTGGTTGTAGTCGACGAAGATGCGCTCGCCCCGCTCCTCCTTCCACCACTTGGTGGTGACCCGGTCCGGCATCCGACGTTCCAGCTCGCGGCCGGCGGCGATGGCGGCGCGACGGACCTGGGTGAACGTCCAGCGCGGCTCGATCGGCACGAACACGTGCAGGCCGCGTCCGCCGGAGGTCTTGGGCCAGCCACGCAGGCCGCCGAACTCCGCCAGTACGGCGCGCAGTTCGTGGGCGGCGCGGACGGCGTCGTCGTAGTCGGTGCCGGGCTGCGGGTCGAGGTCGATCCGGAGTTCGTCGGGGCGGTCGACGTCGCCGCGGCGCACGGGCCAGGGGTGGAAGGTGAGCGTGCCGTACTGGGCGGCCCACAGCACGGCGGCTTGTTCCGTGGGGCACATCTCGTCGGCGCTGCGGCCGCTGGGGAAGGTGATGTGGGCGCGCGGGATCCAGTCGGGCATGTTCTTCGGCGCGCGCTTCTGGAAGAAGGACTCACCGGTCACGCCGTCCGGGTAGCGCTCCAGGGTGGTGGGGCGGTCGCGCAGGGCGCGCAGGATGCCGGGGGCGACGGCCTGGTAGTAGCGGGCGAGGTCCAGCTTGGTGAAGCCGCGCTCCGGGAAGAAGATCTTGTCCGGGCTGGACAGCCGCACGGTCCGGCCGGCCACCTCGAGTTCCACCGCATCGCCCATGCGAGCCACGGTAGGCGTACCTCGCACGGCTCGCACACCGGGCGGTCGCGGCGGTTTCCGAGCAGAATCGGACCATGGATCTGCCCGTCATGCCGCCCGTGAAGCCCATGCTCGCCAAGTCGGTGACGGCGATCCCGCCGGGGATGCAGTACGAGGCGAAGTGGGACGGCTTCCGGGCGATCGTGTTCCGCGACGGCGCCGAGGTCGAGCTGGGCAGCCGTACCGGCAAGCCGCTGACCCGGTACTTCCCTGAACTGGCGGCCGCGCTGCGTGAGCGGGTGCCCGAGCGGTGTGTGCTGGACGGGGAGATCGTGATCGCCCGTGAGGGACGGCTGGACTTCGACGCGCTGACCGAGCGGATCCACCCGGCGGATTCGCGGGTGCGCACGCTCGCCGAGCGGACGCCGTCCTCCTTCGTGGCCTTCGACCTGCTGGCGCTGGACGACGAGTCGCTGCTCGACGTGCCGCTGACCGACCGGCGGGCGCTGCTGGAACGGGCACTCGACCGGGTGACGCCGCCCGTGCATCTCGCGCCCGCGACGACGGACATCGACGTGGCACGGCGGTGGTTCGAGGAGTTCGAGGGGGCGGGTCTGGACGGAGTGATCGCCAAGCCGCTGACGCTGGCGTACCGTCCGGACGAGCGGGCCATGTACAAGGTCAAGCACGAGCGGACCGCGGACGTGGTGGTGGCCGGATACCGGCTCCACAAGAGCGGTCCGGTGGTCGGCTCGCTGCTGCTGGGCCTGTTCGACGACCGGGGTGCCCTCCAGCATGTCGGTGTGTCGGCCGCGTTCACGATGAGGCGCCGCGCCGAGCTGGTCGAGGAGCTGGGACCGCTGCGCATGGACGACGTGAGCGGACATCCCTGGGCCGCCTGGGCGGAGCAGGCGGCCCACGAGAGTGCCCGGCTGCCGGGTGCGCCGAGCCGCTGGTCGGGCAAGAAGGACCTGTCCTGGGTGCCGCTCAGGCCGGATCGGGTGGCCGAGGTGGCGTACGACCACATGGAGAACGGTGCGCGCTTCCGGCACACGGCCCGTTTCCGCCGCTGGCGCCCGGACCGGACCCCGGAGAGCTGTACGTACGCGCAGTTGGAGGAGCCGGTGCGCTACGACCTGGCGGAGATCCTCGGGGCGCCGCCGCGGAAGGCGCCCTCCTGACCGGCCCCGCACCGGACCGCGCGCCCCGCGGTCACGACCCGGCGACGTCGCGGTTCGGGCCCCGCGTCACGGCGTCATGAGGATCTTCACGGCCCCGTCCCGCTTGTGCTGGAACATCTCGTACGCCTTGGAGGCGTCCGAGAGCGGAATGCGGTGGGTGGCGAAGTCGTCGACGCCGAGCGGGTCCTCGTCGGTGAGGTAGGGCATGATGTCGTCGCTCCAGCGGCGTACGTTGGCCTGGCCCATCCGGATCTGTAGCTGCTTGTCGAACATGGTGAGCATGGGCAGCGGGTCGGCCGTGCCGCCGTAGACGCCGACCAGGGAGAGCGTGCCGCCCCGGCGCACCAGTTCGATGGCGGTGTGGAGGGCGGCGAGCCGGTCGACGCTGAAGTGTTCGGCGAGGGGGCCGCTGATCTTGCGCGGCAGTAGGGCGGACGCGTTCTGGATCAGGCGGGCGGCCGCGCTGCCGTGCGCCTCGGTGCCGACGGCGTCGATCACGGCGTCCGGGCCGCGTCCGTCGGTCTCGTCGCGGATCGCGTCGACCAGTTCCTTCTCGCTGTCGAAGTTCCTGAGGTCGTACGTCTCGACGCCGCGCGAGTGGGCCCGGCGCAGCCGGTCGCCGACCAGGTCGACGCCGAACACCCGCCCGGCGCCGCGCACCTGGGCGACGCGGCAGGCCATGTCGCCGATGGGTCCGAGGCCGAGCACGGCGACGCTGCCGCCCTCGGGGATGCCGGCGTATTCGACGGCCTGCCAGGCGGTGGGCAGGACGTCGGAGAGGTAGACGAACCGGTCGTCGGGCGGGCCCTCGGGCACCTTGATGGGGCCGTACTGGGCCTGCGGGACGCGCAGGTACTCGGCCTGCCCGCCGGGCACCGCACCGTACAGGCGGGTGTAGCCGAACAGGGCGGCGCCCATGCCCTCGGCGGTGACCTGGGTGGTCTCGCACTGGGTGGGCAGGGAGTTGAGGCACATCCAGCAGCCGCCGCAGGCGATCTGGAAGGGCACCACGACCCGGTCGCCGACGCTGAGGTCGGGGACGCCGGGGCCGACCTCCTCGACGATGCCCATGGGCTCGTGGCCGAGGATGTCGCCCGGCGTCATGAACGGGGTGAGCACTTCGTAGAGGTGCAGGTCGGAGCCGCACAGTCCGGTGGACGTGACGCGGATGACGGCGTCGGTCGGTTCCTGGATCGTCGGGTCGGGCACGCTCTCCACCCGTACGTCCCGCTTCCCCTGCCAGGTCACTGCCTTCATCGTGCCGCGCTCCCTCCGCCGAGTTCGGGGGCCCGCCGCGTTCGGAGCCGGGTCCCGGGGTGCCGCCCGGGTACCCGGGACCCCGTCCCCGAACCGCGCCGGGCGTGGCCGGGCCGCGCCGCACCCGCACCCGCACCCGCACCCGCACCCGCACCCGCACCCGCACCGGAGTGGACGGATCGGCCCGGCCGACGCGAACGATCAGGCTCGGTCGCGTATGGCCACCACCGAACCGACAAGCGCACAATCGGGGCAGGGAACGGGGTGGCGGCGAGGGTGGACATGGCGACGGTGGACGACACGACGGGCCCGGGACCCGGCAGGCGGATCCGGCCCCCGCGGCGACGGGGCCCGCGGGGCCTGGGCGCAGGCCGCGGGCGGGCCGTGGCGACCGCGGCGGCGCTCGCCGCGGCGCTCACGCTGTCCCTCGCGGCGGGCTGCACGAGCGGGTCGGGCCCGGCCGAGGACGGCCGGGGGACCGGCCGGTCGCCGAGCCGCACGGGCACGAGCACGGCCACTCACGGCCAGGTCCTGGCCGTGAAGATCGACAACGTGCCCGCGGCCCGCCCGCAGACCGGCCTGGAAGCCGCGGACATCGTCTACGTCGAGCAGGTCGAGGGCGGCCTGAGCCGGCTGATGGCGGTGTACGCGACGAGGTTGCCGGAGACCGTCGGGCCGGTGCGCAGCGCCCGCGAGTCCGACCTGGAGTTGCTGCGCCAGTTCGACCGGCCGGTGCTGGCGTTCTCCGGCGCGCAGGGCAAACTGCTGCCGCTGATCGACAAGGAGCCGCTGGAGGCCGTCACCCCGGAGGGTGCGGAAGACGCCTACCACCGGGGCACGGACAGGCCCTCCCCGCACAACCTCTATCTGCGTCCCGGCCGGGTGCTGCCGGCCGCACCGGGCGAGGCCGCGCTGACCACCGGCTTCCGCCACGGTCCCGCGCCCGACGGGGGCGCGCCCGCCACCTCACGCACCGTGCGCTACCCCTCGGCGCGCTTCACCTTCACCTGGTCCGGGGAGCGGCGGCACTGGGAGGTCGCGACCGACGGCACGCCGACGGTCACCGCCGGTGGACAACGGCTCGCCCCGGCGACGGTGGTCGTGCAGTACGTGGAGGTGCGCGGATCCGGCTACCACGACTCGCTCGGCAACCACACGCCGTACACGGAGACGGTCGGCTCCGGGACGGCCGAGGTGCTGCGCGACGGGCGCTCCTACGACGTGCGGTGGCAGCGTCCGCGGGCGGCGGACGGTACACGGTTCACCACGCGGGACGGCGAGCCGGTCGCCTTCGCCGACGGCCAGGTGTGGGTGGTCCTCGCACAGGCGTCGTGACGCCCGCAGGCCGCGTGCGGAAACCGTCCGGCGCGGGTGCCCAGGCGTTCGGGTCCGGGTCGGGCCAGGCCCAATCCCGCGAGGCCGGCCTGGTCCGAACGAGTGGCCCTACGCGTTCACACCCGGGCCGACCAGGGGCTCCGCCGGGTTGCGCAACCCCTCCGCCGCGTCCGCCACCCGTCGGATCAGATCGAAGAAGAGCGTCTGCTCCTCGGCGGACAGCGGCGCGAGGAAGACCTGGCTCATCCGGGCCGCGCGCACGGCGAGTCTGCGGTGGGCGCGTACGCCGTCGTCGGTCAGGCGCAGCAGGAACCGGCGGCCGTCCTGCGGGTCGCGGACCTTGTCGAGGAGTTCGCGTCGGATCAGCCGGCCGATCACCTCGGCGACGGTGGAACGGTCCAGGCCCACCCGCTCCCCCACCGTGCGCTGGTCGAGGCCCGGCTCGGCGACGAGCGCGTTGAGGACGGCGAACTGCGGCGAGGTGATCTCCTCCGAGACCATCGCGTTCCACAGTAGGTAGTGCGCCTGCTGGAGCCGCCGGGCGAGGTGCCCGGGATGGGTGTTCAGGTCCACCGCAGCCATGCGCGCTCCCTCTGCCGAATCATACGTGCACGGAACGATACCCCGCCAGAAGACTACCGCCCGTCTGCCTTCGAAGCTGATGACCTCACCCTCGTCAGCACTCTTGACGGCCCCGGCCCGCCGATGACAGCGTGAGGGCACCTCGCGAAATAGTCAGTGCCCTGATTAATTCGGGCTGGGGCGCATCCGAAGGAGAGGGGGCCGCAGGCATGGACAAGGTGGTGGCCACGGCCTGGGAGGCGGTGGCCGACGTGCCGGACGGCGCGTCGCTCGCCGTGGGCGGTTTCGGACTCAGCGGCGTACCGGGCGTCCTCGTCCAGGCCCTGTACGAGCGGGGCGTCACCGGAGTGTCGGTCGTCTCCAACAACTGCGGGGCGATGGAGTCGGGCCTCGCCGTCCTGCTGGCCGCCGGGCGGATCGCCCGGGTGACCGGTTCCTACATCGGGGCCAACAAGGAGTTCGCGCGCCAGTACCTGTCCGGGCAGCTGGAGGTCGAGATGATCCCGCAGGGCACGCTCGCCGAGCGCCTGCGGGCCGGCGGCGCCGGTATCCCCGCCTTCTACACCCCGGCGGGGGTGGGCACCCAGGTCGCCGAGGGCGGACTGCCGTGGCGCTACGACGGCGAGGGCGGGGTCGCGCTCGCCTCGCCGCCGAAGGAGGTGCGGGAGTTCGACGGCACCGAGTATGTGCTGGAGCACGGCATCCGCACCGACT
Organism: Streptomyces sp. NPDC033216; assembly: GCF_055577115.1. Taxonomy (NCBI): domain Bacteria; kingdom Bacillati; phylum Actinomycetota; class Actinomycetes; order Kitasatosporales; family Streptomycetaceae; genus Streptomyces; species Streptomyces sp. NPDC033216. The sequence goes on along the minus strand of NZ_JBVIQK010000003.1, from coordinate 57,655 downwards.
ACGCCCTGGTCAGGGCTGCGAAGGGGGACCGGCACGGCAACCTCGTCTTCCACAGGTCCGCCCGCAACTTCAACCCCCTCGCGGCCATGGCGGGGCGGATCACGATCGCCGAGGTGGAGGAGCTGGTCGAGCCCGGCGAACTGGACCCGGACGCCGTGCACCTGCCGGGCGTCTTCGTCCAGCGGGTGGTGGCCCTGACGCCCGAGCAGGCCGCCGACAAGAAGATCGAGAAGCGGACCGTCTCGGCACCCGCCACGACGGAACGGGTGAGCGGCTGATGGCCTGGACACGCGAGCAGATGGCCGCCCGGACCGCACGCGAGCTGCGGGACGGGCAGTACGTCAATCTCGGCATCGGCCTGCCGACCCTGGTCCCCAACCACCTCCCGGCCGGCGTCGAGGTGGTCCTGGAGAGCGAGAACGGCATCCTGGGCACCGGCCCCTACCCCACCGAGGACCAGGTCGACCCGGATCTGATCAACGCCGGCAAGGAGACCGTCACGGTCCTGCCGGGCGCCTCCTTCTTCGACTCGGCGCTCTCCTTCGGCATGATCCGCGGTGGCCACATCGACGTCGCCGTGCTCGGCGCGATGCAGGTGTCCGAGAGGGGCGACCTCGCCAACTGGGCGATCCCGGGCAAGATGATCACCGGCATCGGCGGGGCGATGGACCTGGTCCACGGCGCCCGCACCGTCATCGTCGTCATGACGCACACCGCGAAGGACGGCAGCCCGAAGATTCTCGCCGAGTGCGCGCTGCCCCTCACCGGCAGGGGCTGCGTGAACCGGATCATCACCGACCTCGGCGTCCTCGACGTCACCGAGGACGGCCTGCTGCTCGTCGAGACCGCGCCCGGCGTGGGCGCGGACGAGATCGTCGCGAAGACCGACGCCGAGGTCGGCGTCCTGGAGGGGATCCGGCCGTGAACAGCGTCCACATCGTCGACGCGGTGCGGACCCCGGTCGGCCGCTGCAACGGCGGCCTGGCCGCGTTGCGCCCGACGACCTCGCCGCCCATGCGATCCGGGAACTCCCGTCCCGGACACCGGCGTTGGACCCGTCCCGGATCGAGGACGTGTACTTCGGCAACGCGAACGGCGCCGGTGAGGACAGCCGCAACGGGGCGCGGATGGCCGCGCTGCCGGCGGGGTCGCCGACCTCCGTGCCGGGCGTGACCGTCGACCGGCTGTGCGCCTCGGGCCTGGAGGCGGTGATCCCGGCGGCCACCGCGATCGCCGTCGCGACGCCTCGATCGCGGTGGCCGGCGGGGTCGAGTCGATGACCCGCGCGCCCCATGTGCCGCCCGCGCTCGCCAAGGTCGGCAGGGGCTTCGACGACCTGTCCGTGCTCGAGCCGGACGAGGCCCTCGCCGCGCAGGTGCCGGGCTGCGTGGCCGAGTGGCCCGAGTTCGACCCGGCGATCCTCAACCCGCAGGGCGGCGCCATCGCCCTCGGCCGTCCCCTCGGCCGTCCCCTCGGCGCCTCCGGCACCCGCCTCGCCGGCACCGTCGCCCACCAGCTCACCCGCCGCGGCTCCGGCACCGGTGTCGCCGCCGCCCTCTGCGTCGGCGTCGGCCAGGGCCTCGCCCTCGAACGTCAGCGACCCCAGGATCCCTCATGACTCACACGCAAGCCGACATCGACCAGGAGATCGCGGCCGAGCACGCCGCGTACGAGCAGCGGGTCGCCGACGGCGCCCCCGTCGAGCACCATCCGCGCCGCGACTACGCGCCGTACCGCTCCTCCGCCCTGCGCCATCCGCGGCAGCCGCCGGTCCCGATCGACGTCAGCAAGGACCCGGAGCTGGTGGAGCTGGCCTCGCCGGCCTTCGGCGAGCGGGACGTCACCGAGATCGACAACGACCTGACCCGCCATCATCGCGGTGACCCGATCGGCGAACGCATCACCGTCTCCGGCCGGCTCCTCGACCGCTCCGGGCGGCCGGTCCGTGGCCAGCTGGTGGAGATCTGGCAGGCCAACTCGGCGGGCCGCTACGCCCATCGGCGCGAGCAGCACGACGCACCGCTGGACCCGAACTTCACCGGCGTGGGCCGCACGCTCACCGACCACCAGGGCTTCTACCGGTTCACCTCGGTCCAGCCGGGCCCGTATCCGTGGCGCAACCACGTCAACGCCTGGCGGCCCGCGCACATCCACTTCTCGCTGTTCGGTTCGTCGTTCACCCAGCGGCTGGTGACGCAGATGTACTTCCCCGGTGACCCGCTGTTCGTCCACGACCCGATCCTCCAGTCGGTGACGGACGAGGCGGCCCGGCAGCGGCTGGTCGCCACCTACGACCACAGCCTGTCCGCGCCCGGGTTCTCGCTCGGCTACCACTGGGACATCGTGTTGGACGGCCCGAACGCCACCTGGATCGAAGAAGGACGCTGACCCCCCATGACGAAGATCGACACCAGCGGCCCGGAGAGCGTGCCGCCCACCCCGTCGCACACGGTCGGCCCCTTCTACGGGTACGCCCTGCCCTTTCCGGGCGGTGGTGACATCGCGCCCGTCGGCCACCCGGACACGATCACCGTCCAGGGCCATGTGTACGACGGGGAGGGCAGGCCGCTGCCGGACGCCTTCGTCGAGCTGTGGGGCCCGGACCCGGACGGCCAGGTCCCGGCCGTCGACGGCTCGATCCGGCGGGACCCCTCCACCGGCGGCTGTCTGGGGCGCAACGGCGTGGAGTTCACCGGCTGGGGCCGCATCCAGACGGACGCCAACGGCCACTGGTACGCGCGCACGCTACGACCCGGCGCGCGCGGCCGGAGCGCTCCCTACCTGAGTGTGTGCGTCTTCGCGCGGGGCCTGCTCGTCCATCTCTTCACCCGGATCTACCTCCCGGAGGACACGGCCGCGCACACCAGGGACCCGCTGCTGGCCGGCCTCGGCCCGGCGCGCCGCGGCACGTTGATCGCCGCGGACGCCGGCAGGGGCACCTACCGTTTCGACATCCGCCTTCAGGGCGAAGGCGAGACGGTCTTCCTGGAGTTCCAGTGACAGCTGATCAGTCGGACGGCGGTCTGCTCGCCCCCGGGTGGGCCGGCTCTCCCGCCGCCTCCGCGACGAGCGACACCGCATACCTGCGGGCCCTGCTCGACGCGGAGGCCGCGCTGACCCGTGCGCAGGCCGGGCTCGGGCTGGCCCCGGCCGCCGCCGCGGCGGCCGTGACCGAGGCCGCCGCGGGCACCTTCGACGTACGGTCCCTCGCCGGACGCGCGCGGGGCGGCGGGAACCCGGTGATCCCGCTGGTCGCGGATCTCGCGGCGGCGGTCGGCGCCGAGCACGGGCCGTACGTCCACCGGGGTGCGACCAGCCAGGACATCATGGACACCGCGACGATGCTGGTCGCGGTGCGGGCGTTGGAGCCGGTCCTCGCCGACCTGGACCGAACACAGCGGGCACTGGCGCGGCTGGCCGCGGAGCACCGGGACACGCCCATGCCGGGCCGGACGCTCACCCAGCACGCCGTACCGACGACGTTCGGGCTGAAGGCCGCCGGGTGGCGGTCGCTGGTTCTGGACGCGCGGGACCGGATCTTGGGCGTACGCGACTCCCTGCCCGCCCAACTCGGCGGTGCGGCCGGGACGCTGGCGGCCTTCACGGCGTACGGCGCCGAGGACCCGACCGCGCTGCCCGCCGCGTACGCGCACGAACTGGGCCTGCGCGCGCCGCTGCTGCCCTGGCACACGCTGCGGACGCCGGTCGCCGACCTGGCCGGGTGCCTGGCCTTCGCGGCGGGGGCACTGGGAAAGACGGCGGCCGACGTGCTCACGCTCTCCCGAACCGAGATCGGCGAGATCGCGGAGGGCAGCGGCGGCGGCTCCTCGGCCATGCCGCACAAGGCGAACCCGGTACGGTCCACGCTGATCACGGCCGCCGCCCTGCGGGCCCCGCAGCTCGCGGCGACGCTGTACGGCGGGCTGGTCGCGCCGGACGAACGGCCGGCCGGGGCCTGGCACGCCGAGTGGGAGCCGCTGCGGGATCTGCTGCGGCTGGTCGGCGGAGCCGCCCGGGACGCGGCGGAACTGACCGGAGGTCTGCGGGTGCGGGCGGACGTCATGCGCTCGCACCTCGGGCTCACCCACGGGCTGATCGTCTCCGAGCGGCTCGCCGCCGAGCTGTCGGCCGTGCTCGGCCGGGACCGCGCCGGGGAACTGCTGACCCGGCTCGCGTCCCGCGCCTTCGACGAAGGCCGCTCACTGGGCGAACTCCTGTCGTTCGAGTCGGCGTTGCGGGACGTCGACCTGGACGACCTCACCGATCCCGCCCACTACACCGGCTCCGCCGGAGTCCTCACCGACCGTGCGTTGGAGCGACATTGACCGACAACCTGCTCAACCACCGTGCCGAGGGTGCCACCTCCGCTCCCCCGCTGCTCCTCGGCCCCTCCCTCGGCACCTCGTACGCGCTGTGGGACGAGGTCGCTCCCGAACTGTCCATCGCGCACCGGGTGATCCGCTGGGACCTGCCGGGACACGGCGGCTCGCCCGCCGGCCTCGTCGGCCCCGGCGCCACCGTGGGCGACCTGGCCCGCCTGGTGCTGGCCCTCGCCGACTCCCTCGGCCTGGAACGGTTCGCCTACGCGGGCGTGTCGCTGGGCGGGGCGGTCGGACTGCATCTGGCACTGCACCATCCCGAGCGGGTGTCCTCGCTGGTGGTGATCTGCTCGTCCGCCCACTTCAACGGCGACCGGCCGTGGCGGGAACGGGCCGCGCTGGTGCGGCGCGAGGGTCTGGCCTCGCTCGCGGACACCGCGAACTCGCGCTGGTTCACGGACGGGTTCACCGTGCCGGAACTGGTCGCCGACCACCGCCGCGCCGACCCGGCAGGCTACGCGGCCTGCTGCGACGCGCTGGCCGCGTTCGACCTGCGCGGGAGGCTCGCGGAGATCTCCGTACCCACGCTGCTGGTCGCCGGTCGCGAGGACCCGGCGACGCCGCCGGCGCACCTGCGGGAGATCGCGGACGCGGTGCCGGGCGCCGCCCTCGTGGAGATCCCGGGTGCCTCGCACCTGGCTCCCGCGCAGTGTCCGCAGGCCGTGCTGACCGCACTGCGCGCCCACTTCACAGCCGGCACCGGGCAGGGCATGCGGGTACGGCGTGAGGTGCTGGGCGACGCGCACGTGGACCGGGCGCAGGTCCGTCAGACGCCGTTCACCGCCCGCTTCCAGAACTTCGTCTCCCGCTATGCCTGGGGCGAGATCTGGACCGATCCGACGCTCAGCCGCCGCGAGCGCAGCATGATCACCCTGACCGCGCTGGTCGCCCACGGCCACGACGAGGAGCTGGCCCTGCACGTCCGGGCGGCCCGGCGCAACGGACTCACGCCGGAGCAGATCGGCGCGGTCCTGCTCCAGACGGCCGTCTACTGCGGCGTACCGGCAGCGAACTCGGCGTTCGCGACGGCCCAGCGGGTGCTGGCGGAGGAGGAGGACGGCGAGTGACCTCGTCGGGGCCGGCCCCACCTCCGGTGCGGCCGGGCCGGCTCGTCGGGGCTCCGGCGCGGGCGGGACCCGACACCGATCCCGGCCGGCTCCCCACCCCCCCTCGCGCCGCGCCGGGGGGCGGCCCGACCGGCCGGGGCGGACGCCCGCCGCATCCCTGCCGGGCACCAATAGCGGGGCTCGCCGGCGCGGACGTCGCCTCCGCCGGGGCCGACCTCGCCGGGACGCTGCCTCGGTCGCGGTCATGGCCGTGCCCGGCTGGGGCCCTGTCGGCGCTACTTCCGCTTCTGGCCCGGTACCAGCCCGACCGCGGGGGCGCCGAGGGCGTCCAGGGCGGCTTGGGCCTGGGTGACCAGGCCGTCCGCGTGGCAGGAGCGGGCCAGGGTGAGCCCGCGGTGGAGCTCGGAGGCCGAGCGGGAGGCGATGCCGTACTCGACGCGGGCGGCGGCGTGTTCGTACTGGCAGGGCGAGGCTTCGAGGTAGGCGACCGCCTGGGCGGCGAGGCGGACCGCGCGCTGACCGGTCTCCAGGGCGGCGGCACAGCGCAGGGCCTCGCCGATGGCGGTGTCCGTGCCGAAGCGTTCGGCCTGGCGGCGGGCGTCGGAGGCCAGCCGGGCGGCGCGGGCCGGGTCCTCGGTGGCGAGGGCCTTGGCCAGGTCGGCGGCCCACGGAACCATCACCGGGTTGAGGTGGCCGCGGACGGCCGCCGCCTTCTCGGCCTCCTCCAGTTCGTTGATGCCGTCCTGGGTGCGGCCCACGGCCAGCAGCAGCCGGCCGCGCACCGACCGCGGGTCGGGCAGCACGATCGTGGACGGGTAGGGCGGGGCGAAGCCGTACTGCTGGGCGATGTCCCAGGCCTCCTGGACATGGCCGCGGGCGAGCAGCGTGTCGACGAGGTTGCAGACGGCCGACCAGTACAGCGGCAGGCCACGGCCGACGCGTTCGGCGATGCGCAGCGACTCCCGCAGGGACTCCTCGGCCTCCTTCAGCCGGCCCCGGCGGCGCAGTCCGAGTCCGAGGTAGGCGTGGGCCAGGGCGAGGTGGCCGCCGCTCCAGCCGGCGGTGACGTAGGCGCGGAGCGCCTCGTTGAAGAGGGCCTCGGCTCGGTCGAGGCGGTCGGTGTAGGCGTACGAACTGGCGAGCATCATCAGCAGTTCCAGGCCCCACTCGGGGTCGGTCCAGCCGAGGCCGGGTGCGAGGCGGCCGTTGACCAGGGCGCGGTCGCACATTTCGACGACGACTTCCGCGTTCTCCCCGTGGGTCATGGCGTCGAAGCCCCGCAGGATGAGCAGGGCCCGCTCCGCGTTGTCCCGGCCGGTGCAGGTGGCGGCGAGCGCGCTGAGCTTCTCGGAGCGGCCGGGCGAGGTCGTCTCGCCGGCGTGGATGCCCTCCCACATGAACTGCACGGCCTGGAGCCGCATCCGGGCCGGCCCGGCGGTCTGCCGGGCGGCCTCCGCCTCGACGGTGCGGACGGCCTCCTCCAGCTGGTCGTTGTGGGTGAGGGCCTGGGAGAGGCAGTAGACGGCGTCGACCCGTTCGGCGTCGTCGAGGCCGGGCATGGCGAGCGCTGTGCGCAGGTGCTCGATGGTCCTCGCGGGCGCGGTGAGGAGGGTGGCGCAGCCGAGTTCGTAGAGCACGTGCGGGTGCACGTCGGGCGCGGGCGGTTCACGCAGGGCGCGTTCCAGACAGCGGCGGGCCGCGTCCGGGGCGCCGACGGCGAGATGCTCGCGGGCGGCCTCGCGCAGCTGCTCGACGAGTTCCTCGTCGTCGTCCGCGTGGACCTGGAGCAGATGGCGGGAGGCCGCCGCGAGGCCCTTGCCGGCGTCGATGACGACCTGGGCGGCGATGCCGTGCATCGCCTTGCGCAGGCCCTCGGGGATGGAGTCGTAGACGGCGGTGGCGATCAGCGGGTGGACGAACTCCAGGTCGCCGTCGTCGGCGGGTGCGGCCACCGTGTCGGGGGCGGTCAGGATGCGGGCGGTACGCAGCAGTTCGGCGCAGCGCACCGCGACGTCGTGGCGCATGCCGGCGAGCCGGGCCGCCTGGCCGACGGTGATCCCGGCACCGAGGATCGCGGCCGCCATGGCGAACCGGGTGGCGTCGACGCCCAGTTGTTCCAGGCGGGTGACGAGGCCGCCGCCGCGTGCCGAGCGGTTCAGCGGGCGCAGTTCGGTGGCGGAGGACTCGCCGGGTGTCAGGGCCCGGTCCTGGACCTTGGCGAGGAGTTCGACGGTGTCGTAGGGGTTGCCGCCGGTGACGGCCCAGACCTCGCGGCAGAACGGGTCGTCGGCGTGCGCGCCGAGGGTGGCGCGGGTGAGTCCGGCGACCGCCTCCGGGGTCAGGGCGCTCAGGCTGGTGACGGACGGTCCGGCCGCCGCGGCGACCGTGTCGAGGTGCCGGGCGCTGTCGCCCTTGACCTCGGTGGTCCGGCGGGCCACGACGACCAGCACGGACAGGTCGTCGAGACGTTCCACGAAGGCGGCGAGCCAGCGCAGGGTCTCCTGGTCGGCCCAGTGCGCGTCGTCCACCAGCAGCACGAGCGGCCAGTCCCGCCGGGCCAGCCGGGTCACGGCGGCGACGAGGCCGTCGCAGACGCCCTGCGGGTCCGCATTGCCCTCACCCGGTTCCGCGATGCCGAGGGCGGGGCCCGCGATGTCGTACCAGTCGCCCAGGTACTCGCGGGCCTCCTCCGGGTGCAGCGACAGCAGCGCGGGCTGGAGCAGTTGCCGTACCACGTTGAAGGGGACGGACCTCAGGGTCTCCCCGCCGCGCGCCGACCACACCGTGCAGCCACGGGCCTCGGCGATACGCCGTGTCTCGGCCAGCAGTGCCGTCTTGCCGATTCCCGCGTCGCCGCGCAGCAGATGCACCTGTCCCGATGAGGAGCGGTCGGCGCAGAGCCTGTCCACCACCCGCTCGATGGCGGCCACTTCCTCGTCGCGCTCCCACAGGGAGGCCGAGGCCGCCGCCGCCGGCCGTACCTCCGTCATCCCGCTACCTCCCCGAGTCGCCCGAACGACGTACCAGACCTTGAGCGTAGCCGTCCTGCGGTCCGGGCGGAGGACGGTCCGCCCAGCTGTTGCCCCGGCGGGTGACGGGGGGTGCCCCGCGGGGGCCCGCGGGCCTGCGGGAGAAGCCCGGCGACGTCAACGAGAAGGGACTCGCGGCGAATTGACGTCGGTTTCCCGCCAACGGGCACGGAGTGCCGGAGGGACTCCCCGCACAAGGGGGCCGTCCCTCTCATACGGATTTCACCGACGCCTCATACGGTGGGGGCATGACGCAGGTGACTCCCCCCGGGTGGTACCCCGACCCCGGGCAGACAAGTGACGCTCCGCCCACCGAACGATGGTGGGACGGCGGGGCATGGACGGACCGGACCCGTCCCGCGGGCTCGGCCGCCGCGTGGGGTGCGCCGGCGCAGGCCCCGACGGTCGGCGCCTTCCCGGCATATCCGACGCATCCCCACCCCTCCGCCCCGCCCGCCGGCTCGCGGCGCGGGCTGCGCACCGCGACAGCCGTCGCGGCGGCCGTGGCGGTCCTGGCCAGCATCGGGGTCGGCGTGTACGCGCTGGCCAAGGACGGCGGCGGTTCCGACGCACCCGGCACGGCGCAAGGACCCGGCGGCCGGGGCGGGCCTGAGGGTCCCGGCGGCCGGGACCCCTTCGGCGACTCGGGTGGCCGGGGAGACGCCTCGCCGTCCCCCGAGGGGTCGCAGGCGCCGAAGATCAGGAGCGGCGCGGTGACCGACGCGTTCAACGGCATCAGCATCCCGATCCCCGACGGCTGGAGCGGGCAGGAGCTGAGCGTGGGCGCCCAGGTCACGTCCGAGTCCTCCTACCCGTGCCCCGGCGACACGTCGAAGACCTGCGCCGAGGGCGGCGTGTACTCGGCTCCGGCCCAGGTGCCCGGCTCCACCGCCGAGGCGGTCGCCAAGGCGGACATCGAGGCCAACGCGGAGGAGTCCTACGGCGGTACCACGTACGGCGAGATCACCTCCCACCAGGTGCTCGCGTCGAAGGCGGTGACGGTGGCAGGACAGAAGGGCTACCTGGTCCGCTGGAAGGCGGTCACGAGCAAGGGCGCCGACGGCTACGTCGAGTCCCTGGCCTTCCCCGCGCCCGCGGACGCCAAGCGGATGGTGGTCCTGCGCTTCGGCGTCGACGCCGACCAGAAGGTGTCCGTCATCGACGAGATGACCAAGGGCATCAAGGTGGCGACGGGGGGCGGCAGCGGCCGAGGGGTGTGAGCGGGTCCGGATCGGCGTCGGCGGGACCGAGCCGAACGCCGGCCGGTGCCGTGCGGCCCGATCCGGCGCCGGGACACGGACGGCCGGGTGGGGCACCCCTCCGCTCAAGGGGTGCCCCGCCCGGCCGGGGGTGCGCGCCGCCCCCGTCCCCACGGTGCGGCGCGGGCAGGTCACCGTCCGGTCATCCCGCGGACGGCGGCCTGGGTCTTCACGGTCCGAGGCCGAGCGCCGGCAGTACGGCGGCCTCCACGAAGCGCAGCAGATAGTCCTCGTCGGCGTACTCCCCGTCCACCACGGGACGGGCGCGGACGACACCGAAGATCTGGGCCGGGATGTACTCCAGCGCCGGGTGGTCGGCCGCGACCTCGCCGCGCTCGACGCCCCGGCGCAGGATCTCCCGCAGAGCGGTGACCTCGGGTTCGACGATCGCCTCGCGCAGCGCGCAGGCCAGCTCCGCGTCCTGGGTGACGGCGTGCCCGAGGGCCTGGAGGAGCTTGGTGTCGGTCATGGACCACCGGGCGGTTCCCCGCGCGGCCTCGCGCAGGTCGTCGGCGAGTGATCCGGTGTCGACGCCGGCGAGCCGCGACCGGCGGCGGGAGCGCAGGGCCGCCACGACGAACTGCGGTTTGGTCTTCCACTGCCGGTACAGCGTGGATTTGCTGCACCGGGTGCTCGTGGCGACGCCCTCCATCGTGACGGCCTCGTACCCGCACTCGCGGATCTGTTCCAGGACGGCGTCGAAGAACTCCTGCTCGCGCTCGGGCGTGAGTTTGGAGCGGCGCGAGGCGGCTACCGACTCCGGTCCGTCCGCGGCCTGCGACGTCATCGGCGCTTCTCCTCACTGCTGTCCGGCGGCCCGTCGAAGGGGCCCGCTTCCAGTGTGTCCTATCTCAATCGATACGCCAGTGTACCGGTACCCGAGCGTATCGGTACACTGGCGTATCGGTACTGCACCGTATCGATGATGCGCACAGGGCCCACGGGCCCGCGCACCAGCACCACGCGCCCGCAGCACGCCCGTGCACCGCACGCGCACCACCCACACGCACCACGTCAGTGAAGGGGCCGGGGGATGAATGCCCGTACCGAGCCTGAAGAAGCGGAACCGGCCACGCCGGTACGGCCGCCGATAGTCCGGGAGCTGTTGCTCGTAGCCGGTCTCTTCCTCGTCTACAAGTTCGGCCGACAGCTGGCCACGGGCCACACCGCCGAGGCCTTCCGCAACGCGCACCGCGTGTGGGACACGGAACGGTGGCTCCGGCTCCCGGACGAGGACGCGGTGCAATCCCTGCTGCTGCACGGCGACGGCCTGGTCCATGTCGCGAACACCTACTACGCGACCGTCCACTTCCCGGCCACCGCGGCCTTCCTGGTCTGGCTCTACCTGCGCCGGCCCGCGCACTACGTCTGGGCCCGCCGGGTCCTGGCCGCCGTCACCGCCGCCGCCCTGGTGGTCCACCTCACGTTCCCCCTCGCCCCGCCCCGGATGCTCGCGACGACGGGTCTGGTCGACACCGCGCGGGTGTACGGGCCGTCGGTGTACGGGCCCCCGCAGACCGACACGCTGTCGAACCAGTTCGCGGCGATGCCCTCGCTGCACTTCGGCTGGGCCCTGATGGTCGCGGTCGGACTGATCGTCTCCACCCGGTCGCGCCGGCGGTGGCTGTGGCTGCTGCACCCGCTGCTCACCCTGCTGGTGATCGTGGGCACGGCGAACCACTACTGGCTCGACGCCCTCATCGCCTCCGCCCTGCTCGGGGTCGCCCTCGCGGTGATCCACGCGCCGCGGCGCAGGGTGACGACGGCCGGTCGCGGTGCGCCCGCGCCCGTGGCGGCCGGTGGAAAGGTCCTCGTGGGGGCGGTCCGATGAGCGCCGCCCTCGTCGCCGTCGTCCTGTCGCTGTTCTCCGCGGTCGCCTACGCCGCCGCGGCCGTGGCCCAGGAACGGCTGGCCGCCCGTTCCCCCGGCACCGGGGTGGCACGACTGCTGGGCGGCGGCGCCTGGTGGGCTTCGGTGGGACTCAACGCCGGGGCAGCCCTGCTGCACGTCGTGGCCCTCAAGTACGGTCCGCTGACCGTGGTACAGCCGCTCGGCGCGCTCACCCTGGTCGCCGCGGTGCCGCTGGGCGCGCGCATCGCCGGACGCCGGGTCGGAGCGGCGGAGTGGCGGGGCACCGCCCTGACCCTGCTCGGGCTGGCCGCGATCCTGGTCTCGGCGTCCGGTTCGGCCCCCGCCGACGTACTGAGCGGGTCCGAGGCCGTCGCCGTGGCGGGGGTGACGGCGGCGCTGATCGGGCTGCTGGCCCGGCCCGGCGCCCGGCCGGGCCTGCGGCACGCGGGCGCGTCCGGCTTCGCCTCCGGGGTGGCCTCGGCCCTCACTCAGACCGTGACGGTGGCCGCGACCGACCGGTCCGGTCCGCTGCTGAGCGTGCAGGTGATCGGGGTGGCGCTGCTGGTGGCCGCCTTCGCCACGGGCGGGCTGCTGCTGTCGCAGACCGCCTACCGGGGCGGACTGGGCGCCCCGCTGGCGGTGGTGACGCTGGCGAACCCGATGGCCGCCGCGGTGATAGGCCTCAGCCTGCTGGGCGAACGGCTCCAGGGCGGGGCGGCGGGCGTGCTCCTCGCGGTCGCCGGGGCCGGACTCTCCGCGTGGGGCGTGGTGCTGCTGTCCCGGGCGACGCCGCAACCCGCCACGGCACTCCCCACGGAGCCCACCGAGACTCCGACGGTGGTCCATGGCCGCGGATACGGCTTTCGGTTCGACCCGCGGTACGACGGGGAGCACGCCGGGGGCCGCGACGACGAGCACGACGAGCATCCGGTGGCCGCGGTGCTGGCGCTGAAGCCGGGGACGGCGTCGGCCGAGCCCGCGCTGCTGCCCCGGCCGGCCACGGGACCGGGGCACCTCACGTCGCTGTGACCGGCGTCAGCCGAGGCCGCGGGAGTCCTGCTTCAAGGCCGTGTCCACCGTCAGGGCGGTGGCGACGACCAGGCTCAGCAAGGGTTCGGGCAGCTGGTAGTGGATCTGAAGGACGTAGTTGTCCGCCGTGGTGAAGAGGGTCTTGGCCAGGCCTTCCCAGGTCTTGGTGATCCGGGCGACCTCGTTGTCCGCGTGGTCGACGATCGCGAAGTTCCAGGCCCGCCAGTTCTCCGCCTTGATCGCGCCGACCTGCCGGCCGTCCGCGTGGATGGCGAAGTTGATCTTGCCGAAGACGTTCTGCTGGGCGATCTCGCCGACCGGCTGTCCGTCGGGACGCGTCACGACCACACGCGACTTGAGGAACTTGCGCGGGCGGGTGAGCAGCAGCACCGGCTGACCGTAGGCGTCGCGGATCTCCAGCTTGTGCGTCATGAACTGGTCGATGCTGGCGACGAAGCGCAGGATCTTCTTCAGCGCGCTCTGCCCGACCTGCACGACCGAGCCGAGCTGGTTGCCCTGCTGGTCCATGACCTTGTACTCGTTGGTCAGCTCGATCAGCTTGGCCTTCTGGTTGACCACCAGTACCGGCTCGCTGAACAGCGTGCCGCCGCCGGGGCCGCCCGCCGCGACCCCCGCCTGCTGCTGCACCTGGCGCTGCACACGGGGATCGGGCCCGGCGGCCGGCTGGGCGGGCACCTGCGGCGGGAAGGGCTGCGCCGCCACGGACTGCTGGACAGGTGCCTGCTGATGGGCAGGTGCCTGCTGCTCGGCGTGGGTGTGCTCGGTCCACTGGGACCCGTCCCAGTAACGCAGGGTCCGGTCGGCCCCGTGCGGGTCGGGATACCAACCTGAAGGTGTGTTCGAATGCGTGGTCACCGGGGCACACTACCCCGAGCCCACCCGGACCTGACCAGCCCCCACGATGCGGTGTTCACCGGGCTTTTGGCGTCGGCCCGCTCATTCCGTGACGATGGCCGGGTCACTCACGCCGGGGCGCCCGTTCTCGACGTGCCCGGCGAACCGCCGCTGGAAAGACGGGTCCGCGACGGAGGTGACCGTGAGGTCGTACCAGCGGCGGCCGGCGCTCAGGTCGACGGTGCGCTTGAGGACGGCGCCCACCCGCACCCGTACGGACGTGGTGCGCCCGCGGTAGCCGTCCGCCACCTTCAACTCGAGCGCTCCGGAGCCACGGTTGGTGAAGGTCAGCTCCAGGTGGTCGCCCACGTGCCGGGCGACGACCTCGGCTCCCGCGGTCTTCCCCGGCCCCTTGAAGACGCGCAGGAAACCGTTCGGCCCGTGCACGGTGAGGTCGTGGGAACCGCCCGAGTACGCCGGGTTCCAGGTGTCGGAGACCTTCCTGCCGGCCCCGGTGGTGTACGTCCACGGCCCGTCGGCGCGGTTGCCGGAGGTGACCAGGAAGGCGGCGCCGGCCTTGGCACCGGAGGCGAAGGTAAGTGTGAGCTTCCCCGTGGCCGGATCGACCGAAGCGTCCACCGCGGGCGCGTACTCGAGGGGGCGGGTGGGCCGCAGACCGCGCTCCTGCGTGGGCAGGGCCCCCTCGGCCGGCGGGGTGGGCCGGTAGTCGGGGTGGCGCTCGCGGTCCTGTGGCTCGTATCCGCCGGTGTCGGGCAGCGCGACCGGACCGGTGTCCCTGCGGGAGAAGTCGAAGGCGCCGGTCAGGTCGCCGCAGACGGTCCGCCGCCAGGGCGAGATGTTCGGCTCGTGCACCCCGAAGCGGCGCTCCATGAAACGGATGAGCGAGGTGTGGTCGAGGGTTTCGGAGCAGACGTAGCCGCCCTTGCTCCAGGGCGAGACGACGAGCATCGGCACCCGCGGGCCCAGACCGTACGGGCCGGCGACGCGGTCGCCGGCGCCCGGGTACAGGTCCAGGGTCACGTCGACGGTGGACCTGCCCCGCTCCTCGGAAGCGGGCGGGAGCGGCGGCACCACGTGGTCGAAGAAGCCGTCGTTCTCGTCGTAGGTGATGAACAGCGCCGTCCTCGCCCACACCGCCGGGTTGGAGGTGAGCGCGTCCAGGACCTGGGCGATGTACCAGGCGCCGTAGTTGGACGGCCAGTTGGAGTGCTCGGAGAAGGCCTCGGGGGCGACGATCCAGGAGATCTGCGGCAGCTTGCCGGCCTTCACGTCGGCGCGCAGTCGGTCGAAGTAGCCGTCGCCGTTCCTGACGTCCGTGCCGGTGCGGGCCTTGTCGTACAGCGGGTCGCCGGGGGCCGCGTCGCGGTACTTGTTGAAGTAGAGCAGCGAGTTGTCGCCGTAGTTGCCGCGGTAGGCGTCCTGGATCCAACCCCAGGAGCCCCGCGCGTCGAGGCCGTCGCCGATGTCCTGGTAGATCTTCCAGGAGACGCCGGCCTTCTCCAGCCGCTCGGGGTACGTCGTCCAGTCGTAACCCACCTCGTCGTTGCCCATGACGGGGCCGCCGCCCCGGCCGTCGTTGCCCGTGTGCCCCGTCCACATGTAGTAGCGGTTCGGGTCGGTGGAGCCGATGAACGAGCAGTGGTAGGCGTCGCAGACGGTGAACCTGTCGGCGAGCGCGTAGTGGAAGGGGATGTCCTCGCGGGTGAGGTACGCCATCGTCGTCGTGCCCTTCGCGGGCACCCACTTGTCGTACGTGCCGCCGTTGTAGGCCGCCTGGCCGTCGGGCCAGCTGTGCGGCAGACCTTCGAGGAACTGCATGCCGAGGTCGTCGGCGGTCGGGTGGAAGGGCAGGAGGTCCTTGGTGCCGTCCGACTGGTGCCACACCGACTTGCCGTTCGGGAGCGTCACCGGGCGCGGGTCGCCGAAGCCGCGCACACCCCTGAGCTTGCCGAAGTAGTGGTCGAAGGAACGGTTCTCCTGCATCAGGACGACGATGTGCTCGACGTCCTCGATCGTCCCGGTTCGGTGATGGGCCGGCAGGGCCGCGGCACGCTCGATGCTGCTCGACAGCGCGCTGAACGCCGTGGTGGCACCCGCGATCTGGAGGAATCTGCGCCGGTTGACTTCGGACATGGGGAAAGCCTCTCGTGCGGGACGTGTTCGGCGGCCGGTGGCTCGCTGGGGGAGTGCGCGCGCAAGTGAGTGTTCCAAGGGCGCGCAACGGGAGGGAAGGCGCGGATGGCCCCCATGTGAAGGCCGACGGTACGGGGAGTGCGGGGCGGCCACCGTGGTTCGGGCGCGGCTGACGGGGGGGGGACGCACACCCGACGCAGCCGCGGAGCGGGCCGACCGCGCGCCATCCCTGACGACCGGTTCGACCGCGGGGGCAGCGGCGGGCCCGTGTACACGCCCGAGACGCGTGTCCTGTGCGCCTGACGGGCCACCTCCGACGGACCACGTCCGCCGGAGGCCGTCGGACGAGCGCGCCCGACGGGACTCGCGCGCCGAGCCGGACCCGACTGTCCGTCGGAAACTGTCGGACGCGTTCACACTGACCGGAAATCGGTTCGCGACCTGGAAAGCGCCTGTGAACGGGCGCGCACCACGCCAGGGATCAACGGTGCCGAGCGCGGCGGGCCGGACCGGCCCGCCGGAACGCCCTCCGAAGCCCGGACCAGCAGGCTCTCTCCTGGCGCCACCCGGCTTCCCCGGCGGACCGGCCGACGGCCCCAGGCCCTCTTCGGTTCCCGGGGACCTCATTGGCCACCTGCACTTTTCCGTCACGTTTCGCAACACCACCACGAAAGCTACACAGAGACATCACTATGTGACGCGACGGATGCGTCGACGACCGGCTTCTGAGGGGGATGCCGGCGCCGCGCGAGGGGGTGCGTCCGCTCCATGGGAGCCGTGCTCACCCCTGCCCGGGGAGGGGACTTCACCGCATGAAGCGGACCATACGCACCACCGTGCTCACGGTGGGCGCGCTCATCGCCGCCTTCGGCCTGCCGGCCGGCGCGGCGCACGCGGACACCACACCCCGCGTCGATCTGCGGGTGCTGGTGGTGAGCGACGGCGGCCCCGCCACCGGCGCCATCGCGGCCGAACTCGACGCGGCCGGCACGCCGTACACCGAGATCGACCTGACCCGGCCCGGACGGCCCGTGATCGACACCGGCTTCCTGGCCGACACCGTGGACGGCCGGCCGCGTGCCAAGTACCAGGCCGTGGTGCTGCCCAACGACAACCCGTTCCCGGCCGGTTCCACCGAGATGGCGGCCCTCGCGGCCTACGAGCAGACGTACGCGGTGCCCCAGGTCGACGCCTACACCTACGCGCGTCCGGAAGCCGGTCTACAGTATCCGGTGTACGGCGGCTACTCCGGCAGCCTCGACGGCGTGCGGGCGTCGGTGACCACCGCCGGCCGCGCCGGACCCTTCGGCTACCTGGACGGTGCCGTGCGGTTCGATGACAACGACGCGGCCGTCGGGGAAAGTTACGCCTACCTCTCACAGCCCGTCGCGGGCGCCGACTTCACCTCCTACGTCGACGCGCCGATCCCGGGCCGGACGACGCGGGGCTCCCTGGTGGGCGAGTACCGGCACGACGGGCGGCGCGAGCTGGTCGTCACGTTCGTCTACAACCAGTACCAGCAGCAGTATCGGCTACTGGCCCGCGGCATCGTGGAGTGGATGACCGGCGGCGTGCACCTGGGCGCCTCCCGGAACTACTTCGCGGTGCACGTGGACGACGTGCTGGCCGCCGACGACCGCTGGAACACGGCCCTGAACTGCACTCCGGGCGACGTCGACTGCACCGACCCGAACGCCGCCCCGGACCCGATCCGGATGACCCCGGCCGACGTCGACCACGCCGTCTCCTGGCAGCGGGAGCACGCCTTCACCCTCGACTTCGCCTACAACGCCGCGGGCAGCGTCGACCACCGCGAGGACAACCACGGCTCCGACCCCCTCGCCGACGAGCTGATCACCGACCGGAACGCGTTCCGCTGGATCAACCACACGTACACGCACGCCTTCCTGGGCTGTGTGCAGGACACCTCGGTGGTGCCGTGGAAGTGCGCCACCGACCCCGACGGTTCCACCCGGTGGGTGAGCCGCAACGAGATCGCGGACGAGATAGCCGCCAACCGCGCATGGGGATCGGCGGCGGGGCTCCCCATGGAGAACGGCGAGTTGGTCACCGGCGAGCACTCGGGCATGAAGGTCCTGCCGCAACAGCCGATGGACAACCCCAACCTGGCGCCCGCCCTCGACGACAACGACATCACGTGGCTCGGTTCGGACAACTCCCGTGAGAAGGACCAGCGTTCGCTCGGCCCGGCGACCACCGTCCCCCGTCACCCGATGAACGTCTTCTACAACGCGGGCCGCGCCGCCGAGCAGGTCGACGAGTACAACTGGATCTACACGAGCCGCGCCCAGGGCGGCAGCGGCATCTGCGAGGACAACCCGGCCACGACCACCTGCCTCGCCGCCCCGCTGGACCCGGCCACCGGCTACACCGGGCACATCGTGCCGCTGGAGACACGCATCGCCCTCGGGCACGTCCTGTCCAACGACCCCAAGCCGCACTTCATCCACCAGTCGAACCTCGCCGAGGACCGCATCGCCTACCCGGTGCTGAGCAGCGTCCTCGACGGCTACGCGGCCCTGTTCGCGGACGACACCCCGGTGGTGAACCCGCGAATGAGCGAGATCGGCACGGAGCTGGGCCACCGGTCCGCCTGGCGGAGCGCCCTGCGGGCCGGCCGGGTGACGGCCTACCGCGTCGGCGACACGGTCACCGTCGAGGCACCGGCCGGGCTCTCGGTCACCGCGACCCTGCCGGCCGGCTCCACGCTGGACGGCACCGCGTTCGGCGCGCCGTACGCGGGCAAGGTCTCCGGCTGGACGCCCTCCGCCGGCACCCCGATGGCCCTCACCCTGCCGGCCTCCGCCCCGTCCGTCACCGCCCCGGCCACCGACGGCGACGCCGCCCCGGTCACGAGGCCGGCCCCGGACACCCGCGTCCCGGCGGGCCTCACCGCGCCGGTCACCTCCTCCGCACGGCGCTGAACGGCGCACCGCCCCGGTCCCACCGAAGGTCCCGGCCGTCCACCCGCGGCCGGGACCGTCACTGGAGAAACGGTTCCTCGGAGGGGCCGTCCACCGGGCACGACCACCCCACTCCTCGGCCGTGGAGCACCTCGATGCACGATCCCCACGGCGCGCGACGCCCCGGCGCAACGCGCGTCACCCTGCTCACCGAAGGCACCTACCCGCACAGCCATGGCGGCGTGAGCGTCTGGTGCGACCAGCTCGTCCAGGGCATGCCCGACATCGACTTCGACGTCCTCGCCGTCACCGGCACGGGACGCGAACCCCTGGTGTGGGACCTGCCCGCGCACGTCAAGGGGGTGCGGTCCGTCCCCATGTGGGGCGCCCCGCCCGAGGGACGCGTGCCTCGAGGCCGGTCCCGCGGTCGCATCGCCGCCGCCTACGAGCGGTTCCTGACCGCGCTCCTCGATCCGTGCGCGGAGGACGCGTTCGCACCCGCGCTGTACGCCATGGCGGGGGCGGCGGGGGACGGCGGGCTGAGCGCGTTCCTGCGGAGCGACCGGGCGATCGCCCTGCTGTCCTCGGTGTGGAACCGTCCCGGCCTGGCCGTGCGCGAGGCCCGTCCCACCGTCCATGACGCGCTGACCGCGACGGCCCTGCTGGAGCACGCCCTGCGTCCGCTGGCCGTACCGCCGCCGCAGAGCGGGGTCGCGCACGCGGTCAGCGGCGGGCTGGCCGCCCTGCCCGGCCTCGCCGCGCTCGAACGGCACGGCGTGCCGCTGCTGCTGACCGAGCACGGCGTATACCTGCGTGAGCGCTACCTCGGTTACCGCACAGCCCCCTACCGCTGGCCGGTGAAGGCCGTCGTCCTCGGCTTCTTCCGGCTGCTGGCGGAGGAGACGTACCGTCGGGCCGCGCTGATCACGCCCGGAAACCGTTACAACCGGTTGTGGGAAGAGCAGGGCGGCGCCGACCCGGAGTCGATCCGCACGGTCTACAACGGCGTGGACCCCGCCGCGTTCCCGCCGGCCGGCCCCGAGCCGGAGGCGCTCACCCTCAGCTGGGCGGGCCGGGTCGACCCGATCAAGGACCTGGAGACCCTGATCCGGGCCTTCTCCCTGGTGCGCGCCGAATTCCCCGCCGTACGACTGCGGTTGTTCGGCGGGACGCCGCGGGGCGGGGAGGCGTACCGTGAGCGGTGCGAGGCGCTGGCCGCCGAACTGGGGCATGCGGACGCTGTCACCTTCGAGGGCCGCGTCGACGACATCAAGGACGCCTACGCGGCCGGCAACGTGGTGATGCTCTCCAGCATCAGCGAGGGTTTCCCCTTCACGCTGATCGAGGCCATGTCGTGCGGGCGGGCCACCGTCTCCACCGATGTGGGCGGGGTCCGCGAGGCCGTCGGCGACACCGGTCTGGTGGTGCCGCCGCGGGATCCCGCCGCGATGGCGGCCGCCGTGCTGCGACTGCTGGGCGACCCGGCGCGGCGCCGGTCGATGGGCGAGGCGGCGCGGTCGCGGGTGATCGAGCAGTTCACCCTGCGGCAGACCATCGACACCTTCCGCTCCATCTACCGGGAACTGCCCGTCATGAAGCGGGAGTCGGTCACCCCGATCGTCCTGCCCGCTCCCGCGGTCACCGGCACGGGGAGCCTCGCCGGATGAGCGGGCCGATGTCCCTCGAACCCGGCGGCGCCGAACAGGACACGCTGGCCCTGTGGCTGGCGACGCCCCGCCCTGCGCGCCGCCGCCCGCGCTGGGCCCTGGACGACACCACCCTCGCCATCCGGCTGCCCCGGCAGGGCCCCGACGAGGAGGCGGTCAGCGCCCTCGCCGCCGAACTCGCCGACCGCGTCGGTCCCGCCGTCCACCCCTACGAGGTGGCCGCGCTGCTGGAGGCGGAGGGCCTGTCCGCCTCGGTGATCAGGGAGCGGTACGGCCACCCGAACCTCTTCTCGCTCGCCTCGGCGCTCTACGAGAGGGTGCCGCGGACCTTCCCCGAGCCCGCGTCGCCGGCCGACCCCTGGCGCCCGGACACCGTGCGCTGTCTGCTGCGGGGCGTCCTGTTCGCGCTGCCGGGACTCGCCTATCCGCTCACCGCCCCCCTGTGGGACGCCGGCCGCCACACCGCCGTACTGGTCGTGGCGGGACTGATCTCGTGGGGCTGGGGGCAGGCGCTGGGGCACCGGGCTCACCTGCGGATGACGGCCGGGCGGCGCGAAGCCGGCCGTACTCTTCTCGCGGGCGCGCCCCTCGGGGCGGCGATCGCCACGGCGGCCGCCGCGCTGCCCGCCGGGGGCGGACCGGTGACGCTGGTCGCGGCCGGGCAGTCGGTGTATCTGGCGGCGGCCGGCGTGCTGCTGGTGCTGGGCCGGGAGCGGCTGCTGCTGGCCGCGCTCGGTCCGCTGGTCGCCGGGGCCGCCGTACTGCCCCGGTGGGACCTCGCCCCGTCGCTGCGGGTCGGGTTGCCGCTGCTGGCGCTGCTCGCCACGCTCGCCGTGACCGGTCACGCGCTGCGCGCCGCCCTCGCCGTCGCGCCGGCGCCGGCCGCGGCCCGGCCACGCCTGCTGCGGTCGCTGCCGTACGGGCTGTTCGGGCTGGCCGCGGGGGTGCTGGTGCTGTTGGAGGGCCACCAGGAGCCGTACGCGGTGATCGTGCTGACCGTGAGCATGGGACCGGCGGAATGGTTGCTGTACCGCTACCGGGGGCTGTCCGTCGCCGCGCTGCGCGCCACCGCCACGCCCGCCGCCTTCCTGCTGCGCTCGGCCGGCATCCTCGCCCTCTGTCTGCTCGCCTACGTGCTGCCGCTGCTGCCCGCGGCCCTGCTCACCGGCGCCGATCCGGCCGTCCTGCTGCCGCTCGGCGCCGTCCTGTGGACCGCGCTGCTGCTCCAGGCGTTCGGAGCGGCCTGGCCGTCCGCCGCGATCTGTCTCACGGCCGCGGCCGTCGCCTCGGGGGCCACCCTGCTCCACCGGCCACCCGGTCCCGCGGCCCTGGCCCTGTGCTGCGGCGCCGCCGCGCTCTGTCTGGCGGGGTGCGCGCTGCGGCTGCTCGGCCGGCCGGCCCCGCACGCCTGACCTCACCCGCTTCTCGTCCCCCGACAACCGGAAGGAACACCGCGTTGACCTCCGCACCGCTCGCCGCCGTCACCGGAGCCGAGGGTTTCATCGGCTCACATCTCACCGAGGCGCTGGTCGCCTCCGGCCACCGGGTGAGAGCCATGGCCCAGTACAACTCCTTCTCCTCCTACGGCTGGCTGGAGACACTGCGCCCGGACGTCCTGGACCAGGTGGAGATCGTCCTCGGCGACGTCCGCGATCCCGGCTCGGTGCGCGGCCTCCTCGACGGCGCCGACGTGGCCTACCACCTGGCCGCCCTGATCGCGATCCCGTACTCCTACCAGGCGCCGCACAGTTACGTGGACACCAACGTCACCGGCACCCTCAACGTGCTGGAGGCGGTGCGCGCGCTCGGTACGCCCCGGCTGGTGCACACCTCGACCAGCGAGACCTACGGGACCGCGCGGACCGTGCCGATCACCGAGGACCATCCCATCAACACCCAGTCGCCGTACGCCGCCTCCAAGGCGGGCGGGGACCGGCTGGCCGACAGCTACCACGCGAGCTTCGACACCCCTGTGGTGACACTGCGGCCGTTCAACACCTTCGGGCCGCGCCAGTCGATGCGCGCGGTGATCCCCACCGTCATCGGGCAGGTGGCCGCCGGGGAGCGGACGATCACTCTCGGCGACCTGCGCCCCACCCGGGACTTCACGTTCGTCAAGGACACCGCGCAGGCCTTCCTCGCGGTGGGTTCGGCGCCCGCCGAGCACGTCGTGGGCCGCACCTTCAACGCCGGTACCGGTGGCGAGATCTCGGTCGGGGACCTGGTGGCGCTGATCGGGAAGGTGATGGAGACCGCGCTCGACGTGCGCGAGGACCCGGCCCGCATCCGGCCGGCGAACTCCGAGGTGCTGCGGCTGGTCGCCGACGCGAGTCGGCTCGCCGCCGCCACCGGCTGGCAGCCCGCGCACACCCTGGAGGACGGCCTCGCGCACACCGTGGAGTTCT
The DNA here is from genome assembly GCF_055577115.1 of Streptomyces sp. NPDC033216. Classification (NCBI taxonomy): domain Bacteria; kingdom Bacillati; phylum Actinomycetota; class Actinomycetes; order Kitasatosporales; family Streptomycetaceae; genus Streptomyces; species Streptomyces sp. NPDC033216. The sequence continues at coordinate 35,036 of NZ_JBVIQK010000003.1, read as the reverse complement.
TCCGCGACCCGGGCAACCTGGCCCGCTACAAGACCGGCATCTACAACATCTGACCCGTCCGGCACGTCCCGAGCACACGCATGAAGGAGGAGCCCCATGCACGCAGTGATCCTCGCGGGAGGCAAGGGCGTCCGGCTGCGGCCGTACACCACCGCGCTGCCCAAGCCGCTCGTCCCCATCGGTGACCAGCACGCCATCCTGGAGATCGTGCTGCGCCAGCTCGCCACGGTTGGGTTCACCAGCTGCACCATCGCCATCGGCCACCTCGGCGAGATCATCCGCGCCTACGTCGGCGACGGCACCCAGTGGGGCCTGGCCGTCGACTACGCCACCGAGGAGAGCCCGCTCGGCACCATGGGCCCGGTGCTGAAACTGCGCGACCGGCTTCCCGAGACGTTCCTGGTGATGAACGGCGACGTCCTGACCGACCTGGACTACGCCGACGTCCTGCTCCGGCACCGCGCGTCGGGGGCGCCGCTGACCATAGCGACGTACGCCCGCAAGGTGAACATCGATTTCGGGGTGCTGACCACCACCGACAGCAAGGTCGTGGCGTTCACCGAGAAGCCGAGCCTGGACTACCGCGTGTCGATGGGCGTCTACGGTCTGACGCGCTCGACGCTGGACGGCTACACGGCCGGACTGCCGCTGGGATTCGACGAGTTGGTCCTGGATCTGCTGAAGGCGGAGAACGCGCCGCACGCCTACGATTTCGACGGGTACTGGCTGGACATCGGCCGTCCCGACGACTACGACCGGGCCAACGCCGAGTTCACCAGCCGCAGGTCACTGCTGCTCAAGGGAGCCTGAGCACCACATGCGCATTCTCGTCCTCGGCCACACCGGCTACCTGGGCACCCACGTCGCCGAGCGACTGCGGGCCCTGCCGGGCACGCACGTCCTCGGCGGCGGGCGTTCACCCGCCGCCGAGTTCTCCCTCGACCTCGCCACCGTCCGCCCGGAGCACCTGGCGAAGACCCTGGTCTCGGCCGCGCCCGACACCGTCGTCAACTGCGCGGGCGCGACCGGCGGCGACGCCGTGACCCTCGCGGAGGTCAACGCCCGCGGCCCCGCCGTCCTGTGCGCGGCGCTGCGCTCGGCGGCGCCGGCGGCCCGCCTGGTCCACCTCGGCTCGGCCGCCGAATACGGTCCCGGCGCCGTGGACACCCTGGTGACGGAGTCGGCGGCCACCAGTCCGGCCGGCCCGTACGGCGCCACCAAGCTCGCGGGGACGGCCGCGGTGACCGCGTCGGGGCTGGACGCGGTGGTGCTGCGGGTGGGCAATCCGGTGGGGCCGGGGGCGCCCGCCTCGGGGCTGCCGGGCCGGATCGCCGGTCTGCTGCGGGCGGCGGGAGCGGACCCGGAGGCGGTGCTGCGCCTCGGCGACCTGTCGGCCTGCCGCGACTTCGTGGACGTACGCGATGTGGCGCGGGCCGTGGCGCTGGCGGTGACGGCGCCCGGTCCGCTGCCGCCCGTCCTCAACATCGGTGGCGGGCGGGCGGTCCCGGTGCGAGAGCTGGTGCGGCGTCTGGTGCGGCTCGCCGGGTTCACGGGGCGGGTCGAGGAGAACGCGGCGGGCTCGGCCCGATCCGCTCACGTGTCCTGGCAGTGCTCGGACATCGGCGCCGCCGCGCGGGCCCTCGACTGGCGCCCTTCCCACTCCCTGGACGACGCCCTCGCCGCGCTGTGGGGAGGCGACCGTACACCGTGAGCCTGCTGATCCCGCTGTACGTCCATCCGGCCGAGGACCCGGGCGCCTGGCACCGCCTGATCACGTGCGCCCCCGACACCTACGGCGTCGTCCTCAACCCGGCGAACGGGCCGGGCCACCACCCCGACCCCGCGTACGCGGCGGCGGCCTCGGCGCTGCGGGCGGCGGGGGCGCGGCTGCTGGGATACGTGGACACCGATTACGGGACACGGGACGGCGCGGAGGTCGCCGACGAGGTGCGCCGGCACCGGGAGTGGTACGCGGCCGACGGCTGTTTCCTGGACCGGGTGACGGCGGCCCCGGACGGTCTGCCCGCGTGCCGCCGGCTGGTCCGGGCGGCGCGGCGGTCGGGCGCGGCGACGGTCGTGCTGAACCCCGGGGTCCACCCGGCGGCCGGTTACGTCCGGCTGGCCGACCTGACCGTCACCTTCGAGGGTCACTGGTCGACGTACGTCTCGGCGTTCAGCAGACCGGCGTGGACCGCCCGGCAGGCGCCCGAGCGGCTGTGCCACCTGGTGTACGGGGTGCCGGAGGCGCTGGTGCCGCTCGCCGTGCGCACCGCGCACGAGCGCGGGGCAGCGGTCTGCGGCCCCGTCACCGGCGAACTTCCCAATCCCTGGGCCGCGTTGAGCCCGGCTTTGGACGGAGCCCGGCCTTGAGGCGGGTGGTGGCGGCCCTGTCGGCACTGACCGCCGTGCTGGTGGCGGCGCTGAGCGGCTGCTCCGGGGACGGGCGGACCGGCGACCCGACCCCGACGGCGAGGCCCCGTTGGCAGCCGCGTCCGGGCCTGGCCTGGCAGTGGCAGCTCGACGGGAAGGTCGTCCCGTCGGCCGACGTGCCCGTCTACGACATCGACGGCTTCGAGAACTCCGCGGCCGACGTGGCCGGGCTGCACCGGGACGGCCGCAAGGTCATCTGTTACCTCAATGTCGGCGCCTGGGAGAGCTTCCGGCCCGACAGGGACGCCTTCCCGCGCGCGGTGCTCGGCAAGCCCAACGGCTGGGCGGGCGAGCGGTGGCTGGACATCCGGCGGCTCTCCGTGCTGCGCCCGCTGATGGAGAAGCGTTTCGACATGTGCCGCGACAAGGGCTTCGACGCGGTGGAACCCGACCTGATGGAGGGCTACGGCAACGAGACCGGGTTCCCGCTCACCGCCGGCGACCAGCTCCGCTACAACCGCATGATCGCCGAACTGGCCCACGACCGGGGCCTGTCGGTGGGGCTGAAGAACGACCTCCCCCAGATCCCCGAGCTGGTCGGCGACTTCGACTTCGCGGTCAACGAGGAGTGCGCCCAGTACGACGAGTGCGGCCGCCTCGCCCCGTTCGTGGCGGCGGACAAGGCGGTCTTCCACGTGGAGTACACCGAGCCGGCCGGGGAGTTCTGCCCCGAGTCCCGCAGGCTGCGCCTGTCGTCGATGCTGAAGAAGCCGGACCTCGGGGTGTGGCGCAGGCCCTGTTGAGAGTGCCCGGACCCGTCGTCGTGGCATCGGGCTCCCGGACGGCGGCGCGGTCCGGCCCCGCCGAACCGCTCGCACCCGAACCGCTCGCGCCGCGGGCGCCCGGGCCGTTCGAGCCGCACGTGGGGAGCCGCGCCGACCATGGGGACGGGTAGGACGCGGACGACGGGCCCGGTGCTTCCCGCGCACCGGGCCCGTCGCGTGACGCACCTCCGGTCACACGATGCCGAGCAAGGCCTTCCGTCTGGCAGAAGTCGCCTTGCCGGGCCACCGCGGGCGCGGCGACGCTGAGTTCCGACCACGGCAGGCGGGGCGACGGCGCCCCGCCGACAGGGACGGGAACGCCATGCCTCACATGACCGCCTTCGCCAGGAACCAGTGGTACGTCGCCGCCTACCGCCACGAGGTCGGGCGCGCGGCGTTGCTCGGCCGCACGGTCCTCGGGGAACCGCTCGTCCTGTACCGGACGGAAGGGGACGGGACGCCGGTCGCACTGCACGACCGCTGTGTGCACCGTCGTTTCCCGCTCTCCGAGAGCCGCCTCGACGGCGACCGGATCGTATGCGGGTACCACGGCTTCACCTACGACACGTCCGGCACCTGCGTGTACGTGCCGGGGCAGAGACGCGTTCCGCGCACCGCGCGCGTCGCCTCCTACCCGGTCGTCGAGCAGGACTCCCTGGTGTGGGTGTGGATCGGCGACCCGGCACTCGCCGACCCGCGGACCGTCCCGCGCGCCCGCCACCTCGACTCCCCCGGCTGGACCACCGTCCGCGGCATGGAGCCGATCGACGCCGACTACGGGCTGCTGGTCGACAACCTCCTGGACCTGTCCCACGAGACATATCTGCACGGCGGTCACATCGGCACACCCGAGGTCGCGGAGACGCCGATCACCACCGAGGTGGACGAGGGCGCGGGCATCGTGCGGGTGAGCCGGCACATGGACGACGCCGAGTGCCCGCCGTTCTACGCCCGTTCGACCGGCACAGAGGGCCGGGTCACGCGCTGGCAGGACATCGAGTACCACGCGCCCTGCCTCTATCTGCTGCACAGCCGCATCGCCCCGGTCGGGGTACTGCCGGAGGCCGACGGCACCGACCCGAACGGCTTCCACACCGAGATCACCTACGCCATCACGCCCTCCTCGGACGGCAGGGTGTACGACTTCTGGATGGTCTCGCGGGACTGGGCGACGGACGACGACCAGGTCACGGAGTTCCTGCGGGACAACAACCACACGGTCGTCATGCAGGACGTCGACGCACTCGACCTCCTCCAGCGCACGCTCGGTTCGGAGCGGTCGGGTTACCAGGAGCTGAGCATCAACATCGACACCGGCGGCCTCGCCGCCCGCCGGATCCTCGCCCGTCTGGTCGAGCAGGGGGACAAGCCCATGGAGAGGGTCCGGTGAGCAGCCCGACCGGCGAGGTCTACCGCATCGACTGGCTGCCAGGTACCGACGTCCTGCACGGCACCTGTCACTGCGGGGCCGAGCACACCGCCGAGGACCCGGTGCGGATGTGGGAGTGGATGCTCGGCCACCCCGAAGACCACCGGCCGCGAGAAGGCGGCGGCGTCGCCGCGGTCCCGCGCGCCGGCGGCGACACAGGGCACGACGGGAACGACGGGCACGCCGGCGACACCGACGGAGACAACGGAAGCGACGCATGACCACGGTCCACGAAACACACCTCGTCGTCGACGGTATGCGGTCCGCGGCCGACGGTGTACGGGCTCTCACCCTGCGCCACCCGCTGGGCGAGGTCCTGCCCGCCTGGGAACCCGGCGCGCACATCGACCTCCTTCTCGGTCCGGGCCTGGAGCGCCAGTACTCGCTGTGCGGCGACCCGGCGGACCGTTCCGTCTGGCGGGTCGCGGTCCTGCGGGAGCCGCAGGGGCGCGGCGGATCCGCTCATGTGCACGAGCGGTTGGGGCCGGGCGACACGGTGCGGGTGCGCGGCCCGCGCAACCACTTCGCGCTGCGGCCCGCTCCCCGCTACCGCTTCGTCGCGGGCGGCATCGGGATCACCCCGATCCTCCCGATGCTCGCGGCGGCCGAGGCGGCGGGCGCCGAATGGAGCCTCCTGTACGGCGGCCGCTCCCGCGCCTCGATGGCGTTCACCGAGGAACTGGCACGGTACGGCGACCGGGTCACCCTCGCCCCGCAGGACGAGGCCGGGCTGCTCGACCTCGGCTCCGTGCTGGACGCGCTGCCCGAGGGAACCCTGGTGTACTGCTGCGGCCCGGCTCCGCTCCTCGACGCGGTCGAGGCGCGTTGTCCGTCCGGTGCGCTGCACGTCGAGCGGTTCCGGCCCCGGGAGCCACCGGGCGGTGGGGAGGGCGAGTTCGAAGTCGAGCTGGCCCGCAGCGGCCGTACGCTGACCGTCGCACCGGACGTCTCCGTGCTGGAGACCGTTCGCGCCGCCGGAGTCGAGGTGCTGTTCTCCTGCACCGAGGGGACCTGCGGCACCTGTGAGACCGACGTCCTCGACGGCGCTCCGGACCACCGGGACTCCGTGCTCACCGAAGAGGAGCGGGAGGCCGGGGAGACGATGATGATCTGCGTCTCCCGCTGCCGGGGGACGCGGCTCGTGCTGGATCTGTGAGAGACGGTACTGCGAGTCGCGGGGGCCGAGGAGCACGGGAGCCGAGGAACGTGGAGGTGAGGAACGCGGAAGCCGGCGAGTCCGCCCAGCTGTGCACACCGGATCCAGGCGGCCGAGCACGGCGCCCCGCCGCAGGACACCCGGGTGAGGACGGGGAAGACGAACGGGACAGCGGGACGCGGGGACGGTGGTGAGGACGGAGCCGCCGTCCCGTTGACCCGGGCGCCGTCGGCGACCTGAACGCCGACGGTGCCCGGTCAGACCTCGGGGGCGGGGACCACGCTGAGGTGTCCCGCGGTGCGGCGCGGACGCCGTACGCCGCGCGGTGCCGGCGTGGGTGCCTCGCGCAGCACCATCGTCAGCCGCGTGTACCCCATCTCGCGCAGGGTCCGCGGAGCCTCGCCGACGATACGGCACTCGGTGGCGGCCCGGCGCGGGTCCGGGTGGAGCAGGGTACGGACCGCCCCGTCGTGTTCGACGGCGTCCTCGCCCATCGCGCGCACCCAGTGCGGCAGGCCCTGCCGGTAGGCGGCCTCCATGAGCGGGTCCTGGGCGATCTCGCGGCGGATCGCCTGGAGGACGGGATCGTGGCCGTGCCGTTCGAGGGTCGCGGCGAACCGGGCGAGCATCGGCAGGCACCAGCCGGCCTCGTGGTCGCCGAGGACCGAGGACGCGTCCGGGTGGAACAGGACGAACCGGAGGAAGTTGTCGTCCGGCAGGGCCGTCGGATGCGGACTCACGTCCCGGAAGAGTGACGCGAAAGCGGGATTGGCGAGAACCACGTCCCAGCGGTGGTCGAGCACGACGGAAGGGAAGGGCACGGCCTCCAGGTACGTGGCGTAGTCCCGTAGATAGGACTGGGCCTCGGGACTCTCGGGGACGGGCCGCGGTACCGACCGCTGCCCACCTGCCTGATACGCCATCGGGAGGTCACCCCTCTTGCCTCTGCGGCCTTCTCGCGGCTTGCCGATCCTGCTGCCCGGCGCGCGGCGTGTCAACTATCGTGGCATTCACCACTCGTTGACGGCTGAAATTGGCCACAGTTGTGGCGAGACCTGGATGTGAGTTCGAAAGACCGGTTAGTCTCCGGGCAGTTCACGGCGATCGCGTGTGCCCGTGAGAGGCTCGTGAGAGACGTAGGAGACCTGTCGGTGACGGATGGCTTCGAAGTTCCGGGCGCCACGGCGACGGTGCTGCTGTCCGCCGTCGTCGCCCGTGTCACCGCTCTCGCCGACCGGCTCGGCGTGCCGCACGCGGAAGTCTTCGGCACCGGGCGGCTGTCCGTCGCCTCCGGGGTCCCCGAGTCCGTGGTCAAGGCCCTCCTGAGCGGGCGACCGGCGGGTGAGCCGGATGTGCAGGCCCGGTTCCTGCAACGCCTGGACCTGCTGCGCCGCACCAGACTCAAGCCCAACGGCCGCAGATACACCCAGCAGGAGATCGCCGACGGCGCCGGAATGTCGCGGCAGCAGGCGGGCGCCCTCATCAACGGCGACCGCCGCCCCACCATGGAGCATTGCGACGCCCTCCAGCGCTTCTTCCGCGTGCACGCCGGCTTCCTCACGGCCGAGGACCCCGAGGCACTGGCGGGCGCCCTCCAGCACATCGAGCAGGAACTGCTCCAGAAACTCGCGGCCCGGGAGGCGGCCGCGGCGGTCGAGGACCCGCTGGAGCGGCTGCTCCAGGACCACGGAGTGCGCGGGATCGCGTGGCGGGCAGCCCAACTGCCCACCGACCAGCACCGCGACAAGGTCGCCGAGTGGCTGGACATGCTCCTGGAGAGCGTGAAGCGGCCCGAATCGTGATCCGGGGGAGAACTGGGAGAGCTGTGGGCATCGCCAAGGACATGCGCCGTCTGTGCGGCGAACTGGTCGCGGAACTGACCCTCCCCGCTCCCGCCGCCCCGGCCGACCTGTACACGGCCCTGTGTGACGGCATGAGCCGCCGCCGCGGCCGTCCGGTCACCTTCCGTACGGCCGCGTTCCCGACCGGTACCGCCAGCGGCCTGTGGCTCGACATGGCCGACCAGGACCTCGTCGTGATCGAGGAACGCACGGCGCCCGACCACCAGTTGGTGATCCTCGGCCATGAGCTGTGGCACATGCAGGCGGGTCACTGCGGCCACCACGTGGAGGGCGCCGCGGTCGCGGCCCGGCTCCTCCACGACGGCGCGGACCTGGAGGCGACGGTCCGCAAGGTCGCCGCGCGCACCCGGTTCGACCAGGCCGAGGAGCGGGACGCCGAGAGCTTCGGCCTGCTCCTCGCCAGCAAGTGCCGTACCTGGCTCGCCGGTTCGTCGCCACGCGGGCGGCGCGATCACCTGGCGGGCCGGATCGAGGCGGCCCTGGGGTACCTGGGGCCGCAGGGCCGGGCGTGACCCACCGGCCGGCACAGGTCATGTCAGGTCAGGTGGCGCTGTGCTCGCCGGCTTCTTCGAGGCCGCGCTCCCCGGTGGCGGGTGACGCGCCCGCGCCGGTGGACCAGGACCGGCGCGGGGCCTTTCCCCGGCCCTCCGGAAGGCGTCGCCTCGGCAGCCGTGCAGGGCGCGGTCATGCGCCTGGAGTTCGCCGTCGCCGGCCCGGCGCGGCCGTGAGGGCCGCGCCGCGGGGCGGTGCCGCGGGGGGTGTCGACCAGCCGTTCGCCTCCCCTCCCCCTGACCCGCCGGACCCCGACGGTCGGTCGAAAAGCCTTTTTCCAGGGCAGGAAGGTTTTTTCAGCAGGGCATTCGGGGCGGTTTCGCCTCCGCTGAGCGGGCGAACCGCAGGCCGGCAAAGCCGGATTGTCAGTGGTGGGCGGCAAGCTGGAGGATGCGCCGCCGTACGGGGGCGTGCGCGCCGCCGGGCGCGTGGGAGACGACGCCGACACGGGGAGAGCCGACCGATGCCCACTGCCGTACTGACCGACCGCGAGCGCACCGCCGTGCAGGCCTACCTGCGGCTGCTGCACACCGTCCGCGCGGCGTTCGGGGACGACGCCGGCGATCCACCTTACGACCGGCTGCCGCCGGTGGTGCCGCCCGGCGTCCTCGCCGAGGCGGAGCAGGCCCTGGCGGCCGCGGGACTCGCGGGCAACGAGGAGGAGTTCTTCCGGCTGCTGCACAACTGGTTCCCGGACCGCTGACGGCGGGCCGGACCGGTGCCGGGCCCCGGCACGCGGACGGCGGCGACCGGGGCGGCGGAGCTATCCGTGCGGGACGGTGATCGCCGTCGCCACCAGCCCCCGCCCCACGGTCCAGCCGCCCTCGAAGTGTCCGAGGCGGTAGCCGCCGACCACCGGTCCCGGGACGAGGAGGCGGGCCCGCAGGGTGCCCTGCGAGGCGCCCGCGGGGCCGGCGTCGATCTCGATGTCGGCCTCGCTGAAGTCCAGCCACTTCCGGGTGAGGGGGAACCACGCCTTGTAGACGGACTCCTTGGCGCTGAACAGCAGCCGGTCCCAGTGCACCTCGGGCCGGTCCGCGGCCAGCCGGCGCAGCCGTTCACGCTCCGCCGGCAGGGAGACGGCGGACAGCACGCCCTCGGGGAGCGGCTGGTGCGGTTCGGCGTCGATCCCGAGCGAGGCCAGGTCGGCGGCCCGGACCAGGGCGGCCGCGGCGTAGCCGTCGCAGTGGGTCATGCTGCCGGCCAGCCCGGCCGGCCACATCGGGGCGCCGCGTTCGCCGGGCAGCACGGCCTGCGGCGGCACACCGAACTTCTCCATGGCGCGCCGGGCGCAGGAGCGTACGAGGGTGAACTCGCGGCGCCGTTTGGCGACGGCCCGCGCCACCAGCGCCTCCTCCTCCGGGTAGAGCGGCCCGTCGCCGAACTCGCGGACGCCGTCCTCGCCGTGCGCCTCCACGGCGACCACCGTCTCCGGAAGCAGCTCCTCGATCACGCGCTCTCGTCCTTCCAGGGCAGGATGCGGCGCAGCCGGCCCGGCGGCTGCGGGCGTTTGCGCCACTCTCGGGGGTAGCCCACCGACACCTCCTCGAAGCGGACGCCCTCGTGCCAGGTGGTCCTCGGGATGTGGAGGTGCCCGTAGACCATGGCCGCGACCCGGAAGCGGTGGTGCCAGTCGGCTGTCAGCCGGGTGCCGCACCACATGGCGAACTCGGGGTACCACAGGACGTCGGTGGGGTGCCGGTCCAGCGGATAGTGGTTGACGAGGACGGTGGGGAGGTCCGCCGGGAGGGCGGCGAGCCGGCGCTCGGTCGCGGCGACGCGGGCCCGGCACCAGTCCTCACGGGTCGGGTAGGGATCGGGGTGCAGCAGGTACTCGTCGTTGCACACGACGCCCGTCCCGTGGGCGTACCGAAGCCCCTCCTCCTTGGTGGCGCAGCCGGCCGGCAGGAACGAGTAGTCGTACAGCAAAAACAGCGGGGCGACCGCGACGGGGCCGCCGGGACCGTCCCAGACGGGGTAGGGGTCCTCGGGGGTGGTCACCCCCAGCTCGCGGCACATCTCGACGAGGTGCTCGTAACGGGCGACGCCACGCAGGGTGACGGTGTCCTTGGGGTGGGTCCACAGTTCGTGGTTTCCGGGGGCCCAGACGACCTTGCGGAAACGACTCGCGAGGGTTTTCAGCGTCCAGTGGATGTCGGCCACGTTCTCCGAGACGTCACCGGCGACCAGCAGCCAGTCCTCGTCGGTCTCCGGGACCATGCGCTCGACGAGGGCCCGGTTCTCGGGATAGCCGATGTGCAGATCGCTGATGGCCAGTAGCTGCCCGGCTCCACCGGCCGTCGACGTCACGCTCTGCTCCCGTTCCCCGACTCTCACCGTCACCGCACGCTCGAACGACACGGCGGCCCTCCCATCCTTACCCGCGCTCGCGTCCCGTACGAACATGATCGGAAGATCCGTGACAGTGGCGTTGCACGCGGCACCTCCGGGAGGCCGTATGATCGCCCCAACACCACCGCCCCGACCTCCCTTCGCGCAGGGCGGTTTGGTGTCCCTCCAATCCCCCCTGCCCGGGCCGGGCCTGCTTCGCCCTGCCCGCGAACCGTGAAAGGCGGCCCGCATGGTCTCTCGCGTACGCGTCTGGCTCAACCGCACGTACGCGGAGAACGTGTTCTTCATGGATCAGCTGCGGCGGAATCCGAGCGACCGGGCCGTGGACATCCACGCCACGCACGGTGACGTCGACTCGCCCGTCCTGGCCGCCGCCGACACCGCCGACCTGGAGCCGGAGGGCCTGTCCCCGGCCGGGTACGTCGAGTACGCCCTCGACCAGTGCCGGCGCCGCGGCATCGACGTGTTCGTGCCCCGGCTGCACCAGGCGGCGATCGTGGCGCACCGCGCGGACTTCGCCGCGGCCGGTACGGCGCTGCTGGCCCCGCCGCCCGAGGCAGTCGCGGTCTTCCACGACAAGGTGATCGCCTACGAGGCGGTCCAGGCGATCGGCGTGCCCGTGCCCCCGTGGCGGCGGGTCCGGTCGGCGGACGAACTCGTCGCGGCCGTGGAGGAGTTGGAGGCCGACGGCCACACAGCGTGCTTCAAGCCGGCGTCGGGAGCGGGCGGAGTGGGCTTCCGGATGATCACGCGCGCTCCTTTCTCGCTGTCGCAGCTCAGCGGTTTCCCGACGCCCTACGTCCAGCTGGACATGGTCGTCGAGGCGTTGGAGCAGGCCGCGGAGCAGGTGGACTGGCTGGTGATGCCCCGGCTTGAGCAGCCGGAGGTGTCGGTGGACTGTCTGACCGGCCCGGACAACCGGATCCGGCTGTCCATCGGCCGCACGAAGAACGGCCGCCGCCGGGGTTTCACCCTCCAGGAGCAGTGGCTGGAGCCGGCCCGGCTGATCGCCGAGGGGTTCGGGCTGCACTACCTGTCCAACATCCAGTTCCGCATGTTCGGTGGCGTGCCGGTCCTGATGGACGTCAACACGCGTCCGGCCGGCGGGCTGCACCAGCTGTCCCTGTGCGGGGTCAACGCCCCGTGGGCGGCGGTGCAGCTGGCCCTCGGCGAGGACCCCGGCGAGATCGTTCCGCCGTTCCTCGGGCAGGACTACGCGGTGGTGTCGGGGCTGCGCCAGCTGCGCCCGCTGTCGCTCCCGCAGCCACGGCCGGAGGAGACGGAGCCCCTGCTGCCGGCCGTGCCCGCCCCGGCCGACTCCGTCGAGGTGGGCCAGGCGGCGCAGGCACTGCCCCTGTAGGCCTCACCGGTACGGGCCGATTCCGCCGACCACCTCGACCGCGGGGTCGGCCCGAAGCCACTCGGGTTGCGCATCCCAGCACCTGTCCGCACGCCCGACGTGACCCATGTCGGCGACCGGGCGGACAGCCGGCACCTCGCCCGGCTCGCCTGCCGGCCCGTCAACCGCGGCCGTCCGCGAACCGGCGGCGGAGCGACCGGCAACCGCTCCGGGATCAACGCAGCACCTGGCGGTTCACCTCCGTCACAGCCGGCTTCAGCGGCCGAACCCGCCCCGAGACGCCCGAGGTCCCCCGGACGGAAAGTCCGGGAAACTTTTCTCTCCCAGGGTGTATCAGGATCCGGGGTGCGCGCTCTTAACGGTGTAACACCGAAGGCCCACGGAGGACCACGGGGGACGACGGGGGTCATGGGGGCCTTCGTGGGAGCAGGAAGGCACGACGAGCACCACCGCACAGGGACCGACGGGGGAAACCGGGGACCGACGGGGGGTCCCCGGGGCAACGGGGGATCGGGCCGGCCGGCCGCTGTCACGGGGAGCGGCCGGCCGGCCCGAGCACGCCGGCACTCCCCGGCCGGCAGTCCGCACGCCGCCGTTCCCGACGCCCCGCGGGCCACCGTCCGACGAGCCGGGTCGGCGACTCGTGGCGGATCAGCGCGGCGAGTTCCTCGACACGCCATCGCTGCTGCTGGTGCGACCCAGACGGAGTGTCAGGATCTGGAAGGGCCGCAGTCGCACGAGGACGCCGCTCTCGCCGTCGGTGACGGCCGGCTCCAGCGGTCGCTCCAACAGGTCCGTGACATGGGCGCCGGCCAGCGGGAAGCCGGTGCGCAGGGTGCCGGTGGCCCGCCCGCCGCGCGACTCGTAGAGCCGGACGACGACATCGCCGGACGTGTCGTCGGCCAGCTTGACCGCCTCGACGGTGATGCCCTCGCCGTCGACGGAGACGACCGGGGCGGGCGCGCTCACCGCCTCGGCCATCCGCAGCGGCAGATTGAGGGCGTAGCCCTCCGCGACCGCGTCGCCGATCGTGGCGCCCGGGAGCAGGGAGTAGGTGAATCTGTGCTTGCCCTGGTCGGCCCCGGGGTCCGGGATCCGCGGGGCGCGCACCAGGCTGAGGGCGACCGTGGTCGTCGTACCGCCGTCCTCGCGGACCGTGCGGGAGACGTCGTGGCCGTAGGTCGAGTCGTTGAGGACCGCGACGCCGTAGCCGGGTTCGCCGATGTGCACCCAGCGGTGGCCGCAGACCTCGAAGCGGGCCGCCTCCCAGCTGGTGTTGGTGTGCGTGGGCCGCTGGACGTGGCCGAACTGGATCTCCGCGGAGGAGTACGCCGCCCGGACGTCCACCGGGAAGCCCGCCTTGAGGATCTTCTCGGCCTCGTGCCAGTCGATCTCGGTCTCGAAGTCGACACGGGGGCTGCCGGCGCGCAGCGTGATGGTCTGGGTGATGGTCGAGCCCTTGCCGAAGGCACGGATCACTCGGATCGAACCGACCAGCACGTCCCGCTCGACGACGGTCATGGACTCGACGTCCAGGAGCTCCGCGTACCGATTCTTGTAGTGCTTGTCGATGTCCCATGCGTCCCAGTAGTTGGGCAGGTCCGTGTGGAGGCGGAGCAGGTTCCCCTTGCCTGCGAGGACTTCGCGCTGGAAGCGCCGGTCGAAGACCGAGGCCACGGTGCCGTCCTCGGCCAGCTCCACGCGGACCAGGCCGTTGTCCAGGACGCGGTCCTCCACGACCACGATGTCGCCCGGCTGGTCGTTGGAGACGGGGGCGCTTCCGTTCGCCGGTACCCTCACGAAACCGATCCGGCCCTCACGGTCACGCACCACCTCGCGCCGCTCGAACGGGCTGGTGTTGAAGAACCGGGTCTCCCCGGGGCCTCCGCCCACCGCGGCCACCGCCGCCGCCGTCAGCGCCTCCAACTCCTCGGCGACGCGGGCGTACTCGGCCTCCGCCTCGCGGTGCACCCAGGCGATCGAGGAGCCCGGCAGGATGTCGTGGAACTGGTGCAGCAGGACCGTCTTCCACAGCCGGTCGAGCTTCTCGTACGGGTACACGTAGCCCGGCGCGTGCAGTGCCGCCGTCGTGGCCCACAACTCCGCCTCGCGGAGCCTGTGTTCGCTGCGCCGGTTGCCCTGCTTGGTGCGGGCCTGGGAGGTGTAGGTGGCTCGGTGCAGCTCCAGGTACAGCTCGCCGTTCCACACCGGTGCGTCCGGGTACTCGGCGCGGGCCTTGGCGAAGAAGTCGTCGGGGTGCTCGATGACGACCTTGGGCGAACCCTCCAGGTCGGCGAGGCGGCGGGCGCGTTCCATGATCTCGCGGGTGGGGCCGCCACCGCCGTCCCCCCAGCCGAAGGGCGCCAGCGAGCGGGTACCGGCGCCCTTCTCGGCGTAGTTGCGGACGGCGCGGTCCATCTCCTCACCGCTGAAGCGGGCGTTGTAGGTGTCGATCGGCGGGAAGTGGGTGAAGATGCGGGTGCCGTCGATGCCCTCCCACCAGAAGGTGTGGTGGGGGAACTTGTTCGTCTGGTTCCAGGAGATCTTCTGGGTGAGGAACCAGTCGTTGCCGGCGAGCTTGGCGAGCTGCGGGTAGGCCGCGTTGTAGCCGAAGGAGTCCGGGAGCCAGACCCCCTTGGTCTCGATGCCGAAGTGCTCGATGAAGAACCGCTTGCCGTGGACCAGTTGGCGGGCGATGGCCTCACCGCCGGGCAGGTTGCCGTCCGACTCGACCCACATGCCGCCGACCGGCGCCCACTGCCCTTTCTTCACCGACTCCTGGATGCGCGCCCACACCTTGGGGTGATTGTCGCGCACCCACTCGTACTGCTGGGCCTGGGAGCAGGCGAAGATGAAGTCGTCGTACTCGTCGGCCAGAGCGGTGACGTTGGAGAAGGTGCGGGACGTCTTGCGTTTGGTCTCGCGGACGGGCCACAGCCAGGCGGAGTCGATGTGTGCGTGGCCGACGCCCGAGACGGTGTGGGCGCTGGCGTGGGCGGGCCTGGCCAGGACGGGGGCGAGGAGGTCGCGGACGCCGGCGGCGCTGCCCGAGATGTCGTCCAGGTCGACGGCGTCCATGGCGCGGTCGAGGGCATGTGCGATCTCGTGCCGCCGCGGCTCGTGCTCGCCGAGGTGGACCATGAGTTCGCGCAGGACCTGGAGGTCGAGGTCGAGGTGGAAGACCTGCTCGTCCAGGACGGAGATGTCGGCGTGCCGGAATGTATACAGTGGACGGTCGCCTGCCGTCAGAACATCGCCGAGCGGCGTGGGGGCCGCGAAGCCGTTCGCCAGGATGTCGGGATTGGAAGCCGCCTCGACCAGGTAGTCGATCACCTCGCCGCCGGTCGCCGGGCGGCCTATCGGCACGTACCGGTTGAGGGGGTTGACCGCCTTCAGCGGGGTGCCGTCGGTCAGGTGCACCAGGGCCTCGGCCTGGTTGCCGGGCCAGCCGCCGACGAAGCCCAGATCGATGACCGCCTCGACCCGCTTGCCGGCCCACTCGGCGGGCACCCGGCCACGCATCCGGAACCAGGTGGTCCCCCAGGGCGGACCCCAAGGCGTGTCCATCGCGAAGGGCTCGTACGGCGCGGCCGCGGCCTCCGCGAAGGAGACGGGTTCGCCCGGTGCCTGCCAGGCCTCCACCTCCAGGGGCACGGTGGCCGAGTAGACGGCGGGCTTGATGCGCTGGGTGTGGATGCGCTCGACGCGCTCCTCGATCCGGCGGCGTTCGTCGTGCATGGAAAGTCTCCAGGAAACCCGGGAAGGCGGACTGCTGGAACCTACGGGAAAAAGAGGGAAAGCGCTTACCCGAGATAGGCCAGGCCGGGATGCACGGCGGTATAGCCCGCCACGAGCCTGCGGGCCACGTTCACCGAGTCGACGAGCGGGTGCAGGGCGAAGGCCTTCACCGCGCTCGCCCGCGAGCCGGACTCGGCGGCGGCCAGCACCTCCCGCTCGACCCCCTTCACCGCGCAGACCAGGCCGGTCGCGTGCTCGGGCAGCGGGGCCACCGCCACGGGATGGGCGCCGTTGGCGTCGACGAGGCAGGGCACCTCGACTACCGCGTCCGTGTCGAGCACCGAGAGGGTGCCCCGGTTGCGGACGTTGAGGATCAGGGTGGTGCGTTCGTCGCGGGCGATGGCCCTCATCAGGGCGAGGGCCACCTTCTCGTAGCCGCCGGAGAGGTCGTCGGCGTCACGTTCGCCGGCGCCGGCCGTCTCCCGGTTCTCGGCCATGTAGGTCGCCTCGCGCTCGGCGCGGGTGCGGTCCCAGGCCGCCAGCGCCGCCGCGTCCGGCCGGCGCATCTCCTCGTAGAACCGTGCCTGCTGATCGCGCAGGAAGGCGCCGCGGGTCTTCTCGGCCTGCTGGTAGGCGCGCACGGCCTCGCGGTTGAAGTAGTAGTAGTGCAGGTACTCGTTGGGGATCGCGCCGAGCGACCGCAGCCAGTCGACTCCGAACAGCTTGCCCTCCTCGAAGGAGCCGAGCAGGTCGGGGTCGGCGAGCAGCCGCGGGAGTTCGTCGCGGCCGGCGACCCGCAGGCCACGTACCCAGCCGAGGTGGTTGAGGCCGACGTAGTCGATGAACGCCTCGTGCGGGTGCGCGCCGAGGACGCGCGCGATACGGCGGCCGAGGCCGACCGGTGAGTCGCAGATGCCGATGACGCGGTCGCCGAGGTGGCGGGCCATGGCCTCGGTGACCAGGCCGGCCGGGTTGGTGAAGTTGATGACCCAGGCGTCCGGTGCGAGGCGGGCCACCCGCCGGGCGATGTCGACCGCGACGGGTACCGTGCGCAGACCGTAGGCGATGCCGCCGGCGCCTACCGTCTCCTGGCCGAGGACACCCTCCGCCAGAGCCACCCGTTCGTCGTTCGCCCGGCCCTCCAGGCCGCCGACGCGGATCGCGGAGAAGACGAAGTCGGCGCCTCGCAGGGCCTCGTCCAGATCGGTCGTCGCGGTCACGCTGGGGGCGTCGGCCACCGTCGACGCCTGTTCCGCCAGTACTCGGGCCACCGCATACAGTCGGCTGTCGTCCAGGTCGTGCAGCACGACCTCGGTGACCCGCCCCTCCGCGTGGTCCGTCAACAGCGCCCCGTACACGAGCGGCACCCGGAACCCGCCGCCGCCCAGAATCGTCAGTCTCACGCTTGTACCCTTCCTGCCGGGACCACCTCGACGGCCGCCTCCTCGAGTGCGACCGACCGCGCCGGACCGTGGCGGCGCTCACGCCCGACCGCTCGGCGAGATCGGTCACGGCCGCGGGAGCACCGGAGCGCCTGGCCCGCGGGATGAGTCGTTGTCGTCCTTGTGCCGGCACGACGCGAACACTACTCGTCACCTTCTCGTCGGGTATCGGCCGATCCCGCCGAGCGAGGGGCACAGCTTCCGGGCACCCGGACGAACGGTTCCGCGAACCACCGATCCGTGTGCCGAACCCGTCGGGGTCGCTCGGGTCACCCGGCGAAGCGACGCCCCGCCCGGAGGCGAGGACGTTCCCGTCGACGACGCCCGGCCCGACGTGCTGCTGGCCGGGCTCCTCCTCCACGACCCCGTTCTCACCGGCCCGGACGGGCCGCCCACACCGGGCGGGGAGACCGGGACAACCGAGCCGCGGCCGCCGGTGGCCGGGCCGCCGCCGGCCGGGACGCCGGATCGCCCGGGCCCGATTCCGCCGGGACGGTGGGTTCCTGGCCGGAACCCGACCGGAGGTACCGTGACCGCGTGACCACCGAAGAGTCGCTGCGACCGCAGTCCCTGATGCTCACCTTCCTGGGCGACCAGGTGCTCGGACGTGACGTGTGCGTCTACTCGGGCAGTGTGATCGAGGTCTTCGGACGCGCCGGCGTGGGCGAACAGGCGACCCGCTCGACACTGACCCGCATGGTGCACCGGGGTCTGCTGCGTCGGCAGCGGGAGGGCCGGCGCATGTACTTCGGCCTCACCGAGCACTCCGCGGAGGTGCTGCGCGACGGCGAGCGGCGGGTGTGGCAGACCGGCGCCGTGAACCGGCACTGGAACGGCACCTGGACCCTGCTCGGTTTCTCCCTGCCGGAGTCCTGGCAGCGCCAGCGTCACGACCTGCGCGCGAAACTCGCCTGGAGCGGTTTCGGCCCGTTGTTCGGCGGGCTGTGGATCGCGCCGGGCGACGTCGACGTGTCCGCCCTGGTCGCCGAACTCGGACTCGCCTCCCATGTGAAGGTGTTCCGTGCGAACGCCGACGCCGGCACGGACATCGGCGCGATGATCGAGGAGACCTGGGGACTCCCCGAACTCGCCGACCGCTACAGGGCGTTCCGACGGCGCTGGCAGCCCTGGGAGACGGCGGCGCCGGACCCCGACGACGCCCTGGCCCGCCGGCTGCTCCTACAGACCGAGTGGCTGCGGACCATCCGCAGCGACCCGCGTCTGCCCGTGCAGCATCTGCCGGACGACTGGCCCGCCGAGCAGGCGGAGAAGACCTTCCGGAGCGTCCACGAACGGCTGTCCCCGCTCGCGGACGCCTCGGTTGAGCGCCTGCTCGACCTGGTGCCGGTGCGCCCCGATCCGGCGTAGAGCCGGCCGGGCGGCGGCGCGCAGCGGCCGGGCCGGGACCGGTCAGGCGTAGAACCGCGACAGGCTCTGGAGCACCGCGGCCGGCTTCGGACCGCCCTCGATCTCGATCGCGCCGTCGACGGCGATCTGCACCCCGCCCGGCACCTCAGCCACCTCGGTGAGCCGGGCGGTCAGCCGAACGCGGGAGCCGACCTTCACCGGCGCGGGGAACCGGACCCTGTTCAGGCCGTAGTTGACCTTCGTGGTGACGCCCTGGACGTCCAGCAGCTCGGTGAACAGCGGGATGAACAGGGACAGGGTGAGGTAGCCGTGCGCGATGGGGGCGCCGAAGGGGCCGTCCTCGGCGCGCTCCGGATCCACGTGGATCCACTGGTGGTCGCCGGTGGCGTCGGCGAAGGTGTCGATGCGCTCCTGGGTGACCTCGATCCACTCGCCGGTGCCTAGATCGCTGCCGGCCAGCTTCTTCAGCTCGTCGAGGCCGTTCACGGTGAGGCTCATGCAGCCGTCCTTCATCGCTGGGAGTTGTCGCCGAAGCGCTTGCGCACCCGCGACTTGAGGAGCTTGCCGGAGGCGGTGCGCGGGAGTTCGTCCGCGATGACCACCGACTTCGGGATCTTGTACTTGGCGAGCCGGCCGGCGAGCGAGGCCAGTACCTCGTCGGGGTCCGGCGAGGCGCCCTCTCGGGCCACGACCACCGCCCGCGGCACCTCGCCCCACTTGTCGTCGGGCACACCGATGACCGCGCACTCGACGATGTCGGGGTGGGCGAGAAGCAGATCCTCGATCTCGGCGGGGTAGACGTTCTCGCCGCCGGAAATGATCATGTCCTTCATACGGTCGACGATGTACACGTAACCGTCTTCGTCGACGCGCGCCACGTCCCCGCTGCGGAACCAGCCGTCGGCGAAGGAGGCGGCCGTCTCCTCGGGCAGCCCCCAGTAGCCGGGCATGACGTGCGGGCCGCGCACCACCAACTCACCCGTCTCGTCGGCCCGGACGGGCGCCAGGTCGGGCCGGACCACCCGTACGTCGCTGAAGAAGTGCGGGACGCCGGCCGAGCCGGCCTTGGAGACGGCGTGTTCGGCGTCCAGGAACAGGGTGCCGGGGGCGGCCTCGGTCATCCCGTAGCCCTGGAGGAAGGTCAGTCCGCGCTCCTGGTAGGCGGCGATCAGCGGAGTGGGGACCGGGGAGCCGCCACAGGTGAGGATGCGCAGGGAGGACAGGTCGGCGTCCGGCCAGCGCGGGTGCCGGGCGATCTGGTCGAACATCGTCGGCACCCCGAACATGAAGGTGATCCGGTGGCGTTCGACGAGGTCGAAGGTGATGTCGGGGTCGAAGGACTCCGCCAGGACACAGGTGCCGCCCTTGAGCAGAACCGGCAGAGTGAGCATGTTCAGGCCGGCCGTGTGGAACAACGGCGCGCAGACCAGAGCCCGTTCGTCGGCGATCAGGTCGGTGTCGACGAGGACGTTGAGCGCGTTCCAGGTGAGGTTGCCGTGGGTGAGCATCGCGCCCTTGGGGCGGCCGGTGGTGCCTGAGGTGTACATGATGACGCAGGGGTCGTCGGCGCCGACCGGCTCGTCGATCGGATCCTCCGCGGCGGACGCCAGGGCCTCCTCGTACTCGGCACCGACCTCCAGGTAGGTCCGGACGTCGGTGCTGCCGGGCAGCCCTGCCACCAGGCCCGCGAACGCCGGACCGTGGACCAGTGCCCTCGCCCCGGAGTCGGTGAGCTGATAGGCGATCTCGGGGCCGGCCAGGCGGATGTTGAGCGGCACGAAGACGGCGCCGAGGGTACCGGAGGCGAACAGGGTCTCCAGGTACGAGGGGTGGTTCGGGCCGAGGTAGGCGATCCGGTCGCCGCGGCGGACGCCCCGCGCACGCAGGGCGTGGGCCAGACGCGTGGTGCGTGTATGCAATGTGCGGTAGTCGGTCGACCGATAGTCGATCGACAGCGCATCGTGGGCCGTGGACAGGCCAGTGTGGGTCGTAGACCGTTCACCGTGGACCGTCGACGGGCCACCGTGGGCGGCGGACCGCTCACCGCATGCCGTCGACAGGTCGCCGTGGACCAGGGCCGTGCGGTGCGGGGTCTTGCGGGCCCGGCGTGCGGGCCAGGATCCCAGTCCCTCGTTGCGCATCTCCACGCCCCTTCACGGTGTGGTCAGCCCGAGCAGCCGGGCGGCGTTCTCCTTGAGGATCTTCGGCTTCACCTCGTCCCTGATCGTCAGCTTGTCGAAGTCGGCGAGCCAGCGGTCCGGGGTCAGGACGGGGAAGTCGGAGCCGAAGAGGACCTTGTCCTTCAGCAGCGTGTTGGCGTACTGCACGAGTTGCGGCGGGAAGTACTTCGGCGACCAGCCGGACAGGTCGATGTGCACGCCCGGCTTGTGCGTGGCGACGGCGAGGGCCTCGTCCTGCCAGGGGAACGACGGATGCGCCAGGATGATCTTCAGATGCGGGAAGTCGGCGGCGACGTCGTCGACATGCAGCGGGTTCGAGTACTTCAGCCGGATGCCGCCCCCGCCGGGCACGCCGGCACCGATACCGGTCTGGCCGGTGTGGAACAGGGCGATGGTCCCGGTCTCCTCGATCACCTCGTAGAGGGCGTACGCCACGGCCCGGTCATTGGGGAAGAAGCCCTGGATGCTGGGGTGGAACTTGAAGCCCTTCACCCCGTACTCCTCGACCAGGCGCCGGGCCTGCCGCACACCCGCCTTCCCCCGGAAGGGGTCGATGGAGGCGAAGGGGATGAGGACGTCGGCGTTCACGGCGGCCGCCTCGGCGACCTCCTCGTTGGGGACGGGGGCGGTGCCGGTCGCGGACTCGGCGTCGACGGTGAAGATCACCGCGGCCATCCTCCGCTCGCGGTAGTAGGCGGCCGTCTCCTGGAGGGTCGGCTTCCGGTTGCCCTCGACCTTGAAGTAGGCGGAGGAGGCGCCGTGCAGCTCGTCGTCCAGGGAGGAGTGGCCTCGGGAGGACACCTCCGCGTGGGTGTGGACGTCGATCGCGACGAGGTCCTCGACGATCATGGAGGGAGCCGTCATCACGCCTCCGGGAACTGGGGTGCCGGGATGCCGACGGTCTGGAGTTGCGCGCCGACCGAGGTCGGGAAGGCGTCGGCCAGGCCGTCCGGGGTCCAGCCGCCGTCGGCGTACGCCGTGCGGATCTCCTGCGGATGCGACCAGAGTGCCACCTTGTCGCCGCCGATGCCGATGACCTGTCCGGTGACCGAGCGGGCGGCCTCGGAGGCGAGGAAGGGGACGAGGGCCGCGCAGTCCTCGGGGGTGCCGAAGCCCTCGCCCCGGCGGAGGAAGGCGGGCAGCGCCTCGCCGCGCTTCATGGCCTCGACGTAGGGGGCGAACGCGGGGATGGTCTCGGTCATCGCGGTGGCGGCGACCGGGACGATCGCGTTGACGGTGATGTCCGCGCGGCCCAGCTCCATGGACCAGGTGCGGGCCATGGCGGCGATGCCGGCCTTGGCCGCGGCGTAGTTGGTCTGGCCGAAGTTGCCGCGCTGGCCGGCCGGGGAGCCCACCAGGACCAGCGTGCCGCCCTCGCCCTGCTCGCGCAGCCGTACGGCGGCGGCGCGGGCGCAGGTGAAGGTGCCCCTGAGATGGGTGGTGATCACCGCGTCGAACTCGTCGTCGGTCATCTTCCACAGCACCCTGTCGCGCAGGATGCCCGCGTTGGCGACCAGGACGTCGAGCCGCCCGAACTCCTCCACGGCGCGGTTCACCAGCCGGTCGGCGGCCTCGGAGGTGCCGACGGCGACCACCTCGGCGACGGCGGTGCCGCCCGCCTCGGTGATGGACTTCACGGCCTGCTCGGCGACCGCCTCGTCGACATCGTTGACGACCACGCGGGCGCCGTGGGCGGCGAGGGCATGGGCGTAGGCGAGACCGAGGCCCCGGCCGCTGCCGGTGACGACGGCGACCCTGCCGGTGAGATCGATGGGCACGACGGTGTCCCTTCACATGGGGCGGCCGCAGCGCGCAGGGGATGCGGCCGCACGCGGTGGTGGCGCGACTTCGAGATCGAAGCTAAGAGCAATGATTGTTGTCGTCAATAGTTGTTGCCGCCCTATGGGTGCGTCATGCTGGAATGCGTCATACCGAGACCGCCCTCCGAGACCGCCCTCCGGGGCCGACACCAGGGAGCCCGCCATCGCCCGCCAGGACGACACCGTGAACGCCACACCGATCGACGCGGACGAGCCGTGGATGCGCGCCCTGCACGCGGACACCGGCTATCTGCTCTACCGCCTGGGACTGCGCTCGGGGCAGCTGTTCAACTCGTCCCTCCAGGAGTCGGGGCTGCGCCTGCGCCACTACGCCGTGCTGCGCTTCCTGGCCACGGCCGAGGGCGCCCTCCAGCGCGAACTGAGCACCCGCCTCGGCTACGACCCGAGCGCGATCGTCGGCCTTGTCGACGACCTGGAGAAGCTGGGCTTCGCCGAACGCCGCCCCGCCCCGGACGACCGCCGCAGCCGGATCGTCGTCCTGACCGAGGCCGGCCGCGCCTTCCTGCGCGGCACCGACGCGGCCGGCCGGCGGGTGACCAACGACCTCCTCGCCCCGCTCGACCGGGCGGAACGCGCGACCCTGCACGCCCTGTTGCTGCGCATCGCGGAGGACGGACTCGACTGATGTTGTGCAAATGATTGACGACTGCCGCACAGCTGCCTAACTTCACGGGACACGCCGGGCTCTCCACCGGCATCTGCACCACCTCCGCCCTCCTCCCCAGGGAGACCCCGTGCAGCCATCCCGTACGTCCGCCCGCCGCCCGTCCCCACAACTGCGCCCCGTCGCCCTGTCCGGGCTGATCGGCACCACCGTCGAGTTCTACGACTTCCTCGTGTACGGCACCGTGGCCGCGCTCGTCTTCGGCGATCTGTTCTTCCCCGGCGCCGACCCCGCCGTGGGCACCGTCGCGGCCTTCGGCACCTTCGCCGCCGGCTATGTGGCGCGTCCGCTCGGCGGCCTCGTCTTCGGTCACTTCGGCGACCGGATCGGCCGCAAGTCGATGATGCTGCTGACCATGACGCTGATGGGTTCCGGCAGCTTCCTCATCGGCCTGCTCCCGACCTACGACGCGATCGGCGTGTGGGCGCCCGTCCTGCTGGTCGCCCTGCGGGTCGTACAGGGCCTCGCGATCGGCGGTGAGTGGGGCGGCGCGACCCTCATGATCGTCGAGCACGCGGAGCACGCCGAGGGGTCCGGGGGCTCCCGGCGCGGCCTGTGGTCCAGTTTCACCCAACTCGGCGCCCCGCTCGGCTCCGTGCTGTCGGCCGGTGTGGTGACCCTCGTCTCCACACTGCCGGACGACCAGTTCCGCGAGTGGGGCTGGCGGGTGCCGTTCCTGCTGAGCGTCATTCTGCTGGCGGTCGGGGTGTTCGTCCGGCTGCGGGTCGCCGAGAGCCCGCTCTTCCACAAGGCCGAACCGCTCGACCGGCCACCGGTCCTGGAGGTGGTGCGCCGGCCGAAGCCGGTACTGCTCGCGGCCGGCGTGGGCATCGGGGCGTTCACCGCCCAGTCGCTGCTGACAGGATTCATGATTTCGTATGCGGTCGACCGCGAACACGGCGCATACAGTCGACCGCAGGTGCTCGCCGCCGTCACCATCGCCTCCTGTGTCGCCCTGGTGGTGCTCCCCGCCGCCTCCGCGCTGTCCGACCGGGTCGGCCGCCGGCCCGTGGTGCTCGCCGGTGCCGTCACCTCGGCGGCCCTGGCCTTCCCGGTACTCGCGTTGGTCGACTCGGGCTCCCCCGGCCTGCTGGTCCTCGCCCTCGTCCTCGGGCACGGCATCGCCCAGTCCACGATGTACGGGCCGCTCGGCGCCCTGCTCACCGAGATGTTCGGCACCCGGGTCCGCTACACCGGCGCCTCCCTCGGCTACCAGGCGGCGACACTGATCGGCGCGGGCTTCTCCCCGCTGATCGCGAGCAGCCTGCTCGCCTCGAACGGCGGCGGGAGCACCCCGGTCTCACTGCTGCTGTGCGCCGGCGCCGCGATCACCGCGATCACCGTGTGGCGGCTGCGCGAGACACACGGGGACCCACTCGACCCCGCTCCGGCACGGTCGGCCGACCGGGCCAGGGAAGGCACACCGCAGTGAGCGGGAGAGCGCGGCGAACCCGCAGGCCGCCTGGGCCCGTGAAGCTGGCATGACGACGTCGTGGCCCCGACCGTGAAGCCGAGGGAAGCCCGTGCCATGACCGCTCGCTCCGCTCCCGACCGGCTGCTGTCCGTGCTCGCCGCGTTCGACCACGCGCACCCCGCGCTGACCCTGACCGACATCAGCCGGCGGGCCGGGTTGACCCTCACCACCGCGCACCGGCTGGTGACCGCCCTGTCCGCATGGGGCGCGCTGGAACGGGACGCGTCCGGGACGTACCACATCGGGCTGCGGCTCTGGGAGGTCGCGGCGCTCGCCCCGCGCGGCCTCGCCCTGCGCCAGGCCGCGCTGCCCTACCTGGAGGATCTCTACGAAGCCACCCACGAGAACGTGCAGTTGGCCGTCCGGGACGGCTCCGACGTCGTCTACACCGAGTGGCTGTCCGGGCACTCCGCGGTCGGTGTCCGCATCCGGGTCGGCGCCCGCTGGCCGCTGCACGTCACCGGGGTCGGTCTGGTCCTGCTCGCGCACTGTCCTTCCGAGGTGCAGGAGTCGTACTGCGAGGCGCCACTGGCGGCCTGTACCGACCACACCGTCACCGATCCGGCCCGGTTGCGCCGGGTCCTCGCCGAAGTACGGCGCACCGGCGTCGCGGTGAGCAGCCGTCAGGTGACCGAGGACGCCCTGTCGGTGGCCGCCCCGGTGCGCGGGCCGGACGGCGCGGTGGTCGCGGCCGTTTCGGTCGTGGTGCCCTGCGCCGGCGCGCAGGTCCCGGTACTGGCGCCGACGGTCCGGCTGGCGGCGCGGGGCATCTCACGGGCGCTCGGCTGGCAGCCCGGCTGACCTCCTGGAAGGGGTCGCGCGGCGGTCCTGGCGCCGGCCGTCGGGGCCGGTGCGCGCTGGTCCGGCCTTCGGCGGCGCGACGGGCCGGGGGAAGGCCGGCGGCGCGCCGCGAGGCGGGGTCGTTGACAAGGTGAACTCGTGCGCCGAGTAGGCGGATTCCCTGCTTCGACTCTTGACGGCCGGGTTGCCGAGGAGCACATTGACGGAACTTTGAGAGCGCTCTCACGCACTGGGGCGCTGTCGAAGGCACCCGCCCACGACCACCCCGTACCCGAGAGGCGTTCCCCACCATGAGCGAAACCTCCGGCACACCACCACGCGGACGGCGCTCCCTGCGGCGCGCGCTCGTCGCCGTCGTCGGCACGCTGGGCCTCGCGGCGGCCGCCGCCACCGTCACCTCCCCGTCCGCGAACGCCTCCGCGCCCACTCCCCCGGCGGGGTGGTCGCAGGTCTTCCTCGACGACTTCACCGGCGCCGCCGGCACCGGCGTCAACACCTCCAACTGGCAGTACGCCACCGGTACCTCGTATCCGGGCGGGCCCGCGAACTGGGGCACCGGCGAGGTCGAGACGATGACGAACAGCACGAGCAACGTCTCGCTCGACGGCAACGGCAATCTGCGCATCACCCCGCTGCGGGACTCCGCGGGCCGCTGGACCTCGGGCCGTATCGAGACCAACCGCACCGACTTCCAGCCCCCGTCCGGCGGCAGACTGCGGGTCGAGGCCCGGATCCAGATGCCCAATGTGACGGGCACCGCCGCCGAGGGCTACTGGCCGGCGTTCTGGACGCTGGGCGCCCCCTACCGCGGCAACTACCAGAACTGGCCCGGCGTCGGCGAGCTGGACATCATGGAGAACGTCCAGGGGCTGAACAGGGTCTGGGCGACGATGCACTGCGGCACCAGCCCGGGCGGCCCGTGCAACGAGACCACCGGCATCGGCAACTCCACCGTGTGCCCCGCCACCACGTGTCAGTCCGGCTTCCACACCTACACCATGGAGTGGGACCGCTCGGTGACCCCCGAGGCGATCCGCTTCTTCGTCGACGGCGTCAACTTCCACACCGTGACGGCCGCCCAGGTCGACGCCACGACCTGGAACAACGCGACGAACCACGGCTTCTTCATCATCCTCAACGTGGCGATGGGCGGCGGCTTCCCCGACGCGTTCGGGGGCGGCCTGGACGGCGACACGCGTTCGGGCGTGCCGATGGTCGTCGACTATGTGCAGGTCCTCCAGGCCGCGGGCGGCGGGGGCGGCACCACACCTCCCCCGACCGGCGACCGCGACGCCTACGCCACCGTCCAGGCCGAGTCCCACGACGGCCAGTCCGGCGCGGTCACCGAGACCACCACCGACACCGGCGGCGGCCAGAACATCGGCTCCCTCGCCCACGGCGACTGGGCGCTCTACCGCGGCGTCGACTTCGGTTCCACGGCGGCGCGACAGTTCAGCGCGCGGGTGGCGAGCGGCGCCGCCGGCGGGGTCAGCGGTCTGGTCGAGGTGCGCCTGGACAGCCGTAGCGCCGCACCCGTCGGGAGTTTCGCGCTGGCAAACACGGGCGGCTGGCAGTCATGGCGGACGGTCCCGGCGAACATCACCTCGGTGACCGGGACGCACGACGTCTATCTGACCTTCACCAGCGGTCAGCCCGCCGACTTCGTGAACGTGAACTGGTTCACCTTCGGCCACTGACTGAGGACACCCGTCGACCCGGCGGCGTTTCAGCGCAGTTCCGCGCGGAACGCCGCCGGTGTCATGTCCGTGTGCTGGTGGAAGAACTTGGAGAAGTTGGCCGGGTCGGGGAAGCCCACCGCCGCGCCGACCCTGCCGATCGGCAGTTCGGTGTGGGCGAGGAGGCGCTTCGCCTCCAGGACGACCCGCTTGTCGATGAAGCCCTTGGGTGTCTGGCCGGTCGCGGCGCGCACCGCGCGCACGAGGGTGCGTCGGGAGTAGCCGAGCGCGTCGGCGTACGCGCTGACGCTGTGGTTGGTGGCGAAGTCCCTTTCCACGGCCTCCCGGAAGAGGGTGAACGTGGTGTCGGCGTGGCGGTGGGCCGCCTCCGCCGAGCTGGCGGCGAGGTGCGCGAGGCGCAGCAGAAACGCCGTCAGGGAGTGCCGCAGCACCGAGGTGTGCAGGCTCGGGGGCAGGGTCGCGGTGTCCTCGTACTCCTGTTGCAGGTGCGCCAGGGCCGCGCGAAGGCCGGCCGACCGGGCCTCGTCGGGGCGCAGCAGCGGCGGCAGGTCGTAGCGGTACAGGCCGGTGGCCTCGACGGTGGCGCGGGGCAGGAAACCGGGCTGCATGGCGAGGACGGTTCCGCGGTACTCGCTCGTCTTCGAGAAGCGGTGGACCTGGCCCGGGCGGATCCACAGGACGTCACCGGCCGTCGCCTCGTACTCGGCGAAGTCGACCATGTGACGGACGGGACCGTCGGTGAACAGCAGGACGATGTGGAAGTCGATCCGGTGCACGCGCTCCAGCGGCGCGTCGGCGTGCCAGGTGCGGCCGGCGCCCATGGGGCCGACCTGCATGCCGACGCCGCCGACGCTGAGATCGACCGGGAAGGGGAACGTTCTGATCCCGTCGCCGTCTTCGACGGTTGTGTCCGCCATGTCCGTCTCGTGCCGCCTCGATCGTGCCCAGCGTCGCCGGGGTGTCCCACTTTCACCACAGCCTGACACACGCCGACCTTCCCTCGGAAAAGTCAGACTTTTACGTTTGAACACGCCAGACCAGCCAGTTCGCTCTCACCGAGGATTTCTTGAAGATGAGCACGCAGACACCGGACACCTTCGAATGGACCGAACTCGACCGGCGTGCCGTCGACACCGCGCGCCTGCTGGCGGCGGATGCGGTGCAGAAGGTGGGCAACGGCCATCCCGGCACCGCGATGAGCCTCGCGCCCGCCGCGTACACGATCTTTCAGAAGGTGATGCGACACGATCCGGCGGATCCGGAATGGGCCGGCCGTGACCGCTTCGTCCTCTCCCCGGGCCACACCTCGCTGACCCTGTACACGCAGTTGTTCCTCGCCGGCTACGAACTGGAGCTGGACGACCTCAGGGCCTTCCGCACCCACGGGTCGAAGACACCGGGCCACCCCGAGTACGGGCACACCGCCGGGGTGGAGACCACCACCGGACCGCTCGGCCAGGGCGCCGCCAACGCCGTCGGCATGGCGATGGCCGCCCGCTACGAGCGCGGCCTGTTCGACCCCGAGGCGCCCGAGGGCACCTCGCCGTTCGACCACACCGTCTGGGCGATCGTCTCCGACGGCGACCTCCAGGAGGGTGTCTCCGCCGAGGCCTCCTCGCTCGCCGGCCACCAGAAGCTCGGCAGCCTCGTCTTCCTCTACGACGACAACCACATCTCCATCGAGGGCGACACGGCGACCGCCTTCTCCGAGGACGTCCTGAAGCGGTACGAGGCCTACGGCTGGCACGTGCAGCGGATCGAGCCGCAGGGCAACGGCGACGTCGACGTGCACGCCCTGCACGCGGCCCTGGCCGCGGCGCGCGCCGAGACGACACGCCCCTCGATCATCGCGATGCGCACGGTCATCGCCTGGCCCGCCCCGAACGCGCGGAACACCGAGGCCTCCCACGGTTCCGCGCTCGGCGACGCCGAGGTGGCCGCCACCAAGCGCCTCCTGGGCTTCGACCCGGAGCGGTCCTTCCAGGTCCCCGACGACGTCCTCGCCCACACGCGCGCCGCCCTCGACCGGGGCGCCGAGGAGCACGCGGCCTGGGACAAGCGGCTCGACGCGTGGCGCGGTGCGCAGCCGGAGCGGGCGAAACTGTTCGACCGTGTCCTCGCGGGCCGGCTCCCCGAGGGCTGGGAGGACCACCTGCCCGTCTTCGAGGAGGGCAGGGCGGTGGCCACCCGTGCCGCGTCCGGCAAGGTGCTCCAGGCGCTCGGCCCGGTCGTCCCGGAGCTGTGGGGCGGCTCCGCCGACCTGGCCGGCTCCAACAACACCACCATCGACAAGACCTCGTCCTTCCTGCCTCGGGGCAACCCGCTGCCCGAGGCCGACCCGTACGGCCGCACCGTCCACTTCGGCATCCGCGAGTTCTCGATGGCCGCCGGGATGAACGGCATCGCCCTGCACGGCAACACCCGCGTCTACGGCGGCACCTTCCTGGTGTTCTCCGACTACATGCGCAACGCCGTCCGCATGTCCGCGCTGATGCAGCTGCCGGTGACGTACGTCTGGACCCACGACTCGATCGGTCTCGGCGAGGACGGCCCCACCCACCAGCCGGTCGAGCACCTGGCCTCGCTGCGCGCCATCCCCGGGCTGAACGTCGTACGCCCCGCCGACGCCAACGAGACGGCCATCGCCTGGGCGGAGATCCTCCGTCGGCACGGCTCCCGTCCGGCCCCGCACGGCCTGGTCCTCACCCGGCAGGGCGTGCCGACGTACGCGCCGAACCCGGACGCGGCGAAGGGCGGTTACGTCTTCCAGGAGTCCTCCGAGGGCACTCCGGACGTCGTCCTGATCGCCACCGGCTCCGAGGTGCACCTCGCCGTCGCCGCGCGCGAGGTGCTGGAGGCCGAGGGGATCGGGACCCGGGTGGTGTCGATGCCGTCCGTGGAGTGGTTCGAGGAGCAGCCGCGCGAGTACCGCGACAGCGTCCTGCCGC
Source organism: Streptomyces sp. NPDC033216 (assembly GCF_055577115.1). Classification (NCBI taxonomy): domain Bacteria; kingdom Bacillati; phylum Actinomycetota; class Actinomycetes; order Kitasatosporales; family Streptomycetaceae; genus Streptomyces; species Streptomyces sp. NPDC033216. The sequence continues at coordinate 4,978 of NZ_JBVIQK010000003.1, read as the reverse complement.
CGTCGGTGAAGGCACGCGTCGCCGTCGAGGCGGGCATCGGCCTCACCTGGTACCGCTTCGTGGGGGACGCGGGACGCATCGTCTCCCTGGAGCACTTCGGCGCCTCCGCCGACGCCGGAACCCTGTTCACGGAGTTCGGCTTCACCCCCGAGAACGTCGCCGCCGCGGCTCGGGCCTCTCTGCACGCGGCCACGGGCCCTGCCGCCCGCGGTTGATCCGATCGCCAGAAGGAAGATGATCACAGTGACCGAAGCAACCGCCGCCGCGGGAGCCCTGGAGCGCCTCTCCGACCAAGGCGTCTCGATCTGGCTGGACGACCTGTCCCGCAAGCGCATCACGTCCGGCGATCTCGCCGCCCTCGTCGCCACGCGGCACGTCGTCGGCGTCACCACGAACCCGTCGATCTTCCAGGCGGCCATCGGCTCCGGTGAGGGCTACGAGGAGCAGCTCGCCGACCTCGCCGTGCGGCGTGTCACGGTCGACGAGGCCGTACGGATGGTGACGACCGCGGATGTGCGTGCGGCCGCCGATATCCTGCATTCCGTATACACGGCCACGGGTGGCCTCGACGGCCGGGTCTCCATCGAGGTCGACCCCCGTCTCGCCCACGAGACCGCGGCCACGATCGCCGAGGCCAAGCAGCTCGCCTGGCTCGTCGACCGCCCCAACGTCATGATCAAGATCCCGGCGACCAAGGCCGGCCTGCCGGCCATCACCGAGGTCATCGGCCTCGGCATCAGCGTCAACGTCACGCTGATCTTCTCGCTGGAGCGCTACCGCGAGGTCATGGACGCCTACCTGGCCGGACTGGAGAAGGCCGCCGCGCGGGGCATCGACCTGTCGACGATCCACTCCGTGGCCTCCTTCTTCGTCTCCCGCGTCGACGCCGAGATCGACAAGCGCCTCACCGTCCTCGGCACGGAGGAGGCCCTCGCGCTCAGGGGCCGGGCCGCGCTCGCCAACGCGCGGCTGGCCTACCAGGCGTACGAGGAGACGTTCGGCTCCGCCGACGATCCGTCACGTGCCCAGGACCGCTGGACCGCCCTCGCCGCGGCGAAGGCCAACAGGCAGCGTCCGCTGTGGGCATCCACCGGTGTGAAGGATCCTGCATACAAGGACACGCTGTACGTCGACGAACTCGTGGCACCCGGCACCGTCAACACCATGCCGGAGGCCACCCTGAACGCCACCGCCGCCCACGGCGCCATCACCGGCGACACGGTCACCGGCGCCTACGCGCAGGCCCGCGCCGACCTCTCCGCCGTGGAGGCGCTCGGCATCTCCTACGACGAGGTGGTCACCCGGTTGGAGGACGAGGGCGTCGCCAAGTTCGCGGCGGCGTGGCAGGACCTTCTGGACGCGGTCACGAAGTCGCTCGACACCTACGCACTCGCCACCGAGGCACTCGACACCGAGGGAGTTGACGCGGAATGAGCACTGCCGGCACCGACGCCGTCTGGGACAACCCGCTGCGGGATCCCCGCGACCGGCGCCTGCCCCGAATCGCCGGCCCGTCCGGGCTCGTCATCTTCGGCGTGACCGGCGACCTGTCCCGCAGGAAGCTGATGCCCGCCGTCTACGACCTCGCCAACCGCGGCCTGCTCCCGCCGGGCTTCTCGCTCGTCGGCTTCGCCCGCCGCGACTGGGAGGACCAGGACTTCGCACAGGTCGTGCACGACGCGGTGCGCGAGCACGCGCGGACGCCGTTCCGCGAAGAAGTCTGGCAGCAGCTCGCCGAGGGCATGCGGTTCATCCCGGGCGACTTCGACGACGACACGGCGTTCAAGCAGCTGCGTGACGCCGTCGAGGAGCTGAACCGCTCCCGCGGGACCGGCGGCAACTTCGCCTTCTACCTGTCCGTACCGCCGAAGTTCTTCCCCAAGGTCGTCGAGCAGCTCAAGAAGCACGGACTGACGAACGCGCCGGACGGGTCGTGGCGGCGGGCGGTGATCGAGAAGCCGTTCGGGCACGACCTGGCGAGCGCGCAGGAGCTGAACGCGATCGTGCACGACGTGTTCGAGCCGGACCAGGTGTTCCGCATCGACCACTACCTGGGCAAGGAGACCGTCCAGAACATCCTGGCGCTGCGCTTCGCCAACCAGATGTTCGAGCCGATCTGGAACCGGTCGTACGTGGACCACGTCCAGATCACGATGGCCGAGGACATCGGCATCGGCGGCCGGGCCGGCTACTACGACGGCATCGGCTCGGCGCGTGACGTGATCCAGAACCACCTCCTCCAGCTGATGGCGCTGACCGCGATGGAGGAGCCCTCCTCCTTCGACGCGGCCTCGCTGCTGACCGAGAAGCTGAAGGTCTTCAAGGCCGTGAAGCTGCCGGAGGACCTCGGCCGGCACACCGTGCGGGCGCAGTACTCGGGCGCCTGGCAGGGTGGCGAGAAGGTGCGCGGCTATCTGGAGGAGGACGGCATCGACCCGGCCTCCACGACGGACACCTACGCCGCCGTCCGGCTGAACGTCGACAACCGCCGCTGGGCGGGCGTGCCGTTCTACCTGCGCACCGGCAAGCGTCTCGGCCGCCGCGTCACCGAGATCGCGGTCGTCTTCCAGCGGGCGCCCCACTCCCCCTTCGACTCCACCGCCACCGAGGAACTCGGCGCCAACGCGATCGTCATCCGGGTCCAGCCCGACGAGGGCGTCACCGTCCGCTTCGGTTCCAAGGTGCCGGGCACGTCGATGGAGATCCGGGACGTCACGATGGACTTCGCGTACGGCGAGTCCTTCACGGAGTCGAGCCCGGAGGCGTACGAGCGCCTCATCCTGGACGTGCTGCTCGGCGACGCCAACCTGTTCCCGCGCCATCAGGAAGTGGAAGAGTCCTGGAGGATCCTCGACCCGATCGAGGAGTACTGGGCACGCCACGGCAGGCCCGCGCAGTACGCCTCGGGCAGCTGGGGACCCGAGGAAGCCGACGAGATGCTCGCACGAGACGGACGGAGCTGGCGCAGGCCATGAAGATCGACCTGACCGACACCACGGCAAGCAAGATCAACAAGGCGCTGGTGCAGGGTCGCCGCGCCATCGGCACACCGGCCGTGGGCATGGTCCTGACGATGGTGATCGTCACGGACGAGGAGAACGCCTACGACTCGATCAAGGCGGCCGAGGAAGCCTCGCACGAGCACCCCTCGCGCACCCTGGTCGTCATCAAGCGGCACGCCCGCACCCCCCGCGAGCGCACGCAGTCGCGCCTCGACGCCGAGGTCCGGGTGGGTTCCGAGGCCGGCACCGGGGAGACGGTGATCCTGCGGACCTACGGCGAGGTGTCCGAGCACGCCGACTCCGTCGTCCTGCCGCTGCTGCTGCCGGACGCGCCGGTCGTCGTGTGGTGGCCGGTCGACGCGCCGCACAACCCGGTCAAGGACCCGCTGGGCGCACTGGCCCAGCGCCGGATCACCGACATGTACGCCGTCGAACGGCCCCTCCAGGCCCTGGAGGCGCGCGTGAAGTCGTACGCCCCCGGCGACACCGACCTGGCGTGGACCCGGCTGACGCCGTGGCGCTCGATGCTGGCGGCGGCGCTGGACCAGGCGCGGGTGCCGATCGTCTCGGCCGCCGTGGAGAGCGAGGCGGACAACCCGAGCGCCGAGCTGCTCGCGCGCTGGCTCGAGGCCCGGCTGAACGTGAGCGTCGACCGGGTGGAGACCGCGGGCCCGGTCGTCACGGCCGTCCGGCTCGGCACCGAGAACGGGGAGATCGTCATCGACCGCCCCGAGGGCCCGCTGGCCACGCTGTCCCTGCCCGGCCAGCCCTCGCGCACCCTCGCGCTGAAGGTCCGCCCCACCTCCGAACTGATCGCCGAGGAGCTGCGGCGCCTCGACGCGGACGAGATGTACGCCGTCGCCCTGCGCGGCGAAGGCACCAAGGAGACCCCTTCCCATGTCTGACACACCCCTGCTCACCCGGCGTCCCGAGTGGGCGGCGCTGAAGGACCACCGCGACCACTGGCACGCCCGTCTGCGCGAACTGTTCGCGGCGGACCCCAAACGCGCCGAGCGGTACGTCGTGCGCGTCGGCGACCTGCGCATCGACTACTCCAAGCACCTGATCACCGACGAGACCCTCGCGCTGCTGCACGAACTCGCCGCCGCCACCGACGTGTCCGGGCTGCGTGACGCGATGTTCCGCGGTGAGCGGATCAACATCACCGAGGACCGGGCGGTCCTGCACACCGCGCTGCGCGCCCCGCGCGACGCGGTGATCGAGGTGGACGGTGAGAACGTCGTGCCCGGGGTGCACGCCGTCCTCGACCGGATGGCCGGCTTCGCCGAGCGCGTCCGCTCCGGCGAGTGGACCGGCCACACCGGCAGGCGCATCCGCAACGTGGTCAACATCGGCATCGGCGGCTCCGACCTCGGCCCCGCCATGGCCTACGAGGCCCTGCGGGCGTTCACGGACCGTTCGCTGACCTTCCGGTTCGTCTCGAACGTCGACGGCGCCGATCTGCACGAGGCGGTGCGGGACCTGGATCCGGCGGAGACGCTGTTCATCGTGGCGTCGAAGACGTTCACCACGATCGAGACGATCACCAACGCCACCTCGGCCCGCACCTGGCTGCTCGACGGCCTGGACGGCGAGGTCACCTCCCGTTCCGGTGAAGCCGGGAGCGGGGGAGACAAGGCCGTCGCGAAGCACTTCGTGGCGCTGTCGACGAACGCCGGAAAGGTCGCGGAGTTCGGCATCGACCCGGAGAACATGTTCGAGTTCTGGGACTGGGTCGGCGGCCGTTACTCGTTCGACTCGGCGATCGGCCTGTCCCTGATGATTGCCATCGGCCCGGACCGCTTCCGCGAGATGCTCGACGGCTTCCGGATCGTCGACGAGCACTTCCGCACCGCGCCCGCCGAGGCCAACGCCCCGCTCCTGCTGGGCCTGCTGGGTGTCTGGTACGGCAACTTCTTCGACGCCCAGTCGCACGCCGTGCTGCCCTACAGCCACTACCTGTCGAAGTTCACCGC
>NZ_JBVIQK010000002.1:550171-714639 GCF_055577115.1 Streptomyces sp. NPDC033216 | reverse complement strand
GACGAGGAGCGCGACTACATGTACGCGGAGTACGCCAAGGACCCGCGCATGCGCGCCAACATCGGCATCCGCCGCCGCCTGGCCCCCCTCCTGGAGAACGACCGCAACCAGATCGAACTCTTCACCGCTCTGCTGCTCTCCCTGCCGGGCTCACCGATCCTGTACTACGGCGACGAGATCGGCATGGGCGACAACATCTGGCTCGGCGACCGGGACGCCGTCCGCACCCCCATGCAGTGGACACCGGACCGCAACGCGGGCTTCTCCTCCTCCGATCCGGGGCGCCTGTACCTGCCCACGATCATGGACCCCGTCTACGGCTACCAGGTCACCAACGTCGAGGCGTCGATGGCGTCGCCCTCCTCGCTGCTGCACTGGACCCGCCGCATGATCGAGATCCGCAAGCAGAACCCCGCCTTCGGCCTCGGCTCCTACACCGAGCTGCCGTCCTCCAACCCGGCCGTCCTCGCCTTCCTGCGCGAGTACGAGGACGACCTGGTCCTGTGCGTCCACAACTTCTCCCGCTTCGCCCAGCCCACCGAGCTGGACCTGAGCCGGTTCGGCGGCCGCCACCCCGTGGAGCTGTTCGGTGGAGTCCGTTTTCCGGCCGTGGGCGAGCTGCCTTACTTGCTCACTCTCGGGGGACACGGTTTCTACTGGTTCCGATTGCGCAGGGAGACCGTCTAGAACCCCCGCGGCGGGGCGGTTTCCCCCGCCCCGCCCGGGGCACGCATCAGTAACACCCCGACCCCCGCGGGGAAAGGACGTGACGCCATGGCGGAAACGGTCATACTCTCCGGCACGACCAGCCCCGGGCTTCTCGCGTCCCTGGCCCCCCTGCTGCGTGAGTGGCTGCCGCGGCAGCGCTGGTTCGCCGGCAAGGGGACTGCGGTCACGGGATTCTCGCTGGTGGCGGGCACCGAGCTGGTGCCCGCCGCGTCCAGGCTGGGCCTCTACCACCTGCTGGTCCGCGCCCACCAGGGAGCCGGACCCGGCGACTGCTACCAGCTGCTGATCGGCGCGCGCGAGGCGCTGCCGCCGCGGCTGGCGCCCGCGATGATCGGGCATGTGCCGGACGGACCGCTCGGCGGCCGGACCGTCTACGACGCCCTGTACGACCCCCGGGCGGCCGACGTCGTCCTGGAGGCGCTGCGCACCGAGGCCCGGATCGGCGTCCTGCGCTGCGAGCGGGACCCCGCGCAGGAGATACGCGCCGGTCTCGCGCCCCGGCGGCTGACCGCGGAGCAGTCGAATTCGTCGGTCGTCTTTGGAGATACGTTCATCCTGAAGCTGCTGCGCCGGGTCGTCCCCGGCGTCAACCCCGACCTGGAGCTACCGCTGGCACTGGCCCGCGAAGGCTCCTCCCGCGTGCCCGCGCCGACCGCGTGGCTGCACGCGGACCTGGAGGACGGCGCCGGCGAGACGTACGTCCTCGGGGTGCTCCAGCCGTACGTGCAGGGCGCGACGGACGGCTGGGAGCTGGCCCTGCGGGAGCTGGCCAAGGGCGAGGACTTCGCCGCCGAGGCACGGGCGCTGGGCCGGGCCACCGCCGAGGTGCACCTGGCTCTGGCCCGCGCGCTGCCCACCGCGACCCTCGGCCACGCCCAGCTCGGATCGCTCGTCCACGGCATGACCGAGCGTCTCGACGCGGCCGCCCAGGCGGTGCCCGCGCTGCGCCCCTACGCGCCCGGCCTGCGTACCGCCTTCTCGGCGCTGGCCGACCTCGCGGCCGAGGGCCGGACCTGGACCGCCCAGCGTGTCCACGGCGACCTGCACCTCGGACAGTGCCTGCGCGCCCCCTCCGGAAAGTGGTCGCTGATCGACTTCGAGGGCGAGCCGGCCCGCCCGCTGGCCGAGCGCAGAATGCCCCAGCCGGCCGTCCGGGACGTGGCGGGCATGCTGCGCTCCTTCGACTACGCCGCCCTGTCCAACGACCCGCCGGCCCCCGGGTGGGCCGAGGTGTGCCGGGCCGCGTACTGCACCGGCTACGCCGAGGTGTCCGGCGCCGACCCCCGCACCGACCCCGTACTGCTCCGGGCCTACGAGACGGACAAGGCGGTCTACGAGGTCGTCTACGAGGCCCGGCACCGCCCCGACTGGCTCTCCGTCCCGCTGTCCGCGATACGTCGGCTCGCCGCATCCGACCCGTCCTGAGGAGGCTTGCCCCGTGACTCCCAGCCCCCCGTCCCCCCACGGCTCTGACCCGAAGAACCCGAAGGACCCGAAGAAGGCCCCGGTCGAGAAGACGGTGGCCAAGAAGACGGTGGCCCAGAAGGCGGCGGGCAAGAAGGTGGCGGCTGCCGGGAAGGCCTCCGCGAAGAAGGCCGCCGCCGGGGAGGCCTCGGCGCGGAAGGCCGTCACGAAGAAGGCCGTCACGGCGAAGGCCGTGACCAAGAAAGCCGTGACCAGGAAAGCCGTGGCGAAGAAGGCCGCTCCGCGCGGGAGCGCCGAGAAGAACCCTCCCGTCGCGGCCTCGGCCGGGTCCCTGGAGGTCGCCCTCTCCCCCGCGCTGGACGCCGATGACCGTGAGCGGCTGCTGCACGGCACGCACCACAACCCGCACGCCGTGCTCGGCGCGCACCCGGCCCCCGGCGGGGTCGTCGTCCGCGCCTTCCGACCCCACGCCCTCTCCGTCACCGTCGTCACGGGCGAGGTGCGCGCGGAGCTGCACGACGACGGCGACGGCTTCTTCTCCGGCCTGCTCCCCCTGCGGGAGGTACGGGCCTACCGTCTCGTCGTCGCGTACGAGGGGACGGTCCAGGAGACCGAGGACCCGTACCGCTTCCTGCCCACACTGGGCGACCTGGACCTGCATCTGATCGGCGAGGGCCGGCACGAGGAACTGTGGACGGTGCTCGGCGCGCACCCGATGACCCACGAGGACGTGAGCGGCACCCGCTTCTCGGTGTGGGCGCCCAACGCGCGCGCGGTGCGGCTCGCGGGCACCTTCAACTTCTGGGACGGCATCGGCCATCCCATGCGGTCACTGGGCTCCTCCGGGGTGTGGGAGCTGTTCGTGCCGGGGATCGGCGAGGGTGAGCTGTACAAGTTCGACATCACCCGGCCCGACGGGTCCCGTACCCAGCGCGCCGATCCGATGGCCCGACGCACGGAGACCCCGCCGGCCACCTCCTCGGTGGTGGAGGCCTCGCACTACGAGTGGGGCGACGAGGAGTGGCTGGCGAGTCGGGGGGAACGTCCGGCCCACGAGGCGCCGCTCTCGATCTACGAGGTCCATCTGCCGTCCTGGCGACCGGGCCTGACGTACCGTCAACTGGCCGAGCAGCTGCCCGCGTACGTGAAGGAGCTGGGCTTCACGCACGTCGAGCTGATGCCGATCGCCGAACACCCCTTCGGCGGCTCCTGGGGCTATCAGGTCACCGGCTTCTACGCGCCCACGGCCCGCCTCGGCACGCCCGACGACTTCCGGTTCCTCGTGGACGCGCTGCACCGGGCGGGCATCGGCGTCCTCATGGACTGGGTGCCGGCGCACTTCCCGCGGGACGACTGGGCGCTGGCCGAGTTCGACGGGCGGCCCCTCTACGAGCACGGGGATCCGCTGCGGGCCGCCCATCCCGACTGGGGGACGCTGGAGTTCGACTACGGGCGGCGCGAGGTGCGCAACTTCCTCGTCGCCAACGCGGTGTACTGGTGCGAGGAGTTCCACATCGACGGGCTCCGGGTGGACGCCGTCGCCTCCATGCTCTACCTCGACTACTCGCGCGAACCCGGCCAGTGGACGCCGAACGAGCACGGCGGCCGGGAGAACCTCGACGCGGTGGCCTTCCTCCAGGAGATGAACGCCACGCTGTACCGGCGCGTCCCCGGTGTCGTGACCATCGCGGAGGAGTCCACGGCCTGGGACGGCGTCACCCGCGCCACCCACCACCGGGGGCCGAGCGGCTTCGGCGGCCTCGGCTTCGGGCTGAAGTGGAACATGGGGTGGATGCACGACTCGCTCCAGTACATGAGCCACGAACCCGTGTACCGCAAGTACCACCACGGCGAGATGACCTTCTCCATGGTGTACGCCTACAGCGAGAACTACGTCCTGCCCATCTCCCACGACGAGGTCGTGCACGGCAAGAAGTCGCTCGTGTCGAAGATGCCCGGCGACTGGTGGCAGCAGCGTGCCAACCTGCGTGCCTACCTGGCGTACATGTGGGCCCACCCCGGCAAGCAGCTCCTCTTCATGGGACAGGAGTTCGCCCAGGGGGCGGAGTGGTCGGAGGAGCACGGGCCCGACTGGTGGTTGCTCGACCCCGCGTACGGTGCGGAGGCCGACCATCGTGGTGTGCGGGAGCTGGTCCGTGATCTGAACTCCGTCTACCGGTCGACGCCCGCGCTGTGGGAGCGGGACACCGCCGCGGACGGCTTCCGGTGGGTGGTGGGGGACGCCGCCGACGACAACGTCCTCGCCTTCCTGCGCCTCGACGCGGACGGTACGCCGCTGTTGGCGGTGTCCCACTTCTCGCCCGTCGTCCGCCACGACTACCGGCTGGGGGTGCCGGACGACGTACCCGCGTGGTACGAGGTGCTCAACACGGACGCCGGGCAGTACGGGGGCAGTGACGTGTTCCAGCCCGACCCGGTGAAGCCGGAACCCCAGCCGTGGCATGGCCACCCGGCGTCCGTCCGGCTGACGCTGCCCCCACTGTCGACGGTGTGGCTGCGCCCGGCGTAGTCGTTCCGTCGCCCCAGCCGCCCTGCCCCGGCCCGAACCGGGGGAGCCGAGCCGCCCCCGCCCCCCGCCTCCGGGCTGTACGTCACCGTCCTCGGCCTCCCCCACAGGGTCCGCGGACGGGCTGGTACGCCGGCCGAGCCGGGAGCGGGCGGGCGCGGGCCGGGGGCGGAACCTCAGGGGCCGGCCCACCCGAGGGTTTCCGCCAACGGCTTCGGCAGGCTCCCCGTGTGCAGGACGCCCAGCCGCTGGGTCGCCCGGGTCAGGGCGACGTACAGGTCGCTCGTGCCGTAGCGGGACGGTTCCACCACCAGGACCGAATCGAATTCCAGGCCCTTGGACTGGCGGGGGTCCAGGAGGACGACCTTGTGGGTGAGGTCCGGCTCGGCGTCCGCGGTGACTCCGTCGAGGCGGGCCGCCAGCCGCCGGTGCAGATCACGCGGGGCGATCACCGCGAGCCGCCCCTCCGGGGGGGTCAGCTCGTCCACCGCCTCGGCGACCGCGCCGGGCAGGTCGTCGGTGGCGCGCGCCCAGGGCCGTACGCCGGTGGACCGTACCGAACTGGGCGGCACGAAGTCCGGCTGCTCGGCGCGGACGACGGCCGCGGCGACGTCCATGATCTCCGCGGGGGTGCGGTAGTTGACGCCCAGCCGGGTGTGTTCCCAGCGGTCCCCGACATACGGTTCGAGGATGCCCGACCAGGAGCCGACGCCGGCCGCCTCCGCGGTCTGCGCCGGATCGCCGACCAGGGTCATGGACCGGGTCGGGACGCGCCGCATCAGCAGCCGCCAGGCCATCGGCGACAGCTCCTGCGCCTCGTCGACGATGATGTGCCCGAACGCCCAGGTCCGGTCGGCCGCCGCGCGCTCGGCGGCGCTGCGGTGGTCGTCCTCCTCGTGGCGTTCGGCGAAACGTTCGGCGTCGATGATGTGGTGGGCCGACAGGACCTCGCTGGCATCCGGGTCGCTGTCCTCCTTGTCCTCGAACTCGTACGTCCGGGAGGCGTACGAGACGTCCAGCACGCCCTGCGCGTAGGCGACCTGCCGTTCCCGCTCGCGTTCGGCGCGCTCCCGTGCCTCCCGGTCGTCCTCGCCGAGGAGTTCGGCGGCCTCGTCGAGCAGCGGGACGTCCGCGACCGTCCAGGCCCGGGTGACCGGGCGGCGGATGGCGGCGGCGTCCTCGTCGGGGACGTACCCCTCGGGGTCGGCGAGGAAGTCGGCGACCACCTGCCGCGGGGTGAGCACCGGCCACAGCTGGTCGACGGCCGCCCACACCTCGGGGTTCTCGGCCAGCTCGTCGCGGATCTGGGTGACGTCGCTGGGGTCGAGGAGGCTGGAGCCGTCGTAGGGGTCGGTGCCGACGCGTTCGGCGTACAGCTCGGTGAGGGTGTTGAGGATGTGGCCCTCGAAGTGTTCGCGGGCGGCGTTGTGCGGCAGCTTCGCGGCCCGGGCGCGTTCGCGGGCGACGCCCACCAGCCCCTCGTCGAGCATCAGCACCTCCCGGTCGTGCTCGATCGCGATCACCGGGTCGGGCAACGCCTGCCGGTCGCGTACGACGGCGGCCAGGACGTCGGCCATGTCGGCGCGGCCCTTCACGGCGGCCGCCTCGGAGGTGTCGGCGGCCGTCGCCCTCACGCCCGGGTACAGCTCGCCGACCGTCGCCAGGAGGACGCCGGTCTCACCGAGCGAGGGGAGCACCTCGCCGATGTAGCCGAGGAAGGCGGGGTTCGGGCCGACGATCAGCACGGCCCGCTTGGCGAGCAGTTCGCGGTGCTCGTAGAGGAGGTAGGCGGCGCGGTGCAGGGCGACGGCCGTCTTGCCGGTGCCGGGACCGCCCTCGACGACCAGCACCCCGCGGTGGGGTGCGCGGATGATCTCGTCCTGCTCGGCCTGGATGGTCTGCACGATGTCGTGCATGCGGCCGGTGCGGGCGGAGTTGAGGGCGGCGAGCAGGACGGCGTCGCCTGCGGGGTCCTCGTGGCCGGTGCGGGTGGCGTCGCCGAGGTCGAGGAACTCGTCGTGCAGGGCGGTGACCCGGCGGCCGTCGGTGGAGATGTGCCGACGGCGGCGCAGGCCCATCGGGGTGTGGCCGGTGGCCAGGTAGAAGGGACGGGCGACGTCGGCCCGCCAGTCGACGAGGACGGGGGTGCGCTCGGGATCGTCCCGGCGCAGACCGATCCGGCCGATGTGGTGGCTGGTGCCGGAGGACAGGTCGATCCGGCCGAAGCAGAGCGAGCCGTCCACGGCGTTCAGCGCGGCGAGGAGTCCGGAGCGTTCGGCGACGAGGATGTCCCGCTCCAGGCGGGCTTGCATGGGGGTGTTGCCCTGGGCGAGGGCGTCGGTGACGGCGGCCTCGGTGACACCGCGCAGGGCGTCCACGCGCGCGTACAGACCGTCGATGAATTCCTGTTCACCGCGCATTTCCCCGTCTGCGAATTCGGTGTTCACGTCGGTGTCCGTAGAGGTGTTCACGTCGGTGTCCGTAGAGGTGCTCGCATCGGTACCTGCATCGGTGCTCGCGTCGGTGTTTGACAATTCCGCTCCCGCCCGGATATACTGCGTTCACTGGACTTCTCCGCGATTCATTTTCCTGAAGTCGCGAATCGTCGAATATACGCCGAGAAAACCCCCGGACGCAATTGTCCGGGGGTTTTCTCGTACGGGTCCGCGGTTGGCGGTGACGGGCTCAGAGGACGTCCGACAGTTCCTCCAGCAGGCGCCGCTTCGCTCGCGCCCCCACCATCGCCTTCACCGGCTCACCGGCCCGGAAGACCACGAACGTCGGCATCGACAGCACCTTGTACCGATTGGTCGTCCGCGGATTCCGGTCCACGTTCAGCTGCACCACCTTCAGCCGCTCACCCTCCTCCTCGGCGAGCGCCTTGAGCACCGGCGCCATCTGCCGGCACGGCGGGCACCAGTCGGCGGTGAACTCCACCAACACCGGCAGATCCGCCGCGAGCACCTCCGACCCGAAGTCCGCGTCGGTCACCTCGTCCACTCCGGCCACCTTGGTCACCGCTCCTGCCCTCCCAGTTCGCACACGGGCTCCGGGCCCCCCGGAACCAGCGCCCCGGCGGCCAGCTCGTCACGTGCCTGCTCGGCCCGCGCCAGCTGCCCGGCGACCTTCTCGCGGACCGCTGTCAGCTCCCCGACGAGCGCGTCCAGCTCGTCCAGCTTGCGCCGGTACACCGCGAGCGAGGCCGGGCACGAGTCGCCCTCCGGGTGCCCGGACCGCAGACACTCCACGAAGGGCCGGGTCTCCTCCAGCTCGAACCCGAAGTCCCGCAACGTCCTGATCTGCCGCAACGCCCGCAGGTCGCCCTCGTCGTAGGCCCGGTGCCCCAGTTCGTCGCGCCGCGCGGGCAGCAGCCCCCGCGACTCGTAGTACCGCAGCGTCCGCGTCGTGGTCCCGGCCCGTGCGGCCAGCTCGCCGATTCGCATGCCTACGAACGTACGGCTTGACGCCGACGTCAAGGCAAGGCCCTGCCCTCACCGAGGCGGAACCCTCACTCCGGCGGCCGGAGCGGTCTCCGGTCCACCGGGAGGACGGCACGATCGACGTGGTGGTCCCACCGCCGGCTCGGACGACGTCCGGTGCCGCCGACTCGCCGAGGCGCGTCGGCGGCACCGGACGAGGCTCAGCGCGCCCCGCTGGACTCCCGCTCCTTCTCCTTGGCGCCCGCCGCCTTCGCCTCCTCGGCCGGCACCGGCTTCTCCTTGCCCGGCAGCAGCGCCGCCACCGCTACGGTCCCGACGCCGAGGACCACCGCGCCGACCAGGCTGGTGTGGGCCACCGCGTCCGCGAACGAGGAGCCGACCGAGTCGGCCATGTGCCGCGCGTTCTCGGCGAGTTGGGCCGCCTGCGCCTTGAGCTGCGCGGCCTGCTGCGGGTCGGTCGACCGGGTCGCCTGCTCACCGAGCTGCCGCGCCTTGTCGGCGACGCCCTGCGCGACGGCGTACCCGGCGCCGACCGAGTCCTGGGCGGTGGCGAGGGTGCCGGCCGGGAGGCCGCTGCCGGACGCGGCGTCCCCGAGGTGGTCGGAGTAGGACGTGCCCAGCAGCGAGCCGAGGATCGCGATGCCGAGGGAGCCGCCCAGCTCCAGCGAGGTGTCGTTCACGGCGCCGCCGACGCCCAGTTCGGACTCGGGGAACGCCCCCATGATGGCGTCCGTGCAGGGCGACAGGGCGAGCCCGATCGCCACGCCGAGGACGACGAGGGGCGCCACGAAGTCGCCGTACGAGGACGTGGCGTCGACCTGGGTGAGAAGGGCGAGGGCCGCCGTGCCGCCGACCATGCCCGCGGTGACCGTCCACTTCATGCCGACGCGCGGGGTGAGGTAGGCGGTCAGCGCGGAGCCGACGAACACCGCGCCGGCCAGGGGCAGCATGCGCAGGCCGGTGTCGAGCGCGTCGTAGCCGAGGACGAACTGGAGGTGCTGCGTGAGGTAGTAGAACGCGCCGAAGACGGCCAGGAAGAACAGGGCGACGGCGAGGTTGGACCCGGCGAAGCGCCGGTCGGTGAAGCGCCGCACGTCCAGCACCGGGCGCGGGTGGCGCAGCTCCCACAGCACGAACGCGAGCAGGGCCGCGGCGGCGACGACCGCCGCGCCGATCGCCTTGGGGCCCCAGCCGAAGTGCGGCCCTTCGATGATCATGTAGACGAGCGCGCCGATCCAGACCACCGACAGCAGTCCGCCGACGTAGTCGATGCGGTCGTGGTGCCCGGCCTTGGACGGCGGGACGACGACGAGCGCGCCGACGATCGCGAGGACGGCGACGGGCACGTTGATCAGGAACGTCGAGGACCAGCCGTGGTTCTCCAGCAGCGCGCCGGCGACGAGCGGACCGGCCGCGATGGCGAGGCCGGCGGTCGCGGTCCACAGGGTGATCGCCTTGGCGCGTTCCGCGCGCGGGAAGGTCGCGGCGAGCAGCGACAGCGTCGCGGGCATGATGAGCGCCGCGCCCACGCCCATCACGGCACGGGCCGCGATCACGGCGGTGGAGCTGTCGGCGAGGTAGCCGGAGACCGCGCCGCCGGCGAACACCACGAGTCCGAGGACGAGCGCCCCGCGCCGGCTGTACTTGTCGCCGATCGCGCCGAGCAGCAGCATCAGCGCCGCGTACGGCACGGTGTAGCCGTCGATGACCCACTGGAGGTCGGCGCTGGAGAGGCCGAGGTCCTCGGTCATCGCGGGCGCGGCGACCGTGAGGGCGGTGTTCGCCATCACGATGATCAGCAGGCTCAGACAGAGGACGAGGAGCGCCCACCAGCGTCGGCGGTAGGGGCCCTCCATCCGTTCGACCGGTTCGTTCATGACGAGTCGCATGGCAGGGGTCGCCTTCCTCAGGACGTACGCGGCTACAATTGCACAACGATGTGCAATATACGTCCACTGCACAGTACTGTGCAAATCCAGGGCGCGGAATGAGCCATCCACGGAAGACAGGCACAATGGCCGCCATGACCACGGGTAACAGCAGTCGCGCCGAGGCAAACCGACGCCGCATCCTCGATGTGGCCCTCGCCGAGCTGCTGCGCGACCCGGACGCGTCGATGGACCAGATCGCGCGCGCCGCCGGTGTCGTACGGCGCACGGTGTACGGGCACTTCCCCAGCCGTGAGGCGCTGATCAGCACGCTGGTCGACGAGGCGGTGGCGGCGCTGGCGGCCGCCCAGGAACCGGAACGCGAGGCCGCCGGGGACCCGGCGGAGGAGCTGGCCCGGTCCGTGCTGGCCGTGTGGCACATCGCCGACCGCTACCGCCTGCTGGTCGCGCTGGCCCAGCGCACGGTCACCATGCAGGGCATCCGGGAGCGGCTGGCCCCGGTGCGCCGGGACACGACCCGGCTGCTCCAGCGGGGTCTGGACTCGGGGACGTTCGTCTCACCCCTGCCGGCGCCGGCGCTGGCGTACGTGCACGAGCAGATCGTGTTCGCGCTGATGGAAGCCGTGAACGACGAGTTGCTGAGCACGCACGAGGCGGGCCACTCGGCCGCCGTCACGACGCTGACCGCCGCGGGCGTGCCCGCCACCCTGGCCACCGCGCTGGTGACGAGGGTGAGCGGGTCCGGCTGACCTACGGCGACCGTCGCCTGAAACGCCGCGGGCCCTCGGCCAGGGGACGCCGAGGACCTGCGGGAGCAACGGAGACCGGGCGGCTGAGCTACGGGGGAGCGCTCAGCCGCCCGGCGTGGGGGGGCGGACACCGCCGGAGCGGGAGGCCGGCGGCGGGTGGAGCGGGTTCCGGGTGCCCGGCCCCGGTTCAGGCGGGGCCGGGCACCCGGAGTGTGAGGAGAAGCGTCTCCCGACACTTCTCGGCGCCTCTCGACGCCTGTCGGCGCCTGTCTGGCGCCTCTCGACGGGCGTCAGGCCTTGGCGAGTTCCTTCTCGCCCTCCTCGCGCTGCTCGGGCAGGTCCGCCGCCGGGGCGACCTGGCCGCCGTGGGCGTCGTCGAGGAGGGTCTTCTCGTCGAAGGGCAGCTCACCGGCGAGCACGCGTCCCACGCGCTCCCTGTCGATCTCCTTGGTCCAGGTGCCGATCAGGACCGTGGCGACGGCGTTGCCCGCGAAGTTCGTCAGGGCACGGGCCTCGCTCATGAAGCGGTCGATGCCGACGATGAGGCCGATGCCGTCCACCAGGGCCGGCTTGTGCGACTGGAGGCCGCCCGCCAGGGTCGCCAGGCCGGCGCCGGTGACACCGGCGGCGCCCTTGGAGGCGACCAGCAGGAACAGCAGCAGCGGGATCTGCTCGCCGACCGACATCGGCGTACCCATGGCGTCGGCGATGTACAGCGAGGCCATGGTCATGTAGATCATGGTGCCGTCGAGGTTGAAGGAGTAGCCGGTCGGGACGGTGATGCCGACGACGGGCTTGCTGACGCCCAGGTGCTCCATCTTCGCGATGAGCCGCGGCAGCGCGGACTCGGAGGAGGAGGTGGACAGGATCAGCAGGAACTCGCGGAAGAGGTACTTGAACAGGACGAAGATGTTCAGCCCCGAGACGACCCGCAGCAGCGTGCCGAGCACGATGAAGACGAAGAGGAAACAGGTGACGTAGAAGCCGAGCATCAGGACGGCGAGGCTCTTGAGGGCGTCCACGCCGGCCGAGCCGGTGACCGCGGCGATGGCACCGAAGGCACCGATCGGGGCGGCCCACATCACCATGCCGAGGATGCGGAAGACGAGCCGCTGGATGTGCTCGACACCGCGCAGGATCGGCTGGCCGGCCGGGCCCATGGCCTGGAGGGCGAAGCCCGCGAGCAACGCGACGAGCAGCGTCTGGAGCACCTCGCCGCCGGTGAACGCGGAGACGATCGTGGTCGGGATGATGCCGAGCAGGAACTCGGTGGTGTCCTTGGCCTCCGCCGACACCTGCGCCTGACCGGTCTCCTTGACCGCGTCGGTGAGCGCGAGGCCGGTGCCCGGCTCCAGGATGTTGCCGACGACGAGACCGATGCCGAGGGCGACCAGCGACATGACCATGAAGTAGCCGAGAGCGATACCGCCCACGGCGCCGACCTTGGCGGCCTTACGGACCGATCCGATGCCGAGCACGATCGTGCAGAAGATGATCGGCGAGATCATCATCTTGATCAGGTTCACGAAGCCGGTACCGATGGGCTTCAGCTCGACCGCGAAGTCCGGAGCGATCAGACCCACGGCGATACCGATGGCGACCGCGACGATCACCGCGATGTACAGATAGTGCGTGCGGTCCCGCTTGGCGGCGGGTACGGCGGATGCCGTATCGGGGGTGCTGGCGGCCACGGCTGCCCTCCTTGACGTCTTCGTCGGCATCACCGGCGTGCGGCTCACGTCCGGGGGTATGGGGGATGCCGTGACTATCCCCCCGCGCTGTGAGCGCGGTCACCCTTCCGTTCATTTAGTTCACGCCTGAGGCGCGGGGCACACTGACGGCATGCGCATCCCCGTCCCGAGACCCCGCAGCCTGGCCGGTCAGCTGTTCGCCATGCAGGCCGTCCTCATCGCGGTGGTCGTGGCGGGCTACGCGCTGTTCACCTACGTCAGCGACCGCGGCCAGGCCGAGGAGGCCGCGAGCCGGCAGGCCTCGGCGGTGGCCCGCTCGGTCGCCGATTCCCCTTCCGTGCGCGAGGCGATCGGCACCCCGGATCCCACGGCGCAGCTCCAGCCGTACGCGCTGCGGATCATGCACGACACCGAGGTCGACTTCGTCACGATCATGAATCCGGCGGGGATCCGCTGGACCCACCCGGACGAGAAGCAGATCGGTCTGCACTTCCGGGGCAACACGGCGCGGGCCCTCAAGGGCGAGACCTTCACGGAGACGTACACCGGCACCCTCGGCCCGTCCGTCCGCGCGGTCACTCCCGTGGCGGACGACGACGGCCGGATCATCGGGCTGGTCAGCGCCGGCATCAAGGTCGAGGCGATCACCAAGCGGGTGCAGGACCAGGTGACGGCGCTGTTCGGCGTCGCGGCCGGCGCGCTCGCGCTGGGCGCGGTCGGCACGTACGTCGTCAACGCCCGGCTGCGCCGCCACACGCACGGTATGAACGCGGCCGAGCTGAGCCGGATGCACGACTACCACCAGGCGGCGCTGCACGCGGTGCGCGAGGGACTGCTGATGCTGGACGGCCAGTACCGGGTGGCGCTGATCAACGACGGCGGTCGCGAACTGCTGGGCGTCTCGGGGGACGTGGTGGGCCGGTCGGTCGCCGGCCTCGGTCTGCCCGCCCCGCTGACGGGCGCCCTGCTGTCCTCCGAGCCTCGCGTGGACGAGGTGCACCTGACGGCGGACCGGGTGGTGGCGGTGAACACCTCGCCGGTGTCCGGCGGAGAGCGCCGGGGCACCGTGGTGACCCTCCGCGACGTCACCGAACTCCAGTCCCTGATGGGCGAGTTGGACTCGGAACGCGGTTTCACGCAGGCCCTGCGCTCGCAGGCCCACGAGGCGGCGAACCGCCTGCACACCGTCGTCTCGCTCATCGAACTGGGCCGCGCCGACGAGGCCGTGGACTTCGCCACCGCCGAGCTGGAACTGGCCCAGGCCCTGACCGACCAGGTGGTGGCCGCGGTGAGCGAGCCGGTGCTGGCGGCACTGCTGCTGGGCAAGACCGCGCAGGCCAACGAGCGGGGCGTGGAGCTGGTGGTGTCACAGGGGAGCGGCCTCGACGACGGGCTGCTCCCGGAGTCGCTGCCCGCCCGGGACCTGGTCACCATCCTGGGCAACCTCATCGACAACGCCGTGGACGCGGCACAGGGCAGCGTGCGGGCCCGGGTCACGGTGACCGTGTGCACCGAGGACCGGGCGGGGGCCGGCTCCGAGCGCCGCGCGGGGGGCGGGGGCGAGCTGGTGCTGCGGGTCACGGACACCGGAGCCGGGGTGGACCCGGCACACGCCGAGCAGGTCTTCGAGCGGGGCTTCTCCACGAAACCGTCCGGACCCGGGGGCCGTGGCCTCGGTCTGGCGCTCGTCCGGCAGGCCGTGCACCGTCACGACGGGGCGCTGTCGGTGGCGGAGGCCGAGGGGGGCGGAGCGGAGTTCGTGGTACGGCTGCCCCTGCGCACGACGGTTGCCGCCGTGCCCGTGTCGGGAGGCGAACGATGACAGGCGTCGCGGGTGTTCCGGGCGAAGGGCCGATCCGGGTGCTGGTGGTCGAGGACGACCCCGTCGCCGCCGACGCGCACGTCCTGTACGTGGGCCGGGTACCGGGGTTCGTCGCGGTGGGCAAGGCGCACACCGGCGCGGAGGCGCGGCGCCTGCTGGACCGTACGCCGGTGGACCTGCTCCTGCTCGACCTGCATCTGCCGGACGGGCACGGGCTCCAGCTGGCGCGTTCGCTGCGGGCGGCGGGGTATCACGCGGATGTGATAGCGGTCACGTCCGCGCGTGACCTGACGGTGGTCCGGGAGGGCGTGTCGCTGGGCGTCGTCCAGTACGTGCTGAAACCGTTCACCTTCGCCACCCTGCGCGACCGCCTCGTGCGGTACGCCGAGTTCCGGGGGGCGGCCGGCGAGGCGAGCGGCCAGGACGAGGTCGACCGCGCCCTGGCCGCCCTGCGCGCGCCGGGACCCGTCGCGCTGCCCAAGGGACTGAGCGGCCCGACCCTGGAACGGGTGACGGGGGCCGTGCGGGAGGCGGCGGAGGGACTGACCGCGGCGGGAGTGGCCGAGGCGGTGGGGATCTCCCGCATCACCGCCCGTCGCTACCTGGAACACCTGGTGGAGGCGGGCAGGGCGGAGCGCAAGCCGCTGTACGGGCAGGTGGGACGGCCCGAGCTGGTGTACCGGTGGGTCCCGGCCGGCCGGTGAGAGGGCCGCGAGCGGCGGCGTCGGCATGCCCGCGTCCCGGCAGGGGCGGATGACCGCCACGCCGAGCTGGAGCGGCGGCGGCGCGGCCGGTGCCGCGCGCGACGGCGGCCGGGACGTCCTCGACCGGATCACCGACCACTTCCGGACGGCCGTCGGGGAGGAGTCCGGCTGAGGCAGTCCGCAGGGCTGTCGGGGCCGGGTGGCCGGCGGTCTAGAAGACCGACTCCGCCTCGTCGATCCGGTGCTTGGGGACCGTCTTCAGCTCGGTCACCGCCTCCGCGAGCGGCACCATCTTCACGTCGGTGCCGCGCAGCGCGGTCATCATGCCGAACTCGCCGCGGTGCGCCGCCTCCACCGCGTGCCAGCCGAAGCGGGTCGCGAGGACACGGTCGTACGCCGTCGGTACGCCCCCGCGCTGGACGTGGCCGAGGATGACCGGGCGGGCCTCCTTGCCGAGCCGCTTCTCCAGCTCGTAGGCCAGCGCCGTGCCGATGCCCTGGAAGCGCTCGTGGCCGAACTGGTCGATCGCGCCCTTGCTGTAGTCCATGGTGCCGTCGGCGGGGTGGGCGCCCTCGGCCACGCAGATCACCGCGAACTTCTTGCCGCGCGCGAACCGCTCCTCGACCAGCTTCACGAGGTCGGCCGGGTCGAAGGGGCGCTCGGGCAGGCAGATGCCGTGGGCGCCGGCCGCCATGCCGGACTCCAGGGCGATCCAGCCGGCGTGCCGGCCCATGACCTCGACGACCATCACGCGCTGGTGGGACTCCGCCGTCGTCTTCAGACGGTCCATGGCCTCGGTGGCGACGCCGACGGCCGTGTCGAAGCCGAAGGTGCGGTCCGTGGCGGAGATGTCGTTGTCGATGGTCTTGGGGACGCCGACGACCGGCAGGCCCGCGTCGGACAGCATGCGGGCCGCCGTCAGCGTGCCCTCGCCGCCGATCGGGATCAGCGCGTCGATGCCGAACTCGTGGATCATGTCCGAGGCGTTGTCGCAGGCTTCGCGCAGGCGGTTGCGCTCCAGCCGGGAGGAGCCGAGGATCGTGCCGCCGCGGGCGAGGATACCGCTCACGGCGTTCAGGTCGAGGGTGCGGTAGTGGCCGTCGAGGAGACCGGCGTATCCGTCCTCGAAGCCGATCACCTCGTCGCCGTAGTTGTCGACCGCGCGGTGCACGACCGACCGGATCACGGCGTTCAGGCCGGGGCAGTCGCCGCCTGCGGTGAGGACTCCGATGCGCATCCTGCTGTGTCTCCTGCTCGCTGTGGGTACCGGTGAGCCAGTGCCGATTCTTTCATGCCCCCGCGGGGACTGTCGCTTGACGGGCGCCTTATCCGCGGTCGGGGGTATTGTCAAGAGGGTTCTGCTCACCTCGGTGGGCGATTTTTATGAGCGGGCGGAAGCCACCCAGACGGAACGGAGAGCACGCGTGACGCGCAGCGTGTACGTGACCGGGATCGACCGCGGCGACGGCCGCCAGGTCGTCGAGCTGGGGGTCATGGAACTCCTGACCCGCCAGGTCGACCGGGTGGGCGTCTTCCGCCCCCTCGTCCACGACGGGCCCGACCGCCTGTTCGACCTGCTGCGTGCCCGTTACCGGCTGTCGCAGGACCCCGGCACCGTCTACGGCATGGACTACCACGAGGCGTCCGCGCTCCAGGCCGAGCGGGGCGCCGACGAGCTGGTCTCCACGCTCGTCGACCGTTTCCACCGGGTGGCCCGCGACTACGACGTCGTCCTGGTCCTCGGCACCGACTACGCCGACACGCAGTTCCCGGACGAGCTGTCCCTGAACGCGCGCCTGGCGAACGAGTTCGGCGCCTCCGTGATCCCCGTCGTCGGCGGTCGCGGGCAGACCGCCGAGTCGGTGCTCGCCGAGACCCGCAACGCCTACCGCGCCTACGAGGGCCTGGGCTGCGACGTCCTCGCCATGATCGCCAACCGGGTCGCCCGCGAGGACCGCGAGGAGATCGCCGGACAGCTCGGCTCCCGGCTGCCGGTGCCCTGCTACGTCCTGCCCGACGAGCCCGCCCTGTCGGCGCCGACGGTCGCGCAGGTCAGCACCGCCCTGGGGGCGAGGGTGCTGCTCGGCGACGACTCGGGCCTGGCCCGCGACGCCCTCGGCTTCGTCTTCGGCGGCGCGATGCTGCCGAACTTCCTCCACGCCCTGACGCCCGGCGCCCTCGTCGTCACCCCCGGCGACCGGGCCGACCTGGTCGTCGGCTCGCTGGCCGCGCACAGCGCGGGCACCCCGCCGATAGCCGGCGTCCTGCTCACCCTGGGCGAGGTACCGAGCCAGGAGGTCCTCACGCTCGCCGCCCGCCTCGCGCCCGGCACGCCCGTGCTGTCCGTGGCCGGAAACAGCTTCCCCACCGCCGAGCAGTTGTTCTCCCTGGAGGGCAAGCTCAACGCGGCCACCCCGCGCAAGGCGGAGACCGCGCTCGGCCTCTTCGAGCGGCATGTCGACACCGCCGACCTGCTCAAGCGGGTGTCCGCGCCGAGCAACGACCGCGTCACACCGATGATGTTCGAGCACAAGCTGCTGGAACAGGCCCGCTCCGACCGCCGCCGGGTCGTCCTCCCCGAGGGCACCGAGGAACGGGTGCTGCACGCGGCCGAGGTCCTGCTGCGCCGCGGGGTCTGCGACCTGACCCTGCTCGGCCCGGCCGACCAGATCCGCAAGAAGGCCGCGGATCTCGGCATCGACCTGGGCGAGTGCCAGTTGATCGACCCCGCCACCAGCGAGCTGCGCGACTCCTTCGCCGAGAAGTACGCGCGGCTGCGCGCCCACAAGGGCGTCACGGTGGAGCTGGCGTACGACGTCGTCTCCGACGTGAACTACTTCGGCACGCTGATGGTCCAGGAGGGGCTCGCCGACGGGATGGTGTCGGGTTCCGTCCACTCCACGGCCGCCACGATCCGGCCCGCCTTCGAGATCATCAAGACGAAGCCGGACGCCGACATCGTCTCGTCGGTGTTCTTCATGTGCCTCGCCGACAAGGTCCTCGTCTACGGCGACTGCGCGGTGAACCCCGATCCGGACGCCGAGCAGCTCGCCGACATCGCCATCCAGTCGGCCGCGACCGCCGCGCAGTTCGGCGTGGAGCCACGGATCGCGATGCTGTCGTACTCGACGGGTACGTCCGGTTCGGGCGCCGACGTCGACAAGGTGCGCGAGGCCACCGAACTGGTCCGGCAGCGGCGCCCCGACCTGCGGATCGAGGGGCCGATCCAGTACGACGCGGCAGTGGAGCCGACCGTCGCCGCGACCAAGTTGCCGGGCTCCGAAGTCGCGGGCCAGGCCAGCGTGCTGATCTTCCCCGACCTCAACACCGGCAACAACACCTACAAGGCCGTGCAGCGTTCGGCCGGCGCGATCGCGGTCGGCCCGGTGCTCCAGGGGCTGCGCAAGCCGGTCAACGACCTGTCCCGAGGCGCCCTCGTGCAGGACATCGTCACCACCGTCGCCATCACGGCGATCCAGGCCCAGACCCTCGACCAGAAGGTTCCCCAGCAGTGACCGGCACCCGCGTCCTCGTTCTGAACTCCGGCTCCTCGTCGGTGAAGTACCAGCTGCTCGACATGAGCGACGGCAGCCGGCTGGCGCAGGGGCTCGTCGAGCGCATCGGCGAGCAGGCCTCGCGGCTCAGGCACACCCCGCTCGCGACGGGCGAGTCCCGCGAGTGGAGCGGGCCCATCCCCGATCACGACGCGGCCCTCGAGTCCGTCGCCGAAGAACTCGCCAAGGACGGACTGGGCCTGGACTCCCCGGAGTTGGCGGCGATCGGGCACCGGGTGGTGCACGGCGGCAAGCACTTCACCGAACCGACCGTGGTCGACGAGGCGGTGCTCGCGGAGATCGAGCGGCTGATCCCGGTGGCGCCGCTGCACAACCCGGCCAACCTGACCGGGATCCGCACGGCGCGGGCGCTGCGCCCGGACCTGCCGCAGGTAGCCGTCTTCGACACCGCCTTCCACACCACGATGCCGGAGTCGGCGGCGCGCTACGCGATCGACGTGAGGACCGCCGACGAGCACCGCATCCGGCGCTACGGCTTCCACGGCACCTCCCACGCCTACGTCTCCCGGGCGACCGCGAAGCTGCTGGGCAAGGCCCCCGACGAGGTGAACGTCATCGTGCTGCACCTCGGCAACGGGGCGTCCGCCTCCGCCGTACGGGGCGGGAAGTGCGTCGACACCTCGATGGGGCTCACGCCCCTCGAAGGCCTCGTCATGGGGACCCGCTCCGGGGACGCGGACCCGGCCGTCATCTTCCATTTGGCACGAGTTGGCGGAATGTCCATCGACGAAATCGACACTCTTCTCAACAAGAAGAGCGGCCTGATCGGCCTCTGCGGCGACAACGACATGCGGGAGATCGAGCGGCGGATCGGTGAGGGTGACGAACAGGCGAAGCTCGCCTTCGACATCTACATTCACCGTCTGAAGAAGTACATCGGCGCCTATTACGCCGTCCTCGGCCGGGTGGACGCGGTGGCCTTCACCGCCGGGGTCGGCGAGAACGCGGCGCCGGTGCGCGCGGCGGCCGTCGCGGGCCTGGAGACCCTGGGCCTGGCGGTGGATGACGCGCTGAACGCCGTACGGAGTGACGAGCCGCGGCTGATCTCGCCCGCGGGTGCGCGGGTGAGGGTCGCCGTGGTGCCGACGGACGAGGAACTGGAGATCGCCACGCAGACCTACGCGCTGGTCGAGCGGAATGGATATGCGGCTGGCCACGTGGCAACTGAGCAGGAAAGCAACTGAGCGCCTTCCCGCCCATTTGTACCTTCCACCAGACGGAATATCCGTAGCGAAACAAACCGATAGGATCGCCCCATGCGCCGTTCGAAAATCGTCTGTACTCTCGGCCCCGCGGTCGACTCCCACGAAATGCTCGTGTCGCTGATCGAGGCCGGCATGAACGTGGCCCGCTTCAACTTCAGCCACGGCTCGCACGCCGAGCACCAGGGCCGGTACGACCGCGTCCGGGCCGCGGCCAAGGAGACCGGCCGGGCCATCGGTGTCCTCGCCGACCTCCAGGGCCCGAAGATCCGCCTCGAGACCTTCGCCGAGGGTCCGGTCGAGCTGGTACGCGGTGACGAGTTCACCATCACCACCGACGACGTGCCCGGCGACAAGACGATCTGCGGCACGACCTACAAGGGCCTGCCCGGCGACGTCTCGCGCGGCGACCAGATCCTCATCAACGACGGCAACGTCGAGCTGAAGGTCCTGGACGTCGAGGGCCCGCGGGTGAAGACGATCGTCATCGAGGGCGGTGTCATCTCCGACCACAAGGGCATCAACCTGCCCGGCACCGCCGTCAACGTGCCCGCGCTGAGCGAGAAGGACATCGACGACCTCCGGTTCGCGCTGCGCATGGGCGCCGACCTGGTCGCGCTGTCCTTCGTCCGCGACGCCAAGGACGTCCAGGACGTGCACCGCGTCATGGACGAGGAGGGCCGCCGCGTCCCCGTCATCGCCAAGGTGGAGAAGCCGCAGGCGGTGGAGAACATGGAGGACGTCGTGATGGCGTTCGACGGCGTGATGGTCGCCCGTGGCGACCTGGCCGTCGAGTACCCCCTCGAGAGGGTCCCCATGGTGCAGAAGCGGCTCATCGAGCTGTGCCGCCGCAACGCCAAGCCGGTGATCGTGGCGACCCAGATGATGGAGTCGATGATCACCAACTCCCGTCCGACCCGCGCCGAGGCCTCCGACGTGGCCAACGCGATCCTGGACGGCGCCGACGCGGTCATGCTGTCCGCCGAGTCGAGCGTGGGCGCGTACCCGATCGAGACCGTGAAGACGATGTCGAAGATCGTCGCCGCGGCCGAGACGGAGCTGCTCTCCAAGGGCCTCCAGCCGCTGGTGCCGGGCAAGAAGCCGCGGACGCAGGGCGGTTCGATCGCCCGCGCCGCGTGCGAGATCGCCGACTTCCTCGGCGGCCGGGGCCTGGTGGCGTTCACCCAGTCCGGCGACACCGCCCGTCGTCTCTCGCGCTACCGCGCGACCCAGCCGATCATCGCCTTCACCACCGACGAGGGCACCCGCAACCAGCTGGCGCTCAGCTGGGGCGTCGAGTCGCACGTCGTGCCGTTCGTGAACAGCACCGACGAGATGGTCGACCTGGTGGACCAGGAGATCATCAAGCTCAACCGCTTCAACCCGGGCGAGATCGTGGTCATCACCGCCGGTTCGCCTCCCGGCGTCCCCGGCACCACCAACATGGTCCGCGTCCACCACCTGGGCGAGGAAGGTCGCGGCTGAGCCGCGCCGGCGGACCGCTGAACGGCACTGAGGGCGCCCCCTGTGGAAGGGGGCGCCCTCAGGCCTTGTGCGGCTCCCGGACGGGACTGCGGGGGGATGCCTACTTGGTGTTGTAGAGGTGCATCCCCGGTATGTGGAGGTCGCCGCCGAACTGGCCGGCCTGGACGACCTTCACCTTGGTGAAGTAGATCAGCGGGATGTTCAGCGGAGGCGGGTTCTCCGGGTCGAACGTCACCGGGATCAGACCGAACAGGTTCCCCGAGATGCTCTCGGTGTACATGATCGTGTCGCCGTTGCGGATGGTCGACGTCGTGCCCGAGCCGGCCTGGACGTGGTACGTCACGCCCGCCTGCTTGTCGCTGACCGTCTGGTGCAGGTCACCGATGTCGGTGCCCTGGGAGACGACGTACTTCAGGACCTTCTTCTTGGTCCCGTTGGCCGTCTTCACCTCGACGATGCCCTGGTAGTCGGCGCCCTTGAGGAGCAGCGAGCTGGCGTTGAGGTACCACGGGTCGTCCGGCAGCGGTGTCGTGTTGTCGATGCCGCTCTCGTCCTCGGTGGCGACCGGGCAGTCGTCGACGTCGGTCGTGGCGCTCTCGGACGGGCTCGGCGAGGCCGTGGCGTCCGCGCCGTCCGTGGCCGTCTCCTCCGCCTTCTCCCCGGTGTCCTCCACCGTGTCGCCCGCCTCGCCGGCGGTGTCCTTCACGGCGTCACCGCGGGCGTCACCGGCCGCGTCGCCGGAGTCGCCCTGCCCGGAGCCGCCCTTCCCGGAGTCGCCCGTGCCGGAGTCGCCCTTCCCGGAGTCGCCCTTCCCGGAGTCGCCCGTGCCGGTGTCCGTCGAGGTGTCGCCGCCGGTGCCCGTCGAGGCGGACTCGGAGGCCGACGGGGTCGGGCTCGCGGTGGCCGTCTTCCCGGCGTCCTTGCCGTCGAACAGATCGGTGATCGTGTCGCCGATCGTGTCCAGCAGGTTCTTGCCGGTCTCGGACGACGACGGGGTGGTCGTCGGAGTGTCGCCGGAGGTCTCGGACTTCTGCGGCTCGGACGCCGCCGACGAGGCCGCGGGGGCGGGCTCGACCGCTTCGCCGGAACCTGAATCCGGCGAAGTGGAGCCGCCCGAACCGCCGGAGGAGTCCGACGTACCGCCGGTTCCCTCGTCCTTGGAGTCGTCCTTGGAGTCGTCCTGGGAACCGGAGGCCGAGTCGTCCTTCGCGTCGTCCGCGGAGTCGCTCGCGCTCTCCGAGGCGGACGGGGTGGGCGACGCGGAGGCGCTCTCGGAGTCCTCCAGGGCCGCGACGCAGTCCTTGTACTCGTCGATGGTCAGGCTCTTGGACGCCGGCTGGTCCTCGGCGTTGGCGAGGGTCGGCGTGAACCCCATGCCCATGAGGACCGCCGTCGGCATGGCCGCCAGGGCTATCGCCTTGCCGGCCGGCATGTGGAGCCTGGTGAACAGCGGCTTCTTGGGTGCCGCGTGTCGGGGCCCGGTTCTCACGCGGGCAGCGTCCACACCGCTCCCGGTGGACACCTCGTCAGCCGGCACTGTGCCTCCCGTTCGCCCCGTTGGCCGGGCTCGTTCCTGACAGTTCGTTCGGCTCGTCCGTGCCGCCGACGTCGTCCTTGGTGAAGGCCGGACCCGTGCTGTACGGGTTCTGGGTGGGCCCACCCGCCGGGGCGGCTCCCGGGTGCTCCGGGTAGCCGGCGGCGGGGGTGGTGCCCGTGCCCGGGCCGTTCCCCGGCACCTGCTCCGCCGGCGGCGCTCCCGGCGCCCAGGACACGGCCATCGCTCCGCCGATCAGGGCCAGGAGGAAGCCGACGAGGAAGCCGCCGAGGTTGGACACCGGGATGGAGACGAGTCCCAGCAGGATCGCCGCGACGCCCGCGAAGACCCGTACGTGCTTCTGGAACCACAGGCTGACGCCCAGCACCACCAGCAGCCCGCCGATGATCAGTGAGCCGGCGCCGGCGGTGGTCGCCATCGCCAGCGTCAGATGACCGATCTGGAGGTGCGCGTACGGGAAGTAGGCGATGGGGAGCCCGCTGATCAGAACGAACAGGCCGGCCCAGAACGGCCTCGTGCCCCGCCAGGCGCGGAACTGCTGCCTCCGGTGGTCGAACTGGCCGGGGGCGACAGGGGTCTCGGCGCTCATGGAAAACAGCTCCCTGGTGCGGCGTTGCTGTGGTGGTTGTCCTGCTTGCGGGGACCGGCGCTCACTGCTGGGCGGGCGCTCAGGTCCGGACAGGTGAGACTGGACGGGCGGGGGCGCCACCGGCTCCCCCGCCCGTCAGGGAGTGCTTAGTAGCACTCCTTGACACCCGTCGACAGCGACATCTTCAGGCCGCTGAGCTTGAAGGTTCCGGCGGTGGTGGCCCACGCCGTCTGCTTCACGTCGGTCAGGGTGGCCGACTCGGCCTCCTGCGCGAACCCGAACGGGTTCGCGGTGTCGCCGTCCTTGATGCCCGGACCCTTCTTCAGGTCCTTGGCGGCAACACCGATGTCGATGTTCTTGAACGTCGCGTCGGCCGCGAGGTCCTCGACGTCGATGAAGAGGTTCTCGGCCTGGACCGGGGTGTTGCCACCGCCGGCCTTCAGCGTGAGGCTGACCGAGCCGAGCAGCGGGATGTTCGGCGTGACCACGGACTGGCACATGTTCGTGATCGACGCGCTCTTGAACCCGGAGACGGCGACGGGGTGAGCCGTCTTCTTGCCGTCGAGGGTGTAGCCCGAGTCGATCGCGCCGTACTGCGAGAAGCCCGTACCGACGAGCTTGTCCGCGGTGACCTTGAACGACTGACCCGAAACGCTGAACGACGCGGCGAGCGCACCCTGCGCGAGGGCGACACCTATACACGCCGTGGCGGCGACGCTGGGCACCATGACCACAGCGAACCGCTTCCATCTGGTCCCGCCACGCACCTGGGACTCCATATTTCCTCCTTCTCGGACGTACATCTCCTGGCCCTGACTAGCCTCCGGAACGGCGGCTCAGCCGGGCAGGGATGGGAGAAGTGCTACGTCCTCGGGAAGGGGAGCGCCTGCACTCGGAGGCGCGAACCGCGCCCGAATCACCGGCGATCACCCCCGAGCGACAACCACTGGTCGCGCCTGACACGCATCACGCACAACCTTGCTGGACAGGCTTCGCCGTGGCGAAGACCCCCCTGCCCAAGAGCCGACGCCACTGCCGTCGTCTCTGCTCGGTGGGGACCCAGGAAGACCCGTTGACCCAACCGGCTGTCGGGGTACGGGAATGGACCGAGCGTGGCCGATCGTGGTGCATTCTCGTCGCCCGCACAAGGGGGTTCGTTACTCGCTAGTAACGGCCGGATAACCGAACAACGACCCATAGGTCTCGACCGGCGACGCTCGGTGGCAACTACGGCCAGGACAAAACTATTGATCGTTGGACAGAAACCGACAGAACAACGGCCTGGACTTACTGCAAGTAACAGCGGCCGCGATTACCAAGATTTGGTAAAACGCGGCCGCTGCGGAACCGTCTCGGCACAACTTTCCCTCGGACACCACCGGCCCCGACGTTTAACGACTGGTCAGAACCGGGGCCAGCACCCGACTAGAACAGGGCGCGCGCCAACGCCCGGCGCGCCGCGGTCACCCGCGGGTCGTCGGGCCCGACCACCTCGAACAGTTCGAGCAGCCGCAGCCGTGCGGCGTCGCGCTCGTCACCGGCCGTACGGGCCACGGTGTCGATGAGCCGCCCGAAGGCGTCCTCGACGTGCCCGCCCACCAGATCGAGGTCGGCGGCGGCGATCTGCGCCCGCGCGTCACCGGGCCTGTCGGCGGCTTCCTTGCGCACCCGCTGCGGATCCATGTCCTGCACCCGGTGCAGCAACTCGGCCTGCGCCAAGCCGAGTTTGGCCTCCGTGTTGCCGGGGTCGTCGGTCAGCACGTTCTGGTACGCGCGCACCGCCCCGCCGAAGTCCCCCGCGTCCAGCGCCCGTACGGCCGCCTCCAGCAAGGCGTCGTACGGGCCGACCGGCGCCTCGGCGGCCTCGGCACGCTCACCGGGCTCCGCCTCGGGGTCGACGGTGAGGCCGGTGAGGCCGAAGCGCTGCTCGGCGACCTGCACCAACTGGTCGAGGGTCTGACGGATCTGCGTCTCGCCGGCGGCCCCCTGGAAGAGCGGCAGCGCCTGCCCGGCGACGACGGCGAAGACGGCCGGGATGCCCTGCACCCCGAACTGCTGCATCAGCATCTGGTTGGCGTCGACGTCGATCTTGGCGAGCAGGAACCGCCCGTCGTACTCGACAGCGAGCCGCTCCAGCACCGGGCTGAGCTGCTTGCAGGGCTGGCACCACTCGGCCCAGAAGTCGATGACGACCGGCACCTCGGCGGACCGCTGGATGACGTCCCGCTCGAACCCGGCCTCATCTACGTCGATGACCAGGTCCGAGGGCGACACCGCCCCCGTCCCGCCCTGCCGGGCGGCTTCCGCCCGAGCCTGCTCCGCCTTCGCCTTGGCCTCCTGGGCCGCCTTCACCGCGGCGAGGTCGACGACCCCGCTCATGGACATGTTCCGTGGCTGCATGCGTCTATCCTCCCCCGTCCGCGCGTGTGCGTGAAAAGCGATCCGAAAAGAGCGCCGGGTCCCCACCCCGCACCGTCCGGTCGCGACTCGTGTACGTCCGTTCACGAGCTTTCGCTACGAGTCGTAGCGTAATACTGCGGAGACCTTCTCCGCCGCCCCACCCCGGTGATCTCCCTCACGACCGCGCGGATCCGGCCGGTTATCGTCGGAGGATGCAGAGCCGCACCCCTGCCAGCCGTGGCGGACGCCCGCGCAGCGCCGCCGCTGACACCGCGATCCTGTCCGCGACCCGCCAGGCGCTGGTCGAGCTGGGCTGGTCCAAGCTGACGCTGGGGGACGTGGCGACCCGGGCGGGTGTGGCCAAGACGACGCTCTACCGTCGCTGGTCGGGCAAGAACGAACTGGTCGTGGACGCGGTCGCGGAACTCTTCGACGAACTCGAGCTCCCCGACCGGGGCAGCCTGGCCGCCGACATCGAGGGCGTGGTCCTCCAGTTCGCGGCGATCCTCGCCCGTCCGGAGGCCAGGAGCGGCCTGATGGCGGTGGTCGCGGAATCCACCCGCGACGACGCCCTGCGCGCACGCATCCGCGCGTCCATCGTCGACCCCCAGAAGGACCTGGTCCTGGAGGGCCGGGCCCGTGCCCAGGTCCGGGGCGAACTCCCCCCGGAGGCGGCTCCGACCGAAGCGGCCCGCACGGTGGACCTGATCTTCGACATGGTCGCGGGCGCGGTGGTCCACCGCACCCTGGTCAGCGCGGAACCGGCCGACGAGGAGTGGGTACGGGACTTCACCCGGGTCCTGCTGCACGGCCTGGCGGGAGCCTCAGCCGGCGCCGGCCCGTCCGGCGGCAGCAGCGGCCCGTCCGGCGGGTGAGACAGCGGCCGTCCTGGCCGGAAGACGGCGACCCCTGGGGCACGGCCGCCCAGCGAACGGGACGGGCGGCCGGAGGCGAAGGACGGGAAGGGCGGCCGGAGGCGAAGAACACCCCGGCCGCCCGTCACCTAGAACCCCGCCGGCTCCGTGTAGACCCCCCACTCCTCCCGCAGCACCCCGCAGATCTCGCCCAGCGTCGCCTCGGCCCGCACCGCCTCCACCATCGGCCCGATCATGTTGGACCCGTCCCGGGCGGCGGCCAGCATGGCGTCCAGTGCCGCCCGCACGGCCGACTCGTCGCGGACCGCCCGCCGGGCGCCCAACTCCCGCACCTGCTCCCGCTCCACCTCGTGGGAGACCCGCAGGATCTCCAGGTCCCCGGTCACCGACCCGGTGTGCACGTTGAGGCCGACGACCCGCTTCTCGCCCTTCTCCAGCGACTGCTGGTACCGGAACGCGGACTCGGCGATCTCCCCGGTGAACCATCCGTCCTCGATGCCCCGCAGGATGCCGGACGTGACGGGCCCGATGGGGTGCCGCCCGTCGGGATGCGCCCGCAGCCCCCGCTCCTTGATCTGCTCGAAGATCTTCTCGGCGTCGGCCTCGATGCGGTCGGTCAGCTGCTCGACGTACCAGGAACCACCCAGCGGGTCGGCGACGTTGGCGACCCCGGTCTCCTCCATCAGCACCTGCTGCGTGCGCAGCGCGATCTCGGCGGCCTGCTCGGAGGGCAGCGCGAGGGTCTCGTCCAGCGCGTTGGTGTGCAGCGAGTTGGTCCCGCCGAGCACGGCGGCGAGCGCCTCCACGGCCGTACGCACCACGTTGTTGTACGGCTGCTGGGCGGTCAGGGAGACGCCGGCGGTCTGCGTGTGGAAGCGCAGCCACTGCGCCTTCTCGGACTTGGCCCCGTAGACGTCCCGCATCCACCGGGCCCAGATCCGGCGCGCGGCACGGAATTTGGCGATCTCCTCGAAGAAGTCGAGGTGCGCGTCGAAGAAGAAGGACAGGCCGGGGGCGAAGACGTCGACGTCCAGTCCGCGGGACAGGCCGAGTTCCACGTACCCGAAGCCGTCGGCGAGGGTGTAGGCCAGTTCCTGCGCGGCCGTCGAGCCGGCCTCGCGGATGTGGTATCCGGAGACGGAGAGCGGCTTGTACGCGGGGATGCCGGCGGCGCAGTACTCCATCAGGTCGCCGATGAGGCGCAGGTGGGGCTCGGGCTGGAAGAGCCACTCCTTCTGGGCGATGTACTCCTTGAAGATGTCGGTCTGGAGGGTGCCGTTGAGGACGGCCGGGTCCACGCCCTGCCGTTCGGCGGCGACGAGGTACATGCAGAAGACCGGCACGGCCGGTCCGCTGATGGTCATCGAGGTCGTCACGTCGCCGAGGGGGATGTCCTTGAAGAGGACCTCCATGTCGGCGGCCGAGTCGATGGCGACCCCGCAGTGCCCGACCTCGCCGAGCGAGCGCGGGTCGTCGGAGTCGCGGCCCATCAGGGTCGGCATGTCGAAGGCGACGGAGAGGCCCCCGCCGCCGTTGGCGAGGATCATCTTGTAGCGCTCGTTGGTCTGCTCGGCGTTCCCGAACCCGGCGAACTGCCGGATGGTCCAGGTGCGCCCCCGGTAGCCGGTCGGGTACAGCCCGCGGGTGTAGGGGTACTCGCCGGGCCAGCCGATCCGCTCGAAGCCCTCGTAGGTGTCGCCGGGCCGGGGCCCGTACACCGGCTCCACGGGATCGCCGGAGAGCGTGGTGAAGTCTGCGTCGCGCTTGCGCGCGGCGTCGTACCGGGCCTGCCAGCGTCGGCGGCCTTCCTCGATGGCGTCAGCGTCCATACCCCCGAATTTACTAGGACGTCCAAGTAAATGTCGATGGGAGACCGCCGTACGCATGCGTACGGCGGTGCGGGGTCAGGCCTTGGCGACCGCCGGCGCTTCCTCGGCGACCCTGGTCCCCAGCTCGCGCGTGACGTTCCGCTCGACGAAGAAGGCGGCCGTGGGGACGGTCCCGGCCAGCAGCACCCAGAGCTGCTTGCGGACCGGCCACCTGGCCTTGGAGCCCAGATCGAAGGCGAAGACGAGGTAGACGACGTAGAGCCAGCCGTGCGCGATGGAGACGGCACGGGTGGCGTCCGCGGCACCGCTCAGGTCCAGCACGTACTTGCCGATCATGCACAGGCACAGCAGGACCAGGAGCACACCGGTGACGTAGGCCATGACGCGGTAGCGGGTCAGCACGCTCTTCTTCATGCCGTCGAGCGTAACCAGGCGTTCCGGGCGATCTTGCCCCAGGGTGGCTCCTCGGATCGCTCCCCGATTCCCTCCCCGGACCGCTCCCGGCTCACTCCTCGTCGAAGTCGTGGGCCGCCACCCGCAGCGGGCGCAGCATGGCGAAGATCTCCGAGCACTCCTCCGCGTCGTACACGCCGAGGCCGAAGTCCATGGCCATCAGGTCGCGGGTGGCCGCCTCGACGACCTCCCGGCCCTTGTCGGTGATGGTGGCGAGGGTGCCGCGGCCGTCGTTGGGGTTGGGGCGCTTGGCGACGAGACCCGACTTCACCAGGCGGTCGACGGTGTTCGTCACGGAGGTGGGGTGCACCTGGAGCCGCTCGCCGATCTTCGACATGGTCAGTTCCCCCTCCTTGGAGAAGGTGAGCAGCACCAGGGCCTCGTAGCGCGCGAAGGTCAGCCCGTAGGGCTTGACCACCGCGTCGACCTCGGCGAGGAGGATCTGGTGGGCGCGCATGATCGAGGTGATCGCGGCCATGGACGGCACGTTTCCCCAGCGCCGCTTCCAGAGTTCGTCGGCGCGGGCGATGGGGTCGAACGGAAGGCTGAGCGGCTTCGGCACGGCACCAGACCCTACCCGTCGGTCATATCGCGGTCAGCCTCGTCTCGGCTTTCGGTCGCCCGGGGCTTCCGGCCCGCCCGGCGGTGCCGTCCCCTCAGTACAGGGCGCGCAGGCCGAGCACGTCGCCGCGGCCCAGGGTGCGGGCAGCGGTGGAGCAGGCGACGGAGTTGGTGAACATGGTCTGGCTCTCATGGCCCTGGCCCACGTGGGCCAGACCGAAGACGTGCCCTGCCTCGTGGGTGGCGACGCTGCGGAGGTCGTACACGTGGGAGCAGGCGCCGGTGGGACGGTCGGTGAAGGCGTGGTCGTGGGTGTTGAAGCGGACGTCGGCCTCGCGCAGCTCGTCGGGTCCGCCCGACAGGTCCCGGCTCCAGGAGCAGGTCGTCGCGACGACTCCGGCGCCGAGGTCCCCGGCGTCCCAGACGCTCATGCCGTCGCGTGCCGTGCAGCGGGCCTCGCGGTCGATGTCGGCCTCGTTGCCGGTCCGGGACAGGAACCGGGCCTTCGCGGTGACCGTGTCGTCGAAGCCGCAGTCGTTGCGGCTGGCCGTGATGGTGCCGATGGCGTCCTCGAAGGCCTGGCGGGCGTCGACGGGGGCGAGGTTCGCGGGCAGGGTGCCGTCACCGAGGAACCACCCGTAGGTGTCGTACTCCTTGTGGTCGGCGGTGGCGTAGGCGCCGTCGGCGCACGCGGCGCGGGCCCGGCCGGGGAGGGTGGCCGAATGACGGGCGTGGTCGGGGGCGGTGGCCGACGCACGGGCGTGGTCCGGGACGCCGGCCGACGCACGGGCCCGGCCGGGGACGATCGTGTGCGTTGCGGTGTCGGTCAGGTCGTAGGAGACGGTGCCGTCGGCGGCGACCGCCAGGGTGAAGCCGTGCGGGGAGCCGTCCACCGTGAGGGCCTCGACGCTCACCTTCATGCCGGGGCCGGGGACGGTGACGCCGGCTCCGGCGTGGGTGACGAGGCGGCCGACGGCCGCGCAGTCGAGCACGGAGGACCCGGCCGGCAGGTCGTCGAGCGTCAGTGCGCCGGGGGCGAGCGCGCAGTGGCCCGCATCCGCGCGCGGGGGCGCCGTACCGCCACCCGAAGCGGCCAGCGACAGGACCGTCACCGCCGCCACGAGCACCTTCCGCACGGCCGTGGCCATCGCTTCACCCACCCGCACCGGCCCGCGCCGCGCTGCCACTTCGCCTCCGCGTGAATGCCGCCCGCCGGACGGGGCCTGATCGATTCCCGGAAGAGGTTAGCCGTCCGTCGCGGGCCGTAACCCTTTCCGGGATCGCCCGATCGAGCGATCGCCCAAGCGCGTTTTCCGTGGGCGCGCCGGAGGAAGGGGACCGGTGGCCCAGCGGGCGGTGCGGCAGTGACCGCGGCGGGCGTCGGGGCGGCGGTGAGCGACCCCACCGGGTGCCTGCACCGTCGGTCCGCGCCTCACACCGCCGGCCGCACCCGCCTCGTCCTCTCCGACCGGCCGCTCGGACCGCCGGCCCGGGCCCCTCGACCCCTCCGACCGGGCGCCTCGCCCCCTGGCACGGAGGCCGTCCCGCTCGGTCACTCCCCCCGCGTCGTCAGATGCCGCTCCACCGTCTCCACCTTCGACGTCAGGCCGTCCGTCACGCCGGGGCGGATGTCCGCCTTGAGGACCAGGGAGACGCGTGGGGCCCGCGCCTCGACGGCGGCGACGGCCCGCTTGACGACGTCCATGACCTCGTCCCACTCGCCCTCGACGGAGGTGAACATGGCGTCGGTGCGGTTCGGCAGGCCCGACTCGCGGACCACGCGGACCGCGTCGGCGACGTACTCCCCGACGTCCTCGCCGACGCCGAGCGGGGTGACGGAGAAGGCGACGATCACGACGCCCCCACCACGCCCTCGCGCCGGGCGCGGGAGGCGATGACCGCGTCCTCGGCCTCCCGGCGGAGCCCGCGCTCGGCGAAGAAGCCGCCGGTCGGCAGGACCGAGAGGACGAAGTAGAGGGCCGCGGTCCGCAGTGACCACCTGGTGCGGTTCCAGGCGTCCGCCCAGAAGATGACGTACAGCACGAACAGCACGCCGTGGACCATGCCCATCACCGGCACCGCGTTGAAGTCCGTGGTGCGCTTGAGCACCGAGCAGACGAGCAGCAGCAGGAACGAGACCGCCTCGGGGGCGGAGACCAGGCGGAGGCGGCGGAGGGCGGAGGCTGTCTTGAGGTCCACGGGTCACCTTCGGTGGGAGATGCGTTACTGATCCGGTCCGTTTGTGAACGCACGCACAAGCGTTCGTCCATTGTGGCAAACGGGCGGCGCGGGGAGCGGGCCGGGGTGCGGGGCGGGCGGGGGCCGGTGCCGGGCGGCGCCCGGCCGGAGCGGAGAGGCCCTAGGGGAACATTCAGGGACGATCTCCACCCGGTAGCCCTGTCGGCACGGCGCCCCAAAGGCTACCTTCGCAGCGTGGCGATGTTTCGACTCCAAGGCAGCAAGGTGCTCGCCGTCGACATGACCGGAGACGCCGTCAAGGCGAAGAACGGCTCGATGGTCGCGTACGACGGGCAGATGGCCTTCAAGAAGATGAGCGGCGGCGGTGAGGGACTGCGGGGCATGGTGACCCGGCGACTCACCGGCGAGCAGATGACCGTGATGGAGGTGAGGGGGCAGGGGACCTGCTGGTTCGCGGACCGCGCCTCCGAGATCAACCTCGTGAGTCTCCAGGGGGACAAGCTGTACGTGGAGTCGAGCAATCTGCTCGCGACGGACGCGGGACTGAGGACGGGCACGTCGTTCACCGGCCTGCGCGGCGCCTCGCAGGGCAACGGGCTGTTCACCACGACCGTCGAGGGACACGGCCAGGCGGCGATCACCTCCGACGGTCCGGCGGTGGTGCTCCGGGTGAGCCCGCAGTTCCCGCTGACCGTGGACCCGGGGGCGTACGTCGCCCACCAGGGCGATGTCCGGCAGTCCTTCCAGTCCGGTGTGACGTTCCGCACGCTGATGGGCGAGGGCGGCGGCGAGGCCTTCCAGATCCGGTTCGAGGGGAACGGCCTCGTGTACGTCCAGCCCAGCGAGCGGAACACGATCGCGGGAGACGTGTGACATGCCCTTCCGGGAGATCAACTCCAAGATGGTCGAGGCGACCGTGCTGCCCGGCCGGCGCCTGTTCAGCCAGCGCGGCGCGATGCTCGCCTACACGGGCGAGGTGTCCTTCACCCCGAACACGCAGGGCGGCCAGGGCGGTGTGATGTCCATGATCGGCCGCCGGCTGGCGAACGAGGACACGCCCCTGATGTCCGTCGAGGGCAGCGGCACGGTCCTGTTCGGGCACGGCGGCCACCACGTCCAGATCATCGACCTCACCGGCGAGACTCTCTGCGTCGAGGCGGACCGTCTCCTCGCCTTCGAGGGCACCCTCCAGCAGGGCACCATGTTCATGGGCTCCCAGGGCGGCGTCATGGGCATGGTCCGCGGCCAGATCAGCGGCCAGGGCCTGTTCACCACGACACTCAAGGGCCACGGCTCGGTCGCCGTGATGGCCCACGGCGGCGTCTTCGAGGTCCCCATCACCCCCCAGCGCCCGGTCCATGTCGACCCGCAGGCCTACGTCGCCCACCACGGCGACGTCCGCAACAAGCTGTCCACGGCCCTGGGCTGGCGGGACATGGTGGGGCGCGGCTCCGGCGAGGCGTTCCAGCTGGAGCTGAGCGGCAGCGGCACGGTGTACGTCCAGGCGTCGGAGGAGAAGCTGTGACCACCTACCCGGGCACCGGCCCCACCGTGTTCGACCCGATGACCCTGCCGGTCGACGACAACGTGAACGCGTACACCTTCTGTGTGGAGCTGAAGGGGAGCCAGTGGTTCCTCCAGAAGGGGAAGATGGTCGCCTACTACGGCTCGATCGACTTCAACGGCATCGGGCACGGCCGGCTGGACCGTCTGGTGCGCACGTCGTTCCATTCGCCTCTGCACGCGAGCGACTGGGTCGTGGCGGAGGGCTCGGGCAAGATGCTCCTCGCCGACCGGGCCTTCGATGTGAACTCGTACGACCTCGAAGACGGCAATCTGACCATTCGCTCGGGCAATCTGCTCGCTTTTCAGCCAACTCTCGCACTGAAGCAGTCGATCGTTCCGGGTTTTCTGACCCTGATCGGAACCGGCAAGTTCGTCGCCGCATCTAACGGCCCGGTGGTGTTCATGGAACCCCCGATCCGGGTGGACCCGCAGGCGCTCGTCGGCTGGGCCGACTGCCCGTCTCCGTGCCATCACTACGACCACGGGTACATGACGGGCGTGATGGGCGGCCTACGTGCGCTGACGGGCCTCGGCGGGGCTTCCGGGGAGGAGCACCAGTTCGAGTTCGTGGGCGCCGGCACGGTGCTGCTCCAGTCCACCGAGACCCTCATGGCCGAGCAGGCCACGGGGGCCGTTCCGCACGAGCCGGGGGTACCCGGTGGTGGCGGGCCGGGGGGCGTCGGAGGTCAAGCGGGCGCACCGCGCCTTCCCGGACAGCTGGGAGACCTCCAGCGTCGCTTCGGGCTGTGAGCGGTAGTCTGCGGAGTGTGACGTCGAACGCGTGCGCACTGTCACACCACCCTGACTAGTTCGCCTTTCAACATTTTAGGTAGACTTCACTTATGGAGACCGAAACGGCCACGCGCTGGCTGACCGAAGCGGAGCAGTGCGCCTGGCGCACCCATCTGGAGGTCAACAGGCTGTTGACGTACCAGCTCGAAAAGGATCTTCAGCCGTTCGGGCTGACCATGAACGACTACGAGATTCTGGTGAACCTCTCCGAGTCGGAGGACGTCCGGATGCGGATGAGCGACCTCGCGTCCGCCACCCTCCAGTCCAAGAGCCGGCTCTCCCACCAGATCACCCGCATGGAGAACGCCCATCTGGTGCGCCGGGAGAACTGCGAGTCCGACCGCCGCGGTCTGTACGCGGTCCTCACCGAGCACGGCATGGAGACGATGCGCAAGGTCGCGCCCCATCATGTGGCGTCCGTGCGTCAGCACTTCATCGATCTCCTCTCCCCCGAGGCCCTGGCGGAACTCGACAAGGCCCTGACACCGATCGCGGACCACCTCCGCGAGCAGCGGGGACGCCCGTGAGCGGTGAGCCGAAGCGGCTGAACCGACGCGGCTGAACCGACGCGACCCGTCCGAAGCCGTCAGAGCGCCGGAAGGCGGAGCTCGAACAGGGCTCCGCCTTCCGGCGTCGCACGGACCGTGAGGCTGCCGCCGTGTCGTACGGCCACGTCGCGGGCGATGGCCAGGCCGAGCCCCGCCCCGCCGTCGTCGCGGCTGCGGGCCGCGTCGAGCCGGACGAACCGCTCGAAGACCCGCTCCCGGTCCGCCTCCGGCACGCCGTCCCCGTCGTCGGCGACCGTGACGACAGCCCTCTCACCCTGCCTCCGTACGGTCACCGTGACCGCCTCGCGGGCGTGCCGCTCCGCGTTGTCGAGCAGGTTGGCCAACACCCGTCGCAACTGCCCCCTGGATCCGGACACTTCCGCCGGCTCCGCGTCCACGGTCACCCGGCTCCGGCCGCCCGACTCCTCGCGCGCCAGCGCCGCCAGGTCCACCCGCGCGTCCGCCGGTCGCTCCCCGGCGTCCAGTCGGGCCAGCAGCAACAGGTCGGCGGCCAGCCGCTGGAGTCGCACGGTGTCCTCGACGGCGCCCGGCACGTCCAGCAGCTCCGGATGCGCGGCGCCCACTTCGAGCTGGGTGCGCAGCGAGGCGATGGGGCTGCGCAGTTCGTGCGAGGCGTCGGCGACGAAACGGCGCTGTCGTTCCACGGCGGTCTCCAGCGCGGCCAGCGTCTCGTTCGTGGTGCGGGCGAGCCGGGCGACCTCGTCGTGGGTGTCCGGCTCGGGCACCCGGCGGGCGAGGTCCGCGGACGCGGTGATCGCGGCCATCTCCCGCCGGATGCCCTCGACCGGGCGCAGTGCCCGCCGGGTCATCAGCCAGGTCACGCCGGCGACCACGGCCAGCAGCAGCGGAAGGCCGATCAGCATGACGGTGAGCGCGGTGCGGACGGCGGCGCGCTCGGTGGACAGGGGCGCGCCCGCGTACACGGTGAGGGTGCCGCGGTCCTGCGTCTCGACCTCCACGGCGGCGAAGCGGTAGTCGGCGCCGTCTCCGTCCACGGTGGCGGAGCCGTCGCTGTAGGAGGGGTGCTCGGCGATCTCGCCGGGCCGGAGAGCCAAGACCCCGGCGTCGTCGTCCGCGTCCTCGTCGCCCCCCCGAGCGACGGCGCGGGCGGTCGCCGGGCGCACCGCGTCCGACCCCGTCCCGCTGATCCGCTCCAGGTGCTCGCTGACCGCGACCAGGGTTCCGTCCTCGGCGACGACCTGCACGGGCCGGTCGTCGTCGTCCAGGGACAGTTCGCCGTAGGGCTGTCCGGCGGCGAGTTCGGCGGCGACCTCGCGCGCGGTGCGCTCCGCCCGGGCGGCCGCCTGACCGCTCAGGTTGGTCCACAGCGACAGCAGGACGGCCGTCCCGGCCGCGAGCAGCGCCACGGCGACGACGAGTGTGGTGCCCACGGTGGCGCGGGCCCGGACGGACCCGAGCCGGCGTCTCATCCGTCCGCCTCCGCCCGTTCCAGCCCCTGCGTCCACCGGTCCGCCTCCGCGCCCGCCGGCCGGTAGGTTCATCGGTCCGCCTCCGCGCCCGCCGGCCGGTAGGTTCATCGGTCCGCCTCCGCCCGTTCCAGCCGGTACCCGGCGCCGCGGACCGTGCGGATGAGTCCGGCGCCCAGTTTGCGGCGCAGCGCGCTGAC
This sequence comes from Streptomyces sp. NPDC033216, assembly GCF_055577115.1. NCBI lineage: Bacteria > Bacillati > Actinomycetota > Actinomycetes > Kitasatosporales > Streptomycetaceae > Streptomyces > Streptomyces sp. NPDC033216. The sequence goes on along the minus strand of NZ_JBVIQK010000002.1, from coordinate 678,386 downwards.
GTAGACCTCGACGATGTTGGGGTCGCCGTCGTAGGCGAAGTCCCAGACGTGCTCGAGGATGTCGGCCTTCGACACCACCTCGCCGGCCCGCACCACCAGCTGCTCCAGGACGGCGAACTCCTTGGCGGTGAGCGCCGCCTCGTCGCCGCGCAGGAAGACCCGGCGGGCTGCGGTGTCCACCCTCAGCTCGCCGAGCACATGCACCGGGGAGGACCCGGCGCCCTGTCCGCGGCGCCGCAGCAGGGCCTTCACGCGCGCCACCAGGACGACGTACGAGAACGGCTTGGTGAGGTAGTCGTCCGCGCCGGTGTCCAAGCCCTCCGCCTCGTCGTACTCGCCGTCCTTTGCGGTGAGCATGAGGATCGGGACGTCGTTCCCGGCGGCGCGCAGGGCGGAACAGACCCGGTAGCCGTTCATGCCGGGCAGCATGATGTCGAGGAGGAGCAGGTCGTACGGCGACTCACTCGCGCGGTACAGCCCCTCCAGGCCGTCGTGCACGACGTCCACGGCGAAGCCCTCGGCGGTCAGACCCTTGGCGAGGGATAGGGCGAGGCGCTTCTCGTCCTCGACGATCAACAGGCGCATGCGGACCAGGGTCGCAAACCGAAGCTGAACCGATCTTCAGGTTGCTTCAGCGTGCCTTCAGGTCGGCTCGGGCAGCGTGGTCCCCGTCGAACCCGACCCACGGGACCGAAGCAGCACCGCACCGGGAGGAAACCCATGAAGCGCAAGCTCGTCATCGCCGCCGTCGTCGCGTCCGTCGCGATCGGCGCAGGCACCGCGGCCGCCTTCGCGGACGACGACGCAGGGCGGACGACGGCGGACGTACGGACCACGCGGCAGGCGGCCGGGACACCGGGTGGCACCGAGGTGAGCGCGGCCGAGGCCATCGCGGCGGCGCTGAAGTCCCGGCCGGGCACGGCCGTCTCCGCAGACCTCGACACGGAGACCGGGGACGACGACCACGGCTGGGAGGTCGAGATCCTGGGCACCGGCACGACGTCGTACGACGTCCTCGTCGACCCGGCGACGGGCCGCGTCCTCGGGACGCCCACCGCCGACGACGACGCCGACGACGTCCGCGAGGCCCGTGCCCTGCTCAAGGGCGCCGGCGTCACCGCCGCCGAGGCCGCGGGGACCGCCGCCACGAAGGGCTTCGTCACCTCCGTCGACCTGGACGACGACGGCGCGGGCGCCTGGGAGGTGGAGACCGCCGGCTCGTCGGCCGAGGAGCACCACTGGAAGGTCGCCCTGACCGACGGCGGGATCACGGCGGACCGCCACGACGACGGCAAGGGCGGCAAGGGCGGCGCGGACGCCGCCGGCGACGACGACTGACGCCTGCCGTGACGGCCGCCGTGCCAGGGGTCGACCGTTCCGTCGGATCCGCGCGGCCGGCCGCCGTGGCGGTCGGCCCGCTCGGTCTCCCGGCGAGGGCTTCCGCCGGTCGACCACCCGCCCTGAGAGCCACGGCCGCCGGTGCGGCCGGCCGGTCCGTGGCGGGGTGTCCCCTACGCCAAGGGGTGTGCCGCACGCGAAGAAGAGACCACGGAGTCGGGGTATCAGCGGCGCAGCCGAGTTGACGACGTGCGCCTCACTCCGACCCGGTCAGACCTGTCACCAGTTCGTCCGCCGCCCGGTACGGGTCCAGCTCGCCCGCGACGATCTTCTCCGCGAGCGTGCTCAGACGGCGGTCGCCGTGCAGGTCGCCGATGCGTTCGCGCAGGGCGGTCACGGCGATCGTCTCCACCTCGCGGGCCGCGCGGGCCCGGCGGCGCTCGGCGAGGACGCCGTGCTCCTCCATCCACGCGCGGTGCTTCTCCAGCGCCTCCACGACCTCGTCGATGCCCTCGGCTCGCGCGGCGACCGTCTTCACGATCGGCGGGCGCCAGTCGCCGGGGGCGCGGGACTCGCCGAGGCCCAGCATGTGGTTCAGCTCGCGGGCGGTGGCGTCGGCGCCGTCCCGGTCGGCCTTGTTGACGACGTACACGTCGCCGATCTCCAGGATTCCGGCCTTGGCGGCCTGGATGCCGTCGCCCATGCCGGGGGCGAGGAGGACCACGCTGGTGTCGGCCTGGGAGGCGATCTCGACCTCGGACTGGCCGACGCCGACCGTCTCGACCAGGATCACGTCGCAGCCCGCCGCGTCGAGGACACGGATGGCCTGCGGGGCCGCCCAGGCCAGGCCGCCGAGGTGGCCGCGGGTGGCCATGGAGCGGATGTAGACGCCGGGGTCGGAGGCGTGCTCCGACATCCTCACCCGGTCGCCGAGCAGGGCGCCCCCGGAGAACGGCGAGGACGGGTCGACGGCCAGGACGCCGACCCGCCTGCCCTGCTTGCGGTACGCCGTGACCAGCGCGGAGGTGGATGTCGACTTGCCGACGCCGGGCGAACCGGTCAGGCCCACCACATAGGCGTTGCCGGTCAGCGGGGCCAGCGCCGCCATGACCTCCCTGAGCTGCGGCGACGCCCCCTCCACCAGGGAGATCAGCCGGGCCACGGCCCGGGGCCGGCCTTCCCTGGCCTGGGCGACCAGCGAGGAGACGTCCTGCATCACAGCTCCGTTCAGGTAATGACGTACAGGGAACTCAGGCCTTGGGAACCCGCACGATCAGCGCGTCCCCCTGGCCGCCGCCGCCGCACAGCGCGGCCGCGCCGATGCCGCCGCCCCGCCGCTTCAGCTCCAGGGCCAGGTGCAGCACGAGCCGGGCGCCGGACATGCCGATGGGGTGGCCCAGGGCGATGGCCCCACCGTTGACGTTCACCTTTTCCGTCGACACCCCGAGGTCCTTCATTGACTGCACCGCCACGGCGGCGAAGGCCTCGTTGATCTCGATGAGGTCGAGGTCGGAGACCTCCAGGCCGTCCTTCTTCAGGGCGTGCAGGATGGCGTTGGACGGCTGCGACTGGAGCGAGTTGTCCGGGCCCGCCACATTGCCGTGGGCGCCGATCTCGGCGATCCACTCCAGGCCCAGCTCCTGCGCCTTGGCCTTGCTCATCACGACCACGGCCGCGGCGCCGTCGGAGATCTGCGAGGCCGAACCGGCGGTGATCGTGCCGTCCTTGGCGAAGGCCGGACGGAGCTTGCCGAGCGACTCGGCGGTGGTCTCGGGGCGGATGCCCTCGTCCTTGCCGAAGACGACCGGCTCACCCTTGCGCTGCGGGATCTCCACCGGCGTGATCTCCGCGTCGAACAGGCCGTTCTTCTGCGCGGCGGCGGCCCGCTGGTGGGACAGCGCGGCGATCTCGTCCTGCTCCGGGCGGGCGATGCCGAGGCGCGTGTTGTGCTTCTCGGTGGACTCGCCCATGGCGATGTTCTCGAAGGCGTCGGTCAGCCCGTCGTACGCCATCGCGTCGAGCATCTCGATGGCGCCGTACTTGTAGCCCTCGCGGGACTTCGGCAGCAGGTGGGGGGCGTTGGTCATGGACTCCTGACCGCCCGCCACGACGATGTCGAACTCGCCCGCGCGGATCAGCTGGTCGGCCAGCGCGATCGCGTCGAGACCCGACAGACACACCTTGTTGACGGTGAGCGCCGGGACGTTCATCGGGATGCCGGCCTTGACCGCGGCCTGCCGGGCCGGGATCTGACCCGCGCCGGCCTGGAGCACCTGGCCCATGATCACGTACTGCACCTGGTCGCCGCCGATCCCCGCACGGTCCAGGGCGGCCTTGATGGCGAAGCCGCCGAGGTCGGCTCCGGAGAAGGACTTCAGCGAGCCCAGCAACCGTCCCATGGGCGTCCGGGCGCCCGCGACGATCACCGAGGTCGTGCTGTTGGTTCCAGTCATGAGCTGCGATCCCCTTACCGGCCTTGCACGGGCCGAGGAGTGAACGAGGGTTTACTTCGAATGTACTGACCGGTACTTCACCCGTCATCGGGCCGTCGGTGTGATCGCGCGCACGTTGCGTAACCACCTCCGTCGCGCTGCACTGACACCATGCTGACGCGAATCGACCACATCGGGATCGCCTGCCACGACCTCGACGCCACCGTCGAGTTCTACCGGGCCACGTACGGCTTCGAGGTGTTCCACTCGGAAGTCAACGAGGAGCAGGGCGTGCGCGAGGCCATGCTCAAGATCAACGATACGTCCGACGGCGGCGCCTCGTACCTCCAGCTCCTGGAACCGACCCGCGAGGACTCCACCGTCGCCAAGTGGCTCGCGAAGAACGGCGAGGGCGTCCACCACATCGCCTTCGGCACGGCGGACGTCGACGCCGAATCCGCGGACATCCGCGGCAAGGGCGTGCGCGTGCTGTACGAAGAGCCTCGACGTGGCTCCATGGGGTCACGGATCACCTTCCTTCACCCGAAGGATTGCCACGGAGTACTGACAGAACTGGTCACTTCGGCGCCTGTTGAGTCACCTGAGCACTGACCCTCGTACATATGGGCCGGTAGGGTTGGGGTCGGTCGCCGCTCCAGCCAGGGCGACCGGCGTCCTGCCGTCATGTCGGCAGGACCATCCGGGGTCCGGGTTTCGGGGGACGAGCGTCGGGGCGACAGCCCGTGCTCCGCCGTTGATCTGACACCATTCCCCGGGGGCCCCGTTCGGCGGACGGACGGAGCTCGTACGGAGAAGGTTGCGACCAGGGGACGGATGGGACCGCGCAGTGCGGGGCTACGAGAGCCAGGAGCGGGAGCCGGCGGCTGACGTCGACCACCTCACTCGGTTCGAAGCCGAGATGAAGCGGCTGAAGACCGAGCGGGAAAAGGCGATCCAGCACGCCGAGGACCTCGGCTACCAGGTCGAGGTGCTGCGCGCCAAGTTGCACGAGGCGCGGCGCACCATCATGTCCCGGCCCTCCTTCGACGGCGGGGACCTCGGCTACCAGGCCGAACAGTTGCTGCGCAACGCGCAGATGCAGGCCGACCAGCTCCGCGCGGACGCCGAGCGGGAGCTGAGCCAGGCCCGCTCGCAGACCCAGCGCATCCTCCAGGAGCACGCCGAACAGGCGGCCCGGCTCCAGGCGGAACTCCACCAGGAGGCGGTCACCCGCCGCCAGCAACTCGACCAGGAGCTGGCCGAGCGCCGGCAGACCGTCGAGTCGCACGTCAACGAGAACGTGGCGTGGGCCGAGCAGTTGCGCGCCCGGACCGAGGCCCAGGCCCGCCGCCTCCTGGAGGAGTCGCGCGCCGAGGCCGAGCAGGCCCTGGCGGCCGCCCGCGCCGAGGCCGAACGGGTCACCGCGGAGGCCCGGCAGCGGCTCCAGAGCGAGGCCGAGACGGCCCGCGCCGAGGCCGAGCAGCTGCTGCGCCGCGCCCGCACGGACGCCGAGCGCTTGCTGAACGCCGCCTCCACCCAGGCCCAGGAGGCCACCGAGCACGCCGAGGCGCTGCGCAGCTCCACGGCCACCGAGTCCGACGCGGCCCGCCGCCAGGCGACCGAGCTGAGCCGGACCGCCGAGCAGCGCCTGGCCGAGGCGGAGGAGGCGCTGCGCAAGGCGCAGTCCGAGGCCGAGAAGGTCGTCGCGGAGGCCAAGGCCGCCGCCGAGAAGGCCCTGGCCGGCGCCGAGTCCGCCAACGAGCAGCGCACCCGTACGGCCAAGGAGCAGGTCGCACGGTTGGTCAGCGAGGCCACGAAGGAGGCCGAGGCCACCAAGGCGGACGCCGAGCAGCTCGTCGCCGACGCCCGCGCCGAGGCCGAGAAGCTCCTCGCCGAGGCCGCCGAGAAGGCCCGCACGCTCACCGCCGAGGAGAGCGCCACCCAGCTGTCGAAGGCGGCCAAGACCGCCGAGGACGTCCTCACCAAGGCGCAGGAGGACGCGCAGCGCACCACGAAGGCCGCCGCCGAGGAGGCCGAGCGGATCCGCCGGGAGGCGGAGACCGAGGCCGACCGGCTGCGCGCCGAGGCGCACGACATCGCCGAGGAGCTCAAGGGCGCGGCGAAGGACGACACCAAGGAGTACCGGGCCAGGACGGTCGAGCTCCAGGAGGAGGCCCGCCGGCTGCGCGGCGAGGCCGAGCAGCTGCGCGCCGACGCGGTCGCCGAGGGCGAGAAGATCCGCGCGGAGGCCCGCAAGGAGGCCGTCCAGCAGATCGAGGAAGCGGCCAAGACCGCCGAGGAACTGCTGGCGAAGGCCCGTCAGGACGCCGACGAGCTGCGCCAGAAGGCCACCGCGGACAGCGAGAAGGTCCGCACCGAGGCCATCGAGCGGGCCACCACGCTGCGCCGGCAGGCCGAGGAGACCCTGGAACGCACCCGCAAGGAGGCCGAGCGCCACCGCGCCGAGGCCGTCGAGCACGCCGAGGGCATCACGGCGGACGCCGAGCGGGCCGCGCTCGCCGTGCGCGAGGAGGCCGAGCGCGCCGTCGAGGCGCGGCAGGCGGAGGCCGCCGAGGAGCTGACCCGGCTGCACACCGAGGCGGAGACCCGGCTCGCCGCCGCCGAGCAGGCGCTCACCGACGCCCGGGAGGAGGCCGAGCGGATCCGCCGCGAGGCCGCCGAGGAGACCGAGCGGCTGCGCGGCGAGGCCGCCGAGCGGATCCGTACGCTCCAGCAGCAGGCCGAGACCGAGGCCGAGCGGCTGCGCACCGAGGCCGCCGCGGACGCGTCCGCCTCGCGCGCCGAAGGCGAGTCCGTCGCCGTACGGCTGCGGTCGGAGGCCGCCGCGGAGGCGGAGCGGCTGCGGACCGAGGCGCAGGACACCGCCGACCGGATGCGCGCGGAGGCGCAGGCCGCCGCCGAACGGCTGGCCGCCGAGGCGTCCGAGACCCTGGCCGCCGCACAGGAGGAGGCCGGCCGGCGCCGCCGCGAGGCCGAGGACTACCTCGGCGCGGCCCGCCAGGAGGCCGACCAGGAGCGTGAGCGGGCCCGCGAGCAGAGCGAGGAACTGCTGGCGTCGGCGCGCAAGCGCGTGGAGGACGCCCAGGCCGAGGCCGTACGGCTGGTGGAGGAGGCGGACCGGCGGGCCACCGAGATGGTGTCGGCGGCCGAGCAGCACGCGCAGCAGGTACGCGACTCCGTGGCCGGGCTGCACGAGCAGGCGCAGGAGGAGATCACCGGGCTGCGTTCCGCCGCCGAGCACGCGGCGGACCGTACCCGCCGGGAGGCCGAGGAGGAGGCGGACCGGGTCCGCGCCGACGCCTACTCCGAGCGGGAGCGGGCCGCGGAGGACGCGAGCCGGCTGCGGCGCGAGGCGAGCGAGGAGACCGAGGCGGCCAGGGCGCTGGCCGAGCGGACCGTCGGCGAGGCGATCGCGGAGGCGGAGCGGCTGCGTTCCGAGGCGTCCGCGCACGCCCAGCGGGTGCGCACGGAGGCCTCGGACACCATCGCGCAGGCCGAGCAGGACGCGTCGCGCACCCGGGCCGACGCCCGCGACGACGCCAACCGCATCCGGTCGGACGCGGCGACGCAGGCCGACACCCTCATCACGGAGGCGCGTTCCGAGGCGGAGCGGCTCCAGTCGGAGACCATCGCCGAGGCGGAGCGGCTCCAGTCGGAGTCGATCGCGGAGGCCGAGCGGGTCCGTACCGAGGCGATCGAGGAGGCCGAGCGGCTGCGCGTCGAGTCGGTGGCGAAGGCGGAGAAGCTCATCGGGGACGCCTCCGGCGACGCGGAGCGGCTGCGCGCCGAGGCCGCCGAGACGGTGGGCTCCGCGCGGCAGCACGCCGAGCGGGTACGCACCGAGGCCGAGCGGGTCAAGCGGGAGGCGGCGGCGGAGGCCGACCGCATGCTGAGCGTGGCCCGCGACGACGCCGACTCGACGCTCGACGAGGCCCGCAAGGAGGCCAACAAGCGGCGCTCCGAGGCCGCCGAGCAGGTCGACACCCTCATCACGGAGACCGCCGCCGAGGCGGACAAGCTGCTCACCGAGGCGCAGCAGCAGGCGCTGAAGACCACCGCGGAGGCGGAGGCGCAGGCCGACACGATGGTCGGCGCGGCCCGTACCGAGGCCGAGCGGCTGGTCGCCGAGGCGACGGTCGAGGGCAACTCGCGGGTGGAGAAGGCCCGTACGGACGCGGACGAGCTGCTCGTCGGCGCCCGGCGGGACGCGACCGCCATCAGGGAGCGGGCGGAGGAGCTGCGCGACCGCATCACCTCCGAGATCGAGGAGCTGCACGAGCGGGCCCGCCGCGAGGCCGCCGAGACGATGAGGTCGACCGGCGACCGCTGCGACGCGCTCATCAAGGCGGCCGAGGAGCAGCTCGGCAAGGCGCAGGCGAAGGCCAAGGAGCTGGTGTCGGAGGCCAACTCGGAGGCGGGCAAGGTCCGGATCGCCGCCGTGAAGAAGGCCGAGGGGCTCCTCAAGGAGGCCGAGCAGAAGAAGGCCACGCTGATCCGCGAGGCCGAGGAGCTGAAGGCCGAGGCGATCCGCGAGGCCCGGCGCACGGTCGAGGAGGGCAAGCGCGAGCTGGAGGTCCTGGTGCGGCGCCGCGAGGACATCAACGCCGAGATCTCGCGCGTCCAGGACGTGCTGGAGGCGCTGGAGTCCTTCGAGGCCCCGCCGGGGAACAAGGACGGCGGCGTCAAGGCGGGGGCGACGGTGGGCGCTCCACGATCGGGTGGCAAGTCCTCGGACCGCTAGCCGGGCGGGGGCGGTCCGTCGGAGTCTGGGGCCTTTGCCCAAGTTTTTGGCAAGCACTCTGACGCTTAGCCACCCAAAAGGGGTCTGATTCTCCGTATCAAACGCGCATCCGCTCGATGACACACCGCTTCGGCCCCTAGGATTCCACCTATCACCTCACCGGTCTCATTCGACAGGAACCCCATGAGCGACACTTCCCCCTACGGCTTCGAGCTTGTGCGGCGTGGGTACGACCGCGCTCAGGTGGACGAACGCATCTCGAAGCTCGTCTCCGACCGTGACAGCGCTCTGGCCCGTATCACTGCTCTGGAAAAGCGCATCGAGGAGCTTCACCTCGAGACACAGAACGCCCAGGCCCAGGTGAGCGACGCCGAGCCGTCGTACGCCGGTCTCGGCGCGCGTGTCGAGAAGATTCTCCGCCTCGCCGAGGAGGAGGCCAAGGATCTGCGCGAGGAGGCCCGCCGCGCGGCCGAACAGCACCGCGAGCTGGCCGAGTCGGCGGCCCAGCAGGTCCGCAACGACGCGGAGTCGTTCGCCGCGGAGCGCAAGGCCAAGGCCGAGGACGAGGGCGTCCGGGTCGTCGAGAAGGCGAAGAGTGACGCCGCGCAGCTGCGTTCCGAGGCGCAGAAGGACGCGCAGTCCAAGCGCGAGGAGGCCGACGCCCTCTTCGAGGAGACCCGCGCCAAGGCCGCGCAGGCCGCCGCCGACTTCGAGACGAACCTCGCCAAGCGCCGCGAGCAGTCCGAGCGCGACCTGGCGTCCCGTCAGCAGAAGGCGGAGAAGCGCCTCGCGGAGATCGAGCACCGCGCGGAGCAGCTGCGTCTGGAGGCGGAGAAGCTGCGCACGGACGCCGAGCGCCGGGCCCGTCAGACCGTCGAGACGGCGCAGCGCCAGGCCGAGGACATCGTGGCCGACGCGAACGCCAAGGCGGACCGCATCCGTTCGGAATCGGAGCGCGAGCTGGCGGCTCTCACCAACCGCCGCGACTCGATCAACGCCCAGCTGACGAACGTGCGCGAGATGCTCGCCACCCTCACGGGCGCCGCGGTGGCCGCGGCCGGCTCCCCCACCGAGGACGAGCCGATCTCCCGTGGTGTGCCGGCGCAGCAGACCCGGTAGTCACCGAGCGAGGTGAGGGGCGGTGGGGCGTGGTCCCGCCGCCCCTTTCACGTGGGCTCCGACCCCGGCTCGCCCGGCTGGGCCGGCACCTGCCGCGGATCGCCCCCGGCACGCCCGATCGAGCGGGAGGCCTGACCGAACGGTACGGCGAGAAGGTGGCGGCGGTCAGGTGGTCACGCCGCTCGACGACGACTCCCGTACGGCCCGCGGGGCGGTCGGCGATCATGGCGGCCCGGGTGGCGGCGGCTGTCGCGGGCGGATACCAGTTGCCGAAGGATCGCGACGCGTGAGGCTCTGGTCTTTACTTTGATTTGGGCGGAACCGTCAGCGCCTCGATATCCTCCTAAGCCTTACGGGGGGCGTGTGCCCCGCTGTCCTGAACCTGTCGATGGGTGCGGAGCATGATCGAGGCAGTCGGCCTGACCAAGCGCTACGGTGACAAGACCGCTGTGTACAACCTTTCCTTCCAGGTGCGGCCCGGTGCCGTCACCGGCTTCCTCGGGCCCAACGGCTCGGGCAAGTCGACGACGATGCGCATGATTCTGGGCCTGGACAACCCGACCGCGGGATCGGTGACGATCGGCGGCTATCCGTACCGGAAGCTGCCGAACGCGCCCCGCCAGGTCGGCGCCCTGCTGGACGCCAAGGCGGTGCACGGCGGCCGGCACGCCCGCAACCACCTGCTCAGCCTGGCCCAGCTGTCGGGCATCCCGGCCCGGCGGGTGGACGAGGTGCTCGGCGTGGTCGGCCTCCAGGACGTGGCGAAGAAGCGGTCCCAGGGCTTCTCCCTCGGCATGGGCCAGCGGCTGGGCATCGCCGCCGCGCTCCTCGGCGACCCGCAGGTGCTGCTGTTCGACGAGCCGGTCAACGGCCTCGACCCCGAGGGCATCCTCTGGGTGCGCAACCTGATGAAGTCCCTCGCCGCGGAGGGGCGGACCGTGTTCGTCTCCTCGCACCTCATGAGCGAGATGGCGCTGACCGCGGACCACCTGATCGTCATCGGGCGCGGACAGCTCCTCTCCGACATGAGCGTCACCGACTTCATCTCGGCCAACTCGGCGGACTTCGCGCGCGTGCGCACCCCGCACACCGAGCCGCAGCTGCGCGAGAAGCTCGCCGGCGCGCTCACCGAGGCGGGCGGCCACGTCCTGCCCGAGCAGGACGGCGCCCTGCGCGTCATGGGCCTGCCGCTCCCCCGCATCAGCGACATCGCCCACGACACGGACGTACGTCTGTGGGAGCTGTCGCCGCACCAGGCCTCGCTGGAGGAGGCCTACATGCGGATGACGCAGGGGGCCGTCGACTACCGGTCGACCACCGACCAGAAGGCCGGACTCCAGCAGCCGCTGCCGCCGGGCGCGCAGCCGCCGATGCCGGTGCCCGGCCACGGCCAGCCCGGCTGGTACGCCCCGCCGCCCCCGCAGCAGGGGTACGCGCCCCCGCAGCCCGCGCCGGGGCCGTACGGCGCCGCGCCGGGCACGCCCAACCCGTACGCCCAGCCGGGCGTGCCGGCGGCCCCCGCCCCGGCGCCCGTCGCCCCCGCACAGCCCCCCGCGGCCCCGGCCGCCGCTCCGCAGGCCTCGGAGCAGCCCGCCGTCGAGCCGAAGGCATCCGCCCCGACCACGACCGAGGACGCCCGATGAGCACGCCCCAGACCCCGGCCCCGCAGGCCGCGCCCGCCTGGCAGGCGGCGCCCGGCCCCTCGTACCCCGGCTACACCTCGCCGATCCCCGTCGTGCGCACGCATCTCGGGCATGCCGTCGCCTCGGAGTGGACGAAGATCCGGTCGGTGCGCTCCACGATGTGGACGCTGGGCGTGTTCGTCCTGCTGGTCGTCGGCATCGGGCTGCTGACCGCCGCGGTCGTCTCCGCGAACACCTCCGAGGGTGACGTGGCGGGTGAGAACCCGTTGTCGTTCGGCTTCTTCGGGCTGCTTCTGGGCAGCATCTGCATCATCACGCTCGGCGTGCTGACAACCGCCTCGGAGTACGGCACCGGCATGATCCGGACCACGATGGTGGCCTGCCCGTCACGCGGCCGCGTGCTGGCCGCGAAGGCCGTCGTGTTCTTCCTGGTCGCCTTCGTGGTGACGCTGGTGTCGTCCCTGTTCGTCGCTCTCGTGGACGTGGCCCTGCTGACGGACGCCAGGGACCCCTCCACCGGCGAATGGCTGAAGGGCACCGTCGGCGTGTCCCTCTACATCGCGCTGCTGGGCCTGCTCTCGCTCGCGATGGGCTCGGTCATCCGGCACTCGGCGGGCGCCATCACCATCATGATCGGCCTCGTCCTGGCGCCGCTGGTGATCGCCCTGTTCATGTTCTCGTCCTCGCTGGAGGACCTGCGCCAGGCCCTGTTCGAGTACTCGATCCCGAACCAGCTCAGCGTCTTCTACTCCACCTCGCTGACGGACACCGGACCGGCCGGCTGGGACCCGCTGTGGATCGCCCTGGGCGTCACGGCCGCGGCCCTCGGAGGCGCCTTCGCCCTGCTGGAGAAGCGGGACGTCTGAGCCGGGCTAGAACCTCGGCGCGTTACGGGACCGCCGCACCCCGGGGGTGCGGCGGTCCCGTGCGTTCCAGCACGCCTTGTGCCAGTGCCGGCGTTCGTCGACCCCCGAGTGCTCGGGCCAGGCGACGACGTGCGGCATTCCGCCGGGGATCAGCTGGTCGCAACCGGGACAGCGGTACGTCTTGCCCTCGGCGCTCGCGCCCGCCACGTGCCGCACGCTCCACTCCTCGCCCGCCCAGCTGACGCCGGACTGCCAGCCGCCGTACCTTCTCGCACGGTCGTCCTCGGCGCTGCGGCCGGAGGAGTCGTCGCCCTTGGGGCGGTTGCGACGCGGAGACAAGGGACACCTCACGGGGCTATACAGGGTGCAGGATTGCGGACCAGCCTACGCGGAGCCGACAGGGGTCCCCGTGGCGAACCGGTCCCCGGAGCCGCCCTCCCCGACGGCCCATTCTCCGGACAATCCGCAAATCTCCCCACCGAACCGTGTCCTCGGCACGTGTCAGACGGTTATGCCGGGTGGGGAGCTCCGTGTCGGAGCCGAGGAAGCAGGAAAGTCCCATGCGTGTTGGAAGTTTCGTGTTGGCGGCCCAGTTCCCGGGGCAGGGCCAGGGGGAGGCGCTGCACCGCGCAGTCCGCTCCGCGGAGGTCGCCGAGGAGTCGGGTCTGGACTCGGTCTGGCTGGCCGAGCACCACTTCGTGCCGTACGGCACCTGCCCGTCCGCGGTCACCCTGGCAGCCCTGCTGCTGGGCCGCACCCGGCGCATCCGGGTGGGTACGGCCGTGAGCGTGCTGCCCACCGTGCATCCCGTCGCCCTCGGCGAGCAGGCCGCGCTGCTCCATCTGACGAGCGGCGGCCGCTTCTCGCTGGGCGTGGGACGCGGCGGCCCCTGGGTCGACCTGGAGGTGTTCGGCTCGGGCCTGGAGGCGTACGAGTCGGGGTTTCCGGAATCGCTCGATCTGCTGGTGCGCTGGCTGCGCGAACCGTCCGTCGGGGCGGACGGCGAGCGTTTCCGCTTCCGCGAGGTGCCCGTCGTACCGCGGCCCGCGGAGGCCCTGACGGAGACGGCGGGCCCGGAGGTGGTCGTCGCGTGCACCTCCCCGGCGAGTGTGCGGCTGGCCGCCGAGCGGGGCCTGCCGATGCTGCTCGGCATGCACATCGGTGACGAGGAGAAGGCCGAGATGGTCGCCCTGTGGCGGCAGCACGCACGCGCTGCCGGGCGGCCCACGGCCGAGATCCGGGGCGCCGGCCATGTCTCGGCGGGCGTCTGCCAGATCGCGGACCGCCGCTCCGACGCGGTGGAGACGCTGGTGAAGGCGATGCCTGGCTGGCTGAAGCAGGGCCTCGACGCCCATGTGACGGTGGACGGCCGGGCCCGCGGCATGCGGGACCCGGTGGCGTACACGGAACTCCTGTGCGGGCTGCACCCGGTGGGCGCCCCGCGGCTGTGCGTCGACCGCCTCGCGGCGACCAGTGAGCGAACCGGCATCTCGCGTTTCGCCCTGCTCGTCGAGGGCTCCGGGGACCTGGCGGCCACGGAGGAGAACGTACGGCGGCTGGGCTCGGAGGTCCTCCCCCACCTCCGGTGAGCGGCCCCGCCGCCGAGAAGCTTGCCGCTCCCTGCCGGTCCCCCCGTGTCAGGAGCGGCAAGCGAGAGCCTCAGCAGTCCCGGAACTCCGGGGACTGGTTGAGCACCTGGCTGCGGACCGACGTGAAGCGGGACAGCGACTCGTCGACCGATGTGTCCAACGGGAACACCGCCACCCGGTGGCAGTTCTGGAAGGCCAGCCGTACACCGAAGTGCCGCTGTAGGGCGCCGCGTATCGCGTCACTCGCCAGCGCTCGCAGCAACTGCCCGCGTGCCTGCTCGTCCGGCGGGGGCGTCTGGTTGTCGGCGAACCTTCCGCCGTCCACCTTCAGCTGGGCCACCAGAGAACTGATCATCTCCCATGCGTAGGGCAGGGAGGTCCGGACGCAGTCGACGAATTCTGCTTCGTCGACCTCGCCTCGCTCGGCCTGTTCGAGTAGGGCCGGTGAGACGTCGAGCGACATGGGTACTCCTCTCGCACCCCCGAGGCGCAGGGGTTGCCGGACAGGGATGGGGAGTTCGCCATGCACAGGCACCGAGCACGCTGAGTACACGCAGCGCGACCTCCCGTTCTCTACGTTAGGCAACGGACCGTGACCGCACCAGGAGAATGGGCACATAGGGAGCCGCGATGGGGCGCAGTATCGGCCACCGTGGAACGTGCGTTTTCCAGGTGAAATCGTGCCGCTCCCGTGACCGGCGTGACCGGTGGTGAGGGGAGAAGGGTGGGCGGATCGCGTGGCGCGTGAGGTGTCGAGTAGCGTTGCCGACCATGCGTCTCGTCATCGCCCGGTGCTCCGTGGACTACGCGGGCCGGCTCACCGCCCACCTCCCCTCCGCCCCCCGTCTGATCCTGGTGAAGGCGGACGGCAGCGTCTCGATCCACGCGGACGACCGGGCCTACAAGCCCCTCAACTGGATGTCGCCGCCCTGCACGCTGAAGGAGGGCACGGGCGCGGAGGAAGGCGTCTGGACCGTCGTCAACAAAGCGGGCGAGAAGCTGATCATCACGATGGAGGAGATCCTGCACGACTCCTCGCACGAACTCGGCGTCGATCCCGGCCTGATCAAGGACGGCGTGGAAGCACACCTCCAGGAGCTCCTCGCGGACCGCATCGAGATCCTCGGTGAGGGCTACACCCTGATCCGCCGCGAGTACATGACGGCCATCGGCCCGGTCGACATCCTCTGCCGCGACGCCGAGGGCCAGACCGTCGCGGTCGAGATCAAGCGGCGCGGCGAGATCGACGGCGTCGAGCAACTCACCCGCTATCTGGAGCTGTTGAACCGCGACCCCCATCTGGCGCCGGTGCGGGGCGTGTTCGCCGCGCAGGAGATCAAGCCGCAGGCCCGTGTCCTGGCCACGGACCGCGGCATCGGCTGCCAGGTCCTCGACTACAACGCGATGCGCGGCATCGAGGACGACAAGCTGCGGCTGTTCTGAGGCGGGGACGACGACGGGGCGGGTCCTTCCGGGACCCGCCCCTCGGCTTGCCCGGGTCAGATCAGAGGATCCGACGGGCCCGACGACTCCGAAATGGTCGAGGAGCTGATCATGCCGGTCGGGGCGGTGGCCGACGCGGTGTCGGTGGCGGACTCCGAGGACGAGGACGACGGGCTCGGGCTGGAAGACGGTGTCGTGGACGCCGACGGCGAGGGCGAGCCGGAGCCGGTGCCCCCGGTGGGCGACGGTGACGTGCTCGGCGTCCCCGAGGGCGAGCTGCTCGGGGACGGCTTCGCCGAGCCGGAGGGCTCACCACCACCGTGCGAGCTGCTCGCGTCCGGCGAGGGATCCGCCGTCCCCGTCGGGGTCGGATCGTCCGACGTTCCCATCGTCCCGTCCGGCCCCGGATCGGTGGGCGCGGCGGTCACGTCCCCCGTGTCCCCGGCGCCCGTGTCACCGCCGGGGGTCTCGGCGCCGGGGTCGTCGCCACCGGCGTCGGTGCCGACGGTGGGATTGACGCCCACCGTGTCGGAGGGGGCGTTCGGGTCGTTGCCGGAGGTGGCGCCGAGGGTCACCACCGTGCCGAGGACGGCGACGAGCAGGGCGCCCGCGCCGGCCGCGACGAGGTTGCGCCTGGCCAGACCGCGCAGGCCACCCCGGCCGCGGTGGGTCGCGGGTGTGGCGGCGGGCCGGCCGGTGACGAGGGCGGGGCCGGCGGGCGGCGCCGAAGGGAGGGCCGCGGTGATGCCGCGCGGCGGGGACACCGGCTCCTCGCGGGGGGCGTCGGGCACCTCCTCGCCGGAGGTGGCCACGACCAGGCCGGGGATGTCGCCCGAGCGGTCGGCGACCAGGGCGAGGGCGCGCCGGCCGGCCGTGGTGCCCCGCTTGTCGGCGAGGGAGCCGCGCAGGCCGATGGAGGCCTCCAGCTCGGAGCGGGCCCGGTCGAGCTGTCCGGTGCAGAGGGCGAGGACGCCCAGTTCGTGGTGGAAGTAGGCGCGGTCGGCGGACTCCCCGGCGAGGCGGGCCGCTTCGGCACCCTCGTGCAGCGCCTGCTCCCAGGCGGCCCAGTGCAGTCCGGCGGCGAAGGCGGGGGCCGCGGTGCGGGCCAGCTCGACCGCGATGGCCCGCTCGCCCTCGGCGGCCCGCTCGCCCTCGGAGGGCCGCTCGGTCGCCGGGACGGTCACGGCGAGGGCGGCGAGCACGGCGTCGGACTCCGCGCACACCCGCGCGGCGGTGACCGAGGGGTGTCCGGCCCACCAGGCGTAGTGCCGGGCGGCGGTGCGGGCGTGGGCGGTGACGTCGTCGGCGTATCCGGCGGCCTCCAGCTGGGCCCGCACGCCGGCGGCGAGGCGGTAGCGGGCGCCGACCGGGGAGACGAGCCCGCAGGCGACCAGTTCACCGAGGGCGGCGTCGGCGTGGGTGTCGCCGACCAGGGCGGGCAGATGGGCCTGGTGCGGGACCTCGCCGCCGAGGGCGACGGCGAAGCGCAGGGCGGCACGCGCGGAGTCGCTGAGGCGGGCGGCGAGCAGCGGGGCGGGCGCGGCGGCCTCGCCCAGCGAGGGCAGGGGTATCTGCTCGGCCTCCTCGGCGGGGGCTTCGGCGGGCGCGGTGGACGGGCGGGCGTCGTCGAACACCCCGAACTCGTCGACCGCGGCGGCGTCGGCCCGCAGTCGGTCGCGCTGCCGCAGCAGGGCGCCGGCCTGGACGAACCGCAGCGGCAGGCCCTCGGACTCGAACCAGAGGTCGCCGGCCCAGTTGGCCTCCCCCTCGGTGAGGACGCGGCCGACGGCCCGTTCGATCACCTCGACGCCGCCCGCGCGGTCGAGGCCGCTCAGGGTGACCTCCGCGACGGCCGAGTCGGCGGTGGGCGGCGGGGTGTCGGGGGTCGCGCCGAGGAGGAAGGCGCACTCGGGGGTGGCGTCCAGCAGCCCGTCGAGTTCGGCGCCGCCGAACTCCAGGTCGTCGACCACGACGACCGCGCCGACCTCGCGGACCAGGGCGCGCAGTTCCGCGTCGTCGGGGCGGTGCAGCGGGGCGTCGTAGACGGTGTGGAAGAGGTCGTGGAGGAGGTCCGCGGTGGTGCGGCGGCGACCGGTGAGACGCACCACGCCGTCGGGCGCGAGGTCCTCGCAGTCCTCGGCGACGAGGTCGAGCAGGCTGGTGCGGCCGGAGCCGGCGGGTCCGGTGAGGCGGACGGAGCGACCGCGGGCCAGCAGCCGGACCAGCTGTTCGCGCTCCTCCTGGCGGCCGAGGAGGGGCCGTTCGGGCTGGGCGGGTCCGGCCGGAGCGGGGGGCCGGGCCGCCTGGTCGGCCTCGGCGCGCTCCTCGGGGGTGCGCTTGACGGGGCGTTCGGGCCGCTCGGTGGGCGGGGAGAGTTCGATCTCACTGCCGTCGACCGGGTTGACGGTGAGCAGGTGCTCGCCGGCGACGAGTCGCACGGTGCGGGCGAGAGCCGGCCCGTGCTGTCCGAAGTCGGGTGTGAGGGGGTCCCTGGAGGGGCGCTGGCGCGGCGCGTGGCCGTCGCCGTCGCGGCCGTACTCCTCGGGTCCCCGGTACGTCGGGTCCATAGGTCAAGCCCCCAAAAGCGTGGTGTGGAGACAGCCCCTCCCGGCCTCGCTGCACACTGCGCTGTCGCTTCTGGTCCGGTGCCCGCTCGAGGGCTGCGGGCGCGGGCAGACGAACCGTAAACCTTCGCACAGTATCCACGACAGCCCGGGGTGCCGCGCCGCCCGAGACGTCACGGTCCGGTGAGGATTGCGCGCGTCGCGGAGGGAAGGTCCGCGCGTCTCGGGTGTCCACCGCGGAGGTGTCTCACACGCGCGGGAGGGACTCCACTCCGATACCGCCCTCGATGGCGAGGATCCGGTGCAGTCGGGTGGCCACCAGGAGGCGCTGCATCTGGGGTGGTACGCCCCGCAGCACCAGGCGGCGGCCGCAGCGGCCCGCCCGGCGGTGGACGCCCATGATGACGCCGAGTCCGGTGGCGTCCCAGGAGTCGAGTTCGGACAGGTCGAGCACCAGGTCGCCGACGCCGTCGTCGACCGCGGTGTGCAGGACCGTACGGGCGTCCGCCGCGCTGCGGACGTCGAGGCGGCCCCCGACGACCAGCTCGACGTGGTCGCCCCTGATGTGCATAGCGCTCCCCTAAGCGTGCGTCTCGTGCTCCGCGGTGGTGAATGTCCGGTGTTGCATCGTCTGACTGCGTGAAGCGGTCAGAGGTTGCCGTCTGTGAGCGAACCGATACCGAATTCACCCACACGGGTGAGGCCCATGGGGCCTGTGCGGTATCAGTGCTTGCAGAAGCCCTGCCCGCTCTGGCGTCCGATGTCACCGGCGTCAACCATCCGGCGCATTCCGCACCGGCGGAGCGAACTCCCCTCCACATGGCTCTCGGCGGGACACTAGCGGGCGTGAGTCGCTGTGTGACCGGTTAGTAACGCGTTTCACGTCTCAGGGCGTGAGACGCCGGTCACGTCGTCAATTCGTGCCGGATTCGCGCCGATTGGCCCCCCTGGGCGACGTCCGGCAGCCATGACGGGCGGCACGGTCCGCCGCGCCGGGGACGGTCTAGATTGGCGGCATGGTCAATCTGACGCGCATCTACACCAGGACCGGCGACCAGGGCACCACCGCTCTCGGCGACATGAGCCGGGTCGCCAAGACCGACCTGCGCATCGCGGCGTACGCGGACGCGAACGAGGCGAACGCGGTCATCGGTACGGCGATCGCACTGGGCGGGCTCGACGAGAGCATCGTCAAGGTGCTCACCCGCGTGCAGAACGACCTGTTCGACGTGGGTGCGGACCTGTCGACACCGGTGGTGGAGAACCCGGACTTCCCCCCGCTGCGGGTCGAGCAGTTCTACATCGACAAGCTGGAGGCCGACTGCGACCGTTTCAACGCGGAGTTGGAGAAGCTGCGTTCCTTCATCCTCCCCGGTGGCACGCCCGGCGCGGCCCTGCTGCACCAGGCGTGCACGGTGGTCCGCCGCGCCGAGCGCTCGACCTGGGCCGCGCTGGAGGCGCACGGCGAGGTGATGAACCCCCTCACCGCGACCTACCTCAACCGCCTGTCGGACCTGCTGTTCATCCTGGCCCGGTCGGCCAACAAGGAGGTCGGCGACGTGCTGTGGGTGCCGGGCGGGGAGCGCTGAGCGTCCGCTAGCGGTTTCCGGCGGAGGTGCGCGCCGTCCGGTCCTTCCCGGACGCGTCGCCCTCCGCCTCGCCGCCCGTCGGGGCCTTGCGGGGCCAGACCGTGTACGACAGGGCGATCAGGCCGTAGATGCCGACCGCGCGCACGGTCGTCCACTGGAACCCGCGCAGCGAGCTGACATCGCCGGAGTCGCCGACGTACCAGACGGCGCACTGGAGCAGGGCCAGGGCGACGGCTCCGCCGAACAGGGCCCGCAGCCACAGCTTCGCCTCGTGGCGGGCGCGGGCGCGGCCGTAGCGGGGCGGCCGGGGCGGGGGCGGGCCGCCACCGAGGCGGTGGGCGGCGTGGCCGTCGAGCCAGCGGATCGTGTGGTGGCCGTAGGCGACGGTGCAGCCGAGGTACAGCGCCGCCAGGCCGTGCTCCCAGCCGGGTTCGGCGCCGTCGCGCAGGTCGACCGCCGTGACGGCGAAGAGGACCAGTTCCAGGACCGGCTCGCACAGCAGCAGCACCACGCTGGTCCGCCGCCACCCGAGCAGGTAGCGGACGGCCAGTCCGAGGGCCAGCAGCACCCAGAAGCCGATCTCACAGGCGGCGATCAACCAGACGATCACGGTTCGCTCCTCTCGCTCACCCCTCCAGGCTGGCGTCCGTGACCGCCGAGTTCGTCGTCGGCGACGACGAACTCGCGGTACATCGAAGGATGCAGTCCCGGACCGTTCTCCGGGAGCAGGCGGGCGGCCCGCGGGCCGTGTTGGATGGATCCATGGCCGTCCGACTCCCCCGCCCGCACCGCTTCGACGTCGTCGTCGCCGCCGCCGGGATGCTCGGCGGCGTGCTGCTGTGGGGAATCGGCCTGGGCACCCGCCCGGCCAACGAGCCGATCGTGCTGTTCGACGGCCGCTGGCCGGTCCTGGTGCCGCTCCTGGCGATGACCGGCTGCGAGCTGCTGCGCCGGGCCGCCCCGCGCACCGCGCTGCTCACCGGCACGGCCGCCCTGACCCTGGACACGGTGACCCGGGGCAACGTCGTCACACTGATCATGTTCACCGACGTCGTCTACGCGGCCGTGCTGTACGGCACGCCCGCCTCGGCCCGGCGCGTCCCGCGGGTCACCGGGCTGCTCACGGTGGCGGCGACGGTGGTGCCGTTCGCGCTCTGGCGAGTGCCCGAGGCCCTGCTGATCGGGGTCGCCGTGGGGGTCGTGTCGTTCGCGCCCGCCTCCACCGGTCTGATCGTCCGCAACCACCGCGACGCCGCCCTGTCCGCCCGGCTGCGCGCCGAACAGACCGCGCTGCTCGCCGAGATGGACCGCACCCAGGCGGTCACCGCCGAACGCGCGCGGATGGCCCGCGAACTGCACGACATGGTCGCCAACCACCTGTCGGCGATCGCCATCCACTCCACGGCCGCGCTCTCCCTGGACGACCCGGACACCTCGAAGGAAGCGCTGGCGGTGATCCGGGAGAACAGCGTGGCGGGACTGGCCGAGATGCGGCGGCTGATCGGCATCCTGCGGGACGGCAGCGGGGAACGTGAACCGGCCGCCGCCCCCACCCTCGGCGGACTGGGCGGCCTGGTGGAGAGCGCCCGCGCCAACGGCCTTCACGTCACCCTGCGCGCCGACCACGGCAAGGTGCCCACACCGGTCGAACTGGCCGCCTACCGCATCGTCCAGGAATCCCTGACCAACGCCCTCAAGCACGCCTCGCCGGGCCCGGTCGCCGTCACGCTCGACCGGCGGGAGGGGGTACTCGACGTGCGGGTGACCAGTCCGTACGGCCACCGGGACGCCCCCCGGGCCCCCGGCTCCGGGGCCGGACTGGTCGGGATGCGGGAGCGGGCGGCGCTGCTGGGCGGTACCTTCACGGCCGGTCCCGAGGACACCCTGTGGGCCGTCCGCGCCTCGCTGCCCGTGAGCGGGGGCGAGCCTGCGCGATGACCCCCCTGCCCGTCGCCGAAGGAGAACCCGCATGATCCGCGTCCTCGTCGCCGAGGACCAGTCCGCCGTCCGGGCCGGTCTGGTCCTCATTCTGCGCAGCGCCCCCGACGTGGAGGTGGTCGGTGAGGCGGCCGACGGGGAGCGGGCGGTGGCGCTGGCTCGGGAGTTGCGGCCGGACCTGGTGCTGATGGACGTACAGATGCCGCGGCTCGACGGGGTGTCGGCGACCCGGAAGGTGGTCGAGGAGGGGCTCGCGGACGTGCTGGTGCTGACCACCTTCGACCTCGACGAGTACGTGTTCGGGGCGCTGCGGGCGGGAGCGGCCGGGTTCCTGCTGAAGAACACCGAGGCGAGCGACCTGATCGACGCGGTCCGTACCGTCGCGCGCGGCGAGGGCGTCGTGGCGCCGGCCGTCACCCGCCGTCTCATCGCGGAGTTCGCCGCGAGCCCGGAGCCGGGACCGAAGGCCGATCCGGCGGTGCTGGATTCGCTGACCCGGCGCGAACGCGAGGTACTGGTCTGCCTGGGCGAGGGGCTGTCCAACGCGGGGATCGCGGAGCGCCTGGACATGGCCGAGGCGACGGTGAAGACGCACGTCAGCCGCCTGCTGGGCAAGCTGGAGCTGCGCAGCCGGGTGCAAGCGGCGGTGCTCGCGCAGGAGTTGGGGATCCGGAAAGGATCCGGAGGCGTCGCCCCATAGTGGTCCAGACCTATTGACCCGTGGTCCAGACCTTTCTATTCTCGCGGCACCGTGGGTGTGAAGGCTCAGTCACACCCCCCTCCCGCTCTTTCACAGAGGAGGCGCTGCATGCGCTTCAGACACAGAGCCGTGGCAGGTCTCGCGACCCTGCTGCTCCCGCTGGCCGCTCTGGTCGGCCTCGCCGGCCCGGCCCAGGCCGCGACGTCCGCCACCGCCACCTACGCCAAGCCCTCCGACTGGGGCGCCGGCTTCGAGGGCAAGTGGACGGTGAAGAACACCGGCACCACGACCATCAACTCCTGGACGGTCGAGTGGGACTTCCCCTCCGGCACGTCCGTCACCTCCGCCTGGGACGCCGACGTCACCTCCGCCGGCACCCACTGGACCGCCAAGAACAAGTCCTGGAACGGCTCCCTGGCCCCCGGCGCCTCCGTCTCCTTCGGCTTCAACGGCGCGGGCACCGGCTCCCCGTCCAACTGCAAGCTCAACGGCGGCAGTTGCGACGGCACCTCGGTCCCCGGCGACGCCGCCCCCTCCGCGCCGGGCACCCCCACCGCCTCCGGCGTCACCGACACCTCGGTGAAACTGGCCTGGAGCGCGGCCACCGACGACAAGGGCGTCAAGAACTACGACGTCCTGCGCGACGGCGCCAAGGTCGCCACGGTGACGACCACCTCGTACACCGACACCGGCCTCACCGCCGGCACCGACTACTCCTACACGGTGCAGGCCCGTGACACCGCCGACCAGACCGGCCCGGTCAGCGGCGCCCGCGCCGTACGTACCACCGGCGGCACCACCGAGCCCCCGCCCACCGGCGGCAAGGTCAAGCTCGGCTACTTCACCGAGTGGGGCGTCTACGGCCGCAACTACCACGTCAAGAACCTGGTGACGTCCGGTTCCGCCGCGAAGATCACCCACATCAACTACGCGTTCGGCAACGTCAAGAACGGCCAGTGCACCGTCGACGACACCTTCGCCGCGTACGAGAAGGCCTACACCGCCGACCAGTCCGTCAGCGGCACCGCCGACACCTGGGACCAGCCGCTGCGCGGCAACTTCAACCAGCTCCGCCAGCTCAAGGCGAAGTACCCGCACATCAAGGTGCTGTACTCCTTCGGCGGCTGGACCTACTCCGGCGGCTTCGGCCAGGCCGCGGCCAACCCCGCCGCCTTCGCCAAGTCCTGCAAGGCCGTCGTGGAGGACCCCCGCTGGGCCGACGTCTTCGACGGCATCGACATCGACTGGGAGTACCCGAACGCCTGCGGCCTGACCTGCGACACCTCCGGCCCCGCCGCGTTCAGGAACCTCAGCCAGGCGCTGCGCACCGAGTTCGGCTCGAACTACCTGATCACCGCGGCCATCACCGCCGACGGCTCCGCCGGCGGCAAGATCGACGCGGCCGACTACGGCGGCGCCGCCCAGTACCTCGACTGGTACAACGTGATGACGTACGACTACTTCGGCGCCTGGGCCGGCACCGGACCGACCGCTCCGCACTCGCCGCTCACCTCGTACTCCGGTATCCCGACGGCGGGCTTCAACTCCGCCGACGCGATCGCCAAGCTGAAGGCGAAGGGCGTCCCCTCCGCCAAGCTGCTGCTCGGCATCGGCTTCTACGGCCGCGGCTGGACCGGCGTCACCCAGTCCGCGCCCGGCGGCACGGCGACCGGAGCGGCCCCCGGCACCTACGAGGCGGGCATCGAGGACTACAAGGTCCTCAAGACCTCCTGCCCCGCCACCGGCACCATCGCCGGCACGGCCTACGCGCACTGCGGCACCAACTGGTGGTCCTACGACACCCCGTCGACGATCGCCGGAAAGATGACCTGGGCCAAGAACCAGGGCCTGGGCGGCGCGTTCTTCTGGGAGTTCAGCGGCGACACCGCGAACGGTGAGCTGGTGAGCGCCATCAACAGCAACCTGTAGAACCATCCCGGCATCTCCCCGCTGCGACGCCGCGGGTGGGCCCCAGGGCCTGCCCGCGGCGTTTCGCACGCCCCGTGCCCCGTGCCCGGCGCATGCGCACCGCCGCCCGCCGCCCGGTGCCCCGCGCACGCGCACCGCGCCCCCACTCGACAGCACCGGCGCCCGGTCGGTCAGCCACGGCGGTACCAGCACCCCCTGGGCCGTACCGGCGTGCCTAGGCCACATTCACTCGCTGTCCGGGCGGAGCCGCCTCGAGCCACGCCAGAAAACCGGTCAGCGCGTCCTCGCTCATCGCGAGTTCGAGACGCGTGCCCCGGTGCACACAGGTGAGGATGACCGAGTCGGACAGCAGCGCCAGCTCCTCCTCGCCCTCGGGCAGCCGGCGGCCGGCCACCTCGATGGACGCCCGCTCCAGGACGCGGCGCGGACGGTAGGCGTAGGAGAAGACGCGGTACCACTCGACGCGATCGCCGTTGTACCGCGCGACCCCGTAGGTCCAGCCTTTTCCGCTCGTGTCCGATTTCTCGGGGACGTCCCAGCGCAGGGAACAGTCGAAGGTGCCGCCGGACCGCTGGATGAGTCTGCGGCGCAGGCCGAAGACGAACAACCCCAGCACCACCAGGGCCACGACGATTCCACACACAGTCAGA
This sequence comes from Streptomyces sp. NPDC033216, assembly GCF_055577115.1. Lineage (NCBI taxonomy): Bacteria > Bacillati > Actinomycetota > Actinomycetes > Kitasatosporales > Streptomycetaceae > Streptomyces > Streptomyces sp. NPDC033216. The sequence goes on along the minus strand of NZ_JBVIQK010000002.1, from coordinate 653,824 downwards.
GCGAGGACCATCGACACCGACCTCCTCGTCTCCTAGGTACCGAAAACAGGTAACGGAACGGAAAAAACATCCAGATCTGCCTCAGCCGCGGTCGGCTCCGGATCGCTCCGGTGCCAACCGCGGCTGAGTGACGTCATCACACGGCGAGCTGCCTCAGCTCGCCGCCGCCGCGCGCAGTCGTACGTCCGCGCGGCGCTCGGCGGGGGCGTCACCCTCCGCCTTCGCGCGCTCCAGCTCCCGCTCCGCGCGCTGGACGTCGATCTCGTCCGACAGCTCGGCGATCTCGGCCAGCAGCGACAGCTTGTTGTCCGCGAACGAGATGAAACCGCCGTGCACCGCGGCGACGACCGTTCCACCATCACTCGTACGGATGGTCACCGGGCCCGACTCCAGCACACCGAGCAGCGGCTGGTGACCGGGCATGACGCCGATGTCGCCGGACGTGGTGCGCGCGACGACCAGGGTGGCCTCGCCGGACCAGACCTCTCGGTCGGCCGCGACCAGCGCGACGTGCAGCTCAGCAGCCAAGGTGGCTCCTCGGGTCACCACCCGGCGGGTCTGCCGGGTGTTGGTTACAAGTCTAGTAGGCGTGGAAGAGGGGGCGGGACGACCCCGCCCCCTCACACGAACTCACAGCTCAGGACTCACTGGTCCCGAGTTCAGGAGACGCCCAGCTCCTTCGCGTTCTTCTTGAGGTCCTCAAGACCACCGCACATGAAGAACGCCTGCTCCGGGAAGTGGTCGTACTCGCCGTCGCAGATCGCGTTGAAGGCCCGGATGGACTCCTCCAGCGGCACGTCCGACCCGTCGACGCCGGTGAACTGCTTGGCGACGTGGGTGTTCTGGGACAGGAAGCGCTCCACGCGACGGGCACGGTGGACGACGAGCTTGTCCTCTTCGCCCAGCTCGTCGATACCGAGGATCGCGATGATGTCCTGGAGGTCCTTGTACTTCTGGAGGATCGTCTTGACGCGCATGGCGCAGTCGTAGTGATCCTGCGCGATGTAGCGCGGGTCCAGGATGCGGGACGTGGAGTCCAGCGGGTCCACGGCCGGGTAGATGCCCTTCTCGGAGATCGGACGGGACAGAACCGTCGTCGCGTCGAGGTGGGCGAAGGTGGTGGCCGGGGCCGGGTCGGTCAGGTCGTCCGCGGGGACGTAGATCGCCTGCATCGAGGTGATCGAGTGACCACGGGTCGAGGTGATGCGCTCCTGGAGGAGACCCATCTCGTCGGCCAGGTTCGGCTGGTAACCCACCGCGGAGGGCATACGGCCGAGCAGGGTCGACACCTCGGAACCGGCCTGCGTGAAGCGGAAGATGTTGTCGATGAAGAACAGCACGTCCTGCTTCTGCACATCGCGGAAGTACTCCGCCATGGTCAGACCGGCCAGGGCCACGCGCAGACGGGTGCCCGGGGGCTCGTCCATCTGGCCGAAGACAAGGGCGGTCTTGTCGATGACGCCCGAGTCCGACATCTCCTCGATGAGGTCGTTGCCCTCACGGGTGCGCTCGCCGACACCGGCGAACACGGAGACACCGTCGTGGTTGTTGGCGACGCGGTAGATCATCTCCTGGATGAGCACCGTCTTGCCGACGCCGGCACCACCGAACAGACCGATCTTTCCACCCTTGACGTACGGGGTGAGAAGGTCGATGACCTTGACGCCGGTCTCGAACATCTCGGTCTTCGACTCGAGCTCGTCGAAGTTCGGCGCCTTGCGGTGGATGGTCCAACGCTCGCCGTCGTAGGTCTCGTCGACGTTCAGCACCTCACCGAGGGTGTTGAACACCTTGCCCTTGGTGAAGTCACCGACCGGGACGGTGATGCCCGTTCCGGTGTCGGTGACGGCGGCCTGACGGACCAGGCCGTCGGTCGGCTGCATGGAGATGGTACGGACCAGGCCGTCACCCAGGTGCTGGGCGACCTCCAGGGTCAGGATCTTCCTCTCGCCCGCGTTCGCCGGGTCGGCGACCTCGACGTGGAGGGCGTTGTAGATCTCCGGCATCGCGTCGACGGGGAACTCCACGTCGACGACCGGGCCGATGACCCGGGCGACGCGGCCCGTGGCCGTCGCGGTCCCAACAGTGGTGGTCATTAGCGGTCACTCCCCGCGGTCGCGTCGGCCAGGGCGCTGGCGCCACCGACGATCTCGCTGATTTCCTGGGTGATTTCGGCCTGGCGGGCCGCGTTGGCAAGCCGGGAGAGCGTCTCGATCAGCTCTCCGGCGTTGTCGGTGGCCGACTTCATCGCGCGCCGCGTGGCGGCGTGCTTCGAAGCGGCCGACTGGAGAAGCGCGTTGTACACGCGGCTCTCCACATAGCGCGGCAGCAGGGCGTCGAGGACGTCCTCCGCCGACGGCTCGAAGTCGTACAGCGGAAGGATCTCGTCCTTCGCCTTCGACTCCTGGGCCACCTCGTCGAGGCTGAGCGGCAGCAGACGGTCGCCGAGCGCCGTCTGCGTCATCATCGACACGAACTCGGTGAACACGATGTGGATCTCGTCCACACCGCCGTCCGCCGTCTCCTTCTCGATGGCCTCGATCAGGGGGGCCGCGACCTTCTTGGCGTCCGCGTACGTCGGCTCGTCGGTGAAGCCCGTCCACGACTCCGCGACCTTGCGCTCACGGAAGTTGTAGTGGGCGAGACCACGCCGGCCGACGATGTACGTCTCGACCTGCTTGCCCTCGGCCTCGAGGCGCGCCGTCAGCTGCTCCGCGGCCTTGATGGCGTTGGAGTTGAAGGCGCCCGCGAGACCACGGTCGCTCGTCAGGAGCAGCACCGCGGACCGCACGACCGTCTCGGCCTGCGTGGTCAGCGGGTGCCGCGTGTTCGAGCCGGTACCGACCGCCGTGACCGCGCGGGTCAGCTCGGTCGCGTACGGCGTGGAGGCCGCCACCTTGCGCTGCGCCTTGACGACGCGCGAGGCGGCGATCATCTCCATCGCCTTGGTGATCTTCTTGGTCGCGGTGACGGATCGGATGCGACGCTTGTAGACCCGGAGCTGGGCTCCCATGAGTCAGGTCCCTTCCTACGTCACTTGGCGGCGGACGGGGCGTCCTCGCCGAGCAGCTTGCCGTCCGAGGTCTCGAACTGCTTCTTGAACTCGGCGATGGCGTCCGCGATGGCGGTCAGGGTGTCGTCCGACATCTTGGCGCCCTCACGGATGGAGGTCATGAGGCCCTGCTCCTTGCGGTGCAGGTACTCGAGCAGCTCCTTCTCGAAGCGGCGCACGTCGTTGACCGGCACCTCGTCCATCTTGCCGGTGGTGCCGGCCCAGATGGAGACGACCTGGTCCTCGGTGGCCATCGGCTGGTACTGAGACTGCTTGAGCAGCTCGACCATGCGCTGACCACGCTCCAGCTGCGCCTTCGACGCGGCGTCCAGGTCGGAACCGAAGGCGGCGAACGCCTCCAGCTCACGGAACTGGGCCAGGTCGACGCGGAGACGGCCGGAGACCTGTCGCATCGCCTTGTGCTGCGCGGAACCACCGACTCGGGAGACGGAGATACCCACGTTCAGCGCGGGGCGCTGACCGGCGTTGAACAGGTCCGACTCCAGGAAGCACTGGCCGTCGGTGATGGAGATGACGTTGGTCGGGATGAACGCCGAGACGTCGTTGGCCTTCGTCTCGACGATCGGCAGACCGGTCATCGAACCGGCACCCATCTCGTCGGAGAGCTTCGCGCAGCGCTCCAGGAGACGCGAGTGCAGGTAGAAGACGTCACCCGGGTAGGCCTCGCGGCCCGGCGGGCGGCGCAGCAGCAGCGACACGGCGCGGTAGGCGTCGGCCTGCTTCGACAGGTCGTCGAAGATGATGAGGACGTGCTTGCCCTCGTACATCCACTGCTGACCGATGGCCGAACCGGTGTACGGCGCCAGGTACTTGAAGCCGGCCGGGTCGGACGCCGGGGCGGCGACGATGGTCGTGTACTCCAGCGCGCCGTTCTCCTCCAGCGCGCGGCGGACCGACGCGATGGTCGAGCCCTTCTGGCCGATGGCGACGTAGATGCAGCGAACCTGCTTGTTCACGTCGCCGGTGCGCCAGTTGTCGCGCTGGTTGATGATCGTGTCGACGGCCAGGGCGGTCTTGCCGGTCTGGCGGTCACCGATGATCAGCTGACGCTGACCACGGCCGATCGGGGTCATCGCGTCGACGGCCTTGTAGCCGGTCTCCATCGGCTCGTGCACCGACTTACGGGCCATGACGCCCGGAGCCTGGAGCTCCAGGGCGCGCCGGCCGGACGTCTCGATCTCGCCGAGGCCGTCGATCGGGTTGCCGAGCGGGTCGACGACGCGGCCGAGGTAGCCCTCGCCCACCGCGACCGAGAGGACCTCACCGGTACGCGTGACCGGCTGACCCTCCTCGATGCCGCTGAACTCGCCGAGGACGACGCAGCCGATCTCGCGCTCCTCGAGGTTGAGGGCGAGACCGAGGGTGCCGTCCTCGAACTTCAGCAGTTCGTTGGCCATGGCCGAGGGCAGGCCCTCGACCTTCGCGATGCCGTCGCCGGCAAGGCTGACCGTACCGACCTCCTCGCGCGAGGCCGCGTCCGGCTTGTACGACTGGACGAAGTTCTCCAGTGCGTCCCGGATCTCCTCCGGCCGGATCGTGAGCTCCGCCATCTGGGTTCCCTGCTCTCCTTGTTGGGCCCGAAGTTTCTTTGGGGGTCTGGGGGCGACCCCCAGGAATCCTCTGCACGGCCCAACCAGGGCCGTAAGCACTACTGCGTGTGTTGAGTTGCTGCTAGCTCGCCATGCGGCGGGCGGCGTCCTCGATACGGTCCGCGAGCGAGCCGTTGATCACCTCGTCACCGACCTGCACCCGGATCCCGCCGAGGACCTCGGGGTCCACGTCGAGGTTGAGGTGCATCGTGCGGCCGTAGAGCTTCGCGAGGGCGGCGCCCAGGCGCTGCTTCTGCGGGTCGCTCAGCGGCACCGCCGAGGTGACGACGGCCACCGTGCGGTCCCGGCGCGCGGCGGCGAGCTTGGACAGGGACTCGAGTCCCGCTTCCAGGCTACGGCCTCGCGGCGCGGTCACAAGGCGCGTCACCAGACGCTCGGTGGCCGCGTCCGCACGACCGCCGAGCAGGCTGCGCAGCAGCTCGCTCTTGGCCGACGCGGTGGCCTTCCGGTTGGTCAGTGCGGCGCGCAGCTCCACGTTCGAGGTGACGATCCGCCCGAAGCGGAACAGCTCGTCCTCGACGTCGTCGAGGGTGCCGGCCCGCTGCGCGGCGGTGAGGTCCGCGGCGTCCGCCAGCTGCTCCAGCGCGTCCACCAGGTCGCGGGACTGCGACCAGCGGGAACGCACCAGGCCGGCGACCAGGTCGGCGACGGTGCCGCTGATCTGGCTGCCGAGCAGGCGCTGGGCCAGCTCGGCCTTGGCCTCGCCGGGCTGCGCCGGGTCGGTGAGGACCCGACGCAGCGACACCTCGCGGTCGAGCAGCGCGGTGACGGCCGCCAGCTCGGCGGCGAGCTGCGCCGCGTCCACGGACGTGTTGTCCGTCAGCGCGTCGAGACGCTCGCGGGCGGCTGCCAGGGCCTCGCGGCTCGCTCCGTTCATCGCGACGCCTCGGCCTTCTCCTCGAGCTCGTCGAGGAAGCGGTCGATGACGCGGCTCTGGCGGGCGTGGTCCTCGAGGGACTCCCCGACGAGCTTGCCGGCCAGGACGGTGGCGAGCTTGCCGACGTCCTGACGCAGCGCGGACGCCGCGGCCTTGCGGTCGGCCTCGATCTGGGAGTGACCGGCGGCGACGATCTCCTCGCGCTGCCGCTGGCCCTCGGCGCGCATCTCCGCGATGAGGGTCGCGCCCTGCTCCTGCGCCTCCTGGCGCAGACGCGCGGCCTCGTGCCGGGCCTCGGCGAGCTGAGCCTTGTACTGCTCAAGCACGCTCTGGGCCTCGGTCTGCGCGGCCTCGGCCTTTTCGATACCGCCCTCGATGGCCTCGCGGCGCTCTTCCAGAACCTTGTTGATGGTCGGGAGGAGCTTCTTGGCGAGGAAGCCGAAGACGATGACGAAGGCGATCAGGCCGATGACGAGCTCCGGCCACGGCGGAATGAGGGGGTTCTCCTTCTCCGCCTCGGCCGCCAGCTGAACCAGGGGGTTCACATCAGTGCCTTTCGTCTAATACGGCTGGTCGTAGGAGTTCGTCTTAGTAGACGAACGGCATGACCAGACCGATGAGGGCGAGTGCCTCACAGAAGGCGAAGCCCAGGATCTGGTTGGCACGGATCAGACCGGCAGCCTCGGGCTGACGGGCCAGAGCCTGGGTGCCGTTACCGAAGATGATGCCGACGCCGACGCCGGGACCGATGGCGGCGAGACCGTAACCGACGGAGCCGAGGTCACCGGTGACAGCAGCGAGGTTGGACATGCCAGTTCTTCCTTCTCTTAACGGACCGGTGGGTGTTGGCCACCGGACGACTTTGGACGTTGGGGGCGGTGCTCAGTGGTGCTCGGCGAGCGCGCCCTGGATGAAGGTGCACGTCAGCAGGACGAAGACGTACGCCTGGACGGCCTGGATGAAGAGCTCGAAGGCGGTCATCACGATGACCATCACGAACGAGACACCCGAGTACGCGATGCCGATGCCGTTGAGCATGTACCAGCTGGCGATCGTGAAGAGCAGCAGCAGGGTGTGACCGGCGAACATGTTCGCGAACAGTCGTACGGCATGCGTGAACGGGCGGACCAGCAGGTTCGAGAAGAACTCGATGGTCATGGCCAGCGGGAGCACCGGGCCCAGCGACTTGTCGTAGCCGGTGAAGTTCTTGAAGGCGCCGACGAAGCCGTGCCGCTTGAACGTCAGCGAGACCCAGGTGATGTAGACGATGGCCGCGAGAACCGCCGGGTAGGCGATGATCGAGGTCACCGGGAACGAGGCGACCGGGACGATCGACCAGATGTTCATCATCCAGATGAAGAAGAACAGCGAGACGGCGAGCGGAACGTACTTCTCGCCCTCCTTCTTGCCGATCGTCTCGTAGACGATGCCCCGGCGGACGAAGTCGTAGCCGGCCTCGGCGACCATCTGGAGCTTGCCCGGGACGACCTTGGGCTTACGGAAAGCCGCCCAGAAGAAGCCCACCACAATGATGGAACCGAGCAGCGCCAGCAGCATCGGCTTGTTGAAGTACATGCCGTTGCCGTCTGCGTCACCCCAGAGCGGCTCGAAGAGGAACGAGTGCAGGCCGGGAGCCGGGAAGCCACAACCGTCGAAGAGGTGGCAGTCGGTCTCGAAGGCGAGCACCTGCGTCGGGTCAGCACTCACCGCGGGCTCCTTCATCGTGGCGCATAGGTACGGCAACCTCGTTGTGTCGGCGCGGCGCGGGGCCGCGGTTCGGCACGGGACTGGTGTTACGGATGTGGGGGCGGCTTGGGGGCATCTCGCCTCGCGATTGAGCAGGCGTCAGCTCGAGTGCCCGCGCCCGCGATGCCGCAGTTGGCACCGGACGATAGCAGGATCTCCCAGGCGTCTTTATCCCGGCCCTACCCCTCACGACGAGTGCCCCGATTTGTGGGACTGCTCGTCCTTGGCGGGAGTGCTCGGCTCGGGCTCGACGTAAAGGATCTTGGACTTCATGTGGGCCCACGTCTGGGCACCGATCCACGCCAGGGTGCCGGCGACCAGGGAGACCGCGAACGCCTTGGGGTTGAACAACGTCGTGTTCTTGAACGCGGCCATGAAGATGAACAGCAGCAGGATCTGGGCCGCGTAGAGCATCAGACCCATGGCCTGGAACAGGTGCGGAAGCGATTTGGCGGTGCGCTGGAGGACGTAGAGACCGAGCCCCATGAAGAGGACGACCACCACCGTCGCGACACCGGCCCCGATCGCACCCTTGCCGCCCGCGACCACGCCGCTGACGACGGCGGCAACCGCGCCGACGGCGACCGTGGGCACGGCGGCCTGAGCCAGGATCCGGACGTCGTTGGACGGCATGGCGGCAACTCCGCTTTCAAAGGGGGGCAGGGGTGTCGTCATGGACGAGCGTAGTCCCCGTCCGAGGGGCGAAAGACCGCCCGCCGACCTCGCGACCGATGGACCGTCGCACTACGGTCCTTCGGGTCTATCCGGGGTTCTCGTGAACCGTATCACAAACTATTTGATGAGGTCTTTACCTGAATGGTGTGCTTGGTGTCACACATGAGAGTGAGACTGCACGTCTGTGCAGGAACAGCGACCACTTGTCTGGTATTGCGCATCTTTGCCCACCCGCGGTTTCCCCACGACTTGGCAATGCTCTAGTCAGATTCTTACCTTGCCGCACGCGAGCGAGGACCGACGGCGGTCGCCCCGTTGGCCCCCGAGACGCCCACGGCCACCGGCGTGCGAGGCTCCCGCTCCTCGTCCTGGTCTCCGCCCGCGGGCTCCTCCCCGGCCGCCGTCGCCGGTGCCTGCGCCGACTCCGGCAGGACCTTGCGACGCCGGTAGCGCGGCGGCACGAAGGACTCGGCCCAGCGCGGGGCGCGCGGCGTGAAGCGCGGCAGCAGCAGCAGTCCCAGGCCGATCGCGCTGAGGATCACGACACCGAGGACGATCCACATGGACGCGGAGTTGACGGAGTAGGTCAGGGCGCCGAAGGCGATCAGCGCCGACCAGAAGTACATGATCAGCACCGCGCGGCTGTGCGAGTGGCCGATCTCCAGCAGCCGGTGGTGCAGGTGCCCCCGGTCCGCCGCGAACGGCGACTGGCCGCGCCAGGTGCGGCGCACGATCGCCAGGATCAGGTCGGCGGCCGGGATCGCGATGATGGTCAGCGGGAGCAGCAGCGGGATGTAGACAGGGACGGTCTGGTGGACCGTGGCGCGCTCCGAACCCGAGAACAGGTTCATCACGTCCGGGTCGACCTGACCCGTGATGGAGATCGCACCCGCCGCCAGCACCAGCCCGATCAGCATCGAGCCGGAGTCGCCCATGAAGATGCGCGCGGGATGCATGTTGTGCGGCAGGAAGCCCAGGCACATGCCCATCAGGATCGCCGCGAACAGGGTGGCCGGGGCGGCGGCCTCGATGCCGTACGAGTACCAGATGCGGTAGGCGTACATGAAGAACGCGGCGGAGGCGATGCACACCATGCCGGCGGCGAGGCCGTCCAGGCCGTCGACGAAGTTGACCGCGTTGATGGTGATGACGACCAGCGCGACCGTCAGCAGGGTGCCCTGCCACGGGGTCAGCGCGACCGTGCCGACGCCCGGGACCGGCAGCCACAGGATCGTCAGACCCTGCATGACCATCACACCGGCGGCGATCATCTGACCGCCCAGCTTGATCAGGGCGTCGATCTCGAACTTGTCGTCCAGGACACCGATCAGCCAGATCAGCGCCGCCCCCGAGAGCAGGGCGCGCGGCTCGTTGGACTTCTCGAAGACCTGGTTGAGGTTGGTCAGGTGGTCGGCGACCAGCAGCCCCGCGCACAGGCCGAAGAACATGGCGATCCCGCCGAGGCGCGGAGTGGGTTCCCGGTGCACGTCACGTGCCCGGATCTCCGGCATCGCCCCCGCGACGATCGCGAACTTGCGCACCGGCCCTGTCAGCAGATACGTCACCGCGGCCGTCACGCAGAGCGTCAGCAGGTATTCACGCACGGGCTTCCCCACAGGTCTCGCTGGCCATCTCAGCCCCACACCCTAGCGATGCGCGCATATGGTTGGGGACTTCCGGGTAGCGACGATGGTTGCACGTGCGGCTGTGCACGGATCTGCGCACACCTCTGTTCAGCCGGGACAGGGCGGAAATCCCCCGGCCAGCTCCCGCACTTCTTCACGAACCCGCCTGGCCTCGGCCTCGCCCCGGAGCACGCCCGCCATCAGCTTGGCGATCCGCGCCATCTCCGTCTCCCCCATGCCCTGCGTGGTCACCGCGGCCGTGCCCAGACGCAGGCCTCGCAGGTCGGCGTGGGGCAGGGCGCAGCAGTCCAGGATCATTCCGGCCGCCGCGAGCCGGCCGCGGGCGGTACGCCCGTCGACACCGAGGGGCGCCGGATCGGCGGTGATGAGGTGGGTGTCCGTGCCGCCGGTGGTGACGGCCATCCCCTCCGCCTCCAGCCGGGCCGCCAGCACCCTCGCGTTGGCGACCACCTGATGGGCGTACCGGGCGAACGCCGGTGTCGCCGCCTCGCCGAACGCGACCGCCTTCGCGGCGATGGTGTGCATCTGGGCGCCGCCCTGCGTGAACGGGAACACGGCCCGGTCCACCCGTTCGGCCAGCTCGGCGCCGCACAGGATCATGCCGCCGCGCGGCCCGCGCAGCACCTTGTGCGTGGTGGCGCACACGACATCGGCGTACGGCACCGGGTTCGGGGCCGCTCCCCCGGCGACCAGACCGATGGGGTGGGCGGCGTCGGCGATGAGATGGGCGCCGGTCTCGTCGGCCACCTCTCGGAAGAAGGCGTAGTCGATGTGCCGGGGGTAGGCGATGGAGCCGCAGACGATCGCCTTGGGTCGGTGGCTGCGGGCCAGCGTACGGACCTGCTCGTAGTCGATGAGCCCGGTCTCCGCGTCCACGCCGTACGGCACGAAGTCGAACCAGCGGCCGGAGAAGTTCGTCGGGGACCCGTGCGTGAGGTGGCCGCCGTGGGGCAGGCCGAGGGCCAGGACGGTGTCACCGGGGCGCAGGAGGGCGGCGTAGGCCGCGAGGACGGCCGAGGAACCGGAGTGGGGCTGGACGTTGGCGTGATCGGCCCCGAACAGCTCCTTGGCCCGTTCCGCGGCGAGCCGCTCGGCCATGTCCACGATCTCGCAGCCGCCGTGGTGACGGGCGCCCGGATAGCCCTCGGCGTACTTGTTGGCCAGCGGTGAGCCGAGCGCGGCCAGCACGGCGGGCGACGTGAAGTTCTCGGCCGCGATCAGCTGGAGGGACGACGCCTGCCGCTCACGCTCTCCGAGCAGGATCTCGGCGAGCGCGGGGTCCTGCCGCCGCAGGACGTCGGCCTCGATGGCATGGGTGACCGGCATGATGGACTCCGGGGCGTCGACGGTGACGTACGTCCAATGTAGGCCGCACCCGCCCCAGCCGCCCGGCCGCCGCACCCGACACACCTCAAGCCCGCGCCGCGACCCCCGTCAGGGCCGTCACCACGGGGTCCAGCGCTTGATGTATCTCGTCGCCGATCGAGCGGAAGAACGGGAGGGGCGCGCCGTAGGGGTCGTAGACCTCGTCCGCCTCCGCGGTGGGGGCCAGGAGCCAGCCGCGGAGGGCGGCGGCGGCGCGGACCAGGGCACGGGCGCGCATCACCACGCCCTCCTCCAGCGGGGGGAGGGTGGCCGGGTCGATGGCGTTGACCAGGCGGGTGAACTCCTTCAGCGTGAAGGTGCGCAGCCCCGCCGAGTGGCCCATGGAGATGACCTGGGCGCGGTGGTCACGGGTGGCCGTCAGCACCAGGTCGGCCATGATGACGTGCTCGTCGAGCAGCTCCCGGCCGGTGAACCCGGAGGCGTCCGCGCCGAAGTCGGCCAGCACGGTCTCCGCGTTGGCCTCCATGGGCGCGCCCTCGTGACCCCAGGTGCCCGCGCTCTCCACGATCAGCCCGCCGCCGAGCACCCCGAGTCGCTGCGACACGAAATGCCGGGTCAGCCGCTCGGTGATCGGCGAGCGGCAGACGTTGCCGGTGCTGACGTGGAGGATGCGGAAGGTGTCGCGCGGAAACCCGAACGTCGTCGTCTGTTCCGCGGCACGTTCCCCGGTGCCTATGCCACGCCCCGCGTCAGGGGCTGTCAATTCGCCACCTCGAGGTCGGGTACGACCCTGCGCAGTTCTTCCGCCGAGATCGCGCCCGCCCGCAGCAGCAACGGCACCTCACGACTGACGTCGACGATCGACGACGGGACGTTGCCGGGGGTGGGGCCGCCGTCCAGGTAGACGGAGACGGAGTCGCCGAGCATCTCCTGGGCGTAGTCGCAGTTCTCCGGCGCCGGGTGGCCGGTGAGGTTGGCGGAGGAGACCGCCATGGGCCCGACCTCGGTCAGCAGCTCGATGGCGACCGGGTGCAGCGGCATCCGGACGGCGACCGTGCCACGGGTGTCCCCCAGGTCCCACTGGAGGGAGGGCTGGTGCTTGGCGACGAGGGTGAGCGCACCCGGCCAGAAGGCGTCGACCAGCTCCCAGGCCAGCTCGGAGAAGTCCGTGACGAGGCCGTGCAGCGTGTTCGGGGAGCCGATGAGGACGGGCGTGGGCATGTTGCGGCCCCGGCCCTTGGCGTCCAGCAGGTCGGCGACGGCCTCCTTGGAGAACGCGTCGGCGCCGATGCCGTACACCGTGTCGGTCGGGAGGACGACCAGCTCGCCACGGCGGACGGCGGACGCGGCCTCGCGCAGACCCGTCACGCGGTCGGTCGCGTCATTGGTGTCGTATCGCCGTGCCATGTCTAGCGGGCCTCCTCGTGCGCGTACTGCTCGAATGAAGTCGGGGGGACGATCACGGCAGCGCCTTGCGCGCGGTGGCGAAGCGCGGCCGGTTGTTGAGGTCGGGGTGGTCGGCCGCGTCGGCCCAGCCCCGTTCCTCGGTGAAGATCCACGGCACCTGGCCGCCCTGGGTGTCGGCGTGCTCGATGACGACGACACCGCCGGGCCGCAGCAGGCGGTGCGCGGTGCGTTCGATGCCCCGGATCAGGTCCAGGCCGTCCTCGCCGGAGAACAGGGCCAGTTCGGGGTCGTAGTCGCGGGCCTCGGGGGCGACGTACTCCCACTCGGTGAGGGGGATGTACGGCGGGTTGGAGACGACCAGATCGACCTGGCCGTCGAGGTCGGGGAAGGCGTCCAGGGCGTTGCCCTGCCGCAGGTCCACCCGGGACCCGAGCACGTTCTTGCGGGTCCACACCAGGGCGTCCTCGGACAGCTCCACGGCGTGCACGCGCGAGCGCGGGACCTCCTGGGCGAGGGCGAGCGCGATGGCGCCGGAGCCGGTGCACAGGTCGACGATCAGCGGCTCGACCACGTCCATGGCGCGTACGGCGTCTATCGCCCAGCCGACCACCGACTCGGTCTCGGGGCGCGGCACGAAGACGCCGGGCCCGACCTGGAGTTCCAGGTACCGGAAGTAGGCGCGCCCGGTGATGTGCTGGAGGGGCTCGCGCTGCTCGCGCCGGGCGATGACCTCCCAGTACCGGGCGTCGAAGTCGGAGTCCTTCACGGAGTGGAGTTCGCCCCGCTTCACCCCGTGCACGAACGCGGCCAGCTCCTCCGCGTCATTGCGCGGCGAGGGCACGCCGGCGTCGGCCAGCCGCTGGGTGGCCTGAGCTACCTCAGCGAGCAGCAGACTGCGGGGGCTCGGGGAACGTCCCCCAAATGATCGCTGCACGCAAGTCCTCCGTGTCGTCCTCGGTCGTGCGTACGTGCCTTACGCGGCTGCCAGCTTCGCTGCCGAGTCCGCGTCGACGCAGGCCTGGATCACCGCGTCGAGGTCGCCGTCCAGGACCTGGTCCAGGTTGTACGCCTTGAAGCCGACCCGGTGGTCCGAGATGCGGTTCTCCGGGTAGTTGTAGGTGCGGATCTTCTCGGAGCGGTCGACGGTGCGGACCTGGCTGCGGCGGGCGTCGGCGGCTTCCCGCTCCGCCTCCTCCTGCGCCGCGGCGAGCAGCCTGGAGCGCAGGATACGCATCGCCTGCTCCTTGTTCTGGAGCTGGCTCTTCTCGTTCTGGCAGGAGGCGACGACTCCGGTGGGAACGTGGGTGATGCGCACCGCGGAGTCGGTGGTGTTGACGGACTGCCCGCCCGGCCCGGAGGAGCGGTAGACGTCGATGCGGAGGTCGTTGGGGTTGATCTCCACGTCGACCTCCTCCGCCTCGGGCGTGACGAGGACACCGGCCGCGGAGGTGTGGATACGGCCCTGGGACTCGGTCGCCGGGACGCGCTGCACGCGGTGCACGCCGCCCTCGTACTTCAGTCGGGCCCACACGCCCTGACCGGGCTCGGTCGCGCCCTGGCCGCCCTTGGTCTTCACCGCGACCTGGACGTCCTTGTAGCCGCCCAGCTCGGACTCGGTCGCGTCGATGATCTCGGTCTTCCAGCCGACGCGCTCCGCGTAGCGCAGGTACATGCGCAGCAGGTCGCCGGCGAACAGCGCGGACTCGTCGCCGCCCGCACCCGCCTTGATCTCCAGCAGGACGTCCTTGTCGTCGCTCGGGTCACGCGGGACGAGCAGCAGCCGCAGCTTCTCCGTCAGCTCCTCGCGCTGCTTCTCCAGGTCCTTGACCTCGGCGGCGAAATCGGGGTCGACGGCGGCGTACTCACGCCCGGTCTCGATGTCGTCGCCGGTCTGCTTCCAGGAGCGGTACGTGGCGACGATCGGGGTCAGCTCAGCGTAGCGCTTGTTCAGCTTGCGCGCGTTGGCCTGGTCGGAGTGGACCGACGGGTCGGCGAGCTTCTTCTCCAGGTCGGCGTGTTCACCGAGGAGTTCCTCGACGGCCTCGAACATCTCTGGCTCCTGTACTGCGAACGAAAGGGAAGGCAGACGACCAAAAACGCCGGTCCCGGCGCGCGCCCCGGGCGGGGGCACGGCCGTGGACCGGCGAAATGGGGCTCGCTACTTCTGGGAGCCGGCGGCCTTGCCGAAGCGGGCCTCGAAGCGGGCCACACGGCCACCGGTGTCGAGGATCTTCTGCTTGCCCGTGTAGAACGGGTGGCACTCGGAGCACACGTCGGCACGGATGGCACCGGACTCGATGGTGCTGCGGGTGGTGAACGACGCGCCACAGGTGCAGCTGACCTGCGTCTCGACGTACTCGGGGTGGATGTCGCGCTTCAAGGTGTCTCCTAGGTTTCGGGAGGGCGCCGGGTCGCCGTCCACGGGATGCGGAAGCGTGAACCGGAGCCGACGTACCAGTCTGCCAGGACTGGCCGCATCCCCCAAAACCGGGGGGTGGGGCGATCTATTCCCCACGGGTCCCGCGACGGTCTCCGAAGCCCTTCTCGCGGCGGGTTCGGCGGCGGTGGGGGCTGCCCGCCGCCGCGGCTATTGCGGGTGCCGCTCCCGCGACCGGCCTCGCGGCGGTTGCGGCTGCCCGGCCTCCCGGCGCTTGCGGGTGTCGCTCCCGCGACCGGCCCCCCGGCGCTTGCGGTTGCCGCTCTCACGACCGGCCCCCCGGCGCTCGGACCTCGGCCGGTCAGGACGAGGACACGACGCCCGCCGCCTCGCCCGTGGCGTTGCCCTCGGTGGCGGCCTTCGGGATCGGGAGGTCGTTGCGCAGGGCCGTCCAGACCTGCTGGGCCTTCGCCTTCTCCACGATGACGCGGTTGGGATCCGCGGGATCGTAGCGGACCGGCATCGTGACCATGTTCATGTTGGCCGCGCTGATGCCCTTGAGGCCGCCCGCGAACGACATCAGGGAGTTCAGGGAGCCGAGGTCGGAGTCGGTGGTGACGGCCTTGGTGGCGGTGTCGGCGAGGTCGTACAGCTTCGTGCCGCTGGTGAGGAGGCCGACGTCCCTGACCTGGTTGACCAGGGCCTTGATGAAGGCCTGCTGGAGCTGGATGCGGCCGAGGTCGGAGCCGTCGCCGACGCCGTGCCGGGTGCGGACCAGACCGAGTGCCTGTTCGCCGTCGAGGGTGTGCGTGCCGGCCTTCAGGTTCAAGTGACTGTCGGGGTCCTTGATGTCCTTGGTCGTCGTCACCTCGACCCCGCCCAGCTCGTCGATCAGCTTCTCGAAGCCGGAGAAGTCGACCTCCACATAGTGGTCCATGCGGATGCCGCTGATCGACTCGACGGTCTTGACCGCGCAGGCGGCACCGCCCGTCGTGTATGCCGAGTTGAACATCACGCCGGTCGCGGCGTCGTGCGTGCCGCCCCGGGGGTCGGTGCACTCGGGGCGGTCGATGAGGGTGTCGCGCGGGATGGAGACCACGCTGGCCTTCTTGTGGCCCTCGTACACGTGGATGATCATCGCCGTGTCGGAACGGGCGCTGCCGTCGTCGGTGCCGCCGCCGAGCCTCTTGTTGGCGCCGGCGCGGGTGTCGGAGCCGAGGACGAGGATGTTCTCCGAGCCGTTGTCGGCCTTCGTCGGCCGGTCGGTGCCGAGGGCCTGGTCGATGTCCACGCTCTTGATGTTGCCGTTGAGCTTGACGTACACGTACCCCAGGCCGCTACCGCCGAGGACGACGACTCCCGCCGCGGTCCATGCCGCGATCACCAGGCCTCTGCGCCGGGCGTGCGGCTTGCGGCGCCCGGCCCTGGACCGCCGGCGGGGGCCACTGCTGCCGGACTCGTCCGGTGTACCGGCCGCTCCCGGTATGCCGGGCTCCGGCGTGCTCTCGGGGGACATGTGCTCCTCTGTCTCGTGTCGACCTCACCATCGTCCTCCGCCACGTCAGACGGAGAAACCCGGCACAGGGTTGCACAGGGTTCCGTGCCCGACCTGGCAGCGGTCGGGCACGGAGCGTCACCGGATGAGCGGCGGTGTGCCCCGCTCACCTGCGAGGTCAGGCGAAGATGTCGTACTGCTTGAAGGTCGTCCCGAGCGAGATCCGTGCGGAGAAGATCACATTCCCGGCGCTTCCGGTGCCCCGGTACAGGTAGAGCGTGCCGGCCGGGGTGCGGGCCAGCAGGTCGGCCCTGCCGTCGCCGTTGACGTCACCGACGGTGGCGAGGGCGTTGTACGTCGTGCTGGTCCAGGTGGCGACCTTCACGCCGGACGCGAAGGTGCCGTTGCCGCGGCCCTTGTACAGGTAGACCGCGCCGCCGGTCTTCTTGCGGGCGATCAGGTCGGCCAGACCGTCGCCGTTGAAGTCGCCGTGGCCGCGCACGGCGTTGAACGAGTTCCAGCCGACGCCCGCCTTGACGCGGGAGGCGAAGGAGCCGTTGCCCTTGCCCGGGTAGACCCACAGCGCGCCACCGGAGTCGACGGAGACCAGGTCGGGCAGGTGGTCCCCGGTGACGTCACCGGGGGCGACGACGCTCAGCCGCGTCTTCCAGTTGTCGCCGACCAGCTTGGTGGCCCAGGTGCCGCTGGAGGGCACGTAGTGCTTCCAGAAGACGTCGCCGTCGGAGGCACGGCGCACCAGCAGGTCCTGGGAGCCGTCCCGGTCGAGGTCGGTCTGGAGGACGACGTCGACGCCGCTCCAGGTGCCCCAGGACTCGGGCGCGCCGAGTGAGGTGCCCTTGGAGTCGCGCTCGTAGCCGGTCCTGTCGGCGGCGTTGCGCATCCACAGGTCGGCGTAGTGGTCACCGCTGAGATTGGTGTCGTCGACGCGCGGGTAGGTGGCGCCGACGTATGTGGAGACCTTGCTGAAGACGCTGTAGGCGCCGCTCTCCACGCAGTCCTTCACGCCCCAGGAGACGACGCCGACGATCCGGTCGTTCACCACGAGCGGCCCGCCGGAGTCGCCGTTGCAGGCGGAGGTGGTGCCCTCGTCACCACCGGTGGCGGGGGTCCCCGCGCACACCATGTGGCCCTTGACGAAGTCGGCGCCGTAGGCGTCCGCGCAGGTCGTGTCGGACTGGACAGGCAGCGTGGCCGTCTTCAGCGTGGTGGAGATGTCCTGGGTGGTGGAGGTGGTGCGCCCCCAGCCGTAGAGCTGCGCGGCCGTGCCGGCCTTGTACGACACGGTGTCGGCGGCCGTCGTCATCCGGATCGGCGTGGCCCTGACCGGATTCTCCAGGGTGAGGACGGCGATGTCGTTGTCGACGGTCGCCGCGCTGTACGACGGGTGGTTCCACTGCCGCCGGACGCCCGTCGCCGTGCCGCCGTGCAGGTCGGTGGTGGTCGCGAGTTGGGTGGCGCCGGTGATGACGGTGCCGTGGGCGTACCAGTTGTAGCCCTTGACGCAGTGCGCCGCGGTGAGGATCTTCGTCGGCGCGACGACGGCGCCGCCGCAGAAGAACCCGATGTCGTCGCTGGTGGTGGCGGTCCCCCGGCCGTCGCCGTACCAGAGCTGGGCCATCCAGGGTGCGGTGGTGACCGTCGTCGTCGTGCCACCGATGATCTTCGGATCGACGGTGGTGGCGGTGCTCGCGCTCAGGGGCGCCTTCGCGGTCCGTCCGGGGAGGTCGTCACCGGCGACGGCGTACGCGAGGCGCTGCTGGAGTTCCTTGGCCGACGTGCCGCTGCGGGCGGGCGACGGCGGCGCCTCGGTGGCCTCCGCGCTCGACATGAACAGCGCGCCGGCCACGGCGGTGGCGACACCGGCCGCGATGACGGGCAGGGCGATGCGGATCCGGCGTCTGTGCCGTCCGCCGCCGGACGCGGGTGTACCCACTCAAGTCCCCCCTGGGATCTGGGATTCAGCAAGATCTTGGTCGGCCAGAAGACCGAAGGGCGTGATGGTATCCCGCCCCTGAACAGCGAAAAGGGCCGCCCCCCGGAAGGAGACGGCCCTTTGGTCGAAGACCTGCGTCAGTCGCCGTTGCCCGGCGTCGGCGTCGTCTTCTGGATCTGCATCAGGAACTCGGCGTTCGACTTCGTCTGCTTCATCTTGTCGAGAAGCAGCTCGACCGCCTGCTGCTGGTCGAGGGCGTGCAGCACCCGGCGCAGCTTCCAGACGATGCCCAGCTCGTCGGGGGCCAGCAGGATCTCTTCCTTACGGGTGCCGGACGCGTCCACGTCCACCGCCGGGAAGATGCGCTTGTCGGCGAGCTTGCGGTCGAGCTTCAGCTCCGCGTTGCCCGTCCCCTTGAACTCCTCGAAGATCACCTCGTCCATGCGGGACCCGGTGTCGACGAGCGCGGTCGCCAGGATGGTGAGCGAGCCACCGTCCTCGATGTTGCGCGCGGCGCCGAAGAAGCGCTTCGGGGGGTACAGGGCCGTCGAGTCGACACCACCGGACAGGATGCGGCCGGAGGCCGGGGCGGCGAGGTTGTACGCACGGCCCAGACGCGTGATGGAGTCGAGCAGTACGACGACGTCGTGGCCCAGTTCCACCAGGCGCTTGGCACGCTCGATGGCCAGCTCGGCGACCGTGGTGTGGTCCTCGGCCGGGCGGTCGAAGGTCGAGGAGATGACCTCGCCCTTGACCGACCGCTGCATGTCGGTGACCTCTTCCGGACGCTCGTCGACCAGGACGACCATCAGGTGGCACTCGGGGTTGTTGTGGGTGATCGCGTTGGCGATCGCCTGCATGATCATGGTCTTGCCGGTCTTCGGCGGGGCCACGATCAGACCGCGCTGGCCCTTACCGATCGGCGACACGAGGTCGATGATGCGGGTGGTGAGGACGCCCGGGTCCGTCTCCAGACGGAGGCGGTCCTGCGGGTACAGCGGGGTGAGCTTGTTGAACTCCGGGCGGCCACGGCCGTGTTCGGGCGCCATGCCGTTGACGGAGTCGAGACGCACGAGCGCGTTGAACTTCTCCCGGCGCTCGCCGTCCTTCGGCTGACGGACCGCGCCGGTGACGTGGTCGCCCTTGCGCAGGCCGTTCTTGCGGACCTGGGCGAGGGAGACGTACACGTCGTTGGGACCCGGCAGGTAGCCCGACGTACGGATGAAGGCGTAGTTGTCGAGGATGTCCAGGATGCCCGCGACGGGGATCAGGACGTCGTCGTCGGCGACCTGCGGCTCGGCGGTGCCGATCTCGTCACGGCCACGACGGCCGCGGCGGTCCCGGTAGCGGCCGCGGCGGCCGCGGCGGCCGCCCTCGAAGTCGTCGTCGTCCTGGGGGCCGTTGTCCCGCTGGCGGTCCTGGCGGTCCGGACGGTCCTGACGGTCCTGGCGGCCACCGCTCTGCTGGCCCTGCTGCTGGCGCTGACCGCCCTGGCCCTGCTGGTCGTCGCCCTTGCCACGGCGGTCGCGGTCACGGTCGCGGCCGCGCTCACGGCGGTCGCGGCGGCGGCCCTCGGCGCCGTCGGCGTCGCTCCGGGCGTCGCCCTGCGGCTGGGCCTGCTCGGTCTGCGTGGCGACGGCGGTCTCGGCCTTGGAGGCGCTCCTGGCCTCCGCCGTGACGGTCTCGGGGCTGCCCGCGTCGGCGGTCGCGCGGCGACGACGGCGCTCGACGGGGGCGTCGTTCCCTCCGGCCGGCTGGCCGGGGATCTCGATCTGCTGCTGGGCCACGGCCTTCTCGGCGGGAGCCTCGGCCGGGACGGCGTCCGCCTTCTTCTCGACGGCGTCATCGCCCGTGCGGGCCTTGGAGGTGGCACGGCGCCTGGGCTTGGTCTCGGAGGCGTCGCCGGCGGGGGACGTCGCGGCCTTCGCGGCCGGCGCGCCTGCCCCGGAGGGGGCACCCCCACCCGACTGTGCCTCCTTGATGACCTCGATCAGCTGGCTCTTGCGCATACGCGCGGTGCCCCTGATACCGAGGCCGGATGCGACCTGCTGCAACTCTGCCAGCACCATGCCCTCGAGGCCGGTACCGCGGCGCCGCCGGGAGCCGGCACCGGCGGCAGGCGCGGAGGCGTCCGTGGAGGGCGCGGCAGCGGTCTCCTCGACACGTGCGCCCATCAGATCGGTGGTGTCGCTCACGAAGGGTCCTTCCCTGGAGCGGACGTCGGCCTGTCTGGCTCGGCGACCGGTTGTGCTGTCCGGCTTCGGCCTTGCTGTGGCGAAGCCGGGGCGGTGGTCCGCCAAAGCGGCGGAAGAGATTTCTGGTGATGGCGCTTCCGCGACGATCCGTGACACCCAGTGTCACGTGGCGTGGTCGCACCGATTCCGGAGCGTGCCCGTCAAACCGCTCAGCATCGCTGCACGGCGTACTGCCCAGGTACGACGTACGGAACGCAGTGCGGCGTGGGGAGCTCCCGGAAGAATGTCTGTCCCGGAGGGGGACATGAAGCACCTCGCCATGGTGAGGTCGGGTGCAGACTTGAGATTAACACTACCGGATCCAACAAACATTCCCCCTCTCGAAATCCGGCAACCGTGTGCTTTCACAAGTCGCCGGAGGGCGCGAGCGGCAGCACGCTGGCCCCCTTGAGGTCCAGGCTCAGCCGGTTGGCGGCCCATTCCGCACCGGCCAGTTGCTCGACCTTGTCGGCCGACTCCGCGTCGGCCAGGGCCATCACGGTGGGTCCGGCCCCGGAGATCACCGCGGGGACCCCGTCGGCGCGCAGCCGCTCCACCAGCGCGGCGCTCTCCGGCATCGCGGGAGCGCGGTATTCCTGGTGGAGACGGTCCTCGGTGGCGGGCAGCAGCAGCTCGGGGCGCCTGGTCAGGGCCTCCACGAGCAGGGCGGCCCGGCCCGCGTTGGTGGCGGCGTCGACATGCGGCACCGTGCGCGGGAGCAGTCCGCGCGCCGTCTCCGTCAGGACCGGCTTCCCGGGCACGAAAACCACCGGAACGATGGAATCGGAAGGCTCCATCCTGATCGCCCGTGCGGCGCCCGCCTCCATCCAGGAGAGCGTGAAACCGCCGAGCAGACAGGCCGCGACGTTGTCGGGGTGCCCCTCGATCTCGGTCGCCAGCTCGAGCAGGGCGGCATCGTCGAGGCGGGCCTCGCCACCTATGGTCACCGCGCGCGCGGCGACGATCCCGGCGCAGATGGCGGCGGAGGAGGAGCCGAGGCCGCGACCGTGCGGGATGCGGTTGGCGCAGACGATCTCAAGGCCGCGCGGCTGGCCGCCCAGGACGTCGAAGGCGGTGCGCAGGGAGCGGACGAGGAGGTGTTTCTCGTCGCGCGGCAGCGTCTCGCTGCCCTCACCCGCGATGTCGATGTGCAGCCCTGAGTCGGCCACCCGGACGACGACGTCGTCGTAGAGCCCCAGCGCGAGGCCCAGGGCGTCGAAGCCCGGACCGAGATTGGCGCTGGTGGCGGGGACGCGCACCCGGACGGCGGCGGCGCGGAACGCTGGACCGGCCATCGCTCGTTGACTCTCCTTGAGCTGCGTGATGGTCGAATGACATTCGATGACGTACGAAGACCCTCGGGCCGCTGAAGACGCCCCGGCGCGCATGCCCGCGCGAGATGCGCGGGCATATGCGGTAGGTGGGTTCGGTACAGCCTATCGAAGGAAGGTTCTGCCGCGACATAGGGCGCACAGGAGGCGCACGATGCGTGTCGCGAGCCCCCTGTGCACCCCCGACGGGGGTGGCCCTCTGTGCGGCGACTTCCCCAGGTGAGGTCCCCTGCGCCTGCCCCCCCGGCAGACGTCCGGAGGGGCGCCTACGTCTTCGGGGGGCGCCCCGGCCTCCTGGGAGGGCCGCTCACGCGAGCCCGAGGCGCTCTAACCCGGCCGCGGTCACCGCCGCGGTCCGCTCACGCGAGCCCCAGGCGCTCTGCCGCGGTCACCGCGTCGACGGGGACGGTCACCGGCTGAGGCGCGCCGGCCACGGCCCAGTCGGGGTCCTTCAGACCGTTGCCCGTGACGGTGCACACGATCGTCTGGCCGGGGTCGACCCGGCCCTGCTCCGCGGCCTTCAGCAGACCGGCCACGGACGCGGCGGACGCGGGCTCCACGAAGACGCCCTCCTGCGCGGCCAACAGCCGGTACGCGCGCAGGATCTCACGGTCCGTCACCTCGTCGATGAATCCACCGGACTCGTCCCGCGCGGCGAGCGCGTACTGCCAGGACGCGGGGTTGCCGATGCGGATCGCGGTGGCGATCGTCGACGGGTCCTTGACGACCTCGCCGCGCACGATCGGCGCACTGCCGGAGGCCTGGAAGCCCCACATGCGCGGGGTCCGCCGCGCGATCCCGTCGGCGGCGTACTCCTTGTAGCCCTTCCAGTACGCCGTGATGTTGCCCGCGTTGCCGACCGGCAGGACGTGGACGTCGGGGGCGTCCCCGAGCATGTCCACGATTTCGAAGGCGGCCGTCTTCTGGCCCTCGATACGCACCGGATTGACCGAATTGACCAACGCGACCGGGTAGTTGTCGCTCAGCGAGCGGGCCAGCGTGAGGCAGTCGTCGAAGTTGCCGTCCACCTGGAGGATCTTCGCGCCGTGGACGAGGGCCTGCCCCATCTTGCCGAGCGCGATCTTGCCCTGGGGGACGAGGACCGCGCAGACCATGCCCGCCCGCACGGCGTACGCGGCGGCGCTCGCCGACGTGTTGCCGGTGGAGGCGCAGATGACCGCCTTGGCGCCCTCCTCCTTCGCACGGGTGATCGCCATGGTCATTCCGCGGTCCTTGAAGGATCCGGTGGGGTTCGCGCCCTCGACCTTGAGGTGGACCTCGCAGCCGGTGCGCTCGGAGAGCACCTGCGCGGGCACGAGGGGCGTGCCGCCCTCGCGGAGCGTCACGACCGGCGTGCTGTCGGAAACCGGCAGCCGGTCCCGGTACTCCTCGATGATTCCGCGCCACTGGTGGGTCATTGCTGGTTACTCTCCTTCAACCCGCATGATGCTGGCGACACCCCGCACGGTGTCGAGCTTGCGCAGCGCCTCGACGGTCCCGGTGAGGGAGGCGTCGGACGCGCGGTGGGTGACGACGACGAGGGAGGCCTCGCCGTCCTTTCCCTGCTGCCGAACCGTATCGATGGACACCCCGTGCTCAGCGAACACGGTGGCCACCTGCGCCAGAACGCCCGGTTTGTCGGCGACGTCGAGGCTGATGTGGTACCGGGTGACGACGTCACCCATCGGCGACACCGGCAGGGCGGCGTACGCCGACTCGCCGGGCCCCGTCGCCCCGCTGAGCCGGTTGCGGCATACGGCGACGAGGTCGCCGAGCACGGCGGAGGCGGTGGGTGCACCGCCGGCGCCGGGGCCGTAGAACATGAGCTGACCGGCCGCGTCCGACTCGACGAACACGGCGTTGTAGGCGCCGCGCACGGAGGAGAGCGGGTGGGTCAACGGAATCATCGCCGGG
Organism: Streptomyces sp. NPDC033216; assembly: GCF_055577115.1. Taxonomy (NCBI): domain Bacteria; kingdom Bacillati; phylum Actinomycetota; class Actinomycetes; order Kitasatosporales; family Streptomycetaceae; genus Streptomyces; species Streptomyces sp. NPDC033216. The sequence goes on along the minus strand of NZ_JBVIQK010000002.1, from coordinate 630,159 downwards.
TGCACGCGCGCGGTGACGGATCCGCCGTCGGCGGCCCGCTCGCAGATGGCGAGCAGCTTGATGGTGCAGCCCATCTCCTTGGCGGAGGCGAAGTCGGCGGCCGTCACCTCGGCCATGCCCTCGCGGTAGACGTCGTCGAGGCGCACGCGTGTGTGGAAGGCGATCCCGGCGAGGATGGCGGCCTTGGCGGCGGCGTCGAAGCCCTCCACGTCGGCGGTCGGGTCGGCCTCGGCGTACCCCAGGGCGGTGGCCTCGTCGAGGGCCTCCTGGTAGCCGGCCCCGGTGGAGTCCATCTTGTCGAGGATGAAGTTGGTCGTCCCGTTGACGATGCCCATGACGCGGTTGATCTTGTCGCCGGCGAGGGACTCGCGCAGCGGGCGGATCAGCGGGATGGCGCCGGCGACGGCGGCCTCGTAGTAGAGGTCCTCGCCGTGTGCGTCGGCAGCGGCGTGCAGGGCGGCGCCGTCCTGGGCGAGCAGCGCCTTGTTGGCGGAGACGACGGACGCGCCGTACTCGAACGCGGTGGTGATGAGGGTGCGGGCCGGCTCGATACCGCCGATGACCTCGACGACGACGTCGATGTCACCGCGTTTGACCAGCGCGGTGGCGTCGGTGGTCACCAGTGCCGGGTCGATGCCCTCGCGCACCCTGGAGGGCCGCCGCACGGCCACCCCCGCCAGCTCCACCGGGGCCCCGATCCTGGCGGCGAGGTCGTCGGCGTGCGTCGTCATGATGCGCGCCACCTCTGAGCCGACCACTCCACAGCCCAGCAGCGCCACCTTCAGCGGACGCGTACGCATCATCCGACCTCGTTTCCTCTTACCGTCTACGGTTCGACCAGTCTCACTCACCGGACCGGGGTTTCTGTCCCTGGTCCGGATCGTGAGACATCTATTTCATTTTTCCGGGGCGGCGGACAGGAGATCTTCCACCCGGCCGGGCTGTGCCTATCCGACGTCGAGCCGCAGGAGGTCCTCCTCCGTCTCGCGCCGGACGATGACGCGGGCCTCACCCTCACGCACGGCGACGACCGGCGGCCGTAGCACGTGGTTGTAGTTGCTGGCCATGGACCGGCAGTACGCACCCGTGGCGGGGACCGCGATCAGGTCACCCGGTGCCAGGTCGGACGGCAGGAACGCGTCCTTGACCACGATGTCCCCGCTCTCGCAGTGCTTGCCCACGACACGCGCGAGCATCGGCTCGGCGTCGGAGACGCGGGAGACGAGCGCCACGCTGTACTCGGCGTCGTACAGCGCGGTGCGGATGTTGTCCGACATGCCGCCGTCGACGGAGACGTACGTCCGCAACCCGTCGAGCGGCTTGACGGTGCCGACCTCGTACAGCGTGAAGGCCGTGGGTCCGACGATGGCACGGCCGGGCTCGACGGAGATACGGGGCGTGCGGAGCCTGGCCGACTCACACTCGCGGGTGACGATCTCGGTCAACGCCTTGGCGATCTCGTGCGGCTCGCGCGGATCGTCGTCACTCGTGTACGCGATGCCGAGCCCGCCGCCGAGGTCGATCTCGGGCAGCTCGACGCCGTGCTCGTCGCGGATGTCCCTGAGCAGCCCGACGACCCGGTGCGCGGCGACCTCGAAGCCGGACATGTCGAAGATCTGCGACCCGATGTGCGAGTGGATCCCGATCAGCTCGAGGCCGTCGAGCTGGAGGGCCCGCCGCACGGCCTCCGCCGCCTGTCCCCCGGCCAGCGGGATCCCGAACTTCTGGTCCTCGTGGGCGGTGGCGATGAACTCGTGCGTGTGCGCCTCGACGCCGACGGTGATACGGATCTGCACGCGCTGCCGCTTGCCGAGGGACTGGGCGATGTGCGCGACGCGGACGATCTCCTGGAAGGAGTCGAGGACGATCCGGCCGACACCGGCGCCGACGGCCCTCTCGATCTCCTCCGTGGACTTGTTGTTGCCGTGGAAGGCGATGCGGTCGGCGGGCATGCCGGCGGAGAGCGCGGTGGTCAGCTCGCCGCCGGAGCAGACGTCGAGGTTGAGTCCCTCCTCGTGAAGCCAGCGCACGACCGCGCGCGACAGAAACGCCTTTCCGGCGTAGAAGACGTCGGCGTCGGTCCCGAAGGCGGTACGCCAGGCGCGGGCCCGGTCCCGGAAGTCGTCCTCGTCGAGGACGTAGGCGGGGGTGCCGTACTCCTCGGCGAGCGTCTTCACGTCGATCCCGCCGACGGTGACGACCCCGAGGGCGTCACGGGTGACGGTCCGCGACCACACCTTGGGGTCGAGGGAGTTGAGGTCGGCAGGCGGCCCCGAGTAGTGCCCCTCGGGCAGGACATCGGCGTGACGGGGCCCGGCGGGGTGTGCGGAACGGCTCATCGTGGGCGTGCTCTCTCAGAGGTGATCGGGTGCGTCGATGCCGAGCAGGGACAGGCCACCGGCCAGCACCGTCCCGGCGGCTTCGGCGAGGGCGAGCCGGGACCGGTGGGCGGCCGAGGGTTTCTCGTCCCCACGGGGCAGAACGGCGGGCAGGTGAGTGAGCGTCGCGTCGGCGAGGGCGAGGAGGTGACGGGTGAGGCGGGAGGGGGCGGCGTGGGCGTCGGGGTGGGGAAGCGCGTCGGCCGTGGTGAGGATGCGGGGGTAGTCCGCGAGGAGGGCCGACAGGTCCGCGGCGTCCCCCGCCGCGTCCATGGGCGTCTCCGGCCCGGTGGCGGTGAAGCCCAGGTCGGCGGCGTTGCGGCTGACGGCGCGGGTGCGGGCGTGGGCGTAACGGACCCGGAAGAGGGGGTTGCTCGCGCGCTGGACCAGGTGATCGGCGGTGATGCGGGGACGGTCGTGCGGGGCGGGGTGCAGCAGGGCCCAGCGGGCGGCGTCCGGGCCGAGGGGAGCGGGGTCCTCCGGCGCCGGAACGGGCCGCAGGTTCACCCCCGCGCCGTGCGCGATCTCGACCCGCCCGCCCTGCGAGCCGACGATCCGCGCGAGCACGTCGGCCAGAACCTCGGCACGCACCTCGTACGGGACGCACAGCGCGAACACCTGACCGGCGAGCGCGTCGCCATGGCCGTAGCGCGTCCCCTCGCGCAGGATCCGCCGGACCAGGGCGTTGGACGTGACGGCCCGGTCGAGACTGATGTTGAGGAACCCCGGCCCGGTGATCTCCACGTCCGTGACGCCGGCGGCGCGGGCGAGGTACGGCCGGAGCAGCGCGGCGACCCGCAACGGGGGCTCCCCGGCGGGGCGGGCGAGCTGGAGGGCGACGTTGGTGGCGTAGTCCCCGCACCCCCCCGGCCCGGGCGGCCCGACAACCACCCGCGAGGGAACGACCACCCTCAGCTCCCCGTCATCGACGGCAGACCGCACCGCGTGCAGCACGGTGCGGGACAACTCGACGGGGGTCACGGGACAAGCCTAGGGGAGGAGGGGGGTGGGTACGCGATCCGGTTCGAGGTGTCCGGGATGTGGACGGGTAAGGGGGAAGGGGGTGGGTCAGTCGGTGACCCTTTTCGGTGACCGTCCGGGGCCTCTTCGGGCGACGGGTCGGCGGCCTCAGTCGGCGACGGGCTCGGCCATGGGGCTGCCGCCGGTGGCGTGCTCGGGACCGCTTGCGTGTGCGTGCCCGCTTCTGTGCCCGTGCTCGTGTTCGTTGCGGATGCCGATGAGCCCGTGCTCGGAACCGCTTGCGTGCCCGTGCTCGCTTCCGAGCCCGTGTTCGTGCTCGTTGCGCATGCCGACGCCTTCGCCTGCGTGGCTGAGGGCGAGTTCGTGGCTCACGGTGCGGGCGGTACCGGGGCTTGTGCCGCGGGCGGGAGCAGGGCCGGTACCCAGAGCGAGATCGGGGACCGTACCGAGAGCGAGACCAGGGCCGGTATCGGAAGTGAAACCGGGGCCCGCACCAAGGGAGGCCCCGAGCCGTACGACTCCCCCCTCGACTTTCGCAGGGCCTCCAGGGAGATCACCACCGGCCCTCTTCTCCCCCCCGCCACTACCACCACGGCCACTGCCGCCTGTCCCCTCTCCCCGATTCCCCTCGAGCAGCCTGCGGACGAGGCTGACGAGGTCCGCGGGATCGAAGGGCTTGGCGAGGAAGGCGTCGACGCCCGCTCCGAGGCCTGTTTCCACCTCGTAGGGCGTACAGGCGCTGATGATGGCGAGGGGAAGGTCACGGGTGCGGGGATCGGCACGCAGTCGCGCGGCGGTCCGGAGACCGTCCAGCCGCGGCATGACGACATCGAGGGTCACGAGATCCGGCCGTACCTGATGCACGACATCCAGACACTCGGCACCATCGGACGCGGTCACGACCTCGAGGCCCTCCAGCTCGAGATTGACCCTGATCAGCTGCCGGATGACCTTGTTGTCGTCCACAACAAGCACCCGTCCCGAAGCGCCTGACACAACTCGAGAGTAGGTCCGCACCGACCACCGCGTCCGGGTTTTCCCCACTTCCACCCCCTGCGGGACCCCCACCCCTCCTTGACCCCCGCAAACCCGTTCCTGATCACCCCGAGGGAGCTGGTAGTGTTCTGTCCGTCGCCGCGAGCAACGCGACCGACACGCCCCCGTAGCTCAGGGGATAGAGCAACGGCCTCCGGAGCCGTGTGCGCAGGTTCGAATCCTGCCGGGGGCACCCTCATGAGGTGCCCAAAGACCCCGTCACCAGCGGAAACGCTGAGGCCGGGGTCTTGGCGTATGTGCAGGCGTGTGCCGCTCGAAGCGGCCGTATGTCGGGCGCTGTGGACTATGCGTGGACTGGCCGCGGGGCAGGAATCTGCCGGTCAAACTTCCGCTAAGCCGTGAAGAGCTACACGCCAGGCGGATCGGCTGCTTCTTGCTCTACCTCGAAGGCGATCAGAGCATGCTCCATCTCGTCCTGAGCCCCTTCCATGAACTCATCAAGAGACTTGTCTGCCCGGCGCCAGTCATCCGAAGGCTTGGGTAGCCGCTTGCGGTCCAACCTGGCCTCCAGACAGTCCCGGATGTCATTGCGTCCCTCGTAATGGAGTGTGCGCATGATTGCGAGGAGTGCGACTGCGGCCTTCTGCTCCTCAGCTGCCGCACGACCCCATCGAGTGTCTCGAATGACGAAGTAGTTGCCCAGCAGGGCGGTTACGGCACCGAGAGGGCCGCCGATCAGGCCTCCAATGATCGCTTCCGACATGTCCAGAGTCTGTCAGTTCGGGGCGGCGCCCAGGAGGACGTTGCTGCATCTGCGCGCTGCACTCGGGGCATGGCTAGGCACCTGTGCCCTGGTTCCGCCGGCGCCTCCTATTCAATGCAAAGAAGCCCAACCTACTCACGCGAGTAGGTTGGGCTCAGGTGCTCCGATGCCTCAGCCTTCCAGAGTGTCGTCCAGCAACTCAGCGATCCGACGATTGGCGACATCCTGTCGGCCGTCGAGGCACTTGGCGTACCGGCTCAGCAGCACCTCGACGCTGTTGCCCGCCCGTTCGGCAACCTCGGTGGGGTTTACGCCGGCGTTGAGCCAGGAGGAGAGCGCCGCGTGCCGCAGGTCGCACGGCCGAGCGGCGAGCGGAGAGACCACCTGCTCAGGGGTGAGCGCCAGGTGCCGCGCCTCGTCCCAGACGGCAGTACGTCGTCGAGGCGACCACTCCCCCACGCTCATTGGAGAACAGCCGGCCGTCCTTGGCCGTACCGAATTCTTCGATGTGGGTTCGGAGCATGCGCACGAGGCGCGGCGGAATCGGAACGACGCGGGTCTCATGCGCAGGGCGGTTCTTGAGCCCGCGGTTGTCGTGCACCTCCCCGTTCCGGTCCAACGCTTACCGACGGTGGGACGGCTCTTCTCCAAGATCAGCGAGCCCCATCCGGTGTCCGGCAGCGTGCAGTCCGGATGACGCAGGGCCACAGCCTCCGGCGGCCGCAGCCCACCGAAGTACATGCAGGCGAAGAGAGCGACGAGACGGCGCCCACGAGCCCGGCGGTACCCGCCGACGTACGAGAACCGCGGCAAGAAGTTCGGCAGCCTGCCGAGGGTTCACCACGACCCGGCGGTCCACTTCCTTGGTGACCTTCGGCAGCTTCCACTTCACGAGCGGGACCGGGTTCTCAGGAAGCTCCCCCAGCTCGACTGCGTAGGCTAAGGCGTTGAAAAGGACGGCCCGCTTGCGCCGCACCGTCTCAGCGGCGGCAGAAGTCCCGGAGAGCGTGAGTTTGAGCGAGTCGAGGACGCGGCGGGTGTCCGCCGGATTCTTGAGGGTCGACAACGGCAGCGACGCCTTGGCCACCCAGCGGAGGGCATTCGCGATGTCCACCGGCGGAGCATCCTCGTTCTCGGCTTGGACGACGAAGGCCCAGCCACGCAGAGCACGCCGCAACACATCATCTGCCGGACGGCCGGGGCGGTCACCAAGGAGCTGCGTCGTGACGAGCGTCAGCGTCTCATTCAGGCTGTCCCGAGAGTTCGGAGCCGCGTAAGACATCGTTTCCTTTGGCCGGTTGGCTCGTTGTGCTGGGCATGACGAGTCTTGCCGAGCGGCTGGTGCCGGATGAGTTGTGGGAGTTGTTCCGCAGGGTGGTGCCCGAAACGGTGGTGATACGTCCGCAGGGAGGTGGCCGCCGACGGGCCGGGGATCGTGAATGTCTGGCCGCGATCGTGTTCGTGGCCACGTCGGGATGCACGTGGCGGCAGGTGCCGCCACTGTTCGGGCCGGCCTGGCCGACGGTCTACCGGCGTTTCGCCCGCTGGAGCAAGGAACGGGTATGGGGCCGTCTGCACCGGGTCATCCTTGACGAACTCGGCGCCCGGGGAGAGCTGGACTGGTCGCGGTTCGCCATCGACTCGGTGAGTGTCCGGGCTCTCAAAGGGGGCTTTTGACCGGACCGAATCCGACCGATCGCGGCAAGAAGGGATCGAAGATCCACCTCGTCCCCGACCGGTTCCGTCTGCCCGTCGCGGTCGCCATCTCCGCGGCCAACACCCACGACAGTCTCGCTCTGCAGCCGCTCGTCGCGTCGATACCGCCGATCCGCAGCCGTCGCGGTCCCCGCCGCCGACGGCCCGACAAGCTCCACGGCGACAAGGGCTACGACTACCCCTACCTGCGGCGATGGCTCCGCTCTCGCGGCATCTCCCCTCGGATCGCCCGCCGGGGGATCGAGACCTCCCAGCGACTTGGACGCCACCGGTGGGTCGTCGAACGGACCATGTCCTGGTTGGCCGGCTGCCGTCGGCTCCACCGCCGCTACGACCGCAAGCCCGAGCACTTCCTCGCCTTCACAGCCATCGCCACCAGCCTCATCAACTACCGCCGACTCACCAAGTGAAACGACGTCTTAGGCAGCCACTTTGGGGCGAGCCTCTAAGATCATGGCCCCAACGTCGTGCTTAACGGGCAGGTCCACAGACTGCCCGCGCGCCGGAAGCTTACGGGGCCATGATCACTCGCCCCAAAGCAGCTCCAGCCCAAAGCCGCTCCGCCGACCTGTGTGGACGCTTGGCCTGCCGGGGCAACCAACCCAAGCAGCAACACAACGTAGACTCCGCAAAAGATCTGTCGCCAGCTAGCACTGGCGTGTCTTGCTCCTTCGACCATCGCTGCGGACGGATGAGGGGACAGCGCTCGCCGTGATGTCAGTGGCTCCCGCCACAATAGGTGTGCTCACGGGAAGCCCATCGAGCGTTGACGAGGTCGCTAGGATCGCAGCGCGCGACTGCTGCAGTCGCCGAGGAAGGGACAGCTGGATGCAACGATGGACGTTCGCCGACCTTTTCAGCGGCGCAGGCGGAATGAGCTATGGGTTTCATGCGCATGGCAACTTTGAGCTGGTCGGGGCCGTTGACGCCCAGCTGGGCAAGCCCAGCAGCGGCAGAGGGACGCTGGAGTGCAATGACACTTACGCAGCCAATATGCATATTCAGCCGTTCGAAGAAGACATCGCTGCACTTTCTGGATCAAAGCTTCGGTCGCTACTGGACTTGCGACTTCAGGGCCGAGAGCTCGACGTACTCAGCGCTTGCCCACCTTGCACGGGTTTGTCTCGAGCCAACCCGAAGAATCACATCGAGGACGATTCTCGAAACTCACTGATCGCAAAGACGGCAGAGTTTGTCGCAGAATTGATGCCCTCCATTTTGGTGATGGAGAACGCACGGGAGATGCTTCAGGGAAACTTCCGACATCATTTCGAGCAGCTCCGTGCAGACTTGAAGGACATGCGCTATAGCGTCCACGCCAGCACTCACATGCTCACGCGGTTCGGACTACCGCAGCAGCGTGAGCGCGCCTTGGTCATAGCTGTCCGTGAGGACAAGCAGCTCCATACCCTTGAAGAGCTGTGGGGCGATTCAACGGTGAAGCCGGAATCCATCTCCGTACGGCGGGCGATCAGCCATCTACCTCAAGTGGCGGCAGGCGAACGTCATTCAGCCGATCCCATGCATGTCTCGCCTTCAATCGGCGCAGACGCCACGCTCAGGCGCCTTCAGGCCACCCCTCGTGATGGCGGATCGTGGATCGATATGCGAGAACACCCTGACGCTGACATCGTGTTGACGCCAGCCATGAAAAGGACGATCGCCGCTGGCAAGTTCGGTTCCTACCCCGATATCTACGGGCGTTTGTGGTGGGATAGGCCTTCACCCACCATCAAGCGGGAGTGCTCACACTTCGGCAACGGAAGGTATTCGCATCCCGAACAAGACCGACTTTGCACCGTGCGCGAGCTTGGTCTTCTGTCGGGCTTTCCGGAGAACTTCATCTTCAAGGCACGGGCGGTCTCAAACATGTACCGCCACATCGGCGACGCGGTACCGCCACTCATTTCGTACCAGCTGGCACACGTTGCCGAGTGGATGTTGACAGGAACACGGCCCGAACTGGAAAGCGTCGTACTCCCTGGCACAAGCCTGCGAGCGGATGACATCGTGCCCTCGAACCAGCCGGTGCAGCTGGATCTCGTCGCAGTTTGATGCCAGCGCCGCGGAGCGCCATTCATTTAGATTGCGCTCCGCCGCCTCATTCATCCCGACTATTCCTCAGTTTCAGGAATAGTAGGCACCGTCCAACTCGCATGAGTCCAGCAGCGCTGGACCGGAAGTCGACTTAGGGTGACCTTTTCCACGCTGCCGTCGAGGACCAGCTTAAAAGCAATCCCACTGGAGTCTCCGACGAGTGCAGAGCTGCCTCCGTTCCTCGTTCGCGGCGTGAAGTCACCTTCAGTAAGATTGGCCGCGCACATCAAGAGGCTTTTCGGTATCTCTATGAGCTCATAGCGCACAAGTTCGCGCCCCACCGAAAAGGCGCGCAGTGTGGCAATTCTGTCATACTCGCCTAGGTGCGCAAGAAACCTGGGAACGCATTCACGCATAAAATCGCCGGGCGTCTCACAATCGCGAATCCAGCGAGCCTCAGAAAACTTGGAGACCACAATATTGAATTTACTTATTTTCGCCGACGCCTCAGTCTTCAGCGACCAGCGCACCCCGTCAATTGTGGCATCAGCACCTTGGAAGGTTTGCGATTTCGTTTTACTTGCCGAGACACCCGCGTATCTAGCTGCAGCAATGAAGGCGTATTCAAACGAAGCCTTCTTGAACTTCTCTTCCGATGTTGCATGGTGAATCTTCAGGCGATTCAAAAAATAGTCGCTAAATTCACTGCTAGCCAGATCAGAAGAAGGATCAACTCGGACATCACAGGGCTGCTGCAAAGCCTCGGCCATCTCCCCGAGCATTTCCAGCTGCGCACTGTCCAAGAGTTGCGCTTGCGCCACCAAACGCTCCAGCGTCACTTCAACCCCTCACGTAACACCAGTGGGGGGCCATGTGATCATCTGGCCTTGAATGCTGTCAACTAGTTCGTTCAGTCACCTACATTGGCATCCAACGGTCTCAGCCGACATTTCTGCCAATAAGTGGCCGGAACGGGTCAATTACTGCTAGGCATTGCTCCATCCTGTCTGCCGTAGCCGTGCCCGACCACAACTCCGACGACCAGCGGTGCCGACGTCTGTCACCTCGGGACTACGTCCACCACCGCAGGGCCATGGACCATTTGTGGACGGAGCGGCACCATCAGCTCCTGAGCAGGTACGCAACCAGGCCTTCTTCCCCTCACTCAAGCGGCCTCCGGAGCCGTGTGCGCAGGTTCGAATCCTGCCGAGGGCACCTTGGATGAGGTGCCCAAAGACCCCGCCATCAGCGGTTTCGCTGAGGACGGGGTCTTCACGTATGTGCAGGCGCATGCGGGCCGAAGCGGCTCTATGTCGAGGTCTGTGGACGAGGCGTGGAGGAGATCTTCGAGCGTTCTCCCAGGTGAGCCCGTAAAACGATGTGGCCCCGGACTCGGGACAGGTATGGGGGCCACATCGCAAGGGTGCCCACTCCCCCTAGTCTGCGGTGACACCCCAGTAGGCGATCTGCGCGGGCCTACCGTCGCGGTAGAGCACTGTGCAGTTCCCCTGGGCGCGGCCTGGGAAGTCCAACTGCTCGGAGTCGAGCGCGGCGTCCCACTCCTCGTAAGTGGGCCGGCCGTGAGGAGCCCACGCGCGCACCTCGTCATCGGTCAGCGGCCGCATGAACGGACCGTCATCGGTGTCCGCGGCCTCGATCATGCAAGGGAAGTCCAGCACGGAGCCCGTGCCGCCGGTGAAGATGTACTCATGCCACTCCGGGTCGCGCCACAGTTCGTCGACGGACCGCCCCTCGAAGCCGTGGTTGTCCCGCGCCAGCTCGTCTTCCTGCTCCTGCCGGAACGCGGCCGCCAGATCACGCTGATACGGGCCCGTGTGCGTCCATGCGTTGCCACCCATCCGCGTCCCCTCTCCACTCGAACTGCTTGTTCAAGAGCGGAGCGTAAGAGACGGCACTGACAGGGCACCCCGCCCCGACGACGGTCATACCGTGTAAACCACCCACAGGCCCCGCAGGGAAGGCCGGCAACTCGCTGAGACGCACCGGCTCAGGCCAGACTCCAAGCCTGGCGATGGCGAGCAACGTCGTACACGTGCTCCACCTGGTCGGCCGTGAGAACGCCTGAGAGCGGAGCGAGTGCGGACACCTGGCGCTCCTGGTACACCCGGACATCGAGCTGCGTAGCGACCACCAGCTCGGTGATACCCACGAAGACGAGCACCGGTGCAGGACACGCCAGCCGTGGCGGCCCAAGCGGTTCAACTCGGCTCCCACTCGCCGCTCCCCCGCCAATCCCTTTCGCCAGGAGTCCCATTCTGAGGATCGCCGAAGAATCCGTGAAACGACTCGCTCCATCAGCCCCGGGCCGGATTCGGCGAGCAGATCACGCAACGCCTGCCCGGGAGGGTTGACGGCCAGGTCGTCGGCCGGCGTCAGAGGCGGCAGCATCGGACGGTCCTGAACATCCGGCGCCCTGTCTGGCGGGACAGGCTCGGTGAGGTTCTGTAAGTGCTTCGTGAGCACGGCGATCACGTCGTCACGACACTCGGCCCGCAAGACCGTGATGCCCCCCGTCGTGATGTCCGCCCAACCGACCGCGGTGCCATCAGGCAGGTCGGCGTACAGACGATCATGCCCGTACCGCTTCCAGCGCGTGACGTGCAGCTCCACAACGCCCCCTCTACGCCGTCGATCTGGAGGAGCTGCGTGAGAACCCCATCACGGCTGTCCGCTGGCAGAAGCCAAAGGTGTCCATCCAGGTCGATCCGCGGGTCGTCGCCAACCCGGAGCAAGCGCGGAACCTACTGGCGGCGGTTTCCTACGTGGGCGGCTACCGGCGAGCCCGTGGTCGTCGGCTCGTGGGTCTGTTCGCCGCCATGTACTTCGGTGGCCTCCGGCCGGCGGAAGCGGTCGGCCTTGCCCAGACGGATCTGAAACCTTCCCGAGCATGGCTGGGGGTCGGCGCTGCTCCACCGGACCCGTCCGTCCGTCGGCAAGCAGTGGACCGACTCGGGGGAGCGGCCGTATGTCGGAGCCCGCGGCCAGGCCGCAGGACGTAGAACCGCAGGTAGACCCCGGAGTCGACGAGGCCCCCGGACCGAAGTCCAGGGGCGCCATCACCGAGCGGGAGTCAGTCTCACTGACTCCCGCTCTACTCGTCTCGCTCCTGCTTTGAGAGCTCGGGGTCGAAGCGCGGCCCATTCGGACCAGCCGCACGGATGTGGGCGATATCGACGTTCAATACCGGAGACCCGTCAACCATCCGCATAGTCGGCGTCTGGCACTCCGGCCAGTAGCAGTAGCGGGCGCCAGCGTCATCAGCCCGACGATCGTGGCGTTCCCGTAAGTGCGAAAACTTGCTCTGACACGGTGATCCTTCATTCGAGTGTGGAGCAGCAACGTAGCGTCCACCGCTGTCAGTTGGAGTGCCTACGTCGCTGCATCTCAGGTAGCTCATGCGACGCAGTCGAGCTCCGGTCCGTCAGGCGCCGCCAGTTCAGCCCATCGCCTGCTCGATCTTCCTGTTGTTCACCTCCTCGCTGTTGTCGATGACGGGCGTAGCGGCGGTGGACATCCTTTGGGAGTTGCCCGCGCGCCGGGCTACCTCGGCCACGGGGAGGCCAGCGCGGAGCCGGAGTGAGCACGAACGGTCGGGCTTCCTGCCACACCCGCCAGTAGCTGGAGGTGCCGAGCGGTCCCCCACGCTCGTTCGGGAACAGCCGGCGTCCGTGGCTGTTCCCGAACTCCTCCACGTCCTCCCGGAGCATCGCCACCAGTACGGGCGGGATCGGGACCGGCCTGTCCGCACCAGGCTCCCGTGACTTCAGTCCTCGCTTGTCGTGGCGCTCCCGCAAGTCGGTCCCTTGCTTGCCCGAGATTGGCCGTGTCTCCCGCAGCGTCAGCGTCGTCCCCTATTGCCCCCGGGGCTGCGTGAAGCCCTTTACGAGGCTCACGACGTACCGAGGCGGCTCAGGCAGATGGCAGTCGCTCAGCCGGAGTCCGACGAATCAGGCGGGGAGCATCGCGGCGTACAGGACGCACGCGCGCCCGGTCCTGTCACGGTCCTCACATCCGATCCTGAGGACATCGCAGCGCTGTGCGGCGGGCGTATCACAGTGATCAAGATCTGACGGCGTGCGTTGAGCGCCCGAGTCCGGATCGGGGCGCGGCAAGCAAAGGTGGCCGGGCACGGTCAGTCGTGGTTGACGTAGTCGCCGTTCACGCTGCCGCCGTAGGTGAGAGCGAACGCCCGCACCGGATCGTCCGCCGCGTCCAAACCGTGGACTTGGTCGAGCGCGTCCGTCAGGGCCTGCACCGCGGTGCGATCGCCCCAGGGGACGGACGTACTGGAGAGTGGGAAGGTACTGCCATGTCGGGACGCCGGGAGTGCTCCACGATCGTCTCCCACATAGAGGAGTCGAACGGCGGTCTCCCGTTCTGATTCGCCGTCCAGCGAGGCCGACAGCTTGGCCAGGGATCGAAGTCGGGGAGCCCCAGCGCCTAGGATCGGCCTTCCCCGGCGGGGGGCGACGTGCTGTCGCGGATCCGTAGGTCCACCGGGGTGACCGTCAGGGGTGGCGGGGCCGTCGTCGGGGCGTCGATGCGTTCCAGGAGGACGTGGAGGGCGCGGGTGCCGATGTCCGTGAAGTCCGTGCGGACGGTGGTCAGCGGGGGGAGGAAGTGGGCCGCCTCGGGGATGTCGTCGTAGCCGACCACGCTGACGTCGTCGGGGACGCGGCGGCCCGCCTCGTGCAGGGCACGCAGGACGCCCAGGGCCATCTGGTCGTTCGACACGAAGACCGCCGTGATCTGGGGCTTTCGCGCCAGTTCGCGGCCGAGGTCGTAGCCGGAGTCGGCGCTCCAGTCGCCGTGGAGGGGGGCGGGGACCGGGGCGCCGGCCGTCTTCAGGGTGGACCGCCAGCTTTCCGCCCTGCGGTCCGCCGATGTCCAGCCCCTCGGGCCCGCCACATGCCAGACGGTCGCGTGGCCGAGGGACAGCAGGTGCTCGGTGGCTTTACGGGCGCCGGTGCGGGCGTCCGAGGTGACCACGGGGGTGCCGTCGCCGAGGTCGTTGTCCAGGACCACCAGCGGGGTGTCCAGGCGGGCCTGCGCCAGCGCCTTCGCCACCCGCAGCTGCGGGGCGATCGCGATCACGCCGTCCGCGCCCTCCGCCGACAGGCGGTCCGCCGCCCGGACCACCGTGTCGCGGTCGGCGGTGTCCAGGGCGATGGAGCTGACCAGGTAACCGGCCTCCTGTGCGGCGGTGTTGATGGCGGTCAGGGTGGAGGCCGGGCCGTAGCGGGCCGCGTCGAACGAGATCACCCCGAGCATCCGGGTCCGGCCGCTGGCCAGCGAGCGGGCGCTGCGGCTGGGGCGGTAACCGAGGGTGCGCATCGCCGCGAGGACCGCCTCGCGGGTATCGGGGCGTACGGCAGGGTGGTCGTTCAGCACCCGCGAGACCGTCTGCTTGGAGACACCGGCCAGTTGCGCCACGTCGGCCATCACCGGGCGTGCGCCCGCGAAGTTGCGGCGGCTGCGGCTTCCCTTGGTCGCCGGGCCGTCGGAGGCGCCTGGGGTCATCGTGGGTGCCCTCTTCTGTCCTTCAGCCGGGTCAGGTCCGGGGGTGGAGGGGGATGCGGTAGTGCGGTACGGAGGGTGGCTCGGGTGGTGTGGTGGGGGTGGGGTGGCGGGGTGGTGTGCCGCTCCCGCCGTCCACAGGATAGGCCGGTCGGTGCCGGAGGTCCGTGGTCAGGGGCGGGAGCGGGTCGGCGGTTCCCGGGGGGTCAGCGCTCCGTCGGACCGAGGTCCGGTGTGTCGGTGAGGTGGGCTCGGGTGGCGGTGGTGGCCTGGAGTTCCAGGAGCACCAGGTCGTTGGTGCCGGGGCGCAGGACGGGGGCCGGGACGTACAGCGTGCGCTGGGGGCCCCGGTTCCAGTAGCGGCCGAGGTGGAAGCCGTTGATCCAGGCCTGGCCCTTGGTCCAGCCGGGCAGTGAGAGGAATGTGTCCGCCGGGGTCCTCACCTCGAAGGTGCCGTGGTGGAAGGCCGGTTCCGCGGAGACGGGGGTGGGGGCCGGTTCGAAGGGCAGCGGGGGCGGGACGTCCAGGGGCAGGGGGTGGCAGTCCCAGCCGTGCAGGGGTGTGCCGTCGAAGGTGACCGGTCCCAGGAGGCCCTTGGGGGTGCCGATGCGGGGGCCGTAGTTGACCCGTCCCATGTTCTCGACGAGGACGCCGAGTTCGGCTCCGGCTCGCGGCACGTGGACCGGCAGCGTCTCGTCCTGGCGCTCGCGTTCGAGTACGCCGACGGGGGCGCCGTCCACGAAGACCTGGGCGCGGTCGCCCACTCCGCCGGGGAAGTGGAGTAGGCCGAGTCCCTCGGTGGGGAGTGTCGTGCGGTACAGGACGTATCCGGCCCGCTGGCCGAGGGCGTCGGCGGAGAGCGGGTCCGTGGACGCGGGGCCGGACGTCGCGGCGGCCGTCGGAAGGAAGGGCCTGCGGTGGGTCAACTCCACGGTGGTCGGCGGGAGTTTGCGCGCCGCGGACGGGACGGGCTCGTCCGGTACCGGGGCGTGGCGGGCGATGACCTCGCGGAAGGCCTGGTACTTCGGGCCGGGGTCACCGTGCTCGGTGAGGGGGGCGTCGTAGTCGTAGGAGGTGACGGTGGGGGCGTACGTGTGGTGGTGGTTGGCGCCGTTGGTGAAGCCGAAGTTGGTTCCCCCGTGGAACATGTAGATGTTGACCGAGGCTCCCGCCGAGAGCAGTCGGTCCAGGTCGGCGGCGGCGTCGGCCGCGTCCCGGCCGTGGTGCGGGCCGCCCCAGTGGTCGAACCATCCGATCCAGAACTCGGCGCACATCAGCGGGGCTTGGGGCTGGTGCTCGCGCAGGCGCTCCAGCGAGCGGTCGACACGGCCGCCGAAGGTGCCGGTCGCGAGGACGCCGGGCAGGCTGCCCTTGGCGAGGTGTTCGGGGTCGGCCTGGTCGCAGGTGAAGAGGAGTTCCTCCACGCCGCGGGTGCGCAGGGCGGCCTCCAGGTGTTTGAGGTACGCGGTGTCGTCGCCGTAGGCCCCGTACTCGTTCTCCACCTGTACGGCGATGACCGGGCCGCCGGACGCGGCCATGTGTGGGAGGAGCGGCGGGAGGAGGAGGTCGAGGTAGCGGTCCACGGCGTCCGTGAAGCGGGGATCGCTGCTGCGCAGTCGGATGTCGGGGTCCGCGGTGAGCCAGTGGGGCAGGCCGCCGCCGTCCCACTCCGCGCAGATGTACGGGCCGGGGCGCAGCAGGACGTTCAGGCCCTCCGCTGCGGCGAGGCGCAGGAAACGGGGCAGGTCGAGAAGGCCGTCGAGGACGAGGGTGCCTGGTTCGGGCTGGTGGAGGTTCCAGGGGATGTACGTCTCCACCGTGTTCAGCCCCATCAGGCGGGCCTTGTGGAGGCGGTCGGGCCAGTGGTCCGGGTGAACCCGGAAGTAGTGGAGGGCACCGGAAATGATCCTCAGGGGGGCGCCGTTGAGGAGGAAGCCGTCGGGCGTGGTGGTCAGGGCGGACATGCGGGTTCCCTTCGGGGGGATGGGGGCGGTGACTCGCGGATGCGGTGCGTAGCGGGAGCGGTGACTGTGGGTGGGTGGTTCGGCGCGGGTGGTACGGGTGGCCGACAGGCGTCGGCGGGCCGTGGTGCGTCGGGGGTGTGGCCCTACTTCCCTGGTACGGCGCCTGCGGGCGCGACCGGCTGAGGCAGTACGGCCGCGGCAGCGCCAACGACCCGCTCCCCCGGTACGGCGACTGCGGGCGCGTCCCCACCTGTCATGCACTGCCCCCTGCCGTGCGGGTCGCCCGGATCAGCCAGCGGGTGGCTGCCAGGCAGGCCGCGGAGACCGCGGCCAGGAGGAGGGGTACGGCTCTGATGCCGGACCACTCGATGACCTTGCCCAGGGAGGGGCCCGCGGCCACACCACCGACCATCGAGGCGGCGATGACGAGAGCGCCCGCTCGGGCGGCGCCGGGGGCGGCCTGGTGCAGCCAGGGCAGGCCGGTGGGGAAGATCGGGGCGATGAAGAGGCCCACGCCGGCGTAGGCGTACGGCGCCGATGCCGGTACGGCGGCCAGGAGCAGGCAGGCGGTCATGCCGGCGCAGGAGACGGTGATGATCGTCGGGGCCGAGAAGCGCAGGGCGAGGGGGGCGACCAGGAAGCGGCCGATCGTCAACATCAGCCAGTAGACGGAGGTGGCCGTCGCGGCGACGCCCGCGCCGTGGCCGACGGTCTCCAGGTGAGTGGGTTCCCAGCCGCCCACGCCGGCCTCGATGCCGACGTGCAGGACGTACAGGGCCACGAAGACGGTCAGGATGGAGACCAGGCTGCGCGTGAGGGGTGTCGCGCCGGTGGGGGTGACGGAGGCGTCGGTGGGCTGTGGCGCCTTGTCGCGCACGCCCTTCAGGCAGAGGAGCAGGGGGAGGTTGGCCAGGGCGAAGGCCAGGAAGATCGTGGAGTGGCCGTCGGCGCCGGCCGCGCCGATCAGGGCCGGGCCGAGGATCGCGCCGATGCCGAAGTGGGCGTTGAGGATGTTCAGCATCGCGGCGGAACGGTGGCCGAAGCCCACGGCGAAGAGTTGGTTGAGGCCGTAGTCGATGCCGCCGAAGCCGAGTCCCGCCACGAGCGCGGCGGCGAGGGCCGTCGGCCAGTTCGGCGCGAGCGCGAAGCCTGCGGCGCCGGTGGCCATGAGGAGGTACGAGGCGGCGAGGATCCGCCTGTTGCCGATCCGGCCGTAGAGCCGGTCGAAGAGGAGGACGCCCGCCACGCCACCCACGAAGTGGGCGCTGAGTGCCAGTCCGGCCGTGGAGGGCGACAGGCCGAAGTCCCGGCGAAGGGCGGGGATCGCGGGGCCGTAGAGGGCCTGGAGAGCACCGATCAGGACGAAGCCGAGACAGGAGGCGGCTGTGGCTGCGGGCGTGAACACGGGGCCGGGCCCGTGGCGGGGTGGCGGGATACGCATCGTGGGCTGATCGGTCACGCGGACTCCCCAGAGGCGGTGGCTTGTGTGCGGTGACTCCGACGGGTGGTGATGTTACCGGTAACATTCGCCCATAGGTCAAGAGATTCACGGGGGCGGGGCGGGAGGTGAGAAGTCGGCCGGCATGCCCTGTTGCGGGACGCCGCCCGCGCCCGTAAACGTTTCTGCTGGTCATCGCCCGCGCGCTGTGGTCACTCATCGCAGTGAAGCCCGGCGAACTCGGCAACCCCAAGCCGGAAAAGCCTGTTGATCCGGTGTCACCGAAGATCGGCAGAGGAGTTCGTCTTGTCCCTCAGGTATGCGTCGCGCGTTGTCACTGCTCTCACGACGGTCGCGGTGGTCCTCTTATCCGGCTCCCCTCACGCGCACGCCGGAGCGGCCGGTTCCACGCCCGTCCAGACGTTCGAGTACAGCGTGGGCGGCATGACGATGAAGGTTCCTACCGGTTGCATGTTCACGCACATCATCCGTGGCAGCGGCAGGAAGATCACTTACCAGAACGCCGGCGTGGACTGTGCCTTCGTCGGTGCGCTCAGCAGCGGATTCTGCAACTGGCGTATCGACTTCACGTACGCCGACACAGGTAACCGGACCTACCGAACCTCACGCGGCAGGACGCACAGTGAGTGCAAGATCGACCCGATGCGCAGCAACTCTCCGGGGACGTTGCCCCGTTATGGCAAGGCCTGCGCCCGGCTTTTCGTCAATGGGGTTCAGCGCGCCAGTCAGTGTCACCACATCACGAAGTGAGTTCCGGCATGGTCGAGCAGCATCAGCCAGGGCGCAGCGCTTCCCGCGTAGCGCGGCGTAGGCGGATCGGGATCGTCGCCTTTCTCTGTGGCCTCGTTGCGTCCCTCGCCTTCTTCGCCTTCTTCCCGGGACTGCCGCATGTCATCGACTCGGGCGCGGTGATCGTCGCCCTTGCCGTAGGGGCCTCGGCGCGGTGGGGCTGTCTGGCGTGGTGGGGGCGGCGGGCTGGGAGGGACCGCGCGTGAGGGGCCCGGCCGGCCGAGCACGGCTGGCTCGAGCCGGCGGCCGGTAGAGGCCGGCGGGAGCGGTGAGGGCGGGTGCGCCGCGCGCGCTCAGCGGGCGCCGGAGGAAGCCGCCAAACCGGGACGCCCGCACGGGCAAAGGCCGCGTGAGACCGGGACGCCTGCACGGGGAAGAAGCCCCCGACCCCTCAAGCCGACCGTTTGCGGGCCGTCGTCTTCTTCGCCGCCGTCTTCTTCGTCGTGCTCTTCGCTGTCGCCGCCGTCTTCTTCGCC
Source organism: Streptomyces sp. NPDC033216 (assembly GCF_055577115.1). NCBI lineage: Bacteria > Bacillati > Actinomycetota > Actinomycetes > Kitasatosporales > Streptomycetaceae > Streptomyces > Streptomyces sp. NPDC033216. Next base: position 611,062 of record NZ_JBVIQK010000002.1, on the reverse strand, counting down.
GCACTCTTGCCCGTCGACGCCGTCTTCTTCGCCGGCTGGGCGGACTTCGTCGCCTTCTTCGCGGACGCCGCCGTCTTCTTCGCCGTCGAGGTGGACTTCTTGCCGCCGGTCTGTTTTGGGGCCGTGCGGGCCGTCTTGCGTTCGGGGAGGTGTCTGACCTCGGCCTCTTCGCGCTGGGTCGGCTCGCCGCGGGACTCCTTCGCGGCGCGGACGCTGTTCTCCAGGGCCGCCATCAGGTCCAGGACCTTGCCGCTGGGTGCGGCGCTCGGAGCCTCGGGGGGTGCCTCCCCGGCCGCCTTCGCGGCGACGACCTCCTCGACGGCCTCGCGGTACTCGTCGTGGAGGTCCTCCAGGTCGACCTCGCCGAGGGTGTCCATCAGGGCGTCCGCGAGGTCGAGTTCCTTGTCGCGGACCGTGACGTCGGTCTCGGGGGCCACACCCTCGGGGGCGCGGACCTCGTCGGGCCAGAGCAGGCCGTGCATGGCGATCGCGTCGCCGACCACGCGGAGCATGCCCAGGCGTTCCCGGCCGCGCAGCGCGTACTTGGTGATGGCGACCTTGTTGCTGCGCTTCAGCGCCTCCCGCAGCAGTGTGTACGGCTTGGCGGCGGGGGCTCCGCCCGCCTGGAGGTAGTACGCGGCGTCCATCTGGAGGGGGTCGATCCGGTCGGCCGGCACGAAGGCCACGATCTCGATCGTCTTCGCCGTGGGGAGCGGCAGATGAGACAGGTCCTCCTCGGTGATCGGGATGATCGTGCCGTCGGCGTCCTCGTAGCCCTTGCCGATCTCCGACTGGCTCACCTCGCGGTCCTCCAGCTCACAGACCTTGCGGTAGCGGATGCGGCCGCCGTCCTCGGTGTGGATCTGGCGGAACGAGATCGAGTGGCTCTCGGTGGCGTTCACGAGCTTGATGGGGATGCTGACGAGGCCGAACGAGATGGCGCCGTTCCAGATGGATCGCACGTGCAGCACCCTCCTGACGTTGCCGATGAAAGTCGCATAGCAGACATATACGCACCAACCGTGTGATTCTCATCGTATGACGCCCATCACAGAGGTGGAGGGGCGACGGCTCGCGCTCAGCAATCTGGAGAAGGTGCTGTACCCGGCCACCGGCTTCACGAAGGGCGAGGTGTTGCACTACTACGCGACCGTCGCCGGTGCCCTGCTGCCCCATCTGCGTGACCGGCCGCTTTCCTTCCTGCGCTACCCGGACGGACCCGGCGGACAGGTCTTCTTCGCCAAGAACGTGCCCCCGGGTACCCCCGACTGGGTCACCACCGCGGAGGTGCCGCGGGCGGAGGGGCCGGCCCGGATGATGCTGGTGCAGGACATGCCGAGCCTGATGTGGGCGGCGAATCTCGTCACCGAGTTCCATACGCCCCAGTGGGTGATCCAGGAGCCCGAGGAGGCCGACCGGATCGTGTTCGACCTCGATCCCGGTGCGCCCGCGACGGTCGTCGAGTGCTGCGAGGTCGCGCTGTGGCTGCGGGAGCGGCTGGCGGCCGACGGGATCGAGACGTACGCGAAGACCTCCGGGTCGAAGGGGCTGCATCTGCTGGCGGCCGTGCGTGGATCGTCCTCCGAACGGGTCAGCGAGTACGCCAAGCGGCTGGCCGTGGAGGCGGAGCGGACCCTGCCACGGCTGGCCCTGCACCGGATGACCCGCAGCCTTCGGCCGGGCAAGGTGTTCGTCGACTGGAGCCAGAACGCCGCCCGCAAGACCACCGCCACTCCCTACACCCTGCGGGCCCGCCCGGAACCGACCGTGTCGGCCCCCGTCACCTGGGAGGAGGTGGAGGCCTGCGGCGCACCGGAGGAGCTGGCGTTCGGGGCGGAGGCCGTCGCGGGGCGGGTACGGGAGCGGGGCGATCTGCTCGCGCCGTTGTACGACGCCGACGGTGCCGGCCGACTCCCCGACTGACGCTCCGGCCACGACCCGCCCGGCCACGCCCGGCTTCTCGAACGACGGCCGACCCCCCGACCGGCGCCCGGCTTCTCGACCGACGCCCGGCTCCCCCGGCCGTCCGCGACGGGCGATCGGGGACGAAGCCGTCCAGGCCAAAGGGGGGGTCCGGGAGCGCCGCCCCCAGACACGGTCACCGAGGCCGACCCGCGCCGGCCCGACCCGATCCCGGTCACACCGCAGGCCCACGCGCCGGTCCGACCGGATCCCGGTCACACCGCAGGCCCACGCGCCGGTCCGATCCGATCCCGGTCAACCGCCGCAGGCCCACGTCCCCCTGTCCCGTGCCATCGCGTGCAGCGCTTCCACGTCCGCCGGTTTCAGTACGCCGCCCAGCCGGGCCAGGCCCGCGAGTTCCGTGTCCCGCAGGACCCGTATCTCGCGCGGGGCGGCGACCATGCGCACGTCGGCCGGGCCGACCAGGGCGAGGACCGGGCGGACCTCGGCGGTCAGCGTGTGGGAGACGCGGTCGGCGTCGGCGCGGACGCGACGCAGCAGGGGGCACGGGTCGCGGCGGCCCACGGTGACCGCCGGGTCGGCGACGAGGACCCGCTGCTTGCGGGCGTACACGGTGTGCACGGCGAAGAGTCCGGCCGGGCCGATCGCCAGGTGGTGGACGCGGTCGCCACCGGGCAGCGGGACGGAGTGCAGCGTGTGCCAGCCGGCGCCGTCCAGCCGGTCCAGGGCATCGCCGACGATCTGCTCGGCCTCCAGGGCGCGGCGGCGCGGGTCGGGCCGCAGCCGGCGGGCGGGGCCGGGGTCGCGGTCCAGGGCGATCAGCAGGGCCTCGCCGGGGCGGTTGGGCGCCAGGTCGTCGTCGGGGTGGAGGGCGAGACGGGCCAGCTCGGCGGGGGTGGGGACGGGGGGCGGGCCCACTGTGACGGAGCCGGTCAGGAAGGGTCCGAGCACCTCCAGTACGTCCGCTCTGCGATCGTCGCTGAGGATGCTGACCCGGCCGGCCTCCCTGTCGTACCAGGCGATGTTCCTGCCGTCCTTCAGGCAGACGTACAGCCGCTGCCGGCCGTGGCGCCAGGTCGGTACGACGCGCAGTCCGTTCATGCACCATCACCCCACGACCATGGGAACAGGCGGGGTCCCGCGGGGCAAGAAGGCGATTACCTTTGGAGGGAGGTGGGCATGCCGTAGGGACGCGGTTGGGGAGGCGCCGTTGCGGACCCGCAGGAAGCAACCCGACGTACCGGCTCCGGACAGCGCGTGGAACGAGATCGTGCCCGGCCTGTGGATGGGCGGACACGAGTTCCGCGGGCCGGGCGGACAGCGGGAGTTCGCGGTGGTACGGGACGAGTTCGATCTCGTCCAGACCCTGTTGCGGCTGCCCGGCCACGGGCCCGACCGGGGCGTTCCGCATCATGTGTGGCCGATACCCGACGGGCCGCTGGACGGCACCCAGCTCGCCGGGGTGATGCGGCTGGCGCAGGCGGCCGGTGAGGCCCTCGACGAGGGCCGTTCGGTGCTGGTCCGCTGCTGGCACGGGTACAACCGCTCGGGCCTGGTCGTCGCCCACGCGCTGGTGCGCCGGGGCCACTCGCCCGACGACGCGATCGGGCTGATACGGTCGCGGCGCTCGCCCTGGGCCCTGCACAACGAGCTGTTCGTCGAGTACCTGCGGGCGGGGCTGTCGACGGCCCGACTGCTGGAGGAGCTGGCCGAGTAATCGTTTCTCCCACCGCCCCGGCGCACCGCCGCCACCCTCCGGGCGCCCTCGTCCCGACCGTCCTCCCGGCCTGCCGACCGGCCCGAGCGGCACCCGTCCGGTGCACAAAAAGGATTTCCCTACGAATATGGTGTACGGGGCCGACCGTCACCGTGATCACAGGAGCCCCGTGACACACCCCCGCCCCACCCGTATCGCCCTCGCGCTGGCGTCCGTCGCCCTGCTGGCGTCGGCGACCGCGGCCTGCGGCGACGCCGGTGGGCTGAAGGGCGCGGGGGCGACACCGACCGCCGTCAGCCCGGAGAAACTGTGGCCGGACCTGCCGGCGGCGTCGAGTCCGGCGTTCGACATCGACGAGGTGAACATCGAGGTCGTCAAGGGTGTCGACGTTCCCGGCGACGACATCCACCGGGTGGACCCGGTGGAGGTCGTACGCCGTGAGATCACCGCGCATCCCGGTGACTACGACGGTTCCGAGGCGCCGTACCGCGAGACGTCCCGGCGGATGGCCGACTGTGACGAGACCGGCGCCGGACGGCAGCCGTGCCCGGTCCTGCGGCCGTACTACCGCGACCTGACCGGCGACGGGCGGGACGAGCTGACGCTGGGCTTCCGGCAACTGCCGGGCGACCTGACGGCCGTCCGCGTCTACCAGGTGGACAAGCACCGACTGGTGCAGGTCATGGGGTGGGAGGACGCCGTGAGCGCGGTCGAACTCGCCGGGCGGTCGGTGATCATCCGCTCGCCCTCCGAGGTCGCCGGCTACGAGTACCGCCTCCAGTGGACGTGGGACCCGGACCAGAAGGCGATGCTGCTCACGCGCGACGAGATGGTGCGGACCCGGGGGCGGCCCCATACGCCTCGGCCCACCTCCACCGCCCCGCACACCTCGGAGGCCTCCCCCGCCCCCTCCGCGAGCGGCCGATGAGGCTCGCGCTCCCCCGGTGGTCCGGCACGCTCGCCGTGAAGGCCGCCGCGTTCATCACGGTGATGTGCTGCGCGCTCGCCGCGCTGCTCGGCGTCCTCGTGCACGTGTCGGTGACGCACCAGACCGTCGGCGAGGCCCGCGAACTCGCGCTGTCCCGGCTGGAGGACGCGACGACGGCCTTCGAGGCGGGGGACACGCTCGGCTTCGGCGCGAGCGTGGACCCGCCGGGGCTGCCCGCGGCGCTTCGGAGGCTGGCGGTGGCCGGCGAGCGCGGCACGACCGTCGCCGAGTACCGCGGACGGCCGACGATGTGGGCGGCCGGGCCCGCCGACGGCGAGCGGGCCCTCGCCGTCGCCGTCGACTACTCGCAGAGCGCCCGCACCATCGAGGCCCTGGACAACGCGATCCTGGGGTCGTCGGTGCTGGCGATCGGGGCCACCCTGCTGGTCGGCACCTTCGCGGTGACCCGGGTGACCCGGCGGCTGCACGCCACCGCCCGGGTGGCCCGGCGGATCAGCGGGGGCGATCTGGACGCGCGCGTGGACGATCCGCGGGCGAAGGATCCGACCCGCCCGCAGGACGAGGTCGCCGCGGTCGCCGTGGCGCTGGACTCGATGGCGTCCTCGCTCCAGGGCAAGCTGCTGAGCGAGCAGCGCTTCACCGCCGACGTGGCGCACGAGCTGCGCACCCCGCTGACCGGGCTGCACGCGGCGGCCGAGCTGCTGCCGCCGGGCCGGCCGACGGAGCTGGTGCGCGACCGGGTGGCGGCCCTGCGCACGCTCACCGAGGACCTGCTGGAGATCTCCCGCCTGGACACCGGCCGCGAGCGGCCGGAGCCGGACACCGAGGAACTCGGGGCGGTGGCCCGCCGGGTGGTGCGGGCGGCGGCCGCCTCCTCGGGGGCCACGCCCGGCGTCGCCGCCGAGTCCGAGGTCGAGATCAGGGTCGTACGGGACACGCGTGTCGAGACCGATCGGCGCCGGCTGGAGCGGGTCCTCGGAAACCTCGTCACCAACGCCCGTCTGCACGGGCGGGCGCCGGTGGTGCTCACGGTGAACGGGCCGGTGGTGACCGTGCGGGACCACGGGGACGGCTATCCGGAGTACCTGATGGCCCACGGGCCGCAGCGGTTCCGTACCGAGGGGGGCGCGAAGGGGCACGGCCTCGGGCTGACGATCGCGGCCGGTCAGGCGGAGGTGCTGGGCGCCCGGCTGACGTTCACCAACGCCCCGGACGGCGGCGCCGTCGCCACCCTGACGCTCCCTCGCACCCCGCCCGCGAGGGCCGTTCCCCCCGACGGCACCACGTCTTCCGGCGGCGACGGCCTCCCCGATGGCGCAGCGTGACGGGCGGCCGGACGCGAGCCCTCCTAATGTGGCGGTAAGTCAGTTCTACCCCCATCTCGGAGGTACTCCATGTCCCTGCGCTCCGCCCTCACCCGGTTCGCCATAGCCGGCGCCGCCGGCACCCTCGCCGTCGCGGCCGCCGTCACCCCCGCCGCCGCGAGCGAGGGCGGTCAGGGCAGCACTCACCGCCAGGCCCCGCGCCTGTACAAGGGCGTCGTCACCGCGAGCCAGCTGCTGCTGCGCAGCGCGCCGAACCGCGGCGGCAAGGTGGTACGCGTCGCCTTCCGCAACGACGTCGTCACCGTCTACTGCCGGACCACCGGCCAGAAGATCGATGGCAACTCCCAGTGGTACCTCCTCATGGACGGAGCCTGGGCCTACGGCGCGGCGCGCTACATCCGCGACCTCGGGCCGACGCCGCGCCGCTGCTGACACCGCAGACTGATCAAGGCTCACAAGGAGCCCCATTTGGGTAAGTTCCGGACATGATGCAAGCCGGAGCCGAAGTCATCGCCCCGACGGCGGACGCGCCGGTCACGGTGGCGCGCCTGCCCAGGCGCCGCGGCGTCGAACTCTCCCTCATCGTCGTGGCCGTCCTGCTGTCCGTGTACGGCTACTGCGCCGTCGGGCTCGCCAGGAACGGCACCGTCCCGCCCGGCGCCGCCGGCTACGGCGCCGGGCTCGGCGTGCTCGCGCTGCTGGCGCATCTGACGGTCCGGCTGCGCGCACCGGACGCCGATCCGCTGCTGCTGCCCATCGGGGTGCTGCTCAACGGGATCGGACTGGTGCTGATCTACCGGCTGGACCTGGAGACGCCCGGCGACCGCGCGGCGCCCACCCAACTGGTGTGGTCGACGCTGGGCGTGGCCCTGTTCGTCTTCGTCGTGGCCGCGCTGCGCGACCACCGGGTGCTTCAGCGATACGCGTACGTGTGCGTCGCCGCCGCGTTGGCCCTGCTGACGCTGCCGATCTTCTTCCCGGCCGTCAACGGCGCCCGGATCTGGGTCAGGATCGCCGGCTTCTCCATCCAGCCGGGCGAGTTCGCGAAGGTGCTGCTCGCGGTGTTCTTCGCGGCGTACCTCGCGGCCAACCGCACGGCGCTCACCCACGCGGGCCGCCGGGTCTGGTTCACGCGGCTGCCGACCGGCCGGGTCCTCGGGCCGGTCGTCGCGATCTGGCTGCTGGGCGTCGGCGTCCTGGTCCTCGAACGCGACCTCGGCACCTCGCTGCTCTTCTTCGGCCTCTTCGTGGTGATGCTGTACGTGGCGACCGGCCGTATCGACTGGACCGCGGTCGGGCTGCTGCTGGCCTCGCTGGGCGCGGTCGCCGTCGGTCGGCTGGAGCCGCACGTCCACAGCCGGGTGCAGGACTGGCTGCACCCGTTCGCGTCGATCGACGCGGGCGAGGGTCCCAACCAGCTCGCGCAGTCCCTGTTCTCCTTCGCGGCCGGCGGCACCTTCGGCACCGGTCTCGGGCTCGGCCACTCCGTCCTGATCGGCTTCGCCGTCAAGTCGGACTTCATCCTCGCGACGGCCGGTGAGGAACTGGGCCTGGCGGGGCTGAGCGCGCTGTTCCTGCTCTACGCGCTGCTGGTGGAGCGCGGTTACCGGGCCGGGCTGGCCCTGCGCGACCCCTTCGGCCGGCTGCTCGCGGTCGGGCTCGCCTCGATCTGGGCGCTCCAGGTGTTCGTGATCGCGGGTGGGGTGACCGGCCTGATCCCGCTGACCGGCATGGCGATGCCGTTCCTGGCACAGGGCGGATCGTCGGTCGTCACGAACTGGGCGATCGTGGCGCTGCTCATCCGGATCAGCAGTTCCGCACGCCGCCAGTACGACGGGAAGGCCGCGCCGTGAACGGAACCGGGGAGACGGATGTGCGGGGCGAGGAGTCCCGGCTCGGCGGAGTGGCCGGGCGCCGTTGGCGGTCCGAGGTGACCCCGTGATGACCAGGCACATCCGGCACGCCGCCGTCTTCTGCGCCCTTCTCCTGCTGGCCCTGCTCGTCAACGCCGCCCGTGTCCAGGTGGTCCGGTCCGGCACCTACGACGACAACCCGGCCAACCGGCGCGCCGCCATCGCCCGCTACGGCCAGCCCCGCGGGAACATCCTCGTCGAGGACGTGGCGGTCACCGGCTCGCGGGACACCAGGGAGCAGTTGCGCTACGAAAGGACGTACCTCGACGGCCCGTTGTACGCGCCGGTCACGGGTTTCGCCTCGCAGCTGTACGGGACCACGTTCCTGGAGCAGGCACACGACGGCGTCCTCTCCGGCACGGACCCCCGGCTGTCGCCGTTGCCGCTGTGGAACGACCTCACCCGGTCCCTGCCCGCCGGCGGGAACGTGTTGACGACGCTCGATCCGCGGGCCCAGCGGGCGGCGTACGAGGGGTTGGCCGGCCGCAAGGGCGCGGTGGCGGCGGTGGAACCGTCGACGGGACGGATCCTGGCGCTGGTGTCGGCGCCGTCGTACGACCCGGCCGCGCTGTCCGGCAACGGGCCGCGGGTCGAGCGGGAGTGGGCGCGGCTGAACTCCGATCCGGACCGGCCGATGCTGAACCGGGCGGTGCGGCAGACCTACCCGCCGGGGTCCACGTTCAAGGTGGTCACGGCGGCGGCGGCGCTGGACACCGGCGTGATCAGGGATCTGGACGCGCCGACCCGGTCACCGGCGCCGTACCGGCTGCCGGGCACGACGACGCTTCTGGCGAACGGCGGCGAGGGCTGCCAGGACGCTCCACTGCGGGAGGCGTTCATGTGGTCGTGCAACACGGTCTTCGCGAAACTCGGCGTGGATGTGGGGCTCGCCGATATGGCCCGCACGGCGGGGGCGTTCGGGTTCAACGCGGCGGACGTCCGGATCCCGTTCACCGTGGCGCAGAGCACCTTCGACACCTCGCTCGACCGGGCGCAGCTGGCCCTGTCCTCGATCGGGCAGTACAACACGCGGGCCACGCCGCTCCAGATGGCGATGGTGTCGGCGGCCGTCGCCAACGGCGGGCTGTTGCGGACGCCGTACCTGGTGGAGCGGACGACGCGGAGCGGCGGGGCGACCGTCGCCTCGGCCGGTTCGCGCCCGGCGCGGCACGTGGTGCGGCCGTCGACCGCGCGGCGGCTGCGGGAGCTGATGACGGACGTGGTGAGTGAGGGGACCGGCAGGAACGCCGCGATCCGGGGCGCGACCGTCGGCGGCAAGACCGGTACCGCCCAGCACGGCATCGGCAACGCCGGGACGCCGTACGCCTGGTTCGTGTCCTGGGCGCAGGGCGACCGCGACATGGAGCCGACCGTGGCGGTCGCGGTGGTGGTGGAGGACTCGGCGGCGAGGCGGCGGGACATCACCGGGGGCGGGTTGGCGGCGCCGATCGCGCGGTCGGTCATGGAGGCGGTGCTCACCCCCTGAGACGGGGGATCCCGGGCCGTGAGGCGCGTCCTACCGTGCGCCCATGACTGACGCAGCCGCCGTGTCGCCCACCTTCGAACCCGCCCAGGTCAACCTCGCCCGCCTCAGTTTCCCTTGGACTCAACGGAGTTGAGGGACTTCGTGGACTCGGCCCCCGGGCGCGGGGTGGGGTAGGCGGTCAGCGCGGAGCACCGCCGAACACCGCGCCGGCCAGGGGGCGGCGTCGGCCGTCGTCGGTGCCGGCTTCCCCCCAAGGGCGCGGGTACACGCTCCGGCAGGCGCGAGGGGCGCGGGTGCGACGCGGGTCCGCGGACTCACCAGAACCGGGCTCGCGTCGTCCGGCTCCGTGTCCGTGCGGCGCTCACGATCCCTCCCCTACCGCAAGCCCGGCGGACAGGACCGGCCTCCCCCTGCGCGACCGACGCTCGGCCGCTCTCTCGATCGGTCGCGAACGAACAGTTGGCGCACGGGGATTGACGAGCTTGCTGACAAGCAGTCTCATAAGAGGCGCAGGACAGTGCACCGCCGGGTCCCCATGACCGCGCACCCGCCGACCGCACGGCAGGTGAAGGCCGGCGCAGCGTGAGCGCGGGCCACCGGATGATCTCCGGTGGCCCGCGGTCCGCGGCGCCCGGCGCACTACCCGCACGACTCCGGACACGCCCCCGCACGACGAGGTGGATCAGCCATGACGACCCTGACGGAAGCCGACGCGCTGGACGGCCTGCGCGACGCGCTCGGGCTGCTCAAGGACCGGGAGCAGGTGGCCGAGCGGCTGCTCGCCTCTTCCGCCAAGCACTCCTTCGACCCCGACCGGGAACTCGACTGGGACGCGCCCTTCGAGGAGGGCAAGTGGTTCTGGCCGCCGGAGCTGGTGTCGCTGTACGACACCCCGCTGTGGAAGAGGATGGGCGAGGAGCAGCGGATCCTGCTGTCCCAGCACGAGGCCGCCGCGCTCGCCTCGCTCGGCATCTGGTTCGAGATCATCCTGATGCAACTGCTGTGCCGGCACATCTACGACAAGGCGGCGACGAGTGCGCACGTGCGGTACGCGCTCACCGAGATCGAGGACGAGTGCCGGCACTCGAAGATGTTCGCCCGGCTGATCGCGCAGGGCGGCACCCCCTGGTATCCGGTGAGCCGCGCCCACCAGCACCTCGGCCGGCTGTTCAAGACGGTCTCCACCACGCCCGGCTCGTTCACGGCCACCCTGCTCGGCGAGGAGGTCCTCGACTGGATGCAGCGGCTGACCTTCCCCGACGAGCGGGTCCAGACCCTGATCCGGGGCGTCACCCGCATCCACGTGGTGGAGGAGGCCCGGCACGTGCGGTACGCCCGTGAGGAGCTGCGCCGGCAGATGGTGACCGCGCCCAGGTGGTCGCAGGAGTTCACGCGGGTGACCTCCGGCGAGTTCGCCCGGGTGTTCTCCGTGGCCTTCGTGAACCCCGACGTCTACACGAACGTCGGCCTGGACAAGCGCGAGGCGCTCGCCCAGGTCAAGGCCAGCGGCCACCGCCGCGAGGTCATGCAGACCGGCTCGAAGCGCCTGACGGACTTCCTCGACGACATCGGCGTGCTGCGCGGGGTGGGACGGCGGCTGTGGAAGTCTTCCGGCCTGCTGGCGTAGGCGCACCGCGGGGGCGGGCGATTACGCTGCACGTCATGAGCCCCGCCGCCCCCGCCTACCGTCGCCTCAGCGTCGAGGAGCGCCGCAGTCAGCTGCTGGAGGCCGCCCTGTCGCTGTTCGCGCTCCGCGTCCCCGAGGACGTCTCGCTGGACGACGTGGCCGAGGCCGCCGGGGTCTCCCGGCCCCTCGTGTACCGGTACTTCCCCGGCGGGAAGCAGCAGCTGTACGAGGCCGCGCTGCGCACCGCCGCCGACGAACTCCGGCACTGCTTCGACGAGCCCCACGAGGGCCCCCTGCTCCCCCGGCTCGCCCGCGCCCTGGACCGCTACCTCACCTTCGTCGGCCGGCACGACGCCGGCTTCAGCGCCCTCCTCCAGGGCGGCAGCGTCGTCGAGACCTCCCGCACGACCGCCATCGTGGACGGCGTACGACGGGCCGCGGCCGAGCACCTCTACAGCCACCTGGACGTGGCCGAACCCGGACCCCGGCTGCGGATGACCGTCCGGATGTGGATCACCGCGGTCGAGGCGGCCTCGCTGATCTGGCTCGACGAGGGCAAGCAGCCGCCCGCCGACGAGCTGCGGGACTGGCTGGTGGACCAGTTCGTCGCCGCCCTCGCCGTGACCGCGGCGCGGGACGCCCAGACCGCCGAACTGCTCCGTGGTGCGCTCGCGGCGGACACCTGATCGACACTGGTGGCGTGAAGAGCGAAGACACCCCCTTCGAGGGGGGCCCCATGGACGGCCGCGTCCTCCCCGTACTGCTGGGCCCGACCGGGCACCCGCCCAAGACGTACCGCATCCCGGTGCCTGACGCGGCCGGCGGCCCGCCGGCCGTCCTCGTCTACCGGCGCGTCCCGCGCGGCCACGGCGGGAAGCTCGGCCTGCCCCGCGGCTGGAAGTACGAGTACGACCCCGAGGGCAAGAAGGACAACCGGCTGAAGTGGCCGTGGTCGAAGCCGGACGGCAGGCCGCGAGGGTCGAAGCCGGACGCCACGCCGGAGGGCAACCGGGACGACGCCGACGGGTGACGCCGTTGGGCCGAACCGCTCACACCCGGCGCGCGCGGACCGCACGCGCCCCTGATGCTCACCGTGCGGGGCGGAGGGGCCGCCCCGCGGCGGAGGTGATGATGTGTCAGGAAGGCTGCTGCGTCTGGTCTGTACGACGGCGCTGGCCGCGCAGGTGCTGCTGACCCCCGGGGTCGCCGCGGCCGTACCGGAACCGCCGGAGCCCGGCGAGCGGTCGGTGGCCGAGCTGCTGACGGATCTTCAGAAGCTGTACCGGCAGGCCGAGCGGGCCACGGAGGACTACAACGCCACCGAGGAGAGACTCAAGGAACGCCGGACCGAGGCCGATCGCCTCACCGCGGCCCTGGCCAGGACCCGCCTGTCCCTCCAGGAGAGCCGGGGCGCGGCCGGCCGGCTGGCCCGCCAGCAGTACCAGACCAGCACCGACATCTCGCCGTACGTACGGCTGCTGCTCGCCCGGGACCCGCAGCACGCTCTCGACCAGGGCCATGTGGTCGGCCGGTTGGCACGGGAGCGCGTGGAGACGGTGGGCCGGCTGGAGGGGAGCGAACGCAAGGCCGACGGCCTGGCCCGCCGAGCCCGTGCCGCCCTCGACGAGCAGCTCACCCTCACCGAGCGCCGAAGGAAGGAACGCGACGCGGTACGCCGTCGGCTGGCCGACGTGGAGGAACTCCTCGCCTCCCTCTCCGCCGACCAGCTCACCGCCCTCGCCCGCCTCGAACGCGACGGCGTCGCCAAGGCCCAGGACAAGATCATGACCTCGGGCGCGCTGAGCGACGACCGCAACCCGTCGAAGGAGGGCGACCGGGCGGTGCGCTACGCCGTACGCCAGCTCGGCAAACCGTACGAGTGGGGCGCGGAGGGCCCGAGGTCCTACGACTGCTCGGGCCTGACCTCCGAGGCCTGGCGGGCCGCCGGCTCCCCCATCCCCCGCACCAGTCAGGAACAGTGGGCCGAACTCACCCACATCCCCCTGGCCGAGCTGCGCCCCGGCGACCTGGTCGTCTACTTCCCCGAGGCCACCCACGTGGCGATCTACCTGGGCGAGGGCAGGGTGGTCCACGCTCCGCGACCGGGGGCGGCGGTGAAGGTGTCCCCGATCGCGGCCAACCCGGTGCTGGGCGCCGTACGCCCGGATCCTGAGGAGCGGCCCCGGACCACGTACGAGCCGCCCGCCCTCCCGGACACCGCGACGCACGGTTCGGACGTGGGCAACGACGCCACGACCGCCCGCTAGCGGCCGACGGCGAGGAGCCATCCGGGGCTCAGGAGGCCAGGAGGGCGGCGCAGTAGGTGTCCACGCCCATCAGGGGAAGCGGTGGAGCGGGCGGCCGGACGGCACGGACGAGCCGCGGCACCTCACCGGACCAGCGGCGCAGGGGCAGCACGTCCGGGCCGTTCACTCCCACGAGGTCGCGCTCGGTCTCGTGGAAGGAACGTATGCCGGTGCGGCGCAGGCCTGTGAGCCGATCTCTGAGATAGGGCATCGCGCGAGTATGCCACCGCTCCGGACGGCTGCCCCGGTGATTCCCGGTAAGGACGCTCTCAGGCCCCGGCGACCGACTCCAGGTACGCCGCCGTCTTCTCCGGCTCGTAGAAGAAGTTCTCGAAGTCGGCGGGGTTGTCGAAGCCGTTGGCGAAGCGGTCGGCGACCGGCTGGAGCTGGCCGGCGGCACCGATGAGGTTGAGGATGTGCTCCGGCGGCGGGGCCAGCATCGCGTTCGTCCACTTGGTGACGTGCCGGGCCGTGTCCCAGTACCGGTCGAACGTCGCCCGCATCCACGCCTCGTCGAACTCCTTCTCGCCCTGGTCGAGGATCGAGGCGAGGTAGGAGGCCGCGCACTTGGACGCGGAGTTGGAGCCCTGGCCGGTGATCGGGTCGTTGGCGACGACGACGTCGGCGACGCCCAGCACCAGGCCTCCGCCGGGGAGGCGGCCGATCGGGTTGCGGACGGTGGGGGCGTAGCGCCCCGCGAGCGTGCCGCCGGCGTCGGTCAGCTCGACCTTGGTGGCCCGCGCGTACTCCCAGGGGAGGAACTTCTCCATGAGTTCCAGCGTCAGCGCCAGGTGCTCCGACGGGTCCTTGACGCCGTTGAAGACGTCCAGCGGGCCACCGGGTACGCCCTCCCAGAACAGGATGTCGGCGCGGCCCGAGGTGGTGAACGTCGGCATGATGAACATCTCGCCGACGCCGGGCACCAGGTTGCAGCGGACCGCCTCCATGTCCGGGTGCTCCGGACGCGGGCCCAGGCCGTGCACGTAGGCCACCGCCAGCGCGCGCTGCGGCTCGCTGTACGGGGAGCGGGAGGCGTCGCGGCCGAACATCTGCACCAGCTCGCCCTTGCCCGCGGAGACGAGGACGAGGTCGTAGGCGCGGGAGAAGTAGTCGAGGTCGGAGACCGCCGCACCGTGGATCACCAGCTGGCCGCCGCGCTGCGCGAACGTCTCCATCCAGCCGGCCATCTTCACGCGCTGGTCGACGGACTGCGCGTAGCCGTCGAGCCGGCCCACCCAGTCGATGGCGCGCTGGGTCGGGCCGGGGTCGTGCGAGCCGGGCGCCGCCACCGAGACCCCGAGCCCCTGGATCTTGGGGGCCTGCTGCTCCCAGAAGTTCAGCTGGAGGTCGCGCTCGTGCTGAAGGGCCGTGTGGAACATGCACTGCGTCGACATCACCCGGCCGGCGCGGATCTCGTCCGCGGTCCGGTTGGACATCAGGGTGACCTCGTACCCGTGCGACTGGAGGCCGAGGGCGAGCTGGAGACCGGACTGGCCGGCTCCGACGACGAGTATCTTCCGCATGCGGGGCTGTCTCCTACTCGGGGGTTTCGTCGAGCGCGTGGCCCACCAGGGCCAGGAGGGTCTCGATCACGGAGATCCGGCGACGCGCATCCATGATCATGACAGGTATGTGCTTCGGGATGGTCAGCGCCTCCCGTACGTCCTCCGGCTCGAACAGCTCGCTGTCGTCGAAGTGGTTGACGGCCACGACGTACGGCAGCCCGCAGCTCTCGAAGTAGTCGAGCGCGGGGAAGCAGTCCTTCAGTCGGCGGGTGTCGGCGAGGACGACGGCGCCGATCGCGCCGCGCACCAGGTCGTCCCACATGAACCAGAACCGCTGCTGACCGGGCGTGCCGAACAGGTAGAGCACCAGGTCGTCGTCGAGCGTGATGCGGCCGTAGTCCATGGCCACCGTGGTGGTGACCTTGTCCGGGGTGCCGGTGAGGTCGTCGGTCTCCTCGCTGGCCTCGGTCATCAGCGCCTCCGTCTGGAGAGGCGTGATCTCCGAGACGGTGCCGACCAGGGTGGTCTTGCCGACGCCGAACCCGCCGGCCACCACGATCTTCGTGGCGACGGGGGCCCGGGTGCGGTCCGTCTGCCAGGACTTCAGCTCCTCCCCCGATTCGTCGAGGAGCGGGGACGCACCGAACGGGGTGTCGGCGTCAGAGACGACGGAGTCCACTCAGCACCCTTTCCAGCAGAGCGCGGTCGGGACGGCCCGTACCGTGACCGGTCCCGGTGCCGTACACACGGATCTTTCCCTGGTCCGCGAGGTCGCTGAGGAGCACCCGGACCACGCCGAGCGGCATCTTCAGCAGCGCGGCGATCTCGGCCACCGTGCGCATCCGGCGGCACAGTTCGACGATGGCCCGCAGTTCCGGCATCACCCGGGTGGTGAGGGATCCGTTCGTCAGTTCCTTGCGCTCCTCGGGCGCCTCGAGCTCGGCCGTGGTCGCCACGAACGTCTCGACGAGGAGGACATGACCGAAGCGGGTACGGCCGCCGGTCAGCGAGTAGGGGCGGACGCGGGCCGGCTTGCGGTCGCCGCCCCGGACGGGGAGCTTCTGCCCGCGGTTCTTCGGCGTCGTGCTCATCGGCCGCTCCCCGCCGTCTCCGACTCCAGGGATTTGCGCAGCTCGCTGCGGAGCTCGGGGGTCAGGACGTGTCCGGCCCGGCCCACGAACAGCGCCATGTGGTACGCCACCACGTTCATGTCGCAGTCGGCGGAGCCGTGGACACCGAGCAACGAGCCGTCGCTGATCGACATCACGAAGAGGCTGCCCTCGTCCATGGCGACCATCGTGTGCTTCACACCGCCGAACTCCATGAGCTTGGCGGCGCCGATGGTGAGGCTGCCGATGCCGGACACGATGGTGGCCAGGTCGGCGGCGGAACCGCGCGGGCCGGTGGGTCTGGCTCCCTGGGACTGGCGTGCCGCGTCGTTGCGGCCCGGGTCCGAGGAGAGCAGGAGCAGACCGTCGGAGGAGACGACGGCGACGGACTGGATACCTGGCACTTCCTCCACGAGGTTCGTCAGCAGCCAGTGCAGGTTACGGGCTTCACTGCTCAGTCCGAAGGTACTGGGCGCGGTCAACTGCTTGCCTCCTCGGCTGTGCCCCCCGTGTCTTCTGCGGCGTGTGCGTGTGCTTCCTGAGGTGACGGGACCTTGTTCTGAGCCGTCTGTTCGGTGATCTCCGCCTCCACATCGCGATAGCCGGCCTCCGCCCCCCGGCGGAAGCCGCCGAGGCGGCGGCGGAGGGCGTCGGCGTCCACGGATCCGCTCCGCTGGCGGGGGGCCGGGGTGGGTGAGGTCAGTTTGGGAGTCCGCTTGGGCAGACCCTTGTCGGTGACGATGTCTTCCGAGGCGTCGGGGGTCCGGGTGTGCTCGGACTCGTCCTCGCTGTCGGCGGCCCCGGGGTCGGGTCCGGCCGCAGTGGCGGGGCCGGCGGCGGGCTCGGGGGCGGGGGCGGCCTGTGGTTCGGTGGCCGCCGTCTCCTGCTCCGCGTCCGCGTCCGGCTCCGCGTCCGACTCCGCCGGAATCAGCAGCTCCATCGTCGTCTCGGCCGGGGTCTCCGGCTCCGCCGCCTGCACGGCCCTCTCGGCGGCCTCGACCAGCGGGTCACCGCCGGGCTTCGGGCGGCCGGGCAGGACGTTGGAGTTGGCCTCCGCGTTCGCGCCGGGGAGGGAGAAGGTGTGCGTGCCGGAGGCCGGGGCGGACGCGGGGACCGCGGCGGGCGAGGTGGCGAGCAGGGACGTCGGAAGGACGACGACGGCCGCGATCCCGCCCTGCTTCTGCTCACGCAGCTGCACACGCACCCCGTGCCGGTGGGCGAGCCGCGCGACGACGTACAGGCCGAGGCCGAGACCCTCCTCGCCCTCCTGCTCGTACGGGGTGTCCGGGGCGAACTCCGCGAGGCGGGCGTTCAGGCGGGTCAGGCGCTCCTCGGTCATGCCGATGCCCTCGTCCTGGACGGAGAGCATGACCTCGCCGTTCTCCAGGAGCCAGCCGGAGACCTCGACGGGCAGGTCCGGCGGGGAGAACGAGGTGGCGTTCTCCAGGAGTTCGGCCAGGAGGTGACTCAGGTCGTCCGCGGCGAAGCCGGCCACGTGCGCGTGCGGCGGCAGCGCGGAGATGCGTACGCGTTCGTAGCGCTCGATCTCGCTGACGGCGGCGCGGACGACGTCCACCAGCGGAATGGGGCCGGCGTGCTGCTGGACGTGTTCCGTGCCGGCGAGGACCAGGAGGTTCTCGCTGTGCCGGCGCATGACGGTGGCGAAGTGGTCGAGCTTGAAGAGGGTGGCCAGCCGGTCGGGGTCCTGCTCACGCTCCTCCAGGCCCTCGATGACCGCGAGTTGGCGCTCGACGAGGCCGAGGGTGCGCAGCGAGAGGTTGACGAAGGTGCCGCCGATGCTGCCGCGCAGCCGTTCCAGCTGGGCGGCGGAGTCGGCGAGTTCCGCGCGCAGTTCCTCGCGGGCGTCGGCCATGCGCTGGCGCTGTCCGACGAGGTGCTTGCGGTCGGACTCCAGGGTGTTGACGCGCTCGTGCAGAGCCGCGGCGCGCTCGTGCAGGGCGTTGACGGAGCGGACGACCTGGGCGAACTCGTCGTTGCGTCCGGTGAACCGGACGGGCTCCTCGGCCGCCGGGTTCTCCGCGTCGGCCAGCCGGGCGGAGCCGATGCGCAGGACGGCCAGCGGGCGGGTGAGGCTGCGGGCCATGGCGGTGGCCACGCCGATGGCCAGCAGGATCAGCGCGCCGAGCAGGGCGATGCGGATCTCCAGCGCGGTGACGTCGTCGTCGCGCAGCCGGGTGAGGTCCTTGGTGCGGCGGTCGTAGAGAGCGGACTCGGTGCCACGCATCAGCTCGACGCGTGCGGCGAGCGCGGCGTCGAGCTTCTTGGTGCTGGTGTCGAGGTCGTCGTCGCTCAGTTCCGGCTGGTCGGTGAGGGACGCCAGGTACTTCTCGGCGGCCTCGACGTCTCCGCCGGTGACCGTGGAGTCGTAGGCGTCGACGGTTTCTTCGGGCGCGCTCTCCCGGAAGGCGCCGAGGGACGCGTCGGAGCGCAGGCGGGCCTGCTGGGCGGCGGCCGTCAGCGCGTCGCGCCGCTCGCCGTCGGCGTCGGAGGAGACCTTCTCGGTGGAGGTCCGGCCGGTGACCGGGTCGTAGACGCTCTCGGTGGACGCCGGCACGTTCAGTGCGGCGAGCAGCAGCCCGCGGGTCGCGGCGGCCTGCTGGACGGCGGCGTCCAGCTCGGCGAGGGCGTAAGCGCCGGAACCCGCGCGGGGCGGCATCTGCTCGGCGAGCAGCTCGGTCAGGCCGTGCAGCGCGGTGATGGCCTCGGAGTACGCCTGGTGGGCCTGGAGCGCGGTGCTCCGGCCGGTGAGGGCCTCCTGGCGCACGGTCGCGATGCCGTCGAGGTCCTTGCGGAGCGCGGCGGGCGTGTCGGTGTCGGCGGTCAGCTCGCGCACCTGCCGGTCCACGCGGGCGCTGCCCTCCGGCGAGGGCGCCTTGGACTTGGTCCGGCCGGCCGCGACGTAGACGGTGACCTCGTCGCGTTCGTCGGCGAGCGCCTGGGCGAGCGCGAGCGCGTCCTGGGTCCGCTCGGCCAGCGTGACCAGGTCCTGGGAGTCCTTCAACTGCCCGGACGCGTCGAGGACGGAGGGCGCGCCCGCTCCGGCGATGGTGGCGGCGACGACCGCCACCGCGACGATCAGCCGGTTACGTACGTGGGTGGGGCGGCCCTTGCCGACAGGGGTGCGTTCCGCGCCCTGCTCGGAGGCCGTCCTGCTGCCTGGGCGCCGAGGCCGCGTCTTCTGCACCGGTGCTCGCATTCCTGACTCGTTTACCCATGGGCCGGATGACACACCGTCGACTGACGCGTCCTGTCCGGTACGGTTCCCGACCCTCCCAGTGCCGGTGGGCAGGGTTCGCGCATCGCCTGCCCCGCCACCCGAAGGAGTGAACATCGGAGGGGAGTTGGCGGGCAAGTTCCTCTGGCGCGTGCGACGGCCCCGCCCGGCAGGCCGGTTGGACGTGAGCCGCAGCCTTTGGCAGTATTCGCCGCCACGTCTTCCCGGAGCGCTTCATTCCCACCCAAAACCGGCGTCTGACCTGCGCGGGTACGCCCACCGAAGGCGTGTTGCCAGCCTTTCGCGGAGGGCGTGAAGGGCTCGTGCAGACTGGCTGGATGCGTACGGAACTTGTGTCGGAGCCCGGGGACCACGGCCGGCCCAACGAGGACTTCGCGAGTGTCGGGCTTCCCGCCTCCGGACAGGGCGGTTCGCTGGTCCTCCTGGACGGGGTGACGCCGCCCGCGGGCAGCTCGGGCTGTCTGCATTCGGTTCCGTGGTTCACGGCGCGGCTGGGCGGCGCTCTGACCGAACTGACCGTTTCCCTCCCGGATGTTCCCCTGGCCGAGGCGCTGCGCCGGGCCCTCACGCGTACCGCCGAGACGCACGCCGGAACCTGTGACCTTTCTCACCCGCGCACTCCGCAGGCAACCGTGGTCGTGGCGCGCTGGTCGCCGGAGACGGTCGACTACCTGGTGCTGTCCGACTCGGCCCTCCTGCTGGCGTCCCCCGACGGCAAGGTCACGGCCGTCCGCGACGACCGTCTGGACCGGGTGCCGCGGGCCCTGCTGGCCAGCGCGGAGATCTGCGACGCACGCGCCCGCAACAGGGAGGGCGGTTTCTTCACGGCCGCCGCGGATCCCTCGGTGGCCGCCCGCGCGGTGACCGGCTCCGTCCCGCGCGAGGGTGTGGCCGCCCTCGCCGCCCTGAGCGACGGGGTGACCCGCTGGGTGGAGACGTTCCGCGAGGGTGACTGGTCGGACCTGTTCGCCTTCGTCGTCAAGCAGGGCGCGCAGGCCGTGGTGGAGCGGGTGCGGGAGCTGGAACGGGCGGACGCCGAACGGGTGTTCCTCGGGCGGGCCAAGACGCACGACGACGCCACGGCCGTGTATGTGGAGCTGTGAGCCCTTCGCGCTCCCTCTGGCGCCCTCCTCGCCCCCCCCGGGGGCTACTTGGCCATGCCCTGATTCAACTCGTGGAGCAGCCGGGCCAGTTCGGCGACCGCGCCGCGGTCCCAGTGGGCGAGCTGGCTGACGTACCGCGCGCGGCGCGCCTCGCGGACACGGCCGACCCGGACACGGCCCTCCTCGGTCAGGTCGACCAGCCAGGCCCGCCCGTCGGCCGGGTCGGGCGCGCGGACGATGAGTCCGAGCTGTTCCAGGGCGCGCAGCTGGCGGGACATGGTCGCCTTGCCGACGCCGATGTAGGCGGCCAGTTCGGTCGCGCGCTGCCGGCCCAGTTCCTCCAGCCGGACGAGGAGACCGTAGGCGGCGGACTCGAGGTCGGGGTGGACCTCACGGGCCATCTCGCCCTGGTTGGCGCGGGCACGGCGCAGCAGCACCGTCAGTTCCCGCTCCAGGGAGAGGAACTCCTGGTCCACACCATTCGGCGACGCCTGGGATGCGCTCCCGCGTCCGTCGCCGCTTCCGTCCTCGTGCACGTCAGCACTCCTGATCCGGTTTCCCGCGCTTTTCCGCCATTGCCGCAGCTCCTCAAGTATTTCGCAGGCTCCGACCTCCGGCAGCTTCCGGCCCCCTTCCCCGCCCCCCGGTTCTCCGTGGGCGGCTTCCACCGGAACCCGTATCGACATGCTCACGACATTGGGAGGTCGCGGGCTCACTGCTTCACCGCGTCTCCGTTCGCCCGCACCGACCGGGACGCGGTGACCGGACAGTCGGCACCTGGCGGCCCCGGTGCACCGGCGACCACGCCGGCATCGGCGCGAGCGACCCGCTGGACGCGACCGTGGGCGCCACGACCGCGGATCACCCGGTACGCCTCCGGCACGGGCACCCTGCCCGCGAGCCGGGGCCGGCGTCCGCGTCGGCGTCGGCGTCCGCGAGTGCCGCGCGGGCGGCCTCCGCGACCCTTCACGATGTGGCAGTGCACGTCGTCACACCCGACGGCCGGCGACCACGGCAGTCCAACGGTGCGCTCGACCGGGCGGTAGCACCGGCCGACGGCCGGAACACCTGACCCGCCACAGGGCGAAGGCCCGGAGCCTCCGCACGAGGATCCGGGCCTTCCCTTCATCCGGCGGCGTCCGTCACGCCGCTACCGGAACCTCCGCAGTGGCCCCGTTCGTCGCCGGGGTCAGCGCCAGCTCCAGGACCTGGCGGACGTCCGTGACGGCGTGGACGTCGAGCTTGTCCAGCACCTCCGCGGGGACGTCGTCCAGGTCGGGCTCGTTGCGCTTGGGGATGACGACGGTCGTCACGCCCGCCCGGTGCGCGGCGAGCAGCTTCTGCTTCACCCCGCCGATGGGCAGGACGCGGCCGGTGAGGGAGACCTCGCCGGTCATCGCCACGTCGGTGCGGACGAGCCGTCCGCTCAGCAGCGACGCCAGGGCCGTCGTCATCGTGACGCCCGCGCTCGGGCCGTCCTTGGGGACCGCGCCAGCCGGGAAGTGGATGTGCACGCCCCGGTCCTTCAGGTCGGCCACCGGCAGTTCCAGTTCGGCGCCGTGGGAGCGCAGGAAGCTCAGCGCGATCTGCGCCGACTCCTTCATCACGTCCCCGAGCTGGCCGGTCAGGGTCAGACCCGCGGCACCCGTCTCGGGGTCGGCCAGGGACGCCTCGACGAAGAGGACGTCACCGCCGGCGCCGGTGACCGCGAGCCCGGTCGCGACACCCGGTACCGCCGTGCGCCGCTCGGCCGGGTCCTGCGCGGACTCGGGCACGTGGTGCGGCCGGCCGATCAGAGCGCGCAGGTCCTCGTCGCGGACGGTGAACGGCAACTTCCGCTCGCCCAGTTCGTGCTGGGCCGCGACCTTGCGCAGCAGCCGGGCGATGGACCGCTCCAGGGTGCGTACACCGGCCTCGCGCGTGTACTCGCCGGCCAGCTTGCGCAGCGCGCCCTCGTCCAGGGTCACCTCGTCCTTGGCGAGCCCCGCCCGCTCCAGTTGGCGCGGGAGCAGGTGGTCACGGGCGATGACGACCTTCTCGTCCTCGGTGTAGCCGTCGAGGCGGACCAGCTCCATGCGGTCGAGCAGGGCCTCGGGGATGGACTCCAGGACGTTGGCGGTGGCGAGGAAGACGACGTCGCTCAGGTCCAGTTCCACCTCCAGGTAGTGGTCCCGGAAGGTGTGGTTCTGCGCCGGGTCCAGCACTTCCAGCAGGGCCGCCGCAGGGTCACCGCGGAAGTCCGAGCCGACCTTGTCGATCTCGTCGAGCAGGACCACCGGGTTCATGGACCCGGCTTCCTTGATCGCCCGCACGATCCGGCCGGGCAGCGCGCCGACGTACGTACGGCGGTGGCCGCGGATCTCGGCCTCGTCGCGCACGCCGCCGAGGGCGACACGGACGAACTTGCGGCCCATGGCGTGGGCGACGGACTCGCCGAGGCTGGTCTTGCCGACGCCGGGCGGGCCGACGAGCGCGAGCACGGCACCTCCGCGCCGCCCGCCGACGACGCCGAGACCCCGGTCGCTGCGGCGCTTGCGCACCGCGAGGTACTCGGTGATCCGCTCCTTCACGTCCTCCAGGCCGGCGTGCTCGGCGTCCAGGACCGCCTTGGCGCCCCGGATGTCGTAGACGTCGTCGGTGCGCTCGTTCCACGGCAGTTCGAGGACGGTGTCCAGCCAGGTGCGGATCCAGGATCCCTCGGGGGACTGGTCGCTGGACCGCTCCAGCTTGTCGACCTCCTTGAGAGCGGCCTCCCGCACCTTCTCGGGCAGGTCGGCGGCCTCGACGCGCGCACGGTAGTCGTCGGACTCCTCGCCCTCCTGCTCGCCGTTCAGCTCGCGCAGTTCCTTGCGGACGGCTTCCAGCTGGCGGCGGAGCAGGAACTCGCGCTGCTGCTTGTCGACGCCTTCCTGGACGTCCTTGGCGATGGTCTCGGCGACGTCCTGCTCGGCGAGGTGGTCGCGCAGCTGGCGGGTGGCGACCTTGAGCCGGGCGACCGGGTCGGTGGTCTCCAGCAGTTCCACCTTCTGCTCGGTGGTCAGGAAGGGCGAGTAGCCGGAGTTGTCGGCGAGGGCGGAGACGTCCTCGATGGCCTGGACCCGGTCGACGACCTGCCAGGCGCCGCGCTTGCGCAGCCAGGCGGTGGCGAGGGCCTTGTACTCCTTGACCAGCTCGGTGACGTGACCGGGCAGCGGATCGGGTGCGCTCTCGTCGATCCTGGTCCCCTCGACCCACAGCGCCGCGCCGGGGCCGGTGGTGCCGGCGCCGATCTTCACGCGGCCGCGGCCGCGGATCAGGGCACCCGGGTCACCGTCGGCCAGCCGGCCGACCTGCTCGACCGTGCCCAGCACGCCGGTGCTCGCGTACGACCCGTCGATGCGCGGCACCAGGAGGACCCGGGGCTTGCCGGGCTCGGACCGGGCGGCGGCCTGCGCTGCCTCGACCGCGGCGCGCACGTCGTTGTCGTTGAGGTCGAGCGGTACCACCATCCCGGGCAGCACGACCTCGTCGTCGAGCGGCAGCACGGGCAGGGCGAGCGGTGTGAACGCTGCGGACTCAGCAGCCATGATCTCCCCTTAGGCAGTCAAGTTGAGTTATGCCGACTCAATGCCCGTGAGCCCGCGATTGTTCCCCGCCCCGGTCGCCGTTCGCTGTCAGCGATCAAACCTGCCGCCGCCGCGGTGCGGCCGCCTAAGGTCGCCGTAATAGTCATTGTCCTACTGAGGCCATTACATCACTGGGACCATCAACAGGAGGCTCCGTGGACGGCGTCGTGCGGGCGTGGGTGGACGGCTGGGTCGTGTCGCGCGGGGCGGCCCCGCCGATGCGGGAACCCTGGGGGTTCACCGTGGACGTGGGACATCCCACGCATGTGTCGCGGCACGTTCTCGCGGCGGTCGGTGACGCCGTCGAGGAGGAGACCGTGCGCAAGGTCGCGGACGGTGTGCGGGGCGCCGGCGTATGGCTGAAGGTGTTCCAGGACCCGGCGCTGGTCGGGGGCTGGCTCGGGCAGGGGTGGTCGGTGGATCCCGAGCCGGGCTGGCTCATGACGGTGCCGCTGCCGACCCGGACGGAACCCACGCGCGTGCCCGACGGCTACGGCCTGCGCCGCTGGACGCGCGGCGGCGTCACCCGCGTCGTGGTCACCGCGCCCGACGGCTCCTTCGCGGCCCGCGGCCAGGTCGCCGCCACCGGCGCCACGGCCGTGGTCGACCAGATCGAGACCGCACCCGGGCACCGGCGCCGCGGCCTGGGCAGCCTGGTCATGCGGATCCTGACGGAGACCGCGGCGGCGGAGGGCGCGGAGACGGGCGTCCTGGCCGGAACCCCGCAGGGCCGGGCCCTCTACGAGTCACTGGGGTGGACGACGACGGCACCGCTGACCAGTGCGACGTTCACGGGCGAGGACCGGACCGCCGGCCGGCCGCACCGGTGACGGACGTACGGCGCGAACCGGCGCTCCCCCACCGCCGTACCCACGGCCAGGTCGCGACGCCGATCGCCAGGGCTATCAGGTGACCCCAGTTGCTCAGGGGGTCCGTGAGCGCGAGCAGGTCCTGGAGGAGCATTCCGCCCGACACCGCGAGCACCGGCCAGCGCAGCCAGGGGGTCAGCAGTCCGGCCAGTGCCCCGACGCTCGCCGCGACACCGAAGCTGATGCCGTAGTCGAGGCGGTGCAGCGAACTGTCGGGGAGATGGCCCACGAGGACGGCCAGGCCGACGGGGACCTCGGTCGCCAGGGTGGCCAGCACATGCCCCAGCAGGAAGACACCGGCCGTGCGGACCCCGCCGATGCGCCGCTCCAGCGCGGTGAGGACCAGCAGGAAGCCGAGCACGAACGGCGACGTGATCCCGCCGGCCACCCACAGCGCGCTGGCCGCCAGCACCTGCACCGGGGCACGCAGCAGATGCGCCACATCGGTACTGGAGCTCTCGTGCAGGGCCTGCACGAGGGCGGTGCCGGCGTGGGCGGTGACGTAGGAGGTGACGGCGAGGACGACGGCGTAGAAGAAGGTGAAGGGCGTGCCGGTGGGGGTGGGCAGCAGGTGCCACGTGCGCGGGCGGGCGCGCGGCGGGCTGCGGAACTCGCGTGCGGACGGACCGCGCGGGTCGGGGCCGGGGATGTGCTGGCGGGGGACGCCGTCCAGGAGGCCGGAGACGTCCGGGAGAGGCGCGGGCGAACCGGTCGGCCCGGATTCCGCCGCGCCGGTCAGCGTGCGTTCCACCGTGACGCGCTCCTTCCGTTCCCCTCCACCCTTCGCCCCCTGCCACGTCCCTGTCTGTGACCCACGCCACCCGGCGGCCGCTTCACAGCGACCTCGCAGACCCCGCCCGTACGCCGGACGTCAACCGCGCCTACCCCGATCGCCCCTGTTCGAACACCTCCCGCCGATATTCCTCAACAAAGCGTCAGGGCCGGTGCCAAGATGGCCGGATGCCCATCTCCTACGACACCCCCGAGGTCCTGGACCGCCGTGAGGGCCCCTACGGCGAGGTGGTCCTGCGCCGGCACGGGGAGCTGCTCCAGATCATCGCCAACGGCTGTTTCCTGATGGACACCTCCGACGGCCGCTCGGAACGCCTGCTGGTGGACGCCGCGCTCACCGCGCTGGACGGCCGCCACGCGCCGGACGTGCTGATCGGCGGCCTGGGTGTCGGATTCTCGCTCGCGCACGCCGCCGCCGACCCCCGCTGGGGCCGCATCACCGTCGTCGAGCGCGAACGCGCCGTCATCGGCTGGCACCTCGACGGCCCGCTGGCCGCCGCTTCCCGCACCGCTCTCGCCGATCCGCGCACCGCCATCGTGGAAGCGGATCTGATCGACTACGTCAATGAGACATCCGACACGTTCGACGCGCTGTGCCTCGACATCGACAACGGGCCCGCATGGACCGTCACGGAGGGCAACGACGGCCTGTACTCGCGGGCCGGACTCGCAAACTGCGCAAGGGTGTTGAGGCCCGGCGGAGTACTCGCTGTCTGGTCCGCCCAGCCGTCTCCCGAATTCGAGGGAACCTTGGGGAATGCCGGGTTCCGACAGGTGCGTACCGAAGAGATCCCGGTTGCCCGAGGCGTGCCGGACGTCGTGCACCTCGCCGTCCGACCTGGATAGCAAAGCCGCCGTGACTCCCCGTACGCTGCTGCCCTGGCGCCGATGATTAAGGCGTCAACCGCAGTCATGCGCAGAACAGGAATCACCCCACTGGTTCCGGAAAGCACACTTCAGGGGCGGGCGATGGAGCAGACACACACCGCGCACAACGGCACGACGACGGCGACACCCGGGCCACAGCGCCGGGTTCTGGTGGTCGAGGACGACCCCACGATCGTCGACGCCATCGCGGCCCGCCTGCGCGCCGAGGGATTCCTCGTGCAAACGGCGGGTGACGGCCCGGCGGCCGTCGACACCGCGGAGGCCTGGCAGCCCGATCTGCTGATCCTCGACATCATGCTGCCCGGCTTCGACGGTCTGGAGGTCTGCCGTCGTGTGCAGGCCGCCCGCCCGGTGCCGGTACTGATGCTCACCGCCCGCGACGACGAGACCGACATGCTGGTCGGGCTCGGGGTGGGCGCGGACGACTACATGACCAAGCCGTTCTCGATGCGGGAACTGGCCGCGCGCGTGCACGTCCTGCTGCGCCGCGTGGAGCGCGCCGCGATCGCGGCCACGACGCCGCGCAGCGGGATACTGCGGCTGGGCGAGCTGGAGATCGACCACGCGCAGCGCCGGGTCCGGGTGCGCTCGGAGGACGTGCACCTCACGCCGACCGAGTTCGACCTGCTGGTGTGCCTGGCGAACACCCCGCGCGCGGTGCTCTCCCGTGAGCAGTTGCTGGCGGAGGTGTGGGACTGGGCGGACGCCTCCGGCACCCGCACCGTCGACAGTCACATCAAGGCCCTGCGCCGGAAGATCGGAGCCGAGCGGATCCGCACCGTGCACGGCGTGGGCTACGCGCTGGAGACCCCGACGCCATGAGCCGCGGGCCGGACGGACCGAGAGGCTCCGGGGAGTCCTGGGGCGGTGTGCGCCCGTTCTCGATCAAGACCAAGCTGGGCGCGCTGGTCGTCATCTCGGTGCTGATCACCACCGGACTGATGATGATCGCCATGCGCACCGAGACCGAGCTGCGCTTCATCACGGTCTTCTCGATGATCGCGACCCTGCTGATCACACAGTTCGTGGCGCACTCGCTGACCGCGCCGCTGGACGAGATGAACACGGTCGCCCGCTCCATCTCGCACGGCGACTACACCCGCCGGGTCAGCGAGAAGCGCCGCGACGAGCTGGGCGACCTGGCCCAGACGATCAACGTCATGGCGGACGAGCTGGAGGCGCAGGACCGCCAGCGCAAGGAACTGGTGGCCAACGTCTCGCACGAGCTGCGCACCCCCATCGCGGGTCTGCGCGCCGTCCTGGAGAACGTCGTGGACGGGATCGCCGAGGCCGACCCCGAGACCATGCGCACGGCGCTGAAACAGACCGAACGGCTCGGGCGGCTGGTGGAGACCCTGCTGGACCTGTCCCGCCTCGACAACGGCGTCGTACCGCTGCGCAAGCGGCGCTTCGAGGTGTGGCCGTACCTGTCCGGTGTGCTGAAGGAGGCCAACATGGTCGCCTCGGCGCGCGCCTCGACGGGCTCGGGCGGCAGCCACACGCGCACGGACGTCCATCTGCATCTGGACGTGACCCCTCCGGAGCTGACGGCGCACGCGGACCCGGAGCGCATCCACCAGGTCGTCGCCAACCTCATAGACAACGCGGTCAAGCACAGCCCGCCGCACGGACGGGTGACGGTCAAGGCGCGGCGCGGGCCGCTGCCGGAGTCGCTGGAGCTGGAGGTCCTGGACGAGGGGCCCGGCATTCCGCGTTCGGAGTGGCACCGCGTCTTCGAGCGGTTCAACCGGGGCGCCGTACGCCGGCCGCACGGTCCGGGCAGCGACGGCGGCACGGGACTGGGACTGGCGATCGCCCGCTGGGCGGTCGATCTGCACGGCGGGCGGATCGGAGTGGCCGAATCCGAGCGGGGTTGCCGGATTCTTATCACTCTTCCGGGAGACTCGTCCGTCCCAAGTTGACGTAAAGTTCGCAGCGGATCCCCAAGATCCACGGGCGTTCGCGCAGTCGGACACGTGTGATCAGGCAGCCCGCCGACCGACGTCGGCGCAGGTCCGCACGCCGAGCGTGCGCGACCTGTATCAACGCACCCCTTTCGCAACGCAACCGCGTTTGTTTCCCGCCATTTCCACCCCCGAAACAGCGCTTGAGATGTGACTTACACGACGATGGGGCGGCCCGGCCTGACCTTCCCCCGCTGGGAGGCGTAGCCTTTATTCCCGCTGTCCATCACCTTGTGAAGCGGAAGAGGGCGGTTGCCGCCGTGTCGCCACAGTCCCCCAGTAACGCATCGAGCATCTCGACCGACGCAGACCAAGCGGGCAAGAATCCCGCCGCCGCGTTCGGAGCGAACGAGTGGCTCGTCGACGAGATCTATCAGCAGTACCTCCAGGACCCGAACTCGGTAGACCGTGCCTGGTGGGACTTCTTCGCCGACTACAAGCCGGGCGCGGCCGCGCCTTCGGCTCCGGCGGGTACTGCGGCCGCGGGGGCCGCAGCGACCACCACGCCCGTGGCGCCCGCCGCACCGGCGGCGCCACCCGCCCCGGCCGCTCCTGCCGCTCCGGCCGCGCCCGCCGCCCCGGCTCCGCCGGCGGCCGCCCCGAAGCCCGCGGCCGCCTCCTCGGCTCCGGCCAAGGCCGCGGCCCCGGCGCCGAAGCCGGCCGCCGCGGCCGAGCCCGCCGCGGCCCCCGAAGGCCCCGAGTTCGTGACGCTGCGCGGCCCGTCCGCCGCGGTCGCCAAGAACATGAACGCCTCGCTGGAGCTGCCCACGGCCACGTCCGTGCGCGCGGTCCCGGTGAAGCTGCTGTTCGACAACCGCATCGTCATCAACAACCACCTCAAGCGCGCCCGGGGCGGGAAGATCTCCTTCACGCACCTGATCGGCTTCGCGATGGTGCAGGCCATCAAGGCCATGCCGTCGATGAACTGGCACTACGCGGAGAAGGACGGGAAGCCCACCCTCGTCAAGCCGCCGCACGTCAACTTCGGCCTGGCCATCGACCTGGTGAAGGCCAACGGCGACCGCCAGCTCGTCGTCGCCGGCATCAAGAAGGCCGAGACGCTGAACTTCTTCGAGTTCTGGCAGGCCTACGAGGACATCGTCCGCCGCGCCCGCGACGGCAAGCTGACGATGGACGACTTCACCGGCGTCACGGTCTCCCTGACCAACCCCGGCGGCCTCGGCACCGTCCACTCCGTCCCGCGTCTGATGCCCGGCCAGTCGGTCATCATGGGCGTCGGCTCGATGGACTACCCGGCGGAGTTCCAGGGCACCAGCCAGGACACCCTGAACAAGCTCGGCATCTCGAAGGTCATGACGCTCACGTCGACCTACGACCACCGGGTCATCCAGGGCGCCGCCTCCGGCGAGTTCCTGCGGGTCGTCGCCAACCTCCTCCTCGGCGAGCAGGGCTTCTACGACGACATCTTCGAGGCGCTGCGCATCCCCTACGAGCCGGTCCGCTGGCTCAAGGACATCGACGCCAGCCACGACGACGACGTCACCAAGGCCGCCCGCGTCTTCGAGCTGATCCACTCCTACCGGGTCCGCGGTCACGTCATGGCCGACACCGACCCGCTGGAGTACCGCCAGCGCAAGCACCCCGACCTCGACATCACCGAGCACGGGCTCACCCTGTGGGACCTGGAGCGCGAGTTCGCCGTCGGCGGCTTCGCGGGCAAGTCCCTGATGAAGCTGCGCGACATCCTCGGCGTGCTGCGCGACTCGTACTGCCGCACCACCGGCGTCGAGTTCATGCACATCCAGGACCCCAAGCAGCGCAAGTGGATCCAGGACCGCATCGAGCGCTCGCACACCAAGCCGGAGCGCGAGGAGCAGCTGCGCATCCTGCGCCGTCTGAACGCGGCGGAGGCCTTCGAGACCTTCCTCCAGACGAAGTACGTCGGCCAGAAGCGCTTCTCGCTGGAGGGCGGCGAGTCCGTCATCCCGCTGCTCGACGCGGTGCTGGACTCGGCCGCCGAGTCCCGCCTCGACGAGGTCGTCATCGGCATGGCCCACCGCGGCCGGCTGAACGTGCTGGCGAACATCGTCGGCAAGTCGTACGCGCAGATCTTCCGCGAGTTCGAGGGCAACCTCGACCCGAAGTCGATGCACGGCTCCGGCGACGTGAAGTACCACCTGGGCGCCGAGGGCACCTTCACCGGCCTCGACGGCGAGCAGATCAAGGTCTCGCTGGTCGCCAACCCCTCGCACCTGGAGGCGGTGGACCCGGTCCTGGAGGGCGTCGCGCGCGCCAAGCAGGACATCGTCAACAAGGGCGGCACGGACTTCACCGTCCTGCCGGTGGCCCTGCACGGCGACGCGGCCTTCGCGGGCCAGGGCGTGGTGGCCGAGACCCTGAACATGTCGCAACTGCGCGGCTACCGCACCGGCGGCACGGTCCACATCGTCATCAACAACCAGGTCGGCTTCACCGCGGCTCCCGAGTCCTCGCGTTCCTCCATGTACGCGACGGACGTGGCCCGCATGATCGAGGCCCCGATCTTCCACGTGAACGGCGACGACCCCGAGGCCGTGGTCCGCGTCGCGCGACTGGCCTTCGAGTTCCGCCAGGCGTTCAACAAGGACGTGGTGATCGACCTCATCTGCTACCGCCGCCGCGGTCACAACGAGTCGGACAACCCGGCGTTCACGCAGCCGCTGATGTACGACCTGATCGACAAGAAGCGCTCGGTGCGCAAGCTCTACACCGAGTCCCTCATCGGTCGCGGCGACATCACCCTGGAAGAGGCCGAGCAGGCCCTCCAGGACTACCAGGGCCAGCTGGAGAAGGTCTTCACGGAGGTCCGCGAGGCCACCGCGCAGCCCATCCCCGGCACCTCCCCCGACCCGCAGGACGGGTTCCCGGTCGCGGTGAACACCGCGATCTCGGCGGAGGTCGTCAAGCGCATCGCCGAGTCCCAGGTCAACATCCCCGACCACATCACCGCCCACCCGCGCCTGCTGCCGCAGCTCCAGCGCCGGGCCGCGATGGTCGAGGACGGCACGATCGACTGGGGCATGGGCGAGACGCTGGCCGTCGGCTCCCTCCTCCTGGAGGGCGTCCCGGTCCGGCTGGCCGGCCAGGACTCGCAGCGCGGTACGTTCGGCCAGCGGCACGCCGTGATCATCGACCGGGAGACCGGCGAGGAGTTCACGCCGCTGATGTACCTCTCGGACGAGCAGGCGCGCCTGAACGTCTACAACTCGCTGCTGTCCGAGTACGCGGCGATGGGCTTCGAGTACGGCTACTCGCTGGCCCGGCCCGACGCGCTCGTGCTGTGGGAGGCGCAGTTCGGCGACTTCGTCAACGGCGCCCAGACGGTCGTGGACGAGTTCATCTCGTCGGCGGAGCAGAAGTGGGGCCAGACCTCCGGCGTCACCCTGCTCCTCCCGCACGGCTACGAGGGCCAGGGCCCGGACCACTCGTCCGCGCGCCCGGAGCGCTTCCTCCAGATGTGCGCCCAGAACAACATGACGGTCGCCATGCCGACCCTGCCGTCGAACTACTTCCACCTCCTGCGGTGGCAGGTGCACAACCCGCACCACAAGCCGCTGGTCGTCTTCACCCCGAAGTCGATGCTGCGCCTCAAGGCCGCCGCGTCGAAGGCGGAGGAGTTCACGACGGGCCGGTTCCGTCCGGTCATCGGTGACGCCTCGGTCGATCCGGCCGCCGTCAAGAAGGTCGTCTTCTGCGCCGGCAAGGTCTACTACGACCTGGAGGCCGAGCGTCACAAGCGCGGCATCACGGACACGGCGATCATCCGCATCGAGCGCCTGTACCCGCTGCCGGGTGCCGAGCTCCAGGCGGAGATCGCCAAGTACCCGAACGCCGAGAAGTACCTGTGGGCCCAGGAGGAGCCGGCCAACCAGGGCGCCTGGCCGTTCATCGCCCTGAACCTGATCGACCACCTGGACCTGGCCGTCGGTGCGGACGTGCCGCACGGCGAGCGCCTGCGCCGCATCTCGCGGCCGCACGGCTCGTCCCCGGCGGTCGGCTCGGCCAAGCGCCACCAGGCCGAGCAGGAGCAACTGGTGCGTGAGGTGTTCGAGGCGTAGGTTCCTCGGCCATCGGACAGCGGCCGGGCCGCACCCCTTCCACGGGGTGCGGCCCGGCCGTTTGCGCCCACTTATCCTTGACTCATGTACTTCACGGACCGTGGCATCGAAGAGCTGGAGAAGAGGCGCGGCGCGGAGGAGGTCACCTTCGAGTGGCTCGCCGAGCAGCTGCGGACCTTCGTCGACCTGAACCCGGACTTCGAGGTCCCGGTGGAGCGGCTGGCGACCTGGCTGGCCCGGCTGGACGACGAGGACGACGAGTAGCGAGCAGGTCCGACGACGTCACGCCGATCGCGTAGGGGGCGCCTCGAGGGGCGCCCCTTTCTCGTGCCCCGGGGGCGGATGACGTCCGGTCGCCGGAATCGCGGCGCCTTGACTTTCGAGGACCGCGATATATCGTGAATTCCGTAAGACGCGATATGGCGTGTCGTGTCGTCGAGGAGGTCATCACCATGTCCGAGTGGTCCGTCGCCGAGCCGGGGAAGCTCTCCTTCGACGAGCCGGTGAGCGAGCTGCACGTCCGCATCGTCGACGGAACGGTCAACGTGGTGGGCACCGACGAGGGTTCCGCCCACCTGGAGGTCTCCCGGATCGAGGGCCCCCCTCTCGTCGTGACCCACCGGGACGGAGCGCTGACGGTGGCGTACGAGGACCTGCCCTGGAAGGGCTTCCTCAAGTGGCTCGACCGCAAGGGCCGGCGGCGCAGCGCCGTCGTCTCGCTCGCCGTCCCGGCCGGCACCCGCGTCGAGGTGGGCGTGGTGAGCGCCGGCGCGGTGGTCTCCGGCATCGACGGGCGCGCCGAGGTGAGGGGCGTCTCCGGCGACACGACCCTCGTGGGCCTGGCGGGACCGGTCCGCACGGACACCGTCTCGGGGAACGTCGAGGCACAGGCCCTCACCGGCGACCTGCGCTTCAACTCCGTCTCCGGGGACCTGACCGTCGTCGAGGCGGGCTCCCGCGTCAAGGCCGATTCCGTGAGCGGCTCGATGATCGTCGACCTCGACCCGGTGGGCCGCCCGGCCGACATCCGCCTGACCAGCGTCTCGGGCGAGATCGCCATCCGGCTTCCCCATCCGGCGGACGCACGCGTGGAGGCGAACACGGCGAGCGGCTCGGTCTCCAACGCCTTCGAGGACCTCCGGGTCAGCGGCCAGTGGGGCGCCAAACGCATCACCGGCCGTCTCGGGACGGGCAGCGGCAGCCTCAAGGCCACGACGGTCTCCGGTTCCATCGCGCTGCTGCGCCGACCTCCTCTGGAGGACGGGCCATGGTCGGCGGAGACCGCCCCGGCCGACGGCGGGGAGGCGCGGACCGCTCCGGCCGACGGCGAGCACGCCGGCCCGGGGGACGGTTCCCCGTCCGGCACGGACGACAGCACGACCGACAAGAAGGTGTTCTGACATGCCTCCCGTCTTCGCCCACGGCCGCCTGCGCCTGTACCTGCTGAAGCTCCTGGACGAGGCCCCGCGTCACGGCTATGAGGTGATCCGCCTCCTGGAGGAGCGCTTCCAGGGGTTGTACGCGCCGTCGGCGGGCACCGTCTATCCCCGGCTGGCGAAGCTCGAGACCGAGGGCCTGGTCACCCACACCAGCGAGGGCGGCCGCAAGGTGTACGCCATCACCGACGCGGGCCGGGCCGAGCTGGCCGACCGCAGCGGTGAACTCGCCGACCTGGAGCTGGAGATCCGCGAGTCGGTCGCCGAGCTGGCCGCGGAGATCCGGGCCGATGTGCGCGGAGCGGCGGGCGAACTGCGGCGCGAGATGCGGGCGGCGGCCTCCGAGGCCCGCCAGGGCGCCGGGCCGAGCGGCGCCGGTACGAGCGCCGGGGACGACGGTGAGTACGGCGACAAGGAGTCATGGCGGGTCGCCAGGGAGGAGATGCGGCGCGTCAAGCAGGAGTGGAGGGAGCAGGCGCGCCGGGCCAAGGACGAGAGCCGCCGGGCACGCGAGGAGGCCCAGCGAGCCCGTCGCCAGGCCAAGGAGGCCCAGGACCGGGCCGCGGCCCAGGCTCAGGAGGAGGTCCAGCGCATAGCACGACGGGTCCAGCAGCAGGTCCAGGAGCACTTCGCGCGGGGCGACTGGCCGACGGGCGTCCGTGAGGGCCTGACCGAACTGGCCAAGGAGTTCGGCGAGTTCGGAAAGGGTTTCGGCAAGGACTTCGGCTTCGGCCCGGGTGGCGCCGGGAACCCGGGGGGAGCCGGGAAGACCGGGGGTCCGCAGGCGGGTGCGGGATCGACGGAGTCGACGGACGCCGCGGGTGCCGCGGCGGAGGGCCCGGTCTACACCGACACCCCCGCCACCTTCCCGGCCGGCTTCGAGCCGTCCTGGGCCCACGCGGCGCCCGGCGACGACCCGGCCCGCGACCTGGAGCGACTGCTGGACCGCTTCCGCGACGACATCCGGGACGCGGCCCGCGACCACGGCGTCAGCGCCGACCAGGTCCGCGAGGCCCGCCGCCATCTGTCGACGGCGGCGGCCCACATCGGGGCCATGCTGCGGACGGGCAAGGGCTGAGCGGCGGCGCCCGGCGCGTCAGGCACCGGGCGGAGCGCCGGCGCCCGGCGCGCCGCCCACCGTCACCGCCACCGCCCATCACCGCCCGCCGCCCGCCGGAGTCCACCGTCTCCGGCCTCAGCCCGCCTGGGCCCCTCCCCCGGCGTACAGGACGCCGGTCAGGGAGGTGTGGGTGATGCCGTGGTCGGCGAGGACCTCGGCAGGTGGGCCGGGACGGGCGGTCAGGGCGAGGAGGAGGTGCTCGTCGCCGATGTGCCGGTCACGGTGTGCCAGCGCGATGCGCAGGGAGTTCTCCAGGACCTCCTTGGCGCCCCGTCCGAAGCCGGGCCGGCCGGAACCGGGGAGGCCGACGCGCCGGCCCGTGCCCCGCCGGTCGCCGGACAGCGCACCGACCCCGTGCACCTCCTCGACCCGGGAGACGATCTCGGACACGTCGATACCGAGGTCGGCGAGGGCTTCGGCGTCCGCCCGGGAGAGACCCGCCCGCCGGCGCGCCTCCTCCAGTGCCTCACGGACCGGCCCCCTGCCCTCCACCGGGAGGCCGAGGGCGGCCAGCGCGAAGGAGCCGCGGCTCGCCTCACGGTCCAGCAGGGCGAGCAGCAGGTGCTCGGGGCCCACGGTCCCCCCGCCCGTGTTCCCGCACTGCGCGAACGCGCCGCGCACCACCTCCCGGGCGTCCTTCGTGAACCGCTCGAACATCACTGCCTCCCGTACTTCTTGTGCACGGCCTGCCTGCTGACCCCGAGTTCCGCGGCGATCTCCTGCCATGACCACCCCTGATGGCGCGCACTGCGCACCTGCACCGCCTCCAGCTGCTCCAGCAGCCGTCGCAGAGCGGCGACGGCGCGCAGTCCGATCCGTGGATCACGGTCGCCCGCACGCTCGGCCAGATCCGTTGCTTCGGTCATGACGTCAACTTATGTTGACAACCGCCGCCATGTCAACCTCGATTGACATGCCGGGTACGCGAAAGGCGGGCCCGGAATCCGGACCCGCCGTCAGCAGCGCGGAGAACCGTCAGGAGCGGGGAACCGTCAGGAGTTCGTCAGGACGATCTTGCCGAACTGGTCGCCCGACGCAAGCCGTTCGAACCCCTCCCGGGCACGGTCCATCGGGAGCACCTCGTCGATGACGGGACGGACCCCGGTCGCGGCGCAGAAGGCGAGCAGGTCCTCCAGCTCGTCCTTGGTGCCCATCGTGGAGCCGACGACCTTCAGCTCGAGGAAGAAGATCCGGGTCAGTTCGGCATGCGAGGGACGGTCGCCGCTGGTCGCGCCGGAGATGACGAGCGTGCCGCCGGGCCGCAGCGACTTCACCGAGTGGGACCAGGTGGCGGCGCCGACCGTCTCGATGACGGCGTCCACGCGCCGGGGCAGGCGCGCCCCCGGTTCGACGGCCTCCACGGCCCCCAGCTCCAGCGCCCGCTTCCGCTTGGCCTCGTCCCGGCTGGTCGCGAAGACCCGCAGCCCGGCCGCCTTGCCGAGCACGATCGCGGCCGTGGCGACACCGCCACCGGCGCCCTGCACGAGCACCGAGTCGCCGGGCCGTACCCCCGCGTTGGTGAACAGCATGCGGTAGGCCGTCAGCCAGGCGGTCGGCAGACAGGCCGCCTCCTCGAAGGACAGCTCCTTCGGCTTCGGCAGGATGTTCCAGGTCGGCACGGCGACCCGCTCGGCGAAAGTGCCCTGGTAGTGCTCGGTGAGAATGGACCGTGGCTCGCGGGGGCCGACCCCGTGGCCGGTCTGGCCGATGACGGAGTGCAGCACGACCTCGTTGCCGTCCTCGTCGACGCCGGCGGCGTCACAGCCGAGGATCATCGGCAGCTTGTCCTGCGGGAGGCCGACGCCCCGCAGGGACCAGAGGTCGTGATGGTTGAGGGAGGCGGCCCGGACGGTGACGGTGCTCCAGCCGGGGCGGGCTTCGGGGGCTGGTCGCTCCCCCAACTCCAGTCCGGAAAGCGGCTGGTCGCGGTCGATTCGAGCGGCGTAGACGGCGAACATGCCCCCGACGATAGGGTCCCCCGGCCCCCGGCGAAACCGGGGGGCACTGTGAGACATGCCCTCTTGCGCGACCGGACGACACCGGACGTCGGACGTGGGCGGAGGGCCCCGCCGCGGTGCGGGGAACCGCGCGCCCGGCCCGAGACGGCCCGGCCACCGCGCACCGTCACCCTCGCGGGCGAGGCCCACCCCCCTCGATGCACCCGGACGGACGGTCGGGCGCGTGGGCGAAAGAAGCGGCCCCGCCCGAGGAACGGGCGGGGCCGTCTCTGCCGCAGGTCAGCGACGGGCGACCCCTTCGGCGCGGGCAGCCGCGGCTACCGCCGCGGTGACCGCGGGGGCGACCCGCTCGTCGAACGGCGAGGGAATGACATAGTCCGCCGCGAGGTCGTCACCCACGACGCCCGCCAGTGCCTCGGCCGCCGCGATCTTCATCCCCTCGGTGATCCGGGAGGCCCGCACCTGGAGCGCGCCGGCGAAGATGCCCGGGAACGCCAGCACGTTGTTGATCTGGTTGGGGAAGTCCGACCGCCCGGTCGCGACGACCGCCGCGTACTTGTGGGCGACCTCGGGGTGGATCTCCGGGGTGGGGTTGGCCATCGCGAACACGAAGGCGCCCTCCGCCATCGAGGCGACCGCGGCCTCCGGGACCGTACCGCCGGAGACGCCGATGAAGACGTCCGCGCCGGACAACGCGTCCTCGAGGGAGCCGGTGAGGCCGGCCTTGTTGGTGAACCCGGCCAGCTCGCGCTTGACGTCGGTCAGGTCGTCGCGGTCCGCCGAGACGATGCCCTTGCGGTCGGTGACCGCGACGTCTCCGACACCGGCCTCGACCAGCATCCTGGCGATGGCGACACCGGCCGCGCCGGCGCCCGAGATGACGGCCCGCAGGTCCGCGATCGAGCGCCCGCTCAGCCTGGCCGCGTTCCGCAGCGCCGCCAGCGTCACGACCGCCGTACCGTGCTGGTCGTCGTGGAAGACCGGGATGTCGAGCCGCTCCTGGAGCCGGCGCTCGATCTCGAAGCACCGCGGCGCCGAGATGTCCTCCAGGTTCACACCGCCGAACGAGGGCGCGAGGCGCACCACGGTCTCGATGATCTCGTCCACGTCCGTGCAGGCGAGCGCGATCGGCACCGCGTCGACCCCGCCGAACTGCTTGAAGAGGATGGCCTTGCCTTCCATCACCGGAAGGGAGGCCTCCGGTCCGATGTCCCCGAGGCCGAGGACGGCCGTACCGTCGGTGACGACGGCGACGACGGACGACTTCCACGTGTAGTCGTTCACCAGGTCCGGCTGTTCCGCGATCGCGGTGCACACCCGCGCCACGCCGGGTGTGTAGGCGAGGGACAGGTCGTCCTTGTCGCGGATCGGAACGGTGGCCTGCACGGCCATCTTTCCGCCCCGGTGCAGCGCGAAGGCCGGGTCGAACGAGTCGAGGGGCTCCGCACCGCCCTCCTGGCCCGTATGGTCCGCTTCGCTCTCGCTGCGAGGATTGACGATCTCCGCTGCCACTGTGTCGTACCCCTTAGGTGTTCATGGATGAGGGTGGCCACTCCTGGTTGAGAAGTGGGCGGGCACCGCGCAGGACCCAGCGGTGATACGTACGGGCACCTGCACGTCGGGCGCGCCGCACACGCGCCCTGAGCCCCGGGTGAGGGGTGTAAAGAACCTTCATACCGGACGGACACCACCGGCGACGAGTCCATTCGGTGCAAGGTCACATGCCGCTGTTCGCAGGACTCCCACACCTCACCTGCGCCGTCGTACGCCAGTGAGATGACTCATGCGCGCGACGCGGACAGGGCCGGGCCAAAACCTTGACAAAATGGAGAGGCACAAGCTTGTGACGGAGCGTGTTCGTCCACATGGCGAGATAGGCCGAAGATATTCCGGCCGGAAGCAGGGATTCCCGCAGATGATCCGGCCCCGTCCGGTCGTGATGTACCGGACTGATGGGATTCGGGTGTCGCCCGTTATCCGATTTTGACATGGCTGGCCCCCTGAATGGCGTAGTCCGAATGGCAAGATGCCGTCATCACACGAGGTCGCGACACCCGAAGGTGTGTGTTCTCGTCGACCCATCGGCATCTCCATCCATCCGCCGGAGGCACTCACCATGACCGCACGCTCCATCCGCTGTACCACCGCCGCGCGCACCCGGCTCGCCGCGGTCGGAACCCTCGCGGTCACGGGCGCCCTGCTGCTCACCGCCTGCGGTGACCAGACCAAGGACAACGACTCCGGGAGCAGCGACACCGCCTCGACCAGCACGGCCCCGCTGGCCGGCAAGCTGCCCCAGGCCATCCGTGACAAGGGCGTCATCAGGGTCGGTTCCGACATCGCGTACGCGCCGGTCGAGTTCAAGGACAGCTCCGGCAAGACCGCCGGCATCGACCCGGACATCGCGGCCGCCATGGGCGAGCAGCTCGGCGTGAAGTTCGAGTTCCAGAACGCCACGTTCGACACCCTCGTCGGTGGTCTGGCGTCCAAGCGCTACGACATCGCCATGTCGGCCATGACCGACACCAAGGACCGCCAGGAAGGCATCGACGGCGACACCGGCAAGAAGGTCGGCTCGGGCGTCGACTTCGTCGACTACTTCACGGCGGGCGTCTCCCTCTACACCAACAAGGGCGACACCCAGGGCATCAAGACCTGGGACGACCTGTGCGGCAAGACGATGGCCGTGCAGCGCAACACCTTCTCCCACGACCTCGCCAAGGACCAGGCGGCGAAGTGCAAGAAGGACGGCAAGGCGGCCCTCAAGATCGAGGACTTCGCCACCAACCCCGAGGCCGAGACCCGGATGCGTTCCAAGGGCGCCGACGTCGTCTCCGCGGACTTCCCGATCGCCGCCTACTCCGTGAAGAACGCGGGGGGCGGCAAGTACTTCGAGATCGTCGGCGACCAGGTCGAGGCCGGCCCGTACGGAATCGCCGTCGCCAAGGACAACACCCAGCTGCGGGACGCGCTCCAGGCGGCCGTCCAGGCGATCATCGACAACGGCGAGTACAAGAAGATCGTCGAGAAGTGGGGTGTCGCGGACGGCGCGGTCACCGAGTCCAAGATCAACGGCGGTTCCTGAACCGCCTCGGTTCGACTCGGCTCTGAAAGGCTCCACCCGTGACTGTTGACGTCAACAAGACGGACGGTCCCGACGCGACGCCCCCCGCCGGGCCGGAGGCCATCAAGGCCATCCCGGTCCGGCACCCGGGGCGATACGTTTCGGCGGTCGTCGCGCTGGCCCTGCTGGGCTCGGTCGTCTACGCCTTCGCGCAAGGCAATATCAACTGGGGCGCGATCCCCGACTACTTCTTCGACGACCGCATCCTCCACGGTGTCTGGAACACCCTGCTGCTCACCGTGCTCTCCATGGTGATCGGCATCGCCGGCGGCATCCTGCTCGCCGTGATGCGTCTGTCGAAGAACCCCGTGACCTCGTCGATCGCGTGGTTCTACATCTGGTTCTTCCGCGGCACCCCGGTCCTGGTCCAGTTGTTCGTCTGGTTCAACCTGGGCCTGGTCTTCGAGTACATCAACCTGGGTCCGATCTACAAGGACTACTGGTCGTCGTTCATGACGCCGCTGCTGACGGCGCTGCTGGGCCTGGGCCTCAACGAGGCCGCGTACATGGCCG
Organism: Streptomyces sp. NPDC033216; assembly: GCF_055577115.1. Taxonomy (NCBI): domain Bacteria; kingdom Bacillati; phylum Actinomycetota; class Actinomycetes; order Kitasatosporales; family Streptomycetaceae; genus Streptomyces; species Streptomyces sp. NPDC033216. The sequence goes on along the minus strand of NZ_JBVIQK010000002.1, from coordinate 570,516 downwards.
AGATCTGCCGTGCCGGTCTGCTCTCGGTCGACGAGGGGCAGACCGAGGCGTCGCACGCGCTCGGCATGAGCCACACCAGGACGCTCCGCCGGATCGTCATCCCGCAGGCGATGCGGGTGATCGTGCCGCCGACGGGCAACGAGGTCATCAACATGCTGAAGACGACCTCGCTCGTCTCGGCCGTGCAGTTCGCCGACCTCTTCAAGGAGGCACAGGACATCGGTCAGAACGCGGGCTCCACGGTGGAGATGTACTTCCTCGCCGCCGCCTGGTACCTGATCATGACCTCGATCCTGAGCGTCGGGCAGTACTACGTCGAGCGGTACTACGCCCGTGGCTCCAGCCGCAGCCTGCCGCCGACGCCGCTCCAGCGCGTCAAGGCCGCCTTCCTGCCCGCGCGCCGCCCGAAGGGAGTCTCGGCATGACGCAGCCCTCCCACCCCATGGTGAAGGCCGAGGGCGTCCACAAGTCCTTCGGCCCCGTGGAAGTCCTCAAGGGCATCGACCTCCAGGTGGACTCCGGCGAGGTGTTCTGCCTCATCGGCCCGTCCGGCTCAGGCAAGTCGACCTTCCTGAGGTGCATCAACCACCTGGAGAAGATCAACGCCGGCCGGCTGTACGTCGACGGCGACCTCGTCGGCTACCGCCAGAAGGGCGACAAGCTGTACGAGCTGAGGGACAGCGAGGTCGCGCTCAAGCGCCGGGACATCGGCATGGTGTTCCAGCGGTTCAACCTCTTCCCGCACATGACCGCGGTCGAGAACATCATGGAGGCCCCGGTCCAGGTCAAGGGCCAGAACAGGGGCCAGGCCAGGGAGCGCGCCATGCAGCTCCTGGAGCGCGTCGGCCTCGGCGACAAGGCCGGCAACTACCCCTCACAGCTCTCCGGCGGTCAGCAGCAGCGCGTCGCCATCGCCCGCGCCCTGGCCATGGACCCGAAGCTGATGCTGTTCGACGAGCCGACCTCGGCGCTGGACCCGGAGCTGGTGGGTGACGTCCTCGACGTCATGCGCGACCTGGCGGAGTCCGGCATGACGATGGTCGTCGTCACGCACGAGATGGGTTTCGCCCGCGAGGTCGGCGACAGCCTGGTCTTCATGGACGACGGTGTGGTGGTCGAGTCCGGCAACCCGCGTGACGTGCTGAACAACCCGCAGCACGAGCGGACCCAGGCGTTCCTGTCCAAGGTCCTCTGACGGGACACCGCGCACGGTGAAGGGGCGGTACGGAGATCCTCCGTACCGCCCCTCTCGTCACTTCAGCGCCAGCAGCAGCGTGTCCGAGGGCGAGCACCACACCGGCCTCGCCTCCCCGAACCCCTTCTCGCGCAGCACGCGCGCGTGCCAGGACGGCGACGGCATGTCTCCGTCGGCGTGGTCACCGTAGATCTCGAAGCGGCGGGCGGTCGGACCGGCCAGGGCGGGGTCCTGGGCGGCGAGCTGCCACCACTGGGCCCAGTCGAGGGCGCCGCCGGCCTTGGCCTGATCCATGCGGGCGTGGCGCTGGGCGCGTTCGGCCGCGTTGATCCGGGGCGTGGAGTCGTCGATCATATGGTCCGCGTTCATGAAGACACCGCCGTCGCGGACCAGTTCCGCGACCTGACCGTAGAGGGCCGCGAGGGGTTCGCTGTGCAGCCAGTGCAGGGCCGTGGCGGTCAGGACGGCGTCGTACGAGTCGTACGGCAGCCTGGCCGGCCAGTCGGGGTCCTCGAGGTCGGCGGTCACCAGGGTGACCCGTTCGTCGCCGGCGAAGGTGCCCTCGGCGATGGTGAGGAGCGCCGGGTCGAGGTCGACGCCGGTGCTGGTCGCGCCGGGGAGGCGGGCGAGCAGCCGGGCGGTGATGGTGCCGGTGCCGCAGGCGAGGTCGAGGACGCGGGGGGTGGCGCCGACGAGCGCCTCCACCATGTCGAGCATGATCCGGAAGCGTTCCTCCCGGTCGGGCATGTACCACTCCTGCTGCCGGTCCCAGCTCTCCTGCCAGGTCCGCCAGTCGGTTCCGCTGCTCGTCGTGGTCATGGGAACCCTCTTCTCCTCACCCGCGTAATACCCTGGAAGCACGATCAGCTGTTACCCGACCGCATCGTCGACCATAGAGCCCCTCCGTAAGGACTACAAGTGGAACTGGTCTATTACTCGGACTACGCCGTTCGACTCGTCAACAGCGAGGAACCGGCCCGGGGCAAGGACTCGCTGACCTCGGTCGAGGCCGTCCGCGACCTGTTCGGCGGCAACGCGTCGGCGGCCCGCCGTGCCACCGAGGCGGACGTCACCCGGTTCCGCTCGGTCCGAGCCCGTCTGCGCGCGGTCTTCGAGGCGGCCGACAGCGGCGACGAGACCCTCGCGGTCGACCTGCTGAACTCCCTGCTGCTGGAGTTCCCGGTCAGCCCGCAGATCTCCGGGCACGACCACCGCGACGAGGACGGCCGGCCGCTGTGGCACATGCACCTCGCCGACCACCCGTCCAACGCCACCGCCGGCTACGCGGCCATCGCCGCGATGGGCCTGGCCTTCCACCTGACGGAGTACGGCGTCGACCGGCTGGGCCTGTGCGAGGCGAGCCCGTGCCGCAACGCCTACCTGGACACCTCCACGAACCGCTCCCGGCGCTACTGCTCCGACCGCTGCGCCACCCGCGCCAACGTGGCCGCCTACCGCGCCCGCAAGCGCCTGGAGGCCGACCGGTCGGCCAGCACGGGCCTGGCCGCGCAGAGCGCCCAGCGCAGCGCGGCCAGCGGCGAACGCCGACCCCGCTCCGGGGGGCGGTAGCGGAACCGCACCTTCCCGAGGATCAGCTCGTCGGGCACCGTGCCGTAGTCGGTGCTGTCACCTCCGGCGAACGCGTTGTCGCCGAGCACCCACCAGCCGCCCTCGCGGCGCTCGACGGCCCGCTTGACGACGAGCAGGTCCTGCTGGAAGGGGTGCCGCAGCACGACCACGTCCCCCGGCCGCACCCGAGCCCCGTACCGCACCAGCAGCTGGTCGCCGTGGTGCAGAGTGGGGACCATGGACGGGCCGGTCACCTCGGCCAGTCCGAACGGCACGGTGGCCCCGCGCCCGGCGTCCTGCGACGGCTCCGGCATCGCCTGCACCTCCCCTGGTCCAGTTCCTCCACCAGTCCCAGTGTGACCCCGGACTTTTGTCCTAAGCCCATGGGGGCACTCGCGAAAACCGTTCCCCCAGGGAGTAATGTCCCACCTGAGAAGACGATCACGAGGAAGGAACGCTCCATGCTTTCCCGCCTGTTTGCCCCCAAGGTCACGGTCAGCGCCCACTGCGACCTGCCCTGCGGTGTGTACGACCCGGCCCAGGCCCGCATCGAGGCGGAGTCGGTGAAGGCCGTGCAGGAGAAGATGGCCGCCAACGACGACCCGCACTTCCAGACGCGCGCGACCATCATCAAGGAGCAGCGCGCCGAGCTCGCGAAGCACCACGTCTCCGTGCTGTGGAGCGACTACTTCAAGCCCCCGCACTTCGAGAAGTACCCCCAGCTGCACCAGCTGGTCAACGACACCCTCAAGGCCCTCTCGGCCGCGAAGGCGTCGACCGACCCGAAGACGGGCGAGAAGGCGCTGGAACTCATCGCCGAGATCGACAAGATCTTCTGGGAGACCAAGAAGGCCTGACACACGGGTCCGTTCCCTGGCGCCGGCGGTAGGTGCACCACCGCGGGACGAGGGACGCCGCAGGGGCCCGGTCGGCATACGACCGGGCCCCTGCGGCATGCCCGGGCGGGGTCGGCGCGACCTCGCGCGACCGCGGCACGTTCGGCGGCGCCCCGTGCGATCCTGGCCCTGTGACCCTTGAGGACCTGGTCCGGCTGCGGCAGGCGCGAGACCGGATGGACCGTGAGTACGCCGAGCGCCTCGACGTCGCCGCGCTGGCCCGCACGGCCCTGATGTCCCCCGGTCACTTCCAGCGCAGCTTCCGCGAGGTCTACGGCGAGACTCCGTACGGCTACCTCATGACCCGCCGGATCGAGCGGGCCAAGACCCTGCTGCGGCGCGGCGATCTCACGGTCACGGAGGTCTGCATGGAGGTCGGCTGTACCTCGCTCGGCTCGTTCAGCGCCCGGTTCACCGAGCTGGTGGGCGAGACGCCGAGTGCCTACCGGGCACGATCGCACGAGACGAGCGCCGTGATCCCGCCATGCGTCGCACGGACGTACACGCGCCCCCGGCGTACGTAGGGTGCTCGCCATGGATCTCAAACTCCGCCAGTGCTTCCTGGCCGTCGACGACCACGACAAGGCCCTGTACTTCTACCGCGACATCCTCGGCCTGGAGGTCCGCAACGACGTCTCCTTCGAGGGGATGCGGTGGCTGACGGTCGGCTCGCCGCTCCAGCCGGACGTGGAGATCGTCCTGGAGCCGCCGGGGGCGAGTCCGGACGCCTCCCCCGCCGACCGGGAGCAGATGGCCCGGCTGCTGGCCAAGGGCATGCTGCGCGGGGTCATCTTCACCACGGCCGACTGCGACGCGCTGCACGAGCGCGTGCGGGAGGCCGGCGCCGAGGTCCTCCAGGAGCCGATGGACCAGCCCTACGGCGTGCGGGACTGCGCGTTCAGGGACCCGGCGGGGAACCTGCTGCGGTTCATGGAACGCGCGGACGACACCACGGGCGCCTGAAAACCGGGGCGGTCCCGCGGGTGCACCTGCCTACGATCGCCGCATGAGTCCCCGCACCGCTACCCGCGCCCACGTCCGCTGGACACATGCCTTCATCGACCGGCCCGCCGAGCACTTCGATCGGGCGTGCGCCTTCTGGGCCGCCGTCACGGACACGGGCCTGTCCGAACTCCGGGGTGACAAGGGCGAGTTCGCCACCCTGCTTCCGGAGGGGGCCGACGCCTGCGTGAAGGTCCAGGCGGTCGACGACGACACGGGCGGTGCCCATCCGGACTTCTGCGTCGAGGACGTCGAGGGGTTCGTCGCCGTGGCGCTGGACTCCGGCGCGCACACGGTCGCCACCCACGACGGGTGGGCCGTACTGCGCTCCCCCGCCGGTCAGTCGTTCTGCGCGGTGCCCTGGCACGGCGAGTCCGTACGTCCGCCCGTGGTGACCGGCAGCCGCCTGGACCAGGTCGGCCTCGACATCCCACCGTCCGCGTACGACGCCGAAGTGGCCTTCTGGAGCCGGCTCCTGCCCGACTGGACGTCCCGGCCGGGCTCGCTGCCGGAGTTCCACGTTCTGACGCCGCCGCCCGGACTCCCCCTACGGCTCCTGCTCCAGCGCCTGGGCGAGGAGCGGCCCGTCTCCGCCCACCTCGACCTCGCGTGCGGCCCGGACATCGACGCGGTCCGCGCCCGGCACGAGCGGCTCGGCGCGCGGTTCGTCGCCGCCCACCCTCACTGGACGGTCCTGCGCGACCCGGCGGGTGCCCCGTACTGCCTGACGGGCCGCGACGCGGAGACGGGCGGGCTGCCGGGGGCCTAGGAGGTGTGCGGAAGTCCCGCCTGCCCGGCGACGCCTGCGCGGGCGCTCGCCGCGTCGTCGAGCCCTCCGTGCGGGCGGCGACGCTACTTTCGAAACGCGCCCGGCTTCGGCGTGCGGACACCACGACCGTGGGCTCACCGGCCGCCGCTGCCGGCGTCGCGCACCCCGGTAAGTCGTCCGCGTCCGTCTCCGGCGGCGGCGTGGGCGCCCTGTGCCGGGCGGCCGGTTGCGACGGCCTGGGCGCGTCCTGCAACCACGGCGTCAACGCCTCCGGCCCCAGCCGTCAGCGGCCGTACGACGACGGCTCGCCGCCGGGCTCTGCGACGGCGCCCTCGGGCATCCGTCACGGCCGCCCCCGTTCGGTCACCACGCCGGCCCGGCCGGGCCGGCGTCAGGAGGCGGGGGCGGTCGGGGCGCCGGGTTCGTCGGCATGCTCCGGCGACTCGGCGCGGCCGTGCTGTTCGGCGTGCCCGGTGTCCGCGGTGTGGCCGTGCTGTTCGGCGCCGGGCTCGACGTACGCGCCGCAGTCGGGGTTGTGGCACGGGCCCGCGACCCAGCTCGGTACCCACGCGCCCAGCGTCTTGTGGCGCCGGACCACCGTGTCCACGGTCTGCCCACAGGTGGGACAAAGATGCTTTTTCCTGTCCATTTCCTCAGGGTAGGCCGGTCATCGCTTCCGTGCGTAGGTACGCACGAGCACTCCGTTGGAGAAGGTGCGCACGGACTCCAGACTGAAGTCGGTCACCGAGAAGTCCGCGCCGAACATCGGCATGCCGGAGCCGTAGACCTGCGGGTAGGTCTTGATGACGAGTTCGTCGATCTCGTCGAGCAGTTCGCCGGCGATGCGCGAGCCGCCGCAGAGCCAGATGCCGAGCCCGCCGTCCTCGGCCTTGAGCTCGCGGACCCGGGCGACCAGGTCGCCGTCGATGATCTCGACGTTCGGGTCGGGCGAGGCACCGAGGGTCCGGGAGGCGACGAACTCACGCAGGTGCCCGTAGGGGCTGGTGATGCCGGCGTCGAGCGCCAGCTGGTAGCTGGCCCGGCCCTGGATCACGCTGTCGAAGTTCGGGTTCTCGGCGTCCTTCAGGCCCATCGGCTCACGGCCCTGGGCCGCGATGGTGTCGGGATACGTGGAGGCCAGATAGCCGAGGAACTCCTCGTCCAGGAACGCGAACATCGACGAGGCGTCGCCCTGAGGGTCCCCGATGAAGCCGTCGATGGAGCAGGCGACGTAGTAGGTGAGTTTTCGCAAGCCGGTCTCTTCTCTTGGGCTGATCTCGAACAACTCCAGTTGTAGTACTTCACCCGTAGTTATTGCAAGGAATTTCCGGAGGCTTCCCGGGAACCTGGACAAGTGGTAGGAGGGGTTCCGTATGAACGGGGGTCCGGAACGCCGAGCGGCCCTGGCGGCCGCCGGATCGAGGAATGCAGGTGCGCGCCCCGGATCCAGGGGCGCGCCCCGGAGGCCACCCATCGCCTGCCCGGCGCGCGGGGTCGTGCCCGTGGGCTGACGCGGCCGGATCTCTGGACGTCCACGGGGGCGCGCGAAGAGGCGGGTCCCGCACGCCGTGGGGATGTGCGGAACCCGCCGGGCCGGTCCCCTCGGGTCCGTACGGAGTAAGGAGCCGCACGATCCCGGAGGTCCGGGGACTTTCAGAACCGCTTCGGTGACCCCCTCCTCACATGCTGCGGCGAGTCACGAACTCCGCCAGGGACAGCAGGCCACCCGCCGACTCCGGGTCCGGGACGGCGCGGGCCAGCTCGGACATCGCCCGGGCCATGCGGTCGGCCGCCTGTTCCTGTGCCCATTCCCGGCCGCCGGCCCGCTCGACGGCCAGCGTCATGCGCTCCAGGTCGTCCCCGTGCTCATGGGGGACGGCGTACAGCTCGGCGAGTTCCGCGGCGGCCGGGGTGCCGGAGCCGAGCGCGGCGACCACCGGCAGGGACTTCTTGCGGGCGACCAGGTCGGCACCGGCCGGTTTGCCGGTGTGCCGCGGGTCTCCCCATATGCCGATCACGTCGTCGATGAGCTGGAAGGCGAGCCCCGCCCCACGGCCGAACGCGTCCAGTGCCTCGACATCCTCCTCTGCCGCCCCCGCGTACAGCGCTCCGAGGGCGCAGGCGCAGCCGAGCAGCGCGCCGGTCTTGGCCTCGGCCATGGCGAGGACCTCGTCGAGGGTGACCTCGGCCGGGCCCAGCGCCTCCATGGCGGTGTCCGAGTGCTGGCCGGCACACAGCTCGACGACACAGCCCGCGAGGCGGGCGGCAGCGGCCGAGGACGCCGGATGCGGGTCCGCGGCGAGCATCCCGAGGGCGAGCGCCTGGAGCGCGTCCCCGGCGAGGATCGCGCCGGCGTCGCCGAACACGGTCCAGGCGGTGGGGCGGTGCCGACGGGTGGCGTCCCGGTCCATCACGTCGTCGTGCAACAGCGTGAAGTTGTGGACCAGCTCGACGGCGGCGGCCGCCGGGACGGCCGCCGTCCGCGCCGCCGGGCCGCCGAGGGCGGCGGCCGCGGCGAGTACCAGCGCCGGCCGGATCGCCTTGCCCGCGTTGCCCGCGGCCGGTGTGCCGTCCGCGTGCTCCCAGCCGAAGTGGTAGAGCGAGACCCGCCGCAAGGAGCCGGGGAGCGAGTCGAGTGCCCCTCGGAGCGCCGGGTCGACCGATCCTCGGGTCTCCTCGAGGATCGCCGCCGCCTCGTGCCCGTCGAGCGCCCCTGAGCCGCCGTCGGCCTGACTCGGGATGACCCGTCCCCTCTCCCGTGTCTCGTCGGGGCGCGGCCCGGCCCGCGTCACGTACTCGGTCATCGAGTCCCCCTCGCCGGGCCCGCGCACGGCGCCGGACGTGCTGCCACCGGGTACGCACCCCCTGGGCGCACCGGCCCGGATGACCGGGGACACGGCGTCCGCACGGGCGAGGTCACTGCCAGCGACCGATCTCGACGTTCTCCAGGACCCCCAGCGCGTCCGGTACCAGCACCGCCGCCGAGTAGTAGGCCGTGACCAGGTACTTGATGATGGCCTGTTCGTTGATGCCCATGAAACGCACCGACAGACTCGGCTCGATCTCGTCCGGGATGCCGGACTGGCGCAGGCCGATGACGCCCTGGTCCTCCTGGCCGAGGCGCATCGCGATGATCGAGGTGGTTCGGGCCTCGGTCACCGGGATCTTGTTGCACGGGTAGATCGGCACCCCCCGCCAGGTGGGGATCCGGTTGCCGGCGACGTCGATCGTCTCGGGGACGAGCCCCCGCCTGTTGAGTTCGCGGCCGATCGCGGCGATCGCGCGCGGGTGGGCGAGAAGCATCTTGGTGCCGCGACGGCGGCTGAGCAGCTCGTCCAGGTCGTCCGGGCCGGGGACGCCGTCGTACGGCTGGATCCGCTGGTCGTACTCGCAGTTGTGGAGCAGGCCGAACTCGCGGTTGTTGACCAGCTCGTGCTCCTGGCGCTCCTTCAACGCCTCCACCGTCAGCCGCAGCTGCTGCTCGGTCTGGTTCATCGGCTGGTTGTACAGGTCGGCCACGCGCGAGTGGATGCGCAGGACGGTCTGGGCGATGCTCAGTTCGTACTCGCGCGGCCGGGCGTCGTAGTCCACGAAGGTGTGTGGGATGTCCGGCTCGCCGGCGTGGCCCGCGGCCAGGTCGACGGCCTTCTCGCCGTAGCGGTTGGTCGCCTGCGCGGGGATCGAGCGCAGACTCCGCAGATGCTCGGTCAGCGAGTCGGCACGCTGGGCGACCTGCTCGAAGTCCTGACGGGACAGGATCAGCACGGTGCAGGCGGTGTCCGCCCGTGCGGTGTACTCCCAGATGGCTTCCGGGTCGAGCAGCGCCTGGTCGCCGAAGTAGGCGCCGTCGGCGAGGACTCCGAGCACCTGGTCGTCGCCGTAGGGGCCGGTGCCGACCTTCTCGACCCTGCCGTGCGCGAGGAGGTAGACCTCGTCGGTGCGGCTGCCGAAGGAGGCGACGACCTCGCCCGGCGCGTACTCGTGCTGTCGGCAGCGCGAGGCCAGCTCCGACAACACCTCCTCGTCCTCGTACGACCGCAGTGCGGGAAGTTCGCCCAGCTCCGCGGGGATGACCTCGACGCGGTCGCCGGTCTTGACGAAGGTGACCCGGCCGTCGCCGACGGCGTACGTCAGGCGCCGGTTCACGCGGTACGTACCGCCCTGGACGTCGACCCACGGCAGATTCCGCAACAGCCAGCGGGAGCTGATCTCCTGCATCTGCGGCACGGACTTGGTGGTGGTGGCCAGGTTCCGCGCGGCCGCGGTGCCGAGGCTCTGCTGCGGCTTGTCCTGCTCAGCGCGGACTTCTTCGCCTACCGACATAGGAAATTGCCCTCCCAGTGATGCACCGGCGCCGTTCTGCGCCGCCGCACTGTTCTCGCAGACAAGCCTTCCATCACTCATTGTGTTCGTGCCATTACCCGAAAGAGCGGGAATGGATCAACGCCGGTTTGGGCACGACGAGTTTTCGCACGAACGGTGTTCGACAATGGCGGGGTGACGACGCCCGTTCCGTTCGACTCCGGCACCCTGCGCCCCAGGCTGCCCTCGCCGCTGGAGGAGGTGCCCGACGAGCGGTTCGCGCGGCACGGCGTACGGCTGCTGCTCAAACGGGACGACCTGATCCACCCCGAGCTGATCGGCAACAAGTGGCGCAAGCTCGTACCGAACCTGGAGGCGGCGGCCGGGCGGCCGGTCGTGACGTTCGGGGGCGCGTACTCCAACCACCTGCGGGCCACGGCCGCTGCCGGCCGCCTGCTGGGCCTCACCACGGTCGGGGTGGTTCGCGGCGACGAGCTGGCGGACCGCCCCCTCAACCCCTCCCTGGCCCGCTGCGCGGCCGACGGGATGCGGCTGCACTTCGTCGACCGGGCGACCTACCGCCGCAAGACCGACCCCACCATCCTGGCGGCCGTCCTGCGCGCGGCGGGTACGGAGGACGCCTACGTCGTGCCCGAGGGCGGCAGCAACGCGGCCGCCGTCCGCGGCTGCCGGGCCCTCGGCGAGGAGCTGCGCGACCACGCCGACGTCGTGGCCCTCGCCTGCGGCACCGGCGGCACTCTCGCGGGCCTCGCCGCCGGCCTGGGCCCCGGCCGGCGGGCGCTCGGCATACCGGTCCTCAAGGGCGGCTTCCTCGGCGACGGGATACGGGCACTCCAGGCGGAGGCCTTCGGCGGCCGGGTGGGCGACTGGCAGCTGGACGAGCGTTTCCACTTCGGCGGGTACGCCCGCACCACGCCCGCCCTCGAAGCCTTCGCCGAGGACTTCGAGCAGCGGCACGGCCTGCCGGTCGAGCGTCTCTATGTCGCCAAGTCGCTGTACGGGCTCGTCGCTCTCGTCGAGGAGGGCGCGTTCCCGCGCGGGACGCGGCTCGCGGCAGTGGTGACGGGAGCGCCGTTCGCCTCTTGAGCGACCCGCGCGCCCGGTGCTCCGGAACGGCCGCCGAGGTGCCGCTATTCGGCCTCGCGGTACGCCGCGGCCTCCTCCAGGTCCAGTCTGCGCAGCAGTGTCCGCAGCATCTCGTCGTCGATGTGGCGACCGTCGCGCAGGCGCACGAAGACCTCGCGCTCGGCGCTGATCATCTCTCGGGACAGGCGGCGGTACGTCTCGTCGGCGGTTTCGCCGGTGACCGGGTTGACCTGGCCGAGGCGTTCCCAGACGGCGTTGCGGCGGCGTTCGAGGACATTGCGCAGGCGGTCGACGAGGGGCGGGGGCAGGGTGTTGCGCTCGTCGGACAGCATTTCCTCCAGCCGCCGTTCGGCAATCCGGGAGGCCTGTGCCTGGGCGTTGGCCTCGGCGAGGGTCGCGGCCTGCGGGTCGGGTCCGGGGAACTTCAGCAAACGGATCAGTGGGGGAAGGGTCAGGCCCTGCACGACGAGGGTCCCGATGACCGTGGTGAAGGTCAGGAAGAGGATCAGGTTGCGCTGCGGGAAGGGCCCCTCGCCGTGGTCCACGGTGACGGGGATGGAGAAGGCGATGGCGAGCGAGACGACGCCACGCATGCCGGCCCAGCCGATGACGATGGGCGCCCGCCAGGTCGGGTTCTCCTCGCGCGCGCGGACGCGTGCCGACAGCAGCCGGGGCAGGAAGGTCGCCGGACACACCCACAGGAAGCGGACCGCGACGACCACGAGGAAGAGGACGACGGCGTACCAGGCGGCGTCCAGGCCCTCGTAGTCGCCGAGGCCTTTCAGGATGACCTGTAGTTGCAGGCCGATGAGGGCGAAGACCGCCGACTCCAGGACGAAGGCGACCATCTTCCACACCGCGCCCTCCTGGAGCCGGGTGGCGAAGTCGACCTCCCACGCGCGGTGGCCGAGGTAGAGGGCGACGACGACCACGGCGATGACGCCGGAGGCGTGGAACTGCTCGGCGGAGGCGTACGCGACGAACGGGATGAGGAGGGAGAGGGTGTTCTGTAGGAGCGGCTCCTTCAGGTGGGTCCGCAGCCAGTGCAGGGGGGCCATCAGGATCAGGCCGACAGCGGTGCCGCCGACCGCCGCCACCAGGAACTCCTCGATCCCGCCGGCCCAGGACGCGCCCTCTCCGACGACGACCGCGAGGGCCACCTTGAAGGCGGTGATCGCGGTGGCGTCGTTCAGCAGGGACTCGCCCTGGAGGATCGTGGTCACCCTCGACGGCAGGCCCACCCTGCGCGCCACCGCCGTCGCCGCGACGGCGTCGGGCGGCGCCACCACCGCGCCCAGCACCAGTGCCGCGGTCAGCGGCAGTCCGGGGATGATCAGATGAGCGACCCAGCCGACGGCGAGCGTCGCGAAGAGGACGTACCCGACCGACAGCAGTGCCACGGCCCGCAACTGGGCGCGCAGGTCGAGATAGGAGCTGTCGGTGGCGGAGGTGTACAGCAGGGGGGGCAGCAGGAGCGGCAGGACGACCTCGGGGTCGAGGGTGTAGTCGGGGACCCCGGGGACGTACGACACGGCCAGACCGACGGCGACCAGCAGCAGCGGCGCCGGCACCGGCGTGCGCCGGGCCGCCGCGGCGATCGCCGCGCTGCCCGCCACCAGCAACAGCATTGGCATCACGTCCATGTTTCGCCCGCCCTCGTCTTTCCGCGCGGTCGTCGGCACGACCGTCGTAACCTGGCAATCATGAAACAGTGCACGCACGCCGACGCGCTGCCGCACCCCGACCCCGTCCCGCTCGGTGAGACGTGTCCGGAGTGCCTGCGGGACGGCACCCACCCGGTGCAGCTGCGGCTGTGCCTGACGTGCGGCCACGTGGGCTGCTGCGACTCGTCGCCGGGCCGCCACGCCACGGAACACCACAAGGACTCGGGCCATCCGATCATGCGGACCTTCGAACCCGGTGAGAACTGGCGATGGTGCTTCGTCGACCACGTTCTCGTGTGAGCCGCTCCGAGACGGCCCGTCCGTCGACCGGGTACGGTTCGAGCATCTGACGCCTGGGTACGTCAACCCGGCGCACCCTCTTCCCTTTTGGGCCGACAGACCCCTAGACACGGAGCGTGTTCACAGCTTTACTGTGAGTGACGACAGGGGTTGGGGTCCCGGGGACAGGACGGATGAGAGCGCGATAGCGTCACCGCTACACCACACACGCGTTACCCGGGGGGTGACCCTCGGCCCCGAAAAGCTTGTACCACCTTGGAGGTGAGGGTGTCCCAGATCGCAGGCGAGCCCGCGACCCAGGACTTCGTGGAAGTCCGGCTGCCGGCTGCGGGTGCCTACCTGTCGGTGCTGCGGACGGCCACGGCCGGCCTCGCGGCCCGTTTGGACTTCACCCTGGACGAGATCGAGGACCTGCGCATCGCGGTGGACGAGGCCTGCGCGATCCTGCTCCAGCAGGCCGTGCCCGGTTCGGTCCTCAGTTGTGTCTTCCGCCTGGTCGACGACTCGCTGGAGGTCACCGTCTCGGCACCGACCACCGACGGGCACGCGCCCGCGCGCGACACCTTCGCCTGGACGGTGCTGTCCGCCCTCGCGGGCAAGGTCTCCTCCGCCGTGGACGAGGACAGAACCGTTTCGATCAGCCTCTACAAACAGCGCGGCGCGGGACCCGGGCCGGCGTGAGGAACGGGGACGGGCCGGTGCGGGACGAGGAGCGCGGCACACGGGAACTGCCGGCGGAGAGCGCCGGGACGGCACTCTCTCCGGGCGGTTCCCGACGCATGGCGGACGGCATCGACGGCATTCCCGAGCAGGCCCGGCCGCATCCGGAGGACGATCCGGCCGCCGCGGGGACCGGCTCCCCGGAGAGTGCCGAGCGGCAGCCGCCTCGGGAGAGGCGGATCGGGGGTACCCCCGGCCGGGCCGAGGAAGAGGCTCGACAGAGGGCGACGGGCGGGACGATGAGCGAGCACGAGCGAGACGACGAACACGGCGTGCCGGGCACGCGGCACGAACCCCGGCAACCCGCGCCCCGGCAGCCGGTTCCGCAGGCGCGCGAACCCCAGGACCGCAGCGGGGCACGCGCGAAGTTCGTCGAGCTGCGCGCGCTGAGCGAGGGCAGCCCGGAGTACGCGGAGCTGCGCAACCAGCTGGTCCGCATGCACCTGCCGCTCGTCGAGCACCTCGCGCGCCGCTTCCGCAACCGCGGGGAGCCGCTGGACGATCTCACCCAGGTCGCCACCATCGGTCTGATCAAGTCGGTCGACCGCTTCGACCCGGACCGCGGCGTGGAGTTCTCGACGTATGCGACGCCGACGGTCGTCGGTGAGATCAAGCGGCATTTCCGGGACAAGGGCTGGGCGGTGCGGGTGCCGCGCAGGCTCCAGGAGCTGCGGCTGTCCCTCACGACGGCCACGGCCGAGCTGTCTCAGCTGCACGGCCGCTCGCCGACCGTGCACGAGCTGGCCGAGAAGCTGGCGATCTCGGAGGAAGAGGTCCTGGAGGGTCTGGAGTCGGCCAACGCGTACTCGACCCTGTCGCTGGACGTCCCCGACACCGACGACGAGTCCCCGGCGGTCGCCGACACCCTCGGAGCCGAGGACGAGGCGCTGGAGGGCGTCGAGTACCGCGAGTCGCTCAAGCCGCTCCTCGAGGACCTTCCGCCGCGCGAGAAGCGGATCCTGCTGCTTCGCTTCTTCGGCAACATGACGCAGTCGCAGATCGCGCAGGAGGTCGGCATCTCCCAGATGCACGTCTCCCGCCTGCTGGCGCGCACACTGGCCCAGCTCCGGGAGAAGCTGCTCGTCGAGGAGTGACCCCTCCTCCGGTCCGTCGGCAGAGCCGCGACGGCCGCCGCTACTTCTCGGCGCCGCTGTCGGCGTTGCCGGGCCCCCGGATCCCCAGGGCCCGGGTCGTCTCGCCGTTGACGATCAGGACCAGCGCGGCGACGGCGACGACCGCGAGCGCGATGCCCGCCGGGATCGCCACGCTGTCGGCCTGGAGCAGGTTGTAGGCGACGGGCAGCGCCATGATCTGGGTGATGACGGCAGGCCCTCGGCTCCAGCTCCGGCGGCCCAGCAGTCCGCGAGCGGCGAGCAGGGGCAGAAGAGCGAGGACCACCAGGGTCACCCCGCCGGTGACGGCCTGCCGCCGGTCCTCGGGGTCACCGGCGATGCCGAGCACGAGGATCCAGAGCCCGCCGACGACCAGAGCCAGCCCCTCCAGGGCGACGAGCGCCGCGGCGTACGTCAGGCGGCGGGGGCGGGGGCCCGCGGGTTCCGTGCCCGCCGCGTCTCCGGCGTTCTCGTTCGGGGTGGCGGGATTCCGCTCGCTGCTCACCCCAGCAGGGTAACCGCCGCTCCGCTGCCCGGCTCCGTCCCCTCCGGCCCCACGCGTCCCGTGGTGTCACGGCTCACGCCGTGGGGTCCGGGCCGATCCCCGTTCGGCCTTGTGCCCCGGTACCACCCAGTAGGTACGCTGCCATCCATGCGTGCACTTCTCGTGGTCAATCCGGCGGCAACCACTACCAGTGCACGGACGCGCGACGTCCTCATCCACGCGCTCGCCAGCGAGATGAAGCTGGAGGCGGTCACCACCGAGTACCGCGGGCACGCACGGGACCTCGGTCGGCAGGCCGCGCTGAGCGACGACATAGACATGGTCGTCGCCCTCGGCGGCGACGGCACCATCAACGAAGTGGTGAACGGGCTGCTGCACGCCGGTCCCGACCCCGAGAAACTGCCCGGCATCGCCGTCGTCCCCGGCGGCTCCACCAACGTCTTCGCCCGCGCCCTCGGCCTGCCCAACGACCCCGTGGAGGCGACCGGCGCCCTGCTGGACGCCCTGCGCGAGGGCCGGGAGCGTACGGTCGGGCTGGGGCTGACCTCCGGCACACCGGGCACGGAGGACGAGGCGGTGCCGGCGCGCTGGTTCACCTTCAACGCCGGGCTCGGTTTCGACGCCGGAGTGGTCGGCCGGGTCGAACAGCAGCGTGAGCGCGGCAGGAGATCGACCCACGCGCTCTACGTCCGCCAGGCCGTGCGCCAACTCCTCGGCGAGCCTCAGCGCCGGCACGGTTCGATCACCCTGGAGCGGCCGGGCGCGGAGCCCGTGACCGATTTGGTGCTGTCCATCGTCTGCAACACCGCTCCGTGGACCTATCTGGGCAATCGCCCGGTGTACGCCTCACCTAAGGCCTCGTTCGATACCGGGCTCGACGTGTTGGGTCTCAGCCGTCTGTCGACGGCTTCGGTTGTCCGGTATGGGACCCAGTTGCTCACTTCGTCCCCCGAGCGGGGACCCCATGGAAAGCATGCCGTGTCCTTGCACGATCTGGACCAGTTCACCTTGCATTCGAAGGCCCCGTTGCCCCTCCAGATGGACGGTGACCACCTAGGGCTGCGTACCAGCGTGACGTTCACAGGCGTACGCCGTGCACTGCGTGTGATTGTGTGAGCAGAAAGGGCTGAAGTCCTTTCACTCGAACGTTTAGACCAGGATCCACCCCATGGAAGTACGGCTGTGACCTAGTCGACACCGAGGAATCAAAAAAAACTTTCCGGAAGGGGTTGTATCCGTCGCTGAGGTTTGCGAGTCTCTAGGTGGCGATCGGGACGGCCCGCAGAACCAGCCTCCACTGATCACCAGAACCCCTCTTCAATTCACAGGACCGCGCCAGGGAACCTGGCACGTGGCCCTTCACTTGTTGAGGGATTCGTGAAAGCGTTCACATTCACAAGCAACGTGCATGTAATACCAAGGAGAGGTAGCAGCCATGGACTGGCGTCACAACGCCGTTTGCCGCGAGGAAGACCCCGAGCTCTTCTTCCCCATCGGCAACACCGGTCCTGCGCTGCTGCAGATCGAGGAAGCCAAGGCCGTCTGCCGCCGCTGCCCCGTTATGGATCAGTGTCTGCAGTGGGCGCTCGAGTCCGGTCAGGACTCCGGCGTCTGGGGTGGCCTCAGCGAGGACGAGCGCCGCGCGATGAAGCGCCGCGCCGCCCGCAACCGGGCCCGTCAGGCCTCCGCCTGACAACACCCGCCCCGCGAGCCTGAGCTTGGCGGCGCGTACAGCGTGTACGCATCTCCCGCCCCCGAGCCGCAGCGCGCAGTACCCCCGATGCGCAGCACACGCTGGCAACGAGCATTCGAGCCCCGGACCCCTGAACGGTCCGGGGCTTCTTGCTGTCCCCGGCCTGGAGTCACTTCTGCGCCCGCACCGGAATGTCCAGGATCACCTGCGTACCCCGCTCCGGCGCCGGGACCATGTCGAAGGATCCCCCCAACTCCCCCTCGACCAGCGTCCGCACGATCTGAAGGCCGAGGTTGCCCGAGGTGTGCGGGTCGAATCCCTCGGGCAGGCCGACGCCGTCGTCCTGGACGGTGACCAGCAGTCGGGCCTCCTTGGTGGTGCCGCCGCGGACCGCCGAGACCTCGACCGTGCCGGTGTCACCCTCACGGAAGCCGTGCTCCAGGGCGTTCTGGAGGATTTCGGTGAGCACCATGGACAGGGGGGTGGCGACCTCCGCGTCGAGGATGCCGAAGCGCCCGGTGCGCCGTCCGGCCACCTTGCCCGGCGAGATCTCCGCCACCATCGCCAGGACCCGGTCGGCGATCTCGTCGAACTCGACGCGCTCGTCCAGGTTCTGAGACAGCGTCTCATGGACGATGGCGATGGAGCCGACGCGCCGGACCGCCTCCTCCAGGGCCTCCCTGCCCCGCTCGGACTCGATCCGGCGGGCCTGGAGCCGCAACAGGGCGGCCACGGTCTGGAGGTTGTTCTTCACCCGGTGGTGGATCTCCCGGATGGTCGCGTCCTTGGTGATCAACTCACGCTCGCGGCGCCGCAGTTCGGTGACGTCCCGGAGGAGGACGAGCGAACCGATGCGGGTGCCCTTGGGCTTGAGCGGGATGGCCCGGAACTGGATGACGCCGTCGTGCGCCTCGACCTCGAACTCGCGGGGTGCCCAGCCGCTGGCGACCTTGGCGAGGGCCTCGTCCACCGGCCCTCGCGTGGGGGCGAGTTCGGCGGTCGTCAGGCCGAGGTTGTGGCCCACCAGGTCGGAGGCGAGGCCCATGCGGTGGTATGCGGAGAGCGCGTTGGGGGAGGCGTACTGGACGACCCCGTCGGCATCGAGGCGGATGAGGCCGTCGCCGACGCGCGGGGCCGCGTCCATGTCCATCTGCTGGTCGGGGAACGGGAAGGAGCCTGCCGCGATCATCTGCGCGAGGTCGGAGGCGCTCTGGAGGTAGGTCAGCTCCAGGCGGCTCGGGGTCCGCACGGTGAGGAGATTGGTGTTGCGGGCGATCACACCGAGGACTCGGCCCTCGCGCCGTACGGGGATCGACTCGACCCGGACGGGGACCTCCTCACGCCACTCCGGGTCGCCTTCGCGCACGATCCGGCCCTCGTCGAGGGCGGCGTCCAGCAGAGGTCGGCGGCCGCGCGGGACGAGGTGGCCGACCATGTCGTCCTGGTAGGAGGTGGGGCCGGTGTTGGGGCGCATCTGGGCGACGGAGACATAGCGGGTGCCGTCCCGCGTGGGGACCCACAGGACCAGGTCGGCGAAGGAGAGGTCGGAGAGCAACTGCCACTCCGAGACCAGCAGGTGCAGCCACTCGAGGTCGGAGTCCCCGAGTGCGGTGTGCTGGCGTACGAGTTCGTTCATGGAGGGCACGTCTGCGAGCGTACCTGGGGGTATGTGCGGGGCCTAAAAACCGTCGACGACCACCGCCCCGGAGACACCCGCGGGCCGCGGCGCCTGAGAGGGACCCTCAGCCCTCCCGGCACCGCAGCCCGGAGCAATATCGGCCGCGGGGTGTGCGGTCCCGCCGGCCGAGGGTGAGGATCCGGGGCAGTCAGGGCAGAGAGCTCCGGGTCCTCGGTCCGCCTTCCTGTGCGGGGAAGACGGAAGTCTGCTGTATCACCCCGCCATTGTGGACTAGACCACTTCGGACTGTCCATGTGTCGGAGCTTGTGCGTTTTTTCAACGGGACAGGTATTCGGACGCCCTAGCATCCACAACGCAGCCTAGCCCGTGTGGGTTCCTGTGCGGGGCCAGACGGGCATGGCAATTTTCCGCGACACCCTCCGGCCCCTCCCGGCCCGCCCCCTCGCGCGCCCGTTGCGACCCGCCCGGACGTCCTCACCCTGGGACCCTGCGAAGGCGCTCGGCCCGACGGGGATCACCGTGACTCCGTCGCGCCCCCCGCGGCGTCGACACCGGCATCGACACCACCGCCACCTGTCCTCGCCCGGGCGAGGAGACGTGGCGGGGAGCCGCCGGAGAAGGCCGCCGCCGGAGTGCCCACCGCGCCTCGCGCGCAACGCCGGACGTGCGGCCCTCGGGCGCGTGGGCACTCCGGCGGACATCGCCGACGTGGTGCCCTTCACCCCCCGCGCGCGACGGGCGACGGGCCGGCCAGGGTCGCCGCGCCGGGGCTCGCCCCGCCCGCGGACCGCTCGCCGAGCGGGGACGGGGGTTCGCCGACATGAGCCGACGAGGGGGACGTCCCCCGCTCGCCCCGCGCCGCGACGCACCCCCTCGGGCCCGCTCCTCCCACCTGGGCCGGCCGGCCCGACTCTGTTAGATTGGTCTAAACCACACAGCCCTTCCGGGTCCCTCGAGTCCCTTCTTCAGAACGGCAGGCCAGCGTGGAAGTTGTCATCGTTCCGGACGCCAGGTCGGGCGGCGAACTCATCGCCGAGGCCATCGCACAGCTCCTGCGGCGCAAGCCCGACGCCCTGCTCGGCGTGGCCACCGGTTCCACCCCGCTGCCGGTCTACCAGGCGTTGACGGCCCAGGTGCGCTCCGGTGCCGTGGACACCTCGCGGGCCCGGATCGCCCAGCTCGACGAGTACGTGGGCCTGCCCGCCGAGCACCCCGAGTCCTACCGCTCGGTGCTGCGCCGGGAGGTGCTGGAGCCGCTCGGCATCGGCATGGACGCCTTCCTCGGGCCGGACGGCACCGCCGAGGACGTACAGGCCGCCTGCGAGGCCTACGACCAGGCGCTGTCCGCGGCCGGCGGCGTGGACCTCCAACTGCTCGGGATCGGGACCGACGGGCACATCGGGTTCAACGAACCCTGCTCCTCGCTGGCCTCCCGGACACGCATCAAGACGCTCACCGAGCAGACCCGGATCGACAACGCGCGCTTCTTCGACGGGGACATCGAGCAGGTCCCGCACCACGTCATCACGCAGGGCATCGGCACCATCCTGGAGGCACGGCACCTGGTGCTGCTCGCCACGGGTGAGGGCAAGGCCGACGCCGTCGCCGCGACCGTCGAGGGGCCGGTGGCGGCCGTCTGTCCCGCCTCGGCGCTCCAACTGCACCCGCACGCGACGGTCGTCGTCGACGAGGGCGCGGCGTCCAAGCTGAAGCTCGCGGACTACTTCCGGCACACCTACGCCGCCAAGCCGGAGTGGCAGGGGATCTGAGACCTGCTCCCTGCGACGCCGCTCACGACGAGACGGGGGGGGGGGGGGGGGAGGGGAGGGGGGGGGAGGGGGGGTGGGGGGGGGGGGGGGGCGGCGTATAGGG
>NZ_JBVIQK010000002.1:463145-550161 GCF_055577115.1 Streptomyces sp. NPDC033216 | reverse complement strand
CCCTCCAGAAACACCCACAACGAAGAGGGGGGGGGGGGGGGGGTCGGAACCCTCCCCCCGGGAACACCACCAAAAAGGGGGTGGTCTCTGCCCCCCTCCCGGGGGCCCCGGCGCCCGTCTCGTCGCAGGAGCCGCTACCTGCCCGCGATGACCTCCGCCGCCGCCCGTCCGCAGACGCGCGCCGCGCCGTGGGTGGCGAGGTGGAGGGCGCCGCGGGGCGGGGCCTGGGGGACGCCCATCTCCACGACGAGCGTGTCGGGGCGGGCGGCGAGCAGGGTGTCCAGGGCCGCCGTCATCCAGGGGTGGCGGTGCTCGTCGCGGACCACGGCGACGATCCGCCGCTCCCCCGCCGCGATCAGTGCCGCGTGTCCCGCGTCCTCACCGGCGAAGCTGCCCGTCTCGGTGCCGGGCAGGAACCGGGCGAGTTCCGCGGCCACGCCCCAGGGCGTCTCGTCACCGACGGCGATGTTGGCGACCGGGGCGAGGGAGGCGACGTACGGGGCGTCGGTGAGCGGGGCGAAGGGGGCGGCGGCGGTACGGCGCAGCGCGCGGCGGGCGGCGACGAGGCCGATGTCGGTGTGCGCTCCGGACCGGTCGGCGGACGTGGCGGCCGACGCCGTCCAGCGGGCCAGGGCGCGGACCCGTTCCGCCGCGTCGGCGAGGCGTTCCTCCGGGAGGTCGCCGGTGCGGACCGCGGCGACGAGGGCGTCGCGCAGGCGCCGTACCGTCTCGTCGTCGGCGAGGCCGCCGCCCACGCAGATGGCGTCGGCGCCGGCCGCGATGGCGAGGACGCTGCCCCGTTCGATGCCGTAGGTGCCGGCGATCGCCCGCATCTCCATGCCGTCGGTGACGATCAGGCCGTCGTAGCCGAGTTCGCCGCGCAGCAGGTCCGTCAGGATGCGGCGGGACAGCGTCGCCGGGTGGTCCGGGTCCAGGACCGGGACCAGGATGTGCGCGCTCATCACGGCGCGGCTTCCGGCCGCGATGGCCGCGCGGAACGGGGCCAGTTCGCGCTCGGCCAGCACCGCGGGGTCCACGTCGATGCGCGGCAGGGCGAGGTGGGAGTCGACGGCCGTGTCACCGTGGCCGGGGAAGTGCTTGGTGCAGGCGGCCACGCCCGCCGCCTGGAGGCCGCTGACGTAGGCCGCGGTGTGCCGGGCGACCAGGTCGGGGTCGGCGCCGAAGGACCGTACGCCGATCACCGGATTGCCCGGGTTGGAGTTCACGTCGGCCGACGGGGCCCAGTTGAAGTCGACCCCGCAGGCCGCGAGGCGGCGGCCGAGCTCGAGGGCGACCTGCCTGGTGAGGTCCACGTCGTCCACCGCGCCGAGGGCGTGGTTGCCGGGGAAGCTGGAGCCGGTCCGCACCTCCAGCCGGGTGACGTCGCCGCCCTCCTCGTCGATCGCGACGAGCACATCGTCGCGTTCGGTGCGCAACTGTGCGGTCAGCGCGGCGAGTTGTTCGGGAGAGGTGATGTTGCGGCCGAACAGCCCGACGGAGGCCAGGCCTTCGCCGAGCCGGCGCAGCAGCCAGTCGGGGGCGCTGGTGCCGGCGAAACCGGGCTGGAGGACCGTCAGGGCGTCACGCGTCAGAGTGTCGGTGCCGGTGGCGAGTGTCGTCATCGGGGGCGTTATCCCTTCACGGCGCCCGCGGTGAGACCCGCGGCCATCTTGCGCTGGACGAGGAGGAACAGGACGACGATCGGGACGGCCATCATGGTGGCGCCGGCCATCATCGGGGCGTACTCGGTGCCGTGCTTGGTGGTGAAGTTGCCGAGCCAGACGGTCGCCGTCTGGTTCTTCTGGCTGAGCAGCATCAGGGCGTAGAGGTACTCGTTCCAGGCCTGGATGAAGCCGTAGACCGAGGTGGCGACCATGCCGGGGGCGAGCAGCGGGAAGACGACGCGCATGAAGGCGCCGGTGCGGGAGCACCCGTCGACCATCGCGGCCTCCTCCAGTTCCTTCGGGATGTTGACGATGAAGCCGCGCAGGGTCCACACCGTGAAGGGCAGGATGAAGGTCAGGTAGGTGATGATCAGGCCGGTCAGCCGGTCGTACTGGCCCAGGTCGTTCAGGAGCAGGAAGACCGGGATGATCATGGCGACCAGGGGGACCATCTGGACCGCGAGGATGCCGACGATCACGATCTTGCGGCCGCGGAAGGCGAACCGGGAGATGGCCAGCGCGGCCAGCATGCCGACGACGATGCCGATCAGGACGACCGCGAGCGAGACGACCAGGCTGCGGGCGACCGGGCCCCAGAAGTCGGCGATGTCCATCGCCCGGCCGAAGTTGGAGAAGGTCAGCGCGGTGGGCAGCAGGCTCGGATCCGGGTCGATGGCGTCCTTCGCCGGCTTGAACGCGGTGTTGAGCATCCAGTAGACGGGGAAGCCGGCGACGACGAAGACGAGCAGTCCGAGGAGGTTCCATCCGATCTTGGACTTCCGGCGGCCCGAGCCGCCGCCGGAGCCTCTCCTGGCCGTGGCGATGGCGCTCATTCGACCTCTCCGATCTTCAGCATCTGGCGCATGTACACGGCGACCACACCGAGCAGCAGGAGCACGGTGATCAAAGCGATCGCCGAACCCTGGCCGTAGTCGTTGACGACGAAGGCGCGGTCGTAGGAGTACGTCGTCAGCAGCTGGAACTCGGCCTCGGGATGGCCGTTGCGCATCACGAAGACCTGCGGGAAGACGCCCATGTCCCAGATGACCGACAGCGTCGTGAGCATCACGATGATCGGCTTGAGGATGGGCAGGGTGACGTACCGGAAGACACCCCAGGCGCCGGCGCCGTCGAGACGGGCGGCCTCCTCCAGTTCCTTGGGGACCTGGGTGAGACCGGCGCTGAGAGTGATCACGACGAACGGGACGGCTCCCCAGATCACCAGCAGCATGATCACGGCGAGGCCCTGCGGCCCGCTCGCGAACCAGTTGTGGCCGATCAGGTCGACGCCGGGCAGCCGGCTCAGCACCGCGTTGAGGATGCCGTAGTCCGCGTCGAACAGCCACTTGAAGACCGTGGTGGCGACGATGATCGGCATGCCCCAGCTGGCCACCAGCGCGATGTTGATGAGCGTCTTCACCCAGCCGGAGACCCGCTGGAGCAGCAGCGCGATCAGCATGCCGATGACCATGGTGAAGACGACGCAGCCGGCCGCGAAGACGATCGTGCGTGCCACGACCGCCCAGAACTCGCCGTCGCCCAGCACCTTGGTGAAGTTGTCGAACCCCACCGACTCGGCCGGTTGGAAGCCCCACAGCTGGGACTGCCCGAACTTCTGGAAGGAGAGGGTGACCAGGCGGACGAGCGGATAGCCCATCACCAGCACGAGGATCAGCAGGCAGGGGGCGAGCAGCAGCCAGGGGGTGCCGGCACCGGCGGAGGTCGCCTTGGCGCGGGGCCGCCGTGGCGCGGGCGGCGGCGGCGGTGCGGGCCGCGGCGGCGGCACCTTGGCAGGGGTGGTCGTGTCTGCGGCACTCATCGCGCGCTCCTCAGCGGTCCCTCAGGTCGTACGGAGGCCGGTCCCCGTGGTGGTACGGGGGCTCACCCCGCAGGGGTACGACGGCCGGACCACCGTGGGTCCTACGTGGGTGGAAGCCCCGTAGGCCGTCCGTGGCGGAAGCCCCAGGGGGCCGCACGGCGGCGAACCCCGTACGGGTACGGCGGCCGGCCCCGTGACTTCTACGGGTGGAAGTCCGTTGGTCGTACGGACGGCGGGGCTCCGCCACAGCGGGCCCCGCCTCGCGTCACTTGGTGTTGATGACCTTGTCGATCGCGGCGTCCGCCTCCTTGGCGGCCTCCTCGACGGTCTTCTTGCCGGTGCCGATGCTCTGGAGCATGGTCTGAAGGAGCTGGGCCTTCTCGACCTGACCCCAGCCGGGCGCCATCGGGACGAACCAGTTGGACTCGGCCGCGGTGGCCGGCACGACCGTCTTGGGGTCGTTCTTCAGGGTCGCGAGGTCGGTCTTGTTGTTGGGCAGGTTGCCCTTGCCCATCAGGCCCTTCTGGCCGGCGGGACCGGTGAACGCGTTGATCCACTCGGCGGCGAGTTCCTGCGCGTCCGACTTGACCGGGACGGCGAGGTCGGAACCGCCCAGGAAGACGGGGAGGTTCTTGCCGGACGGGCCGGGCATCACGAAGTTCTCGAGGTTGCCCTTGAGCTTGCCGCTCTTGTCGTTCTCGGGGGCCTCGGCGGTCGCGCCCTCCCAGGCCGCGCCGAAGATCATGCCGGACTTGCCCTGGCCGTAGACGATGTGACGGTCGGACTCGTCCTTCGTCTTGTCGCCGTGCATGTACTTGTCGACGACGTTCTTGAACTCGCTGAGGCCCTTGACGGACTCGGGCGAGGAGAGGTTGGCCTTCCACTGGCCGCCCTCCTCCTTCGCGATGGAGCCGCCGGCGTCGTAGACGAAGGACATGGCCGCGTACCAGTCGCGGGTGGGCTGGTACCAGGCGCTGAACTTGTCGCCCTCCTTCTTCTGGACCTTGTCCAGGGCGGCGGTCAGCTCCGCGTAGGTCTTCGGGGCCGCCTTGACGCCGGCCGAGGCGAAGAGGTCCTTGCGCCAGTTGCCGACGCGGCCACCCGCGTAGTACGGCACGCCGTAGGTCTTGTCCTCGTACGTCACCGAGGCCTTGAGGCCGTCCAGCCAGGCGGAGGAGTTGTCGAACTTGGAGGCGTCCAGGGGGGCGAAGGCGCCCTTGACCATGTAGCCGAGCATCTCGGTGTTGCCCATCTCGACCACGTCGGGGACCTTGTCGGTGGCGAGAACCGCGTCGAGCTTGGCGTTCTTGTCGGGCCAGCCGTAGTACTCGTGGGTGATCTTCACACCGGGGTGCTTCTTCTGCACCGCCGCGTCCGCGGCCTTCACCAGCTCGGGCCAGTTGTTCTGCGCGTCGACGGTCAGCCAGACCGTCAGCTCCTTGGCGTCGGTGCCCTTGTCCGAGGCCCCGCCGTCCTTGTCGTCCCCGCACGCCGCGATGGAGACCATCATGCCCGCGATACCGATCGCGGCTATCAGCTTGCGCTTCACGCCAACCCTCCTCAGGGATGCCACAAACCCCCCTGCCTCCCCGCCGCGGTCGAGCGTCAACGCGTACCGTCCGTGGGGCCAGGACCTGGACCAATGGTGTAGACCAGTACGGGGGAGCTTGGCTCAGACCAATAGGGCTGTCAAGGGTGTTCAAGCGGGGTTGAGTCGTCCGTTACGGGACCGCGATATGCAGGGACTTTTCAATTCAGGGGCGGCAGATCGACCCTCGCCGACGCAGCGAACCAGCCGTCCGCGCAGGGCGTGCTGGACTAGACCAACGGGGGTCCCAGAGGTATACAGAGGAGATCACGGAGCGCGCGAGGTCACCGCACTGGACACCCCGCCCACGAACCCGTGCCACGATGTGAGCCGCGGCCGAGGGAATGTCGGCCGGTTCGGCACCCGGAGCCGGGAAGGCAGGCCATGAGCACCGACGTCAGCAGTGCGGAGCACGAGGGTGGGGCGACCGTCCGTACCGCGCGCGTGCCCAAGTACTACCGCCTGAAGAAGCATCTCCTCGACATGACGGAGACGCAGTCGCCCGGCACGCCGGTGCCGCCCGAGCGCACGCTGGCGGCCGAGTTCGACACCTCGCGCACCACCGTGCGCCAGGCACTCCAGGAACTGGTCGTCGAAGGTCGGCTGGAGCGCATCCAGGGCAAGGGCACCTTCGTCGCCAAGCCGAAGGTCTCCCAGGCGCTCCAGCTCACCTCGTACACCGAGGACATGCGCGCGCAGGGCCTCGAACCGACCTCGCAGTTGCTGGACATCGGCTACATCACGGCCGACGACCGCCTCGCCGGACTGCTCGACATCACCGCCGGCGGCCGCGTGCTGCGCATCGAACGGCTGCGCATGGCCAACGGCGAGCCGATGGCCATCGAGACCACCCATCTGTCGGCCAAGCGCTTCCCGGCCCTGCGCAGGTCACTGGTGAAGTACACGTCCCTCTACACCGCGCTCGCCGAGGTCTACGACGTCCACCTCGCGGAGGCCGAGGAGACCATCGAGACCTCCCTGGCCACACCGCGCGAGGCGGGCCTGC
Organism: Streptomyces sp. NPDC033216; assembly: GCF_055577115.1. Classification (NCBI taxonomy): domain Bacteria; kingdom Bacillati; phylum Actinomycetota; class Actinomycetes; order Kitasatosporales; family Streptomycetaceae; genus Streptomyces; species Streptomyces sp. NPDC033216. The sequence continues at coordinate 544,084 of NZ_JBVIQK010000002.1, read as the reverse complement.
TGGGCACGGACGTCGGCCTGCCGATGCTGATGCTGTCCCGCCACTCCGTGGACAAGGAGGGGCAGCCGGTGGAATGGGTGCGATCGGTGTACCGGGGGGACCGGTACAAGTTCGTCGCGCGGCTGAACCGACCCGTGGAGTGACCGCGCGGTAACGGAAGCGGTACGAGGTCGTCGCGCGGCTGAGCGACCGAGGTAACGGAAACCGTACGAGGTCGTCGCGGGCTGAAGCGGCCCGCGGAGTGACCGTGCGGTCCTGGGACCGATATGCGGACGAGGTCTTCCGTTTTCCTTTATCCGTCACCTACATTTCGTGCGCGTTGCACATGATCTGCGAGGGGACGGAGCCGCCCGATGTCAGAAGCCCCGGAAGTCACCAGGGGGCCGGTGGTGACGCCTTTGCGCGTCGTCATCGGCCTCTGCCTGTTCGCGCCCTTCGTGGCGATGCTGTGGGTCGGTTCGTACGCGAAGACCGACCCCACGTTCATCGGCATCCCCTTCTTCTACTGGTACCAGATGCTGTGGGTGCTCCTCTCCACGGCGCTCACCGTGACCGCGTACAAGCTGTGGCAGTTCGACCAGCGCGGCCGCAAGAACCAGGGCGGGGGTGCCGCGAAGTGAACGACGGCGTGAACGGCGTCGCACTCGCCGTCTTCATCTTCTTCTTCCTGGCCGTCACGGTCATGGGCTTCCTGGCCGCGCGCTGGCGCAGGGCCGCCGACGAGCACAGCCTCGACGAATGGGGTCTGGGCGGCCGGTCGTTCGGCACCTGGGTCACCTGGTTCCTGCTCGGCGGCGACCTGTACACGGCCTACACGTTCGTGGCGGTCCCGGCGGCGATCTACGCGGCCGGCGCGGCGGGCTTCTTCGCGGTGCCGTACACGATCCTCGTCTACCCGCTGATCTTCACCTTCCTGCCGCGCCTGTGGTCGGTGTCGCACAAGCACGGGTACGTGACGACCTCGGACTTCGTGCGCGGCCGGTTCGGCTCCAAGGGCCTGTCCCTGGCCGTGGCCGTCACCGGCATCCTGGCCACGATGCCGTACATCGCGCTCCAGCTCGTCGGCATCCAGGCGGTGCTGGACGTGATGGGCGTCGGCGGCGGCGAGGACACCAACTGGTTCGTCAAGGACCTGCCCCTGCTGATCGCCTTCGGCGTGCTGGCGGCGTACACCTACTCCTCGGGTCTGCGGGCGCCCGCGCTGATCGCGTTCGTGAAGGACACGCTGATCTACCTCGTCATCGCGGTGGCGATCATCTACATCCCCATCAAGCTCGGCGGGTTCGACGACATCTTCGCCAAGGCGGGCGACGCCTTCGCGCAGACCAATCCGGCGACCGGCAAGCCGCGCGGCGCGCTCGCACCGGCCGAGGCGGGCCAGTGGACGTACGCCACGCTGGCGTTGGGGTCCGCGCTGGCGCTGTTCATGTACCCGCACTCCATCACCGCGACGCTGTCCTCGCGCAGCCGTGACGTGATCCGCCGCAACACCACGATCCTGCCGCTGTACTCCCTCATGCTCGGTCTGCTCGCCCTGCTGGGCTTCATGGCGATCGCGGCCGGGGTGAAGGTCTCCAACGGGCAGCTGGCGATCCCGCAGCTGTTCGAGGACATGTTCCCGGACTGGTTCGCGGGCGTGGCGTTCGCGGCGATCGGCATCGGCGCGCTGGTACCGGCGGCGATCATGTCCATCGCCGCGGCGAACCTCTTCACCCGCAACATCTACAAGGACTTCATCAAGCCGGACGCCACGCCCAAGGAGGAGACCCGCGTCTCCAAGCTGGTGTCGCTCCTGGTGAAGGTGGGCGCGCTGGTCTTCGTCCTCACCATGGACAAGACGGTCGCCATCAACTTCCAGCTGCTCGGCGGTATCTGGATATTGCAGACCTTCCCGGCCCTGGTCGGCGGCCTGTTCACCCGCTGGTTCCACCGCTGGGCCCTGCTGGCCGGCTGGGCGGTCGGCATGCTGTACGGCACCTTCGCGGCGTACGGCGTCGCCTCCCCGACCCAGAAGCACTTCGGCGGCTCGTCGAAGGAGATCCCCGGTATCGGCGAGATCGGCTACATCGGCCTCACGGCGTTCGTGCTGAACGTGGTGGTGACGGTGGTGCTGACCTTCGTCCTCAAGGCCCTGAAGGCGCCGGAGGGCGTCGACGAGACCTCCCCGTCGGACTACACGGCGGACGCCGGCGAGCCGGGCGTCCAGGTGGAACTGCCGCCGGCGACGGCGGGGGCGGGGCACTAGCGCGAGGGAGCGTCCTCCCGCACCTCCCGCAGCGGGCCGCCGAGGGCACGTCGCCTCGGCGCCCCGCTGTCGTACGCGCTCCCACCGCAAGGACCGGCCTCCGTCCCCCGTGAGGGGCACCGCGTGTCGGCATGGTGAGCCTCGGTGAGTTGACGCTGCGAAGCCAGCCGGACACAACATCTGGGGCTCGCGCGCCAGCCCAACACAAGATGTATGCTCATGCTCGCTGTCGCCGCAGGGGAATCCGGTGCGAATCCGGAACTGTCCCGCAACGGTGTACTTGCGTGCGTCCATGTCCCTTTGCGCACGCATGGTCAGTCCGAGCACCTGCCGGCAGCGCACCCGGTCCGTCCGGCTCGGGTGCCCTGACGTCCGGGCCTCGCGGAATGGGCCGGTGGACGCGACGCGCCCCGCGCTCGTGTGCCGCCCCCTGCCCTCCGCAAGGCCCCCGCCGAGCGAGGGAGAGCCCCCACGTGACCATCGCGCCAGCCGAACCGGTTTCAGCAGCCCCGGAGACCGACGGCCCCGGAGCCGCGCTGCTGCGGACGCTGACCGAGCTGACCGCCGACCTCACCGACGCCGACCCCGGCCGGGTCGCCGCCGCCGCTCTGCGGGGCCGTTCCGCTCGGGCGGACGAGTCGGAGCTGCGCGAGCTGGCCACGGAGGCGGCCGCCGGTCTGATCTCCGAGGACCCCGCCTACTCCCGGCTGGCCGCCCGGCTGCTGACGCTCGGCATCCGGGCGGAGGCCGCCTCCCAGGGCGTCACCTCCTTCACCGACTCCGTCGCCGTCGGCCACCGTGAGGGCCTGATCGCCGATCGCACCGCCGAGTTCGTGCGGCTGCACGCGGCCCGGCTCGACGCGCTGGTCGACACGGGTGCCGACGACCGCTTCGGCTACTTCGGCCTGCGCACCCTGCACAGCCGCTATCTGCTGCGCCACCCGATCACCCGCAAGGTCGTCGAGACGCCCCAGCACTTCCTGCTGCGGGTGGCGAGCGGCCTGGCGGAGGACGACACGACGAGGTCCGTCGACGAGGTCGCCGCGCTCTACACCTTGATGAGCCGCCTGGACTACCTGCCGTCCTCCCCCACCCTGTTCAACTCCGGCACCCGGCACCCGCAGATGTCGTCCTGCTACCTCCTCGACTCCCCGCTGGACGAGCTGGATTCCATCTACGACCGCTACCACCAGGTCGCCCGCCTCTCCAAGCACGCCGGGGGCATCGGGCTGTCGTACAGCCGGATCCGCTCGCGAGGGTCGCTCATCCGGGGCACCAACGGGCACTCCAACGGCATCGTGCCGTTCCTGAAGACGCTGGACGCCTCGGTCGCCGCCGTGAACCAGGGCGGCCGGCGCAAGGGCGCGGCCGCGGTCTACCTGGAGACCTGGCACTCCGACATCGAGGAGTTCCTGGAGCTGCGCGACAACACCGGTGAGGACGCCCGGCGCACGCACAACCTCAACCTGGCCCACTGGGTGCCGGACGAGTTCATGCGCCGCGTCAACGCGGACGGGCAGTGGTCCCTGTTCTCCCCGGCCGACGTGCCCGAGCTGGTCGACCTGTGGGGCGACGAGTTCGACGCGGCCTACCGCGCGGCGGAGGCCGAGGGGCTCGCGAGGAAGACGATCCCGGCCCGTGACCTGTACGGCCGCATGATGCGCACCCTCGCGCAGACCGGCAACGGCTGGATGACCTTCAAGGACGCGGCCAACCGCACCGCCAACCAGACAGCGGAGCCGGGCCATGTGGTCCACTCCTCGAACCTCTGCACGGAGATCCTGGAGGTCACCGACGACGGCGAGACGGCGGTCTGCAACCTGGGTTCGGTGAACCTCGGCGCGTTCGTCGTCACGGACCCCGGGGCCGCCGACGTCATCGACTGGGAGCGGCTGGACGAGACCGTCCGCACCGCCGTCACCTTCCTCGACCGGGTCGTCGACATCAACTTCTACCCGACCGAGCAGGCGGGCCGCTCCAACGCCCGCTGGCGTCCGGTCGGTCTGGGTGCGATGGGCCTCCAGGACGTCTTCTTCAAGCTGCGGCTGCCCTTCGACTCACCCGAGGCCAAGGCCCTGTCGACCCGGATCGCCGAGCGGATCATGCTCGCCGCGTACGAGGCCTCCGCCGACCTCGCCGAGCGCAACGGCCCGCTGCCGGCCTGGGAGAAGACCCGTACCGCCCGGGGTGTGCTGCACCCCGACCACTACGGCGTCGAGTTCACCTGGCCGGAGCGCTGGGCGGCGCTGCGCGAGCGCGTCGCGGCGACCGGCATGCGCAACTCGCTGCTCCTGGCCATCGCGCCGACCGCCACCATCGCGTCGATCGCCGGTGTGTACGAGTGCATCGAGCCGCAGGTCTCCAACCTGTTCAAGCGCGAGACGCTGTCCGGCGAGTTCCTCCAGGTCAACTCCTACCTGGTGCGGGAACTCAAGGAGCTGGGCGTCTGGGACGCCCGCACCCGCGAGGCCCTGCGCGAGGCGAACGGGTCCGTGCAGGCGTTCACCTGGATCCCGGAGGACGTACGGGCCCTCTACCGCACGGCGTGGGAGATCCCGCAGCGCGGCCTGATCGACATGGCCGCCGCCCGCACCCCGTACCTGGACCAGGCGCAGTCCCTGAACCTGTTCCTGGAGACGCCGACCATCGGCAAGCTCTCCTCGATGTACGCGTACGCCTGGAAGTCGGGCCTGAAGACGACGTACTACCTGCGTTCGCGCCCGGCGACCCGCATCGCCCGCGCCGCACAGGCACAGGCCCCGATTCCCGTACCGCAGCCGGCCCCCGAAGAGGCCGTCGCCTGCTCCCTTGAGAACCCCGAGTCCTGCGAGGCCTGCCAGTGATGAGTGACAACCGGAAGAACCTGCTCGACCCGGGCTTCGAGCTGACCCTGCGCCCCATGCGCTACCCCGACTTCTACGAGCGCTACCGGGACGCCATCAAGAACACCTGGACCGTCGAGGAGGTCGACCTCCACTCGGACGTCACGGACCTCGCGAAGCTGACACCCGCCGAGCAGCACCTGATCGGCCGGCTGGTCGCCTTCTTCGCGACGGGCGACTCGATCGTCTCGAACAACCTGGTGCTGACGCTGTACAAGCACATCAACTCCCCCGAGGCGCGGCTCTACCTGAGCCGGCAGCTGTTCGAGGAGGCCGTGCACGTCCAGTTCTATCTGACCCTGCTGGACACCTACCTCCCCGACCCGGAGGACCGCGCGGCCGCCTTCGACGCGGTCGAGAGCATCCCCTCCATCCGTGAGAAGGCGGAGTTCTGCTTCCGCTGGATGGACTCGGTGGAGAAGCTGGACCGGCTGGAGTCGATGTCCGACCGCCGCCGTTTCCTGCTCAACCTCATCTGCTTCGCCGCGTGCATCGAGGGCCTGTTCTTCTACGGCGCCTTCGCGTACGTCTACTGGTTCCGCAGCCGGGGTCTGCTGCACGGCCTCGCCACCGGCACCAACTGGGTGTTCCGTGACGAGACCATGCACATGTCCTTCGCGTTCGAAGTCGTCGACACCGTCCGCAAGGAGGAGCCGGAGCTGTTCGACGACCGCCTCCAGGAGCAGGTCACCGACATGCTGCGGGAGGCCGTCGAGGCCGAGCTCCAGTTCGCGCGTGACCTGTGCGGGGAGGGCCTGCCGGGCATGAACACCGACTCGATGCGCCAGTACCTCGAGTGCGTCGCCGACCAGCGGCTGAGCCGCCTCGGCTTCGCCCCGGTGTACGGCTCGGAGAACCCGTTCTCCTTCATGGAGCTACAGGGCGTTCAGGAACTCACCAACTTCTTCGAGCGCCGTCCGTCGGCGTACCAGGTCGCGGTGGAGGGCACCGTGGACCTGGACGAGGACTTCTGAGTCCGCGCCGCGCGCAGTCGGCGGTCGATCCGGCGTTCGTGGGCCAGCCCCACGAGCGCCGGACCCGCGAGGAGCAGGAACACGGCGAGGACGGTGAGGGCTTCCGTGAGTGCGTTCATGAGGTAAGCATCATGCGACTACGACACTCCTGACAGTGGCAGGACTGCCGCACACCTTCAAATTACTGCCACCGCGGGGCACACTGTCGGCATGCTGAAGAACGTGGCCGCGATCCTCCTCGACGGCGTGCACCCCTTCGAACTCGGCGTCGTCTGCGAGGTGTTCGGCATCGACCGCAGCGACGAGGGCCTGCCGCTCTACGACTTCGCCGTCGCCTCCGCCGAGGGGCCGACCCTGTCGACCCACGCCGGCTTCACGGTGGGCACGGAACACGGGCTCGAACGGCTGGAGAGCGCCGACCTGATCGCCGTACCGGCCGGGGACACCTACGGGGCCCGGGAGTTCCCGCCCGAGCTGCTCGACGCGCTGCGCCGGGCCGTGGACCGCGGGACCCGGGTGCTGAGCGTGTGCTCCGGGGTGTTCGTGCTGGCCGCGGCGGGGCTCCTGGACGGCCGGCGCTGCGCGGTGCACTGGCGGCACGCCGAGAAACTCGCCCGTGAGTACCCGCGTACGACCGTCGAGCCCGACGTGCTCTACGTCGACGAGGACCCGGTGATCACCTCGGCCGGCACGGCCGCCGGCATCGACGCCTGCCTGCATCTCGTGCGCAAGGAGCAGGGTCCCGAGGTAGCCAACGGGATCGCCCGGCGGATGGTCGTACCGCCGCACCGGGACGGCGGCCAGGCGCAGTACGTCCAGCGGCCGCTGCCGCGTTCGTCCTGCGACACCGTGGGCGAGGTGCTCGCATGGATGGAGCAGCACCTCGACCAGGAGGTCACCGTCGAACAGCTCGCCGCCCGCGCCCACATGTCGCCGCGCACCTTCGCCCGCCGCTTCCAGCAGGAGACCGGCACGACGCCCTACCGCTGGATCCTGCGCCAGCGGGTGCTGCTCGCCCAGCATCTGCTGGAGGCGTCCGACGAGACGGTGGACGCGATCGCCTGGCGGACCGGATTCGGCACGGCGGGGGCGCTGCGGCACCAGTTCGTGCGGGCGCTGGGCACCACCCCGAACGCCTACCGGCGTACGTTCCGGGGCCCGGAGGCCGCCTGAACGCACACCGGCGGCGGAACGCGTCTCACCGCGGGACAGGCTTCAGCCGCAGCCGTTGCGGACGCAGCGTGATGCCCACCCGGGTCGCGTCGACCGAGCCGGGGGCCTGCTCGAAGCGGAACCCGTCCGCGAGGACCGCCGTGACCAGCGTGAGCAGGGCCATGGAGAAGTGGTCGCTCGGGCACTTGCGGTTGCCCACGCCGAACGGCCGCATCGCGTACTTCGGGATGTCCTTCGACCGCTCCGGGCGCCAGCGGTCGGGGTCGAACTCCAGGTGCCGCTCGTAGGACCGCGGGTCGTGCTGGATCGCGTACGGGCTGTACACGATGTCGGCCCCGGCCGGAATGCGATAGCCACCGAGTTCGGTGTCGGCGACCGCCCGCCGCGTCAATATCCATACGGCGGGACGCAAACGCATGGCCTCGATGACGACGTTGTTCGTGTGGCTGAGCTTGCGGACGTCGTCGAATGCGACGGGCCGTCCCCCGGTCGCCTCTCGGACCTCGGCGCACACTTTGTCCGACTGTTCCGGGTGGTCCGCGAGAACCAGCAGCAGGGACATGATCGTGGAAGCGATGGTTTCGCTGCCGGGGGTGAGTATCGCGACGACCTGATCGTGGATCTCCTGTTCCCCGATCGGCTCGCCATTGTCGTCCTTCGCCTCCAGCAATGCCGTCAGCAAATCGTCCGGCTTTTGACCGGATGCCCGGCGTTCGGCGACGATCTCGTCGACCAGGAGATGCAAATCGGCCAGGGCCCGGTTGAATTCTCGGTTGGCCGGAAGCGGCAGCCGGTAGAGCGGTCCGAGGGGCACCACCATCCGGTGGTACATACCTTGGAAGACACTGGCGAGCGCGACGCACAGCCGCTCGGCCCGTTCGTCCATGAACTGTCCGCGCAGCAGGCAGCGGGCGGCGACCCGTACCGCGATCCGGAACGACTCGGAGGTGCAGTCGATCGTCTCGCGGCCCTTCCACCGCTCGACGAGCGCGCGCGTCTCCTCCTCCATGATCGGCCCGTACGCCGGGATGGCGTCGAGCCGGAACGCGGGCTGGATGATGCGGCGTTGACGCCGGTGGAGCGGACCGTTGGCGGTGGCCACGCCCTCCTTGCCGAGCAGGCCCTCCAGGGACTCCCACAGAGGTCCGGCGATGATGTAGTCGGGGCTCAGGGCCAGCGCCCCGGTGAGGGCCGGCGCGGTGACGGCGTACACCGTCTTCGGCCCGAGCTTGATGCGGACGATGTCACCGTGGTCGCGCAGCTGGCTCATGAAGGCCAGGGGGTCACGGGCGAGCTTCCAGCCGTGCCCGAGAAGCGGAACCCCGCCACCGGCCAGGGGCGGCTCACGCAGTTCCGATGTGTCGGGCGTCACGGGTTTCACGGACTCGACGGTCATTTCTCACCTGCCGCTTCGTTGTTGACGTACGGGGGCGTGGACCGGTCGTCCCAGCTGTCGACCATGTAGCGGCCGGACTCGTGGTGGAACCAGTAGACGGAACTGAACCAGTTCCGCATGTTGGCGAGGCAGGCCCGTACGGCGGCGCCGAGTTCCTTTCCGTGGACCGTCCCGTCGGTGAGCCGGTCGGCCAGCCGTAAGACGTCCTCCTCGACGACGAGGAATTCGGATATGCATTCCTCGACGCGCCGCCTGACTTCCTCGACCGACTCTTCCAGCGTCAGCCCCTCATGGGTGATGAGACTGATTCCCAGATTGTGCACCTCGTCGCCCGCTATTTCCTTCGGGAGCGAGCAGAGGTCGTTGTACCAGGCGGCGAATTCCTGACTCAACAGAGCCGCGCGTCGATAGGCCGGGTGTTTCCGGACCGGGTCCGGGAGTTCACAGCCCGCACTTGGTTCCAGCAGATCCGTCCAGATCCAGTGCGCGAAGGTGAGCCGGCGCAGGGCCAGATACTCCTCGACGGCCGGGATGCGCCCTTCCACGCGGTTGCGGAATTCCCGGTCGTACGCCTCGATCACCGCGTGGAAGTGGCGGGCGAACCGCGCGTTCCACGTGCCGGGGAGGAAGGAGTACAGCCGGCCCACACTGTCCGCGAGCCCGGCCACCAGCGGATCCTCGTGCCGCAGGTACTCCTCCGGGGCGTCGAGGGCCGCGTGCAGGCGGAGCCGCAGCTCCCGCCAGTCGGCGGCGCGGCCGTGGACGACGTCACGGTCGTGGCGGTCGTCCCAGACGAAGAACCACGCGCTGTAGTCGGCGATGGCCTGCATGACGTCGTCGGGTGCGCCGAGGTAGTAGCCCGCCATCAGGTCGGTGTAGCACAGGCCGTCGGCATATTCCGCGATCTTGTCGGCCGGCATGAGCCGTTTTTCCGACAGCCACGAGCGCGTGTTCTCCTGCAACCGGGGCCAATACGGATGCAGTTGCCGGGGAAACGCCGCCTCGATGACCGGGAGAGAGAGCGATGGAGGCACCGCGACCGCGGTCACGGTCCCCGCGGTCCGGTATGTGGTGCGATATGTGGTGCTGTATGGGAAAGCTGGCACGAACAACCCCTCTCAGCCGCCGGTTGGCACACACCCCTCCCCCCGTGCCGGGCGTGCGCCGTCGCGTATCCCCGCACTTCCTATTCAGCCCTACAACTGACCGCTCTGGGAACGGATTTGCTTCATTCACTCCCCCGACACGCCGAGAATCCCCCTTGCGCGACTGGTTATGGATCAGCTGATGTGCATAAGCGATCGAACGTGTGTCGGCCACGCGAACGACGCCTGGCCGGTGGTGACCGCGGCCAGGCGTCGTGTGAGGGGTGGGGCGGCTCAGTCGTTGGCGACCACGGGATACCGCGGCTCGTTCTCGGCCATCTGCCTCAGCGCGTCCTTGCGTTCGCGCTTGGAGAGCCGGTCGATGTAGAGGTACCCGTACAGGTGATCGGTCTCGTGCTGCAAACACCGAGCGAAGTACCCCGTGCCGCGCACCTTGATCGGGTTGCCCTTCTCGTCCTGACCGGTCACCTCGGCGTAGTCGGGCCGGGCCAGCGGCGCGTACGCGGTGGGCACCGACAGGCAGCCCTCGTTGCTGTCGTCCAGCCGCCGCCTGTCGGCGGGCAGTTCGACCAGCTTGGGGTTGCAGACCACACCGGTGTGCCGGACACCCTCGTCGTCGGGGCAGTCGTAGACGAACACCTTGAGGTCGACGCCGATCTGGTTGGCGGCCAGGCCGACGCCCTCGGCGGTGTGCTGCGAGGCGAACATGTCCGCGATCAGCTGCTGGAGCTCCTCGCCGAACTCGGTGACGTCCTTGCACTCCTTGTGCAGCACCGGATTCCCGACGACGGTGATGGGCCGCGAGGTCCCGGCCCGACGCCAGGCCTGCTCGCGCTCCTCCGTCTCCTCGGTGTCGATGACGAAGCCCTCGTCGTCCACGGGGAGCACTCCCGGGTGCTGCTGATCGGTGTCCTGCTGCGCCATGACCGACGTATGCCTTCCTGCGACCTGGAGAACTGCGACCTGCCGAAAACCTACGCGTACAGCCTAAAGGGAGCCGACGTCGGGTCTCAGCAGACCTCTTCGAGGTCCCGCCAGTCACGAGAGTCCGGACTGTCCGCGACCCACCCGTCCAGCAGCCCTCGCACCAGCGAGGCCGGCGCGGCCACCCCGCACTCCCGCTCGGGCACCCACAGCTGCCCGTCGGTCCGGTGACCGAGCGGGCCGGGGTGGCCCGGCTCGCTGTGATCGTGCGGGTCGAGATGCTCGCCGTCGCCCTCGTCGGAGGGCATCCGCGACTCGGAGCACAGCCGGCACAGCAGCCGTACGGAGGAGGACCAGTCCTCGGCGGCGAAGCCCGCGTCGGCGGCGAGCTGCTCCAGCGCGTCGCGGTCCACCTCCGTGGCCGCCTCCAGCAGGACCACCCAGGTCGGCACCGGCGAGGGCGCCCACAGCTCGATCTCGTCGAAGACGGGGTAGGAGTGCCCGACCGAGGTGGTGCGCTCGCCGTGCGGCACCCCGTCGTGCAGGACGACCTCGCCCCAGCGCCGCCCGGACGACGGCAGCGGGATCGACAGCACCTCTATCCGCGCGGGGTCGAGCCGCCGCCCCCACACCACCTCGGCCTCCCCCTCGGGCGACAGCCGTACGGCGGCGCTGCCCAGGTCCATGCCGAGGGGCTCGCCGGCGGTGGTGGCACCGCCCGGGACGTGCAACCCGTAGGCCTGCCAGGAGCGCCGGGCCAGCGGCCAGTCCTGGAGGGCGGTGGCGGCGATACCGACGTTCCACCAGTCGGGGGCGCCGGTTGCCCGGTCGAGCAGGGCGACGGCGCGGAGCCCGGCGGTGCGGGCCTGCTCCCAGTCGTGCCGGAACTTGTGCAGCAGGGCGAGGTTGAACCAGGACTCCGACAGCCAGGGTTCGAGGTCGGCGGCACGGGTCAACAGCGCGCCCGCGTCCTCGTACCGGCCGTCGCCGATCAGCGTGAACGCGCGATCGGTGGCCTGCCGCCACGAGGCGGAGGGTCGGTGCCGTCCCTTGCCGAAGATCCTCACGATTCCCGCCTGCCAGTTCCGTTCTGTGGGCTGGCCAGTGCCCCCGGACACTCTCTTCCCTCGCATCCAACCACGTGTGGCTGGAAGGGCGCTCATTACCCATGGGTTACCCAGCTGCGGGCAGGGTCAGACCGTCCCGCGACAGGACTCTGGCCAGGGCTTCCACCACTTCGGGGGCGTACTCGCCGCCCGTGCCCAGGCGCAGTTCCTCCAGCGCCGTGAGCGGCCCGCCGGGACCCGCGCCGCGCACCTTCTCCTCGTAGGCGTTGACCACCCGCACGATCCGCGCGGCCGTCGGCTGCTCCGGGTAGGGGTCAGCCTGGCGCTCCACCACGGTGGCGACCTGCTCGCTCGCCCCGGTCTGGCGGACGACGGCCCCGCCCAGCAGCGCGATGCGCCGCTGCTCGGCCGGCGGCAGACCGGACGTGGCCCCGGCCGGGACCGGGTCGACGAGGCTCAGCTGCCCGATGTCGTGCATCAGGGCCGCGTACTCCAGCACGGTCAGCTCCGCTTCCGTGAGGCCGAGGTCCCGGCCGACCGCCTGACTGAGCGCGGCGACCCGGCGGGCGTGCCCGGCCGGGGTGTACCCGGCGATCTCGGTGGCGCGGGCCAGGGAGGCGATGGTCTGCCGGTAGGTGGCGCGGACGGCGGCGTAGCGGCGCAGGGACAGCTGGGTGAGCAGCAGGGGCACCGAGAACACCGGCAGCGCCCACAGGCCGACCACGCCGACCGCCAGCGCCATCACCGCGCCCGTCGCACACACCGCCGACCCGATCCCCGGGACGGACCGCAGTTCGTCGCGGAGCAGCGGGGCGAACGGCCAGCCGGTGCGGGAGTGCGCGAGCGCGGCGGTCACGACGGCCTCGCACAGGGTGGTGAGGACGAGCAACGCGAGCAGCAGCAGGGCGTGGGCGGTGCCGCTCCAGCGGTCGAACACCCCCCGGTTGTACAGGGGTTGGAAGCAGACGGCGGCGAATCCGACCGCCAGGACGCGCCGGACCAGATGGTCCAGAACGGGCCCCTGCCCCCGGGCGAGGTGCGGCACGCTGCCGAGCAGCGAGGCGGCCACCACGACGGCGACGACCTGGGCGACCCCGTGGTGCGTGGCATGCCCGGCATGCTCCCCGAGCAGCGCGTACGACAGCGAGGCCGCGGCACCGAGCGGCGCGGCCTCCCGCAGTCCGGGCCCGCTCCACCGGGTCATCTCGCCGACGGCCGCGAGGACACCGAAAGCGAGCGCGACGGACCGCTCCTCCAGTCCCGAACGGAAGACGGCGAGCAGGCAGACAGCGACGAGGAGCCCGGCGCAGGTGTGCAGCACGCGCAGGGGCCGACGCGCTCGCGCCGCTCCCCGGGGGGCCGCGTTCCGGCGGCCGCTCACCCCCGGGCCCGTCGTCCTGGTCGGGCGGCTTCGCGAACGCCTGGTGACGACAGCGGGGGCCTCCGGGTCCCACGCTCCGCCGACGGGCGCGGACCCGCCGCCGGACACCGCGCGCCCCTCACCGACGGACCCCGGGCCGATCGGGAAGCGGATCCGGTGCCGGCGCCGGAAGCCGGCGTTCGTCGGCGGTGACGGTCGGATGCCAGCCGTCCCGGTCGATCACGCGGGTCAGCGCGGTGACCATGCGGGGGTCGAAGTGGGCCCCCGCGCAGCGCCGGAGTTCCTCCAGGGCCACCCGCACGGGGCGGGCCCGGCTGTAGGAGCGGGTCGACGTCATCGCGTCGAAGGCGTCGGCGACCGCCACCACCCGTGCCGGTTCCGGGATCTGGCTGCCGACCAGTCCGTAGGGATAGCCGCTGCCGTCCAGCCGCTCGTGGTGATGGAGGATCGCCGAACGTGCCTCGCCGAGGAAGGAGATGCCCCGGGTCATCTCGTGTCCGTACTCGGGGTGCAGTTCGATGACGCGCCGTTCCTCGGGCGTCAGCGGGCCGTCCTTGCGGAGCAGCCGGGTGGGCACGCCCAGCTTGCCGACGTCGTGCAGGATCCCGGCGAAGCGGATGACCTCGACCCGGCCCTCGTCCATGCCCAGTTCGCGGGCGATCAGCATCGAGGCCTGTCCGACGCGTTCGCTGTGCCCGCGCGTGTAGCCGTCCTTGATGTCGACGGCCTGAACCAGCGCGCGGATCGTCGCCTGATGCGCGGCGCGCTCCCGGTGGTACTGGGCGAACATCCACCAGGACACGGCCATCGGGAACAGCACGAGCAGCGCGGCGACCGGCCCGTAGGGGCTGAGCCACAGGACCGCCATCATCAGCCCGGCCAGCCCGTGCACCCCCACGGGTGCCAGCGAGCGCAGGAACAGTCCGTGCCAGGCCCGCCGCGGCGGCAGCCCCCCGGTCGGCGTGAGCATCCCGCCGTCCAGGACGGCGAGCACCAGGCAGAGGACCAGTACGGCTGCCGCGGCGGGCAGGATCAGGGCGGGGCTCTCGGGCGTCCCGAGGGCGTCCCGGCCGCCCAGGGCCTCATGCGTGCGGGACGCGGCCCATACGCCGAGCACCAGTCGGGCGGCGCGCCACCCCCGCCGCACCGCGACGGGGCGCCGGCCCACCGGGGACAGCAGCGCGCCCGGCAGCGGCACGAGCGCGGCGGCCGACGCCGGCAACAGGAAAGCCCCGGCCAGCAGGACGGGGTAGAGGGTGCCGGCGAACCGTCGGCGGGCGAAGCGCTCACCGCCCGCGTACAGCGCGGCGAGCAGCAGGACCGGCCACCAGGGCGTACGGTCCGTCGGCAGCGGGATCAGGCAGCACAGTGCGCCGAGGGTGACGCACACGACGTACACGCGTGCCCGTGCCGGGATGCCGTCCATCTCGCCCTCCCCCCGGCCACGCCTCGTCCAGGCTCCGGAGCCTAGGGTGGCGGGGGGTGGCGATGTGGGCGCCTTACGCGCGGATTAGCACGTTCGGGTGACGGTGGGCCGTCCTCGGGAGACCCGAGGCCTACGCGGACTCGGAACCCTGAGGGGTGACCGACACGTCGTGCTCGGGCACGGCCTGGCCGGAGCGGATCAGCTCGATCCGGCCCATGACCTTCGAGCGCAGGTCGGTCGGCACGTCGTCATGGCCGCAGCAGCGCTTGACCAGCTTCTTGACGGCCTCTTCCAGCCCGTACTTCTCCAGGCACGGCGAGCACTCCCTGAAGTGCTGCTTGAACTTGTCGCGGTCGACGTCCGGCATCTCACTGTCGAGGAACTCGTAGAGATGGTCGAGGACCTCACCGCAGTCCGTCTCGTGCGGCTCTCCACAGCTCATGACCCAGAGCCTTTCGCTTCGTTCGACTCTCCGGCGCCGGCCGGGACCAGTCCACGCTCACGGGCGTAGTCCTCGAGCATGCCGCGCAGCTGACGGCGGCCCCGGTGGAGCCGGGACATCACCGTTCCGATCGGCGTCCCCATGATGTCCGCGATCTCCTTGTACGCAAAGCCCTCCACGTCCGCGAGATAGACGGCGATGCGGAATTCCTCGGGGATCGCCTGTAGGGCCGCCTTCACGTCCGAGTCGGGCAGGTGGTCCAGCGCCTGCGACTCGGCGGAGCGCAGACCTGTGGACATGTGCGACTCGGCGCGCGCCAGCTGCCAGTCCTCGATCTCCTCGGCCGCGCTGCGCTGGGGTTCGCGCTGCTTCTTGCGGTACGAGTTGATGAAGGTGTTGGTGAGGATCCGGTACAGCCAGGCCTTGAGATTGGTGCCCTCACGGAACTGGTGGAAGGACGCGTACGCCTTGGCGTACGTCTCCTGCACCAGGTCCTCGGCGTCCGCCGGGTTGCGCGTCATGCGCAGGGCGGCCGAGTACATCTGGTCGAGGAACTCGAGCGCGTCCCGCTCGAAGCGCGCGCTGCGCTCCGTGCTGGACTCCGCGCCCGCCCCCGCCTCCGTGCGCTGGCCCTCGGGCAGCTCCGCCTGGCCGTTGTCGGTCCCTGCGTCGGTACCGGTGACCGGACCCACCTCCTCGAAATCGCGGGCAGGACCGAAACCGATCCCACTCGAATCGGAGGATAGACGACTACCCGTCGCACCCGCCGCTCGAATAGGAGCGGTCTTGGCCGCGTGCAGCACCGTCCAGTCCAGGTCGGTGCGGCTGGGGCAGATGGTCGAACCCATGCGCCGGACTTCCTCTCCCACGACATCGGTGCTGCGTGTTCAGCACTTCTGTCCCCCTCAACAGCCCTCCACCTCGCAACATTCCCTGCCGTTCACCCGAGTGACCCGGCCCACTGGAGGACCGCCGCGGTGATCCTTTCCAGGGCCTGCTCCTGGGTGACCGGTGCCCGCTTCGGCACGGCGAACCCATGATCGCCGTAGGGCACCTCGACGAGACCGTACGTCCCGTCGGGGAACTCCTCGGGTTTGCCGAAGGGGTCGTTCGCCCCTTGGACGACGAGGGTGGGCACCCCGGTGCCGAGCAGTTCGGCGGCGCGGGACCTGTCCGGTCTGCCGGGCGGGTGGAGCGGAAAGCCGAGCGCGAGCACGGCGTGGGCGCCGAGTTCGGTCGCGGTACGGCAGGCCACGCGCGCGCCCGCGCTGCGCCCGCCGGAGATCACCGGCAGGCCGGTCTGCGCGACGGCCGGCCAGATCCCGCGCCAGCCGGCGTCGAGCGTCTTCGGCGCGGGCGCCACCTTCTTCCCGGCGACCCGCCAAGGCTGTTCCACGAGGGCGACGCTGACGCCCTGTCCGGGCAGCGCTTCGGCAAGCGCGCGCAGGTCCCGCGCCTCGATGCCGCCGCCGGCCCCGTGACTCACGGCGAGGACCAGCTCCGGTCGCTTCGCCCGGAGCCAGGTGATGCGGGCGGGCCCGGCGTCGGTGTCGATGGTCGCAATGGTCTGGTTCGTCACATCTGTCACATTGGTCCCGTCGGTCACGTCAGAAGAGGGTGCCCTCCTCGGGCCCCTCCAGCTCCTTCAGCAGCTCCGGGCCGTTGTTGCGGACGTTGCTCACGGCCGTCGACACCGGGTAGGCGCGCATCAGGCCGGGCGGTGGCGGGGCGAGCAGCGAGCGCAGTTCCTCGACGTCCGTGCGGGACGGGTCCAGCCAGGCGTCCCAGCGGTCGGGGGTGAGCATCAGCGGCATGCGGGGGTGGATGTCGGCCAGCGTCCGCGGGCCCTCGGCCGGGGAACCGGCCAGCGGGCTCGTCTCCGCCTCGGTGGTGACCACCGAGCAGGTCGCCCACCAGGCCTGCGGATGGTCGTCCGGCAGCGTGCGGTCGCGCCAGAACTCGTACAGACCGGCCATCGCGAAGACCGAGCCGTCGGCCGGGAGGACGAAGTAGGGCTGCTTGCGGGGCCGCTTCCGCCTCCCCTCGACCTCCAGGTCGCGCTCCTGCTGTCCGGTGACCCACTCGTAGTACCCGTCGGCGGGTACGACGCAGCGGCGGGTGGCGAAAGCGCGGCGGAACGACGGCTTCTCGTGGACCGTCTCCGCGCGGGCGTTGATCAACCGGGCGGCGCCGTCCGGGCTCTTCGACCAGGACGGGACCAGACCCCACCTGAGTTTGCGCAGCTGACGCACCGGGCGCGGATCCGGCACGTCCTTCAGGGGACGGTCCAGGACCACGTGGACCTCCTTGGTGGGGGCCACGTTGTAGTCGGGCGCGAGGCTCTCCTCGGGCTCCCACTTCTCGATTTCGAAGACTCCCGCGAGATCCTCGGGTCCGCGACTCGCCGCATACCGTCCGCACATCTGAAACCCCGCCCCTCCGCCTGCGGAAACGCTGAATGGTCACCCATGGTCCCCACTACCTTACGGAAGGCGGGCCCCGACGCCCCCGCGCGGCCGCGTACGCGGGAGGTGATCGAGTGCTCTGCATGTCTCCTGAGCCGGAGGTCGTCCTGCCCTCGCGAGCCGGAGGTCGTCGCTCGCAGGTCCCTCCGGGTCGGCTCACCGTCAGCACGGGCACGCGAGAGTCCTCGATCATGCCGGGGCCGCAACGCCGTGACCTGCGCGTTCCGTCAGGAACGATCGTGGCTCCACCGGCGTCTCAGATACCGTCCGCACACACGTGCCACACTGCCAGATTCCTTAGGACCAGAGGGAGCCACCGGAAACCATGGACAGCACCGCCGCCACCGCGCTGCCCGACCTCTGGGACCGGCTCGTCGGCACCCAGTCCGACCCCGACCTGTGGGTGGCGATCGCCACCATGGCTGCCGCACTCGCCGTTGTCGTCCCCCACACTCTCTGGCGTCTCTCCCGCAACGCCATCACCATCGCCCACGAGGGCGGCCACGGTCTGGTCGCCCTCCTGACCGGCCGCAGGCTGACCGGCATACGCCTGCACTCCGACACCAGCGGCCTGACCCTGAGCCGGGGCAAGCCGCACGGCCTCGGCATGATCCTCACCGCGGCCTCCGGCTACACCGCTCCCCCGCTGCTGGGTCTGGGCGGCGCCGCGCTGCTCGGCGCCGGTCGCATCACGCTGTTGCTCTGGCTGGCGACGGCACTGCTGGTCGCGATGCTGATCATGATCCGCAACGCGTACGGAGTGCTGACGGTGGTCCTCACCGGCGGCGCGTTCCTGCTGGTGTCCTGGCTGGCCGGTCCCCAGGTGCAGGCGGCGTTCGCGTACGCGGTGGTGTGGTTCCTGCTGCTCGGCGGAGTGCGCCCGGCCTTCGAACTCCAGGCGAAGCGGTCCCGCGGCGGCACCGGGGACTCGGACGCGGACCAGCTCTCCCGCCTGACCCACGTACCGGCGGGGCTGTGGCTTTTCCTGTTCCACGCGGTGAGCCTGTGCTCCCTGCTGGGCGGCGGGCGCTGGCTGCTGAGGGTCTGAGGGCCAACCTCGAGGTGTGGCCGTGAGGCGCGGCCCCGCACCCACTCACCGGCGGGCATCCGAAGGCACCCCCGGCGTACGCGAGGGGCTCGGGCAGCCGGGGCGGGGCTCGGGCAGCCGGGGCGTGGGTCCATCCCTCCCCCGGCCGGACCCCTCCGCCGGACCACCCGCACCATGCCCTGCTTATACAGTGGGCCCATGGCCCCGAACCCCGCCCACACCGCCCTTTGGCCCGCCCCGCACGCGAGCGAGGCCGTCGACGCGACGGTCCACGTGCCGGGGTCCAAGTCGGTCACGAACCGTGCTCTCGTCCTGGCCGCCCTGGCCTCCGAGCCCGGCTGGCTCCGTCGTCCCCTCCGCTCCCGCGACACCCTGCTCATGGTGGCCGCCCTTCGCGAGATGGGCGTGGGCATCGAGGAGGGCGTGGGGCCCGACGGGACCGGCGAGGCCTGGCGCGTGCTCCCCGCCGGACTCCGCGGCCCGGCCACCGTGGACGTCGGCAACGCGGGCACGGTGATGCGCTTCCTGCCGCCGGTCGCCGCACTCGCCGACGGCCCGGTCCGCTTCGACGGCGACCCGCGGTCGTACGAGCGTCCCCTGACCGGCGTGATCGACGCCCTGCGCGTGCTCGGCGCCCGCATCGACGACGACGGCCGGGGCTCGCTGCCACTCACGGTGCACGGCGGGGGCGCGCTGGACGGCGGCCCGGTCGAGGTCGACGCCTCCTCCTCGTCACAGTTCGTGAGCGCCCTGCTGCTGTCGGGCCCGCGATACAACCAGGGCGTCGAGGTCCGGCACACCGGCGCCCGGCTGCCTTCCCTGCCGCACATCCGGATGACGGTGGACATGCTGCGTGCGGTGGGCGCACAGGTGGACACCCCGGAGGCGGGCGGTGAGCCGAACGTCTGGCGGGTCACGCCGGGCGCGCTGCTCGGCCGGGATCTCACCGTCGAGCCGGACCTGTCCAACGCGCAGCCCTTCCTGGCGGCGGCGCTGGTCACCGGCGGCCGGATCGTCGTCCCGGACTGGCCTGCCCGGACCACCCAACCGGGGGACAGACTGCGGGAGATCTTCACCGAGATGGGCGGTTCCTGCGAACTGACCGAGTACGGCCTGGTCTTCACCGGGTCGGGCGTGGTCCACGGCATCGACGTCGACCTGAGCGACGTCGGCGAGCTGACCCCGGGCATCGCGGCGGTCGCCGCCCTAGCCGATTCCCCCTCGACCCTGCGGGGCGTGTCGCACCTGCGGCTGCACGAGACGGACCGCCTGGCCGCGCTCACCAAGGAGATCAACGAGCTGGGCGGCGACGTCACCGAGACCGCCGACGGCCTGCACGTCCGCCCCCGTCGGCTGCACGGCGGGATCTTCCACACCTACGACGACCACCGCATGGCGACGGCCGGCGCGATCATCGGCCTGGCCGTGGAGGGCGTGCAGATCGAGAACGTGGCGACGACGGCGAAGACCCTGCCGGACTTCCCCGACCTGTGGACCGGGATGCTCGGGACGTCCGGGGTCTCCGGGATGCTCGGGACGTCCGGGGTATAGGGACTTTCACCATGCGCCGCTACGGCAAGCACACCGACGAGGACGACATCCGCAGCCGCCCGAACCGCAAGGGCAACCGGCCGCGTACGCACATCCGGCCCAAGCACGAGGACGCGGCCGAGGGCATGGTCCTCACCGTCGACCGGGGCCGTCTCACCTGCCTCGTCGAGGACCGCATCGTGATGGCGATGAAGGCCCGCGAACTGGGCCGCAAAGCCGCGGTGGTCGGCGACCGGGTCGCCTTGGTCGGTGATCTGTCGGGCCAGAAGGACACCCTCGCGCGCATCGTCCGCATCGCGGAACGCACCTCGGTGCTGCGCCGCACCGCCGACGACGACGACCCGTACGAGCGGGTGGTGGTCGCCAACGCCGACCAGCTCGCGATCGTGACCGCCCTGGCCGACCCCGAGCCGCGCCCGCGGCTGATCGACCGCTGCCTGGTCGCGGCGTTCGACGGCGGTCTGACCCCGCTGCTGGTCATGACGAAGTCGGACCTGGCGTCCCCGGACAAACTGCTGGAGCTGTACGGCCACCTCGACATCCCTCACGTCGTCACCAACCGTGCGGAACTCGCAGACGGCGACGCGGCGGACCTGGTGCGCGAGCAGCTGGCCGGGCGCATCACGGCGTTCGTCGGCCACTCCGGTGTCGGCAAGACGACCCTGGTGAACGCGCTGGTCCCCGAGGAGCGGCGCCGGGTGACGGGTCATGTCAACGCGGTCACGGGCCGCGGCCGGCACACCACCACCTCGGCCCTCGCCCTGCCCCTGAGCGGCACCGACGACTGGGTCGTCGACACTCCGGGCATCCGGTCCTTCGGGCTCGCCCACATCGACCCGTCCCGGGTGATCCTCGCCTTCCCCGATCTCGTGCCGGGAACCGAGGGCTGCCCGCGCGCGTGCAGTCACGACGAGCCCGACTGCGCGCTGGACGCGTGGGTGGCCGAGGGGCACGCGGACCCGGCACGGCTGTACTCGCTGCGCCGCCTGCTGTCGACGAGGGAGCGCACGGAAGGCGACTGACCTCCGCGTGTTTGTGGGTGCGGGGGTTCGGTAAGTGCATAATCGCACCGAGCCGCTTACACGGGAGGACAGCACATGGCGTGGCTGCTGGTCATCGTCGCGGGAATGCTCGAGACCGGCTTCGCCGTCTGCCTGAAGCTGTCACACGGTTTCACCAGGCTGTGGCCGACGATCGCGTTCTGCGTGTTCGCCCTCGGCAGCTTCGGGCTGCTGACCCTCTCCCTCAGGAAACTCGACGTGGGCCCGGCTTACGCGGTCTGGACCGGCATCGGCGCGGCGGGCACCGCCATCTACGGAATGATCTTCCTGGGTGACCTGGTCTCCGTCCTGAAGATCGTCTCGATCAGCCTGGTGATCATCGGAGTGATCGGCCTCCAACTGTCAGGCTCGGCGCACTAGCCTCCGCCGGAGCGCCCCAGTGCCCCTGCCGGGGCCCGCCGCTGGACCCCGGACACGCCCACCCACCGTCCTCGGTCGGCTGTACCCAGCCCGCCGGGGGCCCCTGTGGGGAGCGTGCGGACGAGGCCGTACAGGCCGACGGCTGGGGGGCGGCCGCCCCTGGGTCAGGGACGGAAAGGGTCGGCGAGGGCGGAAGACACTCTCAGGCGACGCCCTGCCGGTGCAGAGCCCCCCGCACCAACTCCGCCACCGCATCCGCACCGCCCTCCCCCGGCGGCGCCGCCACACACGACAACGCGAGCCGCACCACCACGTCACAGATCACCCCCACCTCACCGCCGCCCCCGCTTCCGCTCCCACTGCCACCGACCACGGCCACAGCCCGATCCCGCACGGCCTCCACCAGGTCCCCCGGCGTGGGCAACGCCCCGTCCGCCCGCCGCTGCGCCGGCACAGCGGAGGACGACCCCACGGCGGCCAGGCGCAACGAAGGCAGCCTCGCTCCCCAGCATCCGGTGAGCAGGGCACGTACCACCGCGTTGCCCCGCGCCGCGGAAACGGTCCACTCGGCGACCGCGACCAACCGCTCCCGCGCGTCCCCCTGCACCCCCAACGCCCGCTCGACGCCTGCGAGATAGCCGTCGGCCTCCCGCCGGACGAGCGCACGGGCCAGCCCCTCCTTGCTGCCGAACTCGTTGTAGAGGGTCTGCCGCGACACGCCGGCCACCGCGGCGACGTCCACCATCCGCACGGCGGCCCACGGCCGACGCGCGAGCGCGGCGTAGGCGGCGTCCAGTAGGGATTCCCGCGCAGGCATCATCGCCTCCCTGGGACAAGCGGCTCTGCGCCCAGGTTTGACGCGCCCGCACGCACTGTCAAGGGTCCGCGAAGGCGACTCCCCGCCGCACACGGCCTCCCGGCGCCACACCCGGCCCGCACCAACCTGGCCGCACGCCCCTGGCCGGCGATGGCGACCTGGCTACGACTGCGGCAACGACGGCGCCACCGTCGCGTCGACCTCGGGCCCGGCAAGCCCTCGGCAGGCGCCCGTCCCTGTGGCCGCACCCCCACCACGGCGGATACGGTTCGTCCCATGCCGGACTACCACGACGACCTCCGCCTCGCGCACGTTCTCGCGGACGCCGCCGACGCCGCGACCATGGCCCGCTTCAAGGCCCTCGACCTCAAGGTCGAGACCAAACCGGACATGACCCCGGTGAGTGAGGCGGACAAGGCCGCCGAGGAGCTGATCCGAGGCCAGCTCCAGCGAGCCCGCCCGCGTGACGCGATCCTGGGCGAGGAGTACGGCATCGAGGGGACCGGTCCCCGCCGCTGGGTGATCGACCCGATCGACGGCACGAAGAACTACGTGCGCGGCGTCCCCGTCTGGGCCACCCTGATCTCCTTGATGGAGGCCGCCGAGGGCGGTTACCAGCCCGTCGTCGGTGTCGTGTCCGCACCGGCCCTGGGCCGCCGCTGGTGGGCCGCCAAGGGGCACGGCGCCTACACCGGCCGCAGCCTGACCTCGGCCGGCCGCATGCACGTCTCCCGGGTCTCGACACTCTCGGACGCCTCCTTCGCGTACTCCTCGCTCAGTGGCTGGGAGGAGCAGGGCAGGCTGAACGGCTTCCTGGATCTCACGCGTGAGGTCTGGCGCACGCGCGCGTACGGCGATTTCTGGCCGTACATGATGGTCGCCGAGGGGTCGGTCGACCTCTGCGCGGAACCCGAGCTGTCCCTCTGGGACATGGCGGCCACGGCGATCGTGGTGACGGAGGCCGGCGGCACGTTCACCGGCCTGGACGGCCGTCCGGGCCCGCACAGCGGCAACGCGGCCGCGTCGAACGGTCTGCTCCACGACGAGCTGCTGGGCTACCTCAACGAGCGCAACTGATCCACACAGATGAGCGCGTGCGCCCTCAATTGGTCGCGCACGCCCTCTTGTTGACCCCCGCTTCGCCTGCCACGCTGACAGCACCCCCACTTGTGCATTTGTGAATCCGTGCACCAGTGGATTCTTAGGAGGTGCTCAGCCCATGATCGTCCGCGACGCCATGAGCCCGGTGGTGCTCACCATCGGCCCCGCACACACCCTCCGGCAGGCCGCCGCGCTGATGTCCGCACGCCGCGTCGGCGCGGCCCTGGTACACGACCCCGACGCCGGCGGCATCGGCATCCTCACCGAGCGTGACATCCTCGACTCCGTGGCCCAGGGCCAGAGCCCGGACACGGAACGCACCCACGCCCACACCACCAACGACGTCGTCTTCGCCGCCCCGACGTGGACCCTCGAGGAGGCCGCCGCGGCCATGGCGCACGGCGGCTTCCGCCATCTCGTCGTCCTGGAGCGCGAGGAGGCCGTCGGCATCGTCTCCGTCCGCGACATCATCCGCTGCTGGGCCCCCGTACGGCAGCCCGCGCCGGCCCTGTGAGCACAAACGGGCCGGACTCCCCTCGGGGAGTCCGGCCCGTCCGCTCACGACAAGCGGTCCAGTGCTGGAGTTCAGCCGCGCAGGGCCTGGACCGCGGCCTCCAGCCGCTTGCCGTAGTCTCCGTCGGCCCGACGGAAGTTGTCGATCGCGCGCTCGACGATGTCGTCGCGGGAGACCTTGGCGATGAAGCCCGCCAGATTCGCGATCAGGCGTTCCTTCTCGTCCTCCGACATCAGCCGGTAGAGGTTGCCCGCCTGCACGAAGTCGTCGTCCTCGGCGTGGACGGGCGCCGGGTGGTTGCCCGTGCCGCCGGTCACGGCGGTCGCGGACCACAACGGACGGTCGGTCTGGAACGGTCCGCCGAAGCTGTTCGGCTCGTAGTTCTTCGCCCCGCCGTGGCGGCCGTCGTACAGGAGGCCGTCCCGCGCGTGGGTGCGCGCCACGGTGGCGTGCGGGCGGTTCACCGGCAGGTGGTCGGCGTTGATGCCGACGCGGTAGCGGTGCGCGTCGCCGTAGGCGAAGAGGCGGCCCTGCAACATCTTGTCCGGCGAGGGACCGATGCCGGGCACGAAGTGGGCCGGGGAGAAGATCGACTGCTCGACCTCGGCGAAGACGTTCTCCGGGTTGCGGTTGAGCTCCAGCTTGCCGAACTCGATCACCGGGTAGTCGGCGTGCGGCCACACCTTCGTGAGGTCGAACGGGTTGAAGCGGTAGGTCGCCGCCTCGGCCGCCGGCATGATCTGCACCCCCACGGTCCAGGTGGGGAAGTCACCGCGCTCGATCGACTCCCGCAGGTCCCGCTGGTGCGAGTCGGGGTCGACGCCGGAGAGGCGCACGGCTTCCTCTGTGGTCAGGTTCCTGATGCCCTGGTCGGCCTTGAAGTGGTACTTGACCCAGAAGACCTCGCCGGCCTCGTTGTTCCACTGGTAGGTGTGCGAGCCGAAGCCGTCCATGTGGCGGTAGCTCGCCGGAATACCGCGGTCGCCGAACAGCCAGGTCACCTGGTGAGTGCTCTCGGGGCTGAGCCCCCAGAAGTCCCAGACGTTGTCCGCCTCCTGCGAGCCCGTGTAGGGGTCGCGCTTCTGGGTGTGGATGAAGTCGGGGAACTTGATGGCGTCCCTGATGAAGAACACCGGGGTGTTGTTGCCGACGAGGTCGTAGTTGCCCTGCTCGGTGTAGAACTTCAGCGCGAATCCGCGCGGGTCGCGGACAGCGTCCGCGGAACCGAGGTTGCCGGCCACGGTCGAGAACCGCAGAAACGTTTCCGTCTGCTTGCCGACCGTGGAGAGGAACGCCGCCCGGGTGTACGGGGTGACGTCGGCGGTGACCGTGAAGGTGCCGTAGGCGCCGGCGCCGCGGGCGTGCACGACGCGCTCCGGGATGCGCTCACGGTTGAAGTGCGCCAGCTTCTCCAGGAGCAGTTGGTCCTGGACGAGCACAGGGCCTCCGATGCCCGCGGTCTCGCTGTTCTGGTTGTCGGCCACCGGCGCGCCGGCCTCCGTCGTGAGCGGACCCTGCGTCACGTGCGCCTCCTGCGTCATTCCCGACCATCCTGTTGCTTGGCTAAGACCGGTCTCGATCCTACAATGGACTTTGTCCAAGTCAAGCAACGCTCCAAAGTCACACCTGTTCGGGACTCGGCTCCCCCTGCTGTTAGGCTGGTGCTCATGAGCGACCTTCTGGAACGGCTGCGCGGACGCGGATGGCGGATGACCGCGCAGAGGCGTGTCGTGGCCGAGGTCCTCGACGGCGAACACGTCCATCTGACGGCCGACGAGGTCCACGCGCGGGCTGTCGCCAAGCTGCCCGAGATCTCCCGGGCGACCGTCTACAACACGCTCGGCGAGCTGGTCTCCCTCGGCGAGGTGCTCGAGGTCGCCACCGACAAGCGCGCCAAGCGGTACGACCCGAACGCGCACCGGCCGCACCACCACCTGGTCTGCGCCCAGTGCGGCGCGATCCGCGACGTCCACCCCAGCGGCAATCCGCTGGCCGACCTCCCCGACGCGGAGCGCTTCGGCTTCACCGTCTCGGGTGTCGAGATGACGTACCGCGGCATCTGCCCGAACTGCGCGGCGGCATAACCCACGCCACACCGAAGCCCCGGCATCCTCAGGGATGGCGGGGCTTCGCGCTGCCTCGGTACGGCCCGGAACCGGAAATGGGTCGAGGGTCGGAATCCTTTCGGATTCCGACCCTCGACCTTCAGTAGCGGGGACAGGATTTGAACCTGCGACCTCTGGGTTATGAGCCCAGCGAGCTACCGAGCTGCTCCACCCCGCGCCGTTGAGTGCAACAGTACGTCAGGGCAAGAGGAAGAAGCAAATCAATTAGCCGAAGCCCGTCATCGCAGGTCAGGGGAGCCTCAGCCCGTCCGGCGTCCGAGGACGAGGCCGTCCGGGCCGGGGCGGGGGCTGAGGGCGGCGGCCCTCCGGGGCGGGGCGGCGGGAGCGCAACCACCTTCCGGCGCGGCGACAACCCTCAAGCCTGGGTGAGGGCCAAGTCCGGCGAACACATCGCCGACCCCCGTCCCCGGGACTCACGCCGACAGTTCCTCCCGCAGGGCGTCCCGCAGCCGCGCGGCGCGCTCCGCCACCTCCCCCGGCCCGAGCGACACCGCCCGGTCCGCCCACCGCTGCCCCTCCGCCAGCTCCCCCCGACGCGCGTAGACGAGGGCGAGTCGCAACGCCGCCCGCCCGTGCCCGGCGTCGGCCGCCCGCGTCCACCACACGGCCGCCTCGGGCTCGCTGCCCTCCCGCGCGAGCAACAGCCCCAGATTGAAGGCTCCGTTGCGCGAGCCGGCCTCCGCGGCCGTCCGGTACCACCGCGCCGCCTGCACGACATCGCCCCGCGCGGCGGCCAGCATCCCGACGCGCACCTGCGCCCGCCGGTGCCCCTGGGTCGCCGCCCGCTCGTACCACTCCTCGCACTCGGTCTTCTCGTGCACGGTCTCGCCCAGTTCGTGCGCCGGCTGGGGCGGCCGACGGGCGTCGAGCACGGACGCCAGCCGGTAGGCCGCCTCCGCGCTGCCCCCGCCCGCCGCGCACCGCAGATGCCGTTCGGCGGCCTGCTCGTCTCCCTCCCGCAGCCGGGCGATGCCCACCTGGAGCGCCGCCTCGGTGTGCCCGGCCGCCGCCGCGCGCTCGTACCAGCGCAGCGCGACCTCGTCCTCGCCGCGGCCGGCGAACAGGATCCCCAGGTTGAAGGCGGCGTCGACGCTGCCCGCCTCCGCGGCCTTCGAGAACCACGGCTCGGCCCCGGCCGCGTCCCCGCCCTGGAGGAGCAGGACGGCCAGCGCGTTGGCGGCCTCGCGGTGCCCGGCGTAGGCGGCGCGCCGGTACCACTGCTCGGCCTGCGCGGTGCGCCCCTGCTCCGCGCAGAGCAGGGCGAGGTTGTAAGCGCCGTTGTCGTCCCCGGCGTCCATGGCCGCCCGGTACCAGCGCTCGGCGGTCTGGGTCTGGTTGCGCTCGGCGTACAGGGCGCCCAGCGCGTTGGCCGCGTTGCCGTCGCCGTCCTGGGCGGCGCGCAGCCACCACATGGCGGCGTTCTCGGTGTCACCGGCGTCGCGCAGCAGGAACCCGAGGGCGCAGGCGGCCCGGGGCTCGCCGTCCTTGGCGGACGTCAGGTACCAGCGCCCGGCCTCCTTCAGCTCGCCGCGCCGCTCCAGGATGGTCCCGAGGTGCAGTGCGGCCCGCCGGTGTCCGCGGGCGGCGGCCTGCCGGTACCACTGCTCGGCCTCCGCCGGCACCGCGACACCGTTGTCGACGGCGTTCCCCTGCCCGCCGGGGAGGCACGGCGCTCTCCGGTCGAGCGCCCGCGCCAGCCGGTACGCCGCCTCCCGGTGCCCGCGTTCGGCGGCGGCCCGCATCCAGCGCTCGGCGCCCGACCGGTCCCCCCGGTGCTCCAGCAGGTCGGCGAGGGCGTAGGCGCCCAGGACGTGTCCCTGCTCGGCGGCCTGGCGCAGCCAGTACTCGGCGGCCGGTTCGTCACCGCGCTCGCGGTGGTGGCGGCCCAGCGCGTGCGCCGCGGGCGCGGAGCCGGCGACGGCGGCGACCCGCCACCATCCGGCGGCCTCGTCGGGGTAGCCGCGCTGGTGGAGGAGGACGCCCAGGTTGTTGGCGGCGGCACGGTCGCCCGCCGTGGTGGCGGCACGCAGATGGGGTTCGGCTCCGTCGAGATCGCCGCGGCGCAGCAGCAGGGCCCCGAGGACGCTCATGGCCTCGACGTCGCCGGCCTCGGCGGCGAGCCGTCGGCGCGCTTCCTCGACGGCCTCCCCCGTCTCGTCCCGGCCCATGCCGGAGGCCTCCTCCGGGGCCTCCTTCGAGGTCTCGTCGAAGGTCTCGTCGAAGGTCTCGTCCGGGGTCGCTTCCCAACCGGAAGGCTGCACAAATCGCCCTGTCTCGAACAGAGTTGCCTTGTCCCCCATAACG
Organism: Streptomyces sp. NPDC033216; assembly: GCF_055577115.1. Classification (NCBI taxonomy): domain Bacteria; kingdom Bacillati; phylum Actinomycetota; class Actinomycetes; order Kitasatosporales; family Streptomycetaceae; genus Streptomyces; species Streptomyces sp. NPDC033216. Next base: position 515,721 of record NZ_JBVIQK010000002.1, on the reverse strand, counting down.
TCCATCGTCGCACCACCTGCAACCCGGGTACACCTGGTATACCGCAGCCCGTGAGGTCACTTCAGCGTTTTGTCGACATGCCCACAGAGAGACAAGTCAAACACAGATGCCCCAATTCCCCACGGCGGCACGGCGATCAGACCGCGGGGACATGCGTTCGCACACCACGAAGGCCCGGATCCTTTTCAGGATCCGGGCCTTCGCCTGGAGTAGCGGGGACAGGATTTGAACCTGCGACCTCTGGGTTATGAGCCCAGCGAGCTACCGAGCTGCTCCACCCCGCGTCGTGTTCCACAACCGTACCACGACGCGGGGTGGCCCTTGATCAGCCGCTGGGACTGCCACTCCGCCCCGGCTTGGGACTGGCGCTGGTCCCGGGCTTGGCGCTCGCGCTCGGCGAGCTGCCGGGGCGCGGGCTGCTCCCGCCGTTCTTGTCCGTCGCGGCCTGCGCGTCCTCGGCCCGCTTCAGCGCGGCCTCGAGCTCCGCCTGCGCCTTGGCGTAGGCCTCCCAGTCGGGCTTCTTGAGGGCCTCCTGGCCCGCGGTGAAGGCCTCCTGGGCATCCTTGAGGGCTTCCTGGACCGTCGCGTCGCCGGTCGCGGGTGGCGGGGTGGTACCACCGTCGTCCGCGGGCGGCTTGGGTGTCGCCCCCTCCGTGCCGAAGACCTTGTTGAGGGCCTCGTCGAGGGAGTCCTCGAAGGCGGTGACGCCTCCGTAGGACACCAACACCTTGCGCAGCAGCGGGTACTTGAGTCCACCACCGCGTACGTAGACCGGCTCCACGTAGAGCAGTCCTCCGTCGAGCGGCACCGTCAGCAGGTTGCCGTACTCGACCTCCGAGTCGCCGCCCTTCAGCAGCCTGATGGACTCGGCGATGTCCTGTTCGGAGTTGAACTGGCTCTGCACCTGCTTGGGGCCGTCGACGGTCGTGCTGGTCGGTAGCTTCAGGACTCTGATCTTGCCGTAGTCGGAGGTGCCGGCCTCGGAGTCGACCGACATGAACGCGCTGAGGTTGTCCCGGCCGTTGGGCGTGAAGGTCGTCGTCAGAGAGAACGCCTGCGCCTTCTGGTCGGGCATCTTCATGCTCAGGTAGTACGGCGGTACCGCGTCGTTCGACTGGTTGGTCGGGTCGTTCGGCACCTGCCACACCTCGCTGCCGCTGAGGAACGTCGTCGCGTCCTTCACGTGGTAGCGGGTGAGAAGCTCCCGCTGGACCTTGAACAGGTCCTGCGGGTACCGCAGATGGGCCATCAGGTCCGCGGAGATCTCCGACTTCTTCTCCACCGTGCCGGGGAAGGCCTTCATCCAGGTCTTCAGCACCGGGTCCTTGGTGTCCCACTGGTAGAGCTTGACCTCGCCGGTGTACGCGTCCACGGTCGCCTTCACCGAGTTGCGGATGTAGTTGACCTGGTTCTGCTGGGCCACCACCGCGCGGTTGTTGTTGGCGGCGGTCAGCGAGTCCGCCGTCGTGTCGCCGAGGGTCGTACGCGAGGCGTACGGGTATCCGTTGGTGGTCGTGTACGCGTCGACGATCCACTGGACCCGGTCGCCCACGACCGCCGGATACGCGTCGCCGTCGATGGTGAGCCACGGGGCGACCGCCTCGACGCGCTCCTTGGGCGTGCGGTTGTAGAGGATCCTCGAACCCTCGCCGATCGCGCCGGAGTACAGGATCTGCGGTTCACCGAACGCCACCGCGTACGCCGCCCGGTTGACCGGGTTGGAGAGGTTGACCCCGCTCTTGCCGGTGTAGCTGGTGGTCTTCTCGCCCTGGTCGTCGGAGTAGTCGATCTCCTTCTGGGGACCGCCGACGATCGAGTACGTGGTCGTCTTCTCGCCGTAGTAGACGCGCTGCTCGTACTTCCCGAGCACGCCCTCCGACGGCAGGTTGGACTCGGTGAAGGCCGGGCGGCCGTCGGTGTCCGCGGTGGTGCCCTTGGCGGCGACCACCCCGTAGCCGTGGGTGTAGCGGAAGTGGTTGTTGATCCAGTTCTGCTTGTCCACGCCCGCGAGGTTGAGTTCGCGCAGGCCGATGACCGTGTCCTGGTCCTGGCCCTTCACGCTGTAGCGGTCCACGTCCAGGTTCGTCGGGAAGGCGTAGTACTTCCGGATCTGCTGGAGCTGCTGGAAGGTCGGCGACACGATGTTCGGGTCCAGGACGCGGATGCTCGCCGCGCCGGCCACGTCGTCGCGCAGCGTCGTTTTGTCCTCGGTCTTGCTCGTCCCCGAGTAGTCGGTGACCTGGGCGCCCTCGATGCCGTAGGCCTCGCGGGTCGCCTTGAGGTTCTTCTCGACGTACGGCGCTTCCTTGGCCTGCTCGTTCGGCTGGACCTGGAACTTCTGGACGATCGCCGGGTACAGGCCGCCGATCAGGATCGCGGACAGCACCATCAGGCCGAAGCCGATGACGGGCAGCTGCCAGGTACGCCGCCACAAGGTGGCGAAGAACAGCAGGGCGCAGATGACCGCGATGCAGAACAGGATCGTCTTGGCCGGCAGGTAGGCGTTGGCGTCGACGTAGCGCAGGCCGGTCCAGTTGTCGGTGGCCTTGAAGTCGCTGGACTTCACCGCCAGGCCGTACCGGTCGAGCCAGTACGCGACCGCCTTCAGGGCGACGAAGACGCCCAGCAGCACCGACAGGTGTCCGGTGGCCGCGCCTGTGGCGCGCGCGCCGGGGCTGGTGACGCGCAGCCCGCCGTAGAGGTAGTGGGTGAGCGCGGCGGCGATCAGGGAGAGGATCGTGGCGGCGAAGCCGAACCCGAGCAGGAAGCGGTACCAGGGCAGGTCGAAGGCGTAGAAGGACACGTCGAGGTGGAACTGCGGGTCCTTCTGTCCGAAGGACACGCCGTTGACCCACATCAGCCAGGTCCGCCACTGCCCCGACGCCGAAGCCCCGGCGATCAGCCCGACGAGGGCGGTGATCGCGAGCAGCAGCCACTTCTTGTACGGTGCGATGCCCATGCGGTACCGGTCGAGGCTCTGCTGTTCCATCGACATGGCACTCAGCGGCGGCCGCAGGCGGTGGGCCAGCCAGATGTTGAACCCGACCGCGAGGGCCATCAGCAGACCGAAGACGAAGAAGAGCCCGATCTTGGTCGACAGGGTGGTCGTGAAGACGGAGGAGTACTTCACCGACCGGTACCAGAGCCAGTCCGTCCAGAAACCGGCGAACATGGTGAACGCCATGCCCAGGACGGCTAGCACGCCAAGTGTCATGAGCAGAGTCCGGACACGCCGGGACGGGCGGCCCACTCTGATCCGTGGCCCGGTCGGGCCTCCGCCGCGGTCCGGCATCTGGAAAGCCAAGGTTCGCACCCCGAGGTTCGCTGTTGATCCGTCAGGCCCGCGTCTTCGTGGACCCTCCGTGGCCCCCCGTGATCGCGGGCCCACACCTATGCAACTTACTCACCCTTTACTCGGTTCCCGATTCCGGCCCTGAACGAGGCAGGATTGTGACCATGTCCAACACTCCCATGGCGGCGAGCCCGCTCACCCGAGCCGTACTCGAGATCGACGAGTACGCCTCCGGCCTCGGCTGGGACCAGCCCGCCCGCCTTTTCGCCCTCGTAGACACCGCACGGCTGCGGACCCAGGAACCCGCGCTCGCCGCCCAGCTCGGTCTGGAGGACGCGCCCGAGACCACCGGTCTCACCCCGATCGAGCAGGACGAAGTGCCAACGGACAAGCCGCTCGACGAGTTCCTCGCGACGATCGCCTGGCCCGACGCGGTGGTCGGCTGTGCGCTGACCGTGGAACGTCTGATGCTGCCCCCGTCCGCCGAGGCCCAGGTCCCGCAGGGGCTGAGCGAGGCGAAGCTGACGCAGTGGGTGGCCGAGCACCCCGACCGTCAGGAGGTCCGGATGACGGTGGCTGTCCTGCGTGACGGCGCCCGTGACTCGGCCCTGCGGCTGCGCGAGAAGGACTCCCCGACGGAGGTCCTCACCGGTTCCGACCTGGTCCCGGGCCTGGCCGAGGCTCTGTCGGCGACGTTCGAGGAGTAGCCCCGCGTCGCCACACGGTCTAGCCGGCCGTGCACTTCGGCAGGTCGGCGGTGTCACCGCTGCGGATGTCCTTCAGCGCGCCCAGGGCGTCGTCGATGGTGTTCACCTTGACGAGCGTGAGGCCGCCGGGGGTGTCCTTGGCGGCGGACGCGCAGTTGTCGGCGGGCGTCAGGAAGTACTGGGCGCCCTTGTCGCGGGCGCCGACGGTCTTCATCTCGATGCCGCCGATCGGGCCGACCTTGCCGTCGTCGTCGATGGTGCCGGTGCCGGCGACGAACTTCCCGCCGGTCAGGCTGCCCGGGGTCAGCTTGTCGTAGATGCCGAGCGCGAACATCAGGCCGGCGCTCGGGCCGCCGACGTCGGCGAGCTTGATGTCGATCGTGAACGGGAACGTGTGGTCGGTGCCGGCGGAGATCCCCACGATGGCCCGCTTCGCGCCGGTGTCGTCGGAGGCAGCGGTTCTGATCGTGACCTTCCGCGTCCTGGTCGCCGTCCTGTTGTCCTTCTCGGCGGCGGCCTGGTCCTTGGCCGGCACAATGGTGAAGACGACGTTCTCGCCGGGCTCGTGCTTCGTCACCAGCTTCGCCACGTCGGACGGTTCCTTCACCGCCGTGCCGTCCACGTCCTTGATCACGTCTCCGGCGTGCAGCCGGCCCTCGGCGGGCGATCCCTTCACGACGGTGGAGACGATCACCCAGGACCGCACCGGGACGTCCAGTTCCCTCAGGGCGGCGACCTTGGCGCTCTCCTGGGACTGGCTGAACTCCTCGGCGTTCTCCTGGGTCGACTGCTCCTCGGTCTTGCCGTCCGGGTAGAGCGTGTCGTGCGGGACGACCTTGTTGTCGTGCGCGAGCCATCCGTAGACGGCCTCGACGAGGTTCATCCGGTAGTCGGCACTGGTGACCCGCACGGTCGTCATGTTGAGGTGACCGTCGGTCGGGTAGGTCTTGCGCCCGGCGATCTGGAGCACCGGCTCGCCGCCGTGCTCCCCGAGGGTGTTCACCGTCGGCCCCGGTGACATCTCCGCGTACGGCACGGGGATGAGTACTCCCGCGCAGAGGAGCGCGATCAGCATCAGGGTGGAGGCGAGCATCGTCGCGGTGCGGCGTGGCATGACTCGACAGTACGGGACGGTTCTGTCGGCGCACCGTCAGGGCCACCGCCGGGGTCAGGGGCCTCAGGTGCCCGAGTGGGACCTCTCCATGGCCGCCCGGAAGCGCGCGTAACCGTCCAGTTCGGGGCCGTCGCCGCGGGCCTTGCGCGTGCGATTGGCCCAACTGCCCCACAGACCGGCACCGACGGCGGCGACCAGCGGAATCAGCAACCAGGCGAGCGCCCCCATGCCGACCTCCCAACCCCACGTGCGACCGCTACTGACTGATCAGCAGATTAACCCTCCGCACGGACAACGCTCGTGCCAGGGGTGGGGTTACGCAACCGGACGGGTGGGAGGTCAGCAGGCCCCGACCCACTCCTCGGTGCCGTCGGAGAACCTCTGGTGCTTCCAGATCGGCACCTCGTGCTTGAGCTGGTCGATCAGCTTGCGGCAGGCCTCGAATGCCTCGCCCCGGTGCGGACAGGACACGGCGACGACGACGGCGAGATCGCCGACCCTCAGGTCCCCCACCCGGTGCACGGCAGCGAGCGCCCGCACCGGGTACTCGGCGACGACCTTCTCCGCGATCCGCCGCATCTCCGCCTCGGCACTGGGATGACTGGAGTACCCGAGCGTGTCCACGTCGGCGCCGCCGTCGTGGTTGCGCACGGTCCCCACGAACAGAGCCGTCCCGCCCGCCGCGTCGTCCCCCACGGCCCGGAAGACCTCGTCCAGGGACAGCGCGCTGTCCCGGATCGCGATCAGCTTGACGGGATCCGGCGCGGCCTGCTCACCGGGGTGATCATCACTGGGTGCCATACCCCCATCGTGCCGCACCCCGACGAGAAGGGGGAACAGCGGGACCGCCCGGCACGCACGCGTAGGGGCGGGAGCCGCCTACAGCAGTGTGCGGCCCGTCCGGCGCCCGCGGACGGGCCGCACAGGACGGAACGGGCGGCCGGGGCGACCGCTTCCGGAGACGGACGGGGTCCCCCGTTGGAGCGAACCCGAGAAGGGGAAGCGGAGGGAGGGGAAGCGAAGGGGAGGCGAGCGGCAGCGGGAAGACTTCCCGGAGGGTCACCCACCAGGGCCGCTACCGCCGCCGCGCCTTACGGGCCCGCCGCACCACGGCGGCAGCGCCCAGCAGAGCCACCGTCGCCCCAGCGGCGCCCGCGGCCGTCGCGTCCTTCCGCCCCAGCCGCCGTCCGGCGACGGTGCGCCGTCCCGAGACCTCCGCCAGCAACTCCGCGAGGACTTCCTCGTTGGTCCACCGAGGCCGCCACCCGGCGTCATGCAGCCGGCTGCCGCTGACCACCCACGGGTGCATGGTGTACGCCAGGTCCCCCGCCGGGGAGGGCGTCAGCCCGATCCGGTGCAGCCGGGCCGCAGCGCCGAGCGCGACCGCCGACGGCAGCTCCATCCGCCGGATCCCGCTCAGCTCCTCGACCTCCTCCTGCTCCAGCCAGCCGTCGCAGCCCACGGCGAGTTCCCCGTCGACCTTCTCCAGGACGGCGTACTCCAGTGCCCCGCACAGGTCCTCGACGTGGCAGAACTGCCAGACCGGCCGCGATCCGGCGACGACCAGCAGCCGGGGCGACTCGAAGTACCGGGTCAGCGCGGTGTCCGTGCCGCCCACCAGCACCGCCGGCCGCACCACGGTGACGTTGAGCCCCGGATGCGCGCGAGGGGCGCGCCGCGCGAGCCGCTCGATCTCCAGGAGGTCCCCGACGCCGGTCGCCTCCGCCGTGGCCTTCAGCTCCGCGTCCTCCGACAGCGGCAGTTCGTTGTCCGGCAGCGCCCCGTAGACCATCGCGGAGGTGCACAGGACCACGCGGTGCACCCCGGCGGCCGCGGCGGCGGTCAGCACCGTCTGCGTCCCGCGCACGTTGTAGGCCGTTCGGGCGGCGGCTTCGCTCCCCAGGTCGAGATCGAGCGCCAGATGGACGACAACGTCCGCGCCGCGCAGCTTCTCGGCGATCGCCGGGTCGCGGACGTCGAGGATGTGCCACTGCGCCGCGTCGCACTCTCCTCGCCGCTCGTCGATGGCGATGACCTGCTTGATGTCGTCGGACGCGGCGAGCCGCTCGGTCAGCAGCGCGCCCATCCCGGTCGCGGCGCCGGTGACGGCGACGACGGGGCCGCGCGGCCCGCGCGGGGTCGAGGGGTTTCGCGCTGCGCGAACCTGCGGATCTGGGGAACTCACCAGGTGTCTCCAGCGGTTGTTTTCCATACGGGCGTGAGTGACGCGTTCGTACCAGGTGCATCCATCCTGCCGCAGGCCGCTGGTCGGCGAAGCACCGAGGCCCGATCGAGCCCGGGTGTCTACGCTGGGTGGTGTTGCAGGGCAGCCGCGCCGCCGGACCAGAGCCGGTGGCCTTACCAGCCGAGGAACCCCGTGAGTGACACCCCATTCGGATTCGGCCTTCCGCCGGAGGAGCCGGACGACGGCGACGAGGGCAAGAAGAAGGACCCGCAGAGCGGCGGTGGTCAGGGACCGGCCAACCCGTTCGGCTTCGGCGGGCTGCCCGGCGGCGGCGGCTTCGGCGGCCCCGGCGCGGACAATCCGCTCGCCGCCATGTTCGGCTCGCTGAACCCGACCGACCTGGGCGCCGCGTTCCAGCAGCTGGGCCAGATGCTCTCCTACGAGGGCGGCCCGGTGAACTGGGACATGGCCAAGCAGATCGCCCGCCAGACGGTCTCCCAGGGCACCTCCGACGGCGTCAAGGACGCGAGCGTCGGCCCCGCCGAGCGGACCGCCGTGCAGGAGGCCGTCCGTCTGGCCGACCTGTGGCTGGACGACGCGACCTCCCTGCCGTCCGGCGCGGGCACCGCCGTGGCGTGGTCGCGCGCGGAGTGGGTCGAGGCGACCCTGCCCGCCTGGAAGGAGCTGGTCGACCCGGTCGCCGAGCGTGTCGGAGCGGCCATGGGCGATGTCCTGCCGGAGGAGATGCAGGCCATGGCGGGCCCGCTGATCGGCATGATGCGCTCGATGGGCGGCGCCATGTTCGGCTCCCAGATCGGGCAGGCCGTCGGCGTGCTCGCGGGCGAGGTCGTCGGCTCGACCGACATCGGGCTGCCGCTCGGTCCGGCTGGCAAGGCCGCGCTGCTGCCGCTGAACATCGAGTCGTTCGGCAAGGACCTGGGCGTCCCGAAGGAGGAGGTGCGGCTCTACCTCGCCCTGCGCGAGGCCGCACACCAGCGCCTGTTCGCGCACGTCCCGTGGCTGCGCTCGCACCTGTTCGGCGCGGTCGACGGCTACGCGCGCGGGATCAAGGTGGACACGGCCAAGCTGGAGGACGTGGTCGGCCAGTTCGATCCGCAGAACCCCGAGCAGCTTCAGGACGCCCTTCAGCAGGGCATGTTCCAGCCGGAGGACAGCCCGGAGCAGAAGGCCGCCCTGGCTCGTCTGGAGACGGCTCTGGCGCTGGTGGAAGGCTGGGTCGACGCGGTGGTTCACGCGGCCGCCAAGCCGCGCCTGTCGTCCGCGGACGCCCTTCGCGAGACCCTGCGCCGACGTCGTGCCACGGGCGGTCCGGCGGAGCAGACGTTCGCGACGCTGATCGGTCTGGAGCTGCGCCCGCGCCGCCTGCGGGACGCGTCCCGGCTGTGGGCCTCGCTGACGGACGCGCGCGGCGTCGACGGCCGCGACGCGCTGTGGGCCCACCCGGACATGCTGCCGACGGCCGCCGACCTGGACGATCCGGACGGCTTCGTGCACCGCGAGCAGATGGACTTCTCCGAGTGGGAAACGATGCTCGGCGAAGCGGCGAACGGCGGCGCGGACACCGGTTCGGACGCGGGTTCCGGTCCCGATTCGGGTTCCGGTCCGGTTCCGGACTCCGGCGAGAAGCCGAACCTGAGGAAGGACGACGACACCGACGAGGGCAAGGGCGACAGCACCGAGTGAGCCTGCACGACGACGCGGTTCTCGTACTGAAGGCGTACGAGAACCAGGGCGAGTTGCGCCAGAACTACCTCGACCACCTGGCGGCGCACCCGGACGGCATGTGGAAGGCCTGCGAGGCCGGCCATCTGACGGCGAGCGCCCTGGTGATCGACCCCGAGCGGGGACGGGTGCTGCTGACCCTGCACAGGAAGTTGCGGATGTGGCTCCAGATGGGCGGCCACTGCGAGCCGCAGGACGTCTCCCTGGCGGCAGCCGCCCTGCGTGAGGCCACCGAGGAGTCCGGCATCCCGGGTCTGACGTTGCTGCCGGGCGGCCCGGTCCGGCTGGACCGCCATCCGATCCCGGCCCCGTGCCACTGGCATCTCGACGTCCAGTACGCGGCTGTGTCCCCGCCCGGCTCCACCGAGGCCATCAGCGAAGAGTCCCTCGACCTGCGCTGGTATCCCTACGAGGCGGTCGCGGGGGTGGCGGACGAGTCGGTCGTCCGCCTGCTGGAGGCGACGCGGGCGCGCCTGTGAGGCGGCACGCGTGAGGGGCGGCCCACCAGGCGGTCGCCCCTCACGTCCGTTCTCCGGACGGTCAGCTCCAGGCGTTGCCCTGGTTCTGCGCCCGCGCCCCCTGCTGGCCCATGCCGTACTGCGCGGCGACACCGGATCCGATCTGGGCGTTCTGCGGCGGCAGCAGCTCACTCGGCTGGACCAGCGCGAAGCCGGTGCCCATGAAGCTCAGCTCCCAGCCCTCACCCGTGTTGCCGCGTCGCCGCCACACCCCGGAGGAGTGGGTCTGCGCCTGCATCTGCACCCGCAGCCCGGTGGACCAGGCCACGATGGCGTCCGCGTCGCAGTTGACGTACTTGTCGGGCGTGACCTGAAGCATCAGCGGCGCGCCCGAGGTCATCAGCGCGACCCTGCCGCGGCCGGTGATGTTGAGCTGGTACTTCCCGGAGCCGGAGATGCCGTAGAGGCTGTCGACGGCGATGACCTCGTGGTGCAGTGCGGAGTCCATGGCGAGGACGTAGCTGCTGTCGACGGTCAGCCCCTCGTGGTCGACCTCGACCAGGTGGATGTGCTGGGCGAGGTTGGCGAGGTAGACGATGCCCTGCCCGTGGCAGCGCATCAGGTCCAGGCCCTCGCCGGTCCGCGCACGCGCGCGTGACCGGCTGTTGCTCTGGAACTCGGCGTCGAACTCGACGAGTCCCTGGTAGGCGACCATCGTGCCCTTGCGGGCTAGGACGTCGTCGTGGCCCTCCAGGGCGACGCGCAGCATCTGCTTGTTCTGGAGGCTCCAGCGTTCCTGCGTCTGCTGGTCGTTGTAGGCGAAAAGCGGGCTCTGCATGGTGACTCTGGCTCCCCCTCAGCCCCGGACCCGAAGGCGGTCGGTGCTGTCCTCGCTGGGCTGGACGACGACGATCCCCTCACCGGAGAAGGCCATCTGGTAGGCCTCGCCGCTGCCCCGGCCGATCAACGACTGCGCCTTGAAGCTGCGCTTGCCCTTGACCTTGAGGTTCGGGGACCAGGCGACGAGCGCGTCCGGGTCGACGTAGGTCTCGTTCTCACCGCCGCCGCAGTCGACGACGATCGGCTTGCCCCGGGAGGTCAGGGCGACCCATCCCTGCCCGGAGATCTTGGTGTTCCACAGTCCCTGTCCGGCGAACTTCGCCAGACCCTTGACCCGCTCGACACCCCAGGTGAGGTGGGCGTCGAAGGCGAGCAGGTTGGTGGCGTTGACGGAGATGCCGTCGCCGTTGAGGTTGATCACGACGACGTTCGCGCCGTAGTCGGCGAGGTAGAGCAGGCCGTCGCCGGAGCACTTCATCAGGGGCGCGCCCTCGCCGGTCATCCAGTCGCGCGCGATCTGGCGCACGGCCGGCGGGTTGGGTTCGTACTGGATGAAGCCCTCGTAGGCGACCATCGAGCCCACGCGCGCGAGGAGGTCGCTTCCGGTCTGGAGGGCCACCTTCAGCATGTGGTTGCCGTGGTTCTCCATCCGGGCGGTGACGGGTGCGGGGGCAAAGCCCGCGAGCGGCTGGTTCATGACGGGCTCCCTCAGACCTCGTACGGCTGGACGACGATGAAGTTGCCGGGAGCGGCCCGGAACTGGAGGTTCACGCTCTCTCCCGTGTCGCCCGGGTAGGCGTTGCGGCGCATGCGCACCTGGCTGGAGACGACGACCTGGGCCGCGGCGGACCAGGCGACGACGGCGTTGCAGTCGGCGAAGGTCGTCGGCGTCACCGGCAGGACGACGGGCGTGCCGTGCGTCTTCACGACGATCGTGCCGGTGCCCGTGAACTGCATGGTGAAGAGGGCGCCGCCGGGGATGCCGTGACCCTCGATGCGGCGGACCTCGTACTGGAGGCTCTCGTCGAAGGCGAGGACGTTCTCCGCGGAGACGCAGATGCCGTCGCCCTGCAACTCGATGGGGTGCAGCATGGTGGAGTCCTCGGCGAGGAACACCTGTCCCTGGCCGGTGCAGCGCATCAGCTGCATCTCCTGGCCGGTCGCGTTGCCGACGATCCGGCCGGCGAATCCGGCGCCCTTGTAACTGAAGTCGACCTTGCCCTGATAGAGCACCATGCTGCCCTGCCGGGCCAGCACCGGCTGGCCGCCGACGCCGAGGTCGACGCGGATCAGCTTCCGGTTCTGCTGCGTCCAGCGCTGCCCCGTGGGCGTCTCCTTGAACTGCTGGAGGGCCGCGGCCACACCGACGCCCCCCTGCGGCGCGCCCTGGGGCACGCCGTAGGCCTGCTGGCCGGGTACCTGGCCGAAAGCCGGCTGCCGGCCGTAGCCCGGCGGCGGGGTCGGCTGGCCATAGCCGGGGGGCGGCGTGGGGGCCTGCGGCGCCGGAGGCTGCCCGTAGCCGGGGGGCGGCGGGGCGCTCGGCGCGCCGGGCCGGCCGAGCTGCTGCTGCTGCTGCGGCTGACCGTACGGCTGCTGGCCGGGCTGGCCGTAGGGCGCCGGGGACGGAGGCGGGACCTGGACTCCGCCCGGCGGGGTCATGGGCGCGATGATCGTCGGCGCGGCGTGCACGGGCGGCTGGGTCGCGGCCGGAGGCGGGCCGGCCGGCGGGGCGAAGCCCTGGGCGGCGGGCTGCGGCTGCTGTGGGGCCGGTGCCGGGGCGGGCGGGGCGCCGAAGGCGGGCGGGGCGAAGCCGGGAGCGGCGCCGGACTGCGGCTGCGGCGCGGCGACGGGCGCCTCCTCCTCGGCGACCTCACCGCCGAAGTTCTTCAGCAGCGCGTCCAGACCGCCGTCGAAGCCCTGTCCGACGGCCGCGAAGCGCCACCCGTCCTTGAAGTAGAAGTCGCCCAGCATCACTGCGCGCTCGGTGGAGAACTCCGAGCCGCCGAAGGAGTAGCGGGCCACCTCCTCGCCGCCCGCGACGATCCGCAGATAGCCGGGGGCGATCTGCGACATCTGGCCCGCGCCGTCGAGGGTCGCGGTGAAGGACAGCCTGCGGATCTGCGGGGGGATCCGGTCCAGAGTGACGCGGAAGGACTCCGTGTCGCCCGCCTGCGCGCCCAGGAGCTGAACGGACTCCTCGGGGGTCTTCGGCTGGTTGAAGAAGACGAAGTACCGGTCGTCCGAGAGCCGCTCGTCGGCGTCGAGGCCGAAGCAGCTGATGTCGAAGGTCAGGCCGGGGCCGGAGATCTGCACACCTACGTACAGATCCGTGCCCGCCGTGAGGTCACTGATCCTGGCCTTGTGGCCGCGTTGGAATTCCCTGGACATGCGTTACGACCGTCCCCCATCCCGATTGCGAGTGCGTCGCGTCAGGCTAACGGCAAACTCGGACACCGGACGATGTCGGTACAGAGCCGGTACACAACCCGCGCGGGACGCTGCCGGACGACCCGCGCGCGGAACTCACTCCCCGCGGGTGCCGGGCAGGTGGGGCAACCGCTCGGCCGCGACCACCCCTTCCAGGTAGCCACGGGCCCGTTCGGTGCGCGGATACGCCTCCAGCAACCGCCAGAAGTCGGGGCCGTGACCGGGCACGAGCAGGTGCGCCAGCTCGTGGAGGAGCACGTAGTCGACGACGTACTCCGGCATGCCCTTGAGGCGGTGCGACAGGCGGATGCTGCCCTCGGCAGGGGTGCACGAGCCCCAGCGGGTGTTCTGGTTGGTCACCCAGCGGACCGTGGCGGGCCTGGCCCGGCCGTCGAAGTACTGGGCCGACAGCCGCTCTGCGCGGTCGGCCAGCTCGGCGTCGCCGGGGATGCGGCGACGGCTCTCCTGCGCGGCGAGCTTGTCGAGCATGACGCTCACCCAGCGTTGCTCCTCGGCCTCGGACATGCGGGCAGGGATGAGCACGACGGTGCGATCGCCCTCGCGGTACGCGGAGACCGTCCGGCGTCGTCGGGCGCTCCTGCGGACCTCGATCACGCTCGCGCGTGAGCCGCTCGGCGGCTGGCTCGTCGTGCTGCGCTGTGGCGTTCCGGCGCGGTGCAGTGGATCGGCGGGCACGCACCGACGTTACCCGCTGCGAACGGGGGAAGTCCCGACTCCGGGGCGGTTCGGTTCCGATCCCCCGGCTCGCGCTTGCCTCGTACGACGGATTTGTACGATGAATTCCGTTCCCTGTGGACAACCTTCGGCACCCCTCGGCGCGGCCGGGCATGCTGGCATTCGTCGGCGGAGCGAGCGCCCCATGGCCCCGCCCCGTCGGCGTACGGGGAGATTCCAGTGCGACGGGGGCCTTCGATGCATCCGATGGTGAAGCCCGCGCTGCGGCGCGGCTGGCGTGACCTGAACACCGTGCAGTTCGGGCTGGCCCCGGCGCACGCGCTGACGCTCGGCCCGGTGGACACGGCGACGGGCAGTTTCCTGGACCTGCTGGACGGAACCCGCGGGCTCCCTCTCCTGCGCGAGGAGGGGCAGCGGATGGACCTGCCGGACGGGCATGTGGATCAGTTGGTGCGGCGGCTGGCGGGGGCAGGCCTGCTCGACGACGCGCGCGGGGGCGGGGCGGACGGGGTCGCCCTGCGGGAGAGGAAGGACGTCATGGACCGGCTGCGCCCGGACCTCGCGTCGCTGTCGCTGACCACGTCGGAGCCGGGCGGGGCCATCGAGCACCTGGCCGCCCGACGCCGGCTCCGGGTGCAGGTACGGGGTGCCGGCCGGGTGGGTGCCGTGCTGGCCTCGCTGCTCTCGGGCGCGGGGATCGGCGAGGTGGACGTGCGCGACGGTGGCGTGGTGGAGCCGGGGGACGTCGCTCCGGGCGGACTGCCTGCCGACGCGATCGGTGAGCGCCGGGACGAGTCCGCCCGTCGTGCGGTGCGCCGGGCCGCGCCGTGCCGGGCGCCCCGTCGGAGCAGCCGCTCACCGGGCGGGACGGACGTGCCGGGTTTCTCCCTGGTGATCCTCGCCCCACGGGACGACGTCTCCGTGCACGCCCCGGCTCCGTCCGAGGCCGAGTCCCTGATCGACTCGGGCACACCGCATCTGTACGCGGGGGTCGTGGAGGCGACGGGGGTGGTCGGCCCACTGGTCCTGCCCGGTGAGACGGCCTGCGCTGGGTGCCTGCACCAGGCGCGTACCGACCGGGATCCGGCGTGGCCCCGGCTGGTCGCGCAGTGGCACTCCGGGACGCGGCGCGCCGTCCGCGCCTGCGACCTGACGCTGGCCACCACGGTCGCGGGGCTGGCGGCGGCCCACGCGCTCGCCTTTCTCGACGGCTCATCCCCTTCCAGCCTGGACGCACGCTGGGAGGTGTCGTTGCCGACCCTCCAGTGGCATGCGCGACCGGTGTGGCCGCACCCCGCATGCCCATGCGGGACGGCGGAGAAAGGTAATGAGGAACACACCTTGGCCGAGGACGCGCAGTCGCGCGCGACAATGACGGAGCAACGGCATTCGAAGGAGTTACGCCGTACGGCAGACGCGGCGCGGCTTTCTGGGACCTGGAGGGCGCATGTCTGATCTTCCCCGGAAGGCGGTCACCCGGACCGCCAAGCTCGCCGCGCTCCCGCTCGGCATCGCGGGCCGCGCCACCTGGGGCCTGGGCAAACGGATCGTGGGTGAGTCCGCGGAGATCGTCGGCCGGGAGTTGCAACAGCGCACCGCGGAGCAACTGTTCAAGGTTCTCGGCGAGTTGAAGGGCGGTGCGATGAAGTTCGGGCAGGCCCTGTCCGTGTTCGAGTCCGCCCTGCCCGAGGAGGTCGCCGGCCCCTACCGCGCGGCCCTCACCAAGCTCCAGGAGGCCGCGCCGCCCATGCCGACCCGCACGGTGCACTCCGTGCTCGCGGAGCGGCTCGGCGAGGGCTGGCCAGAACTGTTCCTCAGGTTCGACGACAAGCCGGCCGCGGCAGCCTCGATCGGCCAGGTGCACCGGGCGGTGTGGCACGACGGGCGGGAGGTGGCGGTCAAGGTCCAGTATCCCGGCGCGGGCGAGGCCCTGTTGTCGGACCTGAACCAACTGAGCCGTTTCGCCCGGCTGTTGGGCCCCCTCATTCCCGGCATGGACATCAAGCCGCTGATCATTGAACTCCGGGACCGTGTCTCGGAGGAGCTGGACTACGGGCTGGAGGCGCAGGCCCAGCAGGCGCATGCGGAAGAGTTCCGCGGCGATCCCGATGTCGTGGTCCCGGCGGTGGTCCACCAGTGCGACCAGGTCCTGGTCACGGAGTGGATCGACGGCGTGCCCCTGTCCGAGGTGATCTCCGGCGGCACCCCCGAGCAGCGCGACCGCGCCGGCCAGTTGCTGTCGCGTTTCCTCTTCTCCGGCCCGGCCCGGACCGGTCTGTTGCACGCCGACCCGCACCCCGGCAACTTCCGTCTCGTGCCCGGCGGCCCGGAGGGCGAGGCCGACTGGCGTCTGGGCGTCCTGGACTTCGGCACCGTCGACCGGCTCCCCGGCGGGCTGCCCCGGACGATCGGCACCTCGCTGCGCATGACCCTCGACGGCGAGGCGAACGCGGTCTACGAGCTGCTGCGCGAGGAGGGGTTCGTCAAGGAGTCCATCGAGCTGGAGCCCGACGCGGTCCTCGACTACCTTCTGCCGATCATCGAACCGGCACTGGTCGACGAGTTCACGTTCACCCGGGACTGGATGCGCAGCCAGGCGGCCCGGATCGCTGACCCGCGCTCCCCCGCCTACCAACTGGGCAGGCAGCTCAACCTGCCTCCGGCCTACCTGCTGATCCACCGGGTGACGCTCAGCACGATCGGCGTGCTGTGCCAGCTCGGTGCGACGGTACGGCTGCGGGAGGAACTGGAGGAGTGGCTGCCGGGGTTCGTCCTCGACGACGGCCCGGAGGCGGAGGGTTCCGTCGCGCAGGCGTGACCGGCGGCCAGGGGCGAGTGATCACCTGGCCGGGTCGGCCGCCCGTCGGCCGCGTCATCCCGGCTTCCGTGGCGCAACGTGCTGCGGGGACCGGTCCGTTCGGACGGACCGGTCCCCGCGGGGAGAGCTTCGCCTCCCTTACCGGGAGGCCACCGCTTCAGGTGGAAGGGGTTACTGCATCACGGCCATGGCGAGCGCCCGGCGAGCACGCAGCGAGGCGCGCTCGGCCCGACGCTGCATCCGGCGAGCGGTCACCAGGCGCATGGCCCGGCGTTCCTGCTCGGCCTCGTGCAGGCGGTCGTGCATATGCGCACGAGCCAGGGCTTCTGGGATGAGTTGCATCTCGCGGGTCCTGTTCTGACGCGAGTCGTTCGCGCCGGTGGTGGTGACGTCTTGGATCGCGGAGCCTGCGGGCTCGCTGGTGGACGGCTTCATCGGGGCCTGCTTCTTGGGGTCGTGCGTGAGGGGACGGTCGATCGTTCCTGCGATGGTGTTCATGCGGTGACCGGGTTCTTGCGCGGGCGGCCACGCGGCCGCTTCCGGGCGACGACGACACCCTGGACGAACAGCTCGCCACCCCAGACGCCCCAGGGCTCGCGCCGCTCCTTGGCACCGGCCAGGCAGGCCTCGACCAGCGGGCAGGTGCGGCACAGGGACTTGGCGTACTCCACGTCCGCCGGCGACTCGGCGAAGAAGACCTCCGGGTCGTAGGAGCGGCAGGGGACGGGTACGCCGAGGTTCTCGATGGCGTCGTCGAGCGCGGTGAGCGCCGTGAGCGGGGTCAAGGTGGAGTCCTCCGTGAGGCCGGGCGGGGGGATCGTTTCGGAAGGCGGTACGGACGGGGCGTGCGCTTCGAGTTGCACGGTCGTCTTCCTCGTCTGGTCGTTCCGGCCCTGTCGGGCCGGGTGGCGGCTTGGTACCGGGGTTTTCTCTTGTCCCGAGGCCCCCTCGCTCTGCCGCCCCGGTCGGGGACAAACAGAAGGGCCGCGGATCCCGGGTGGGGTTCCGCGGCCCTGAAGGCGCCGGCCTGATCGACGATCAGGCTGGATCACTCCAGGGTTCTGGCCCACGGAAGGCCCACATCAGGTGGTGCTGCGTCGTCTGCTTCCGGGCACCGGCACCGGTCGCCGTAAAGGCATAGGCCTTCGCCTGCGCCGCTACTGCCGCTTCCAGTGCCTTCGTCGGTCGCTCACTGCGCTCGCGGACAAGGAGGCCCGCGGGGGCAACGGAGGAGGACGCCAGCCGGCCGGCACGAATGCCGGACAGACCGGTGCCCAGGTTCGAGGCGGCGAGAATGCACGTGGAGACGTTCGAGCGATCGGTCAGTTTGGCGGTGCTGACGGAGTTGGTGTTGATGATGATCACTGGAATCGCCTCCTCTCGGCGTCTCGGGGAACCGGAAATGAACCCAGTTCGACGGATATGTAAGTACAGCACGGAACCGGGGCCTTGGAGAAGGCCTCTGTTCTCGTGCCTAAGAACCTATGGGGATTCCTGGGGCATGCGCAAACTATTTTTCCGACGAGTTCGGATCAGTCTTCCTCGTCCTCGGCCGCCAGATCCTGGCCTGCGCAGAGGGCCAGAACATCGGTTCCGTAGCGGTTGAGCTTGCGCATGCCGACGCCCGGGATCCGCGCGAGGTCGCCCGGTTCCTCGGGGGCGGCCTCGGCAATCGCGATCAGGGTCTTGTCCGTGAAGACACAGAACGCGGGCTGTCCAGCTCGTCGTGCCTGGACCGCGCGCCAGGAGCGCAGCCGCTCGTAGAGGCCCTCGTCCATGTCGGAGGGGCAGTCCTCGCAGCGCATCAGCTTCATCTCGCCGCCGTCGGTCAGGGTGCGCCCGCAGACCCGGCAGCGGGCCGGGGTGCGCTGGGTCCGGCGCGGCACGACCACCACGCCCGCGGCCGCGCTCCGGAAACCCCGCTCGACGCCTCCGACGCCGACACTGGCGCCGCGCCCGGCCGCTCCGCCCGAGCCGGGCCGCAGTCCGTCGAGGAACCGGCTGGGACGGCGGCTCGGGCGGCCTCCCGGCGACCGGCAGAGCGCCCAGGAGAGGTGCAGGCGCTCGCGGGCCCGGGTGACGCCGACGTAGAGCAGGCGGCGCTCCTCCTCGATCTGCTCGTCGGTGCGCGCGTAGGTGATCGGCATCATGCCCTCGGCGACACCGACCAGGAAGACGACGTCCCACTCCAGGCCCTTGGCCGAGTGCAGGGAGGCGAGCGTGACGCCTTGGACCGTCGGGGCGTGCTGGGCGCCCGCGCGCTCGTCGAGTTCGGCGACCAGGTCGGCGAGGGTCGCGCTCGCTCTGGCAGCGGTGAAGTCCTGCGCCAGGTTCACCAGCGCGGCCAGCGACTCCCAGCGTTCCCGGACGGCACCGGAACCGGCCGGTGGCTGGGGCGTCCAGTTCTCGCCGGACAGGACCGCGCGCACCTGGGAGGGCAGGTCCACGACGTCCTCGAGGAGGGCGTCGTTGCCGCCGAAGCGGGCGGCGGCGCGGAGGGCGCTGATCGCCTTGCGTACCTCGGGGCGGTCGAAGAAGCGCTCGGCGCCGCGCAGCTGGTACGGGATGCCGGCGTCGGCGAGGGCCTGCTCGTAGGTCTCTGACTGAGCGTTGGTGCGGAACAGGACGGCGATCTCGGCGGGCTGGACGCCCGCACCGAGCAGCTCACGGATGCGGCGGGCCGCACCCTCGGCCTCGGCGGGCTCGTCGGTGTACTCGGTGTAGACGGGTTCGGGTCCCGGTGCGCGCTGGGAGATCAGTTCCAGGCGGTGGTCGGCGGCCCGGCCGCGCGCCTGGGCGAGCAGGCCGTTGGCGAGGTGGACGACCTGAGGGGTGGAGCGGTAGTCACGGACCAGCTTGACGACGGTGGCCCCGGGGTGGCGGGTACGGAAGTCGAGGAGGTGGTCGGGGGTCGCTCCGGTGAAGGAGTAGATCGTCTGGCTGGCGTCACCGACCACGCACAGGGTGTCCCGGTCACCGAGCCACAGCTCCAGCAGACGCTGCTGGAGGGGGCTGACGTCCTGGTACTCGTCGACCACGAAGTGCTGGTACTGGGCGCGGACCTGCTCGGCGATGTCCTGCCGGTCCTGGAGGACGGCGACGGTCAGCAGCAGCACGTCCTCGAAGTCGATGACCCCGCGCTCCCGCTTGAGGTCCTCGTAGGCCGCGTAGAGCTGGGCGATCTCGGCGGGCGCGCGCGGGGTCTCGCGGCCGGTCCTGGCGGCGGCCGCCGGATAGTCGGCGGGGACGGTCTGGGTGACCTTGCACCACTCGATCTCCGCGGTGGTGTCCCGCAGCTCGCCCCGGTCGAGGCGGATACGGCAGGCGGCTGCCGCGTCGGCGACGAGCTGGACCTTGCGGTCGACGAGTCGGGGCAGGGAGCCGCCGATCGCTTTCGGCCAGAAATACTGGAGCTGCCGCAGGGCGGCGGAGTGGAAGGTGCGGGCCTGGACGCCCTGGGCGCCGAGCTGGCGCAGCCGCCCGCGCATCTCTCCGGCGGCGCGGTTGGTGAAGGTGACGGCGAGGACGCTCGAGGGTTGCAGGATGCCGGCGCGCACGCCGTAGGCGATGCGGTGGGTGATCGCCCGCGTCTTGCCGGTCCCGGCTCCGGCCAGCACGCACACCGGTCCGTGCAGGGCGGTGGCCACCTCGCGCTGCTCGGGGTCGAGCCCGTCGAGCACCGCGTCGGCCGAGTCCGGTACCTGCGGGAAAAGGGTGGAGTGCGTTGCTGCTGTCACACAGCCATGCTGCCAGGTCGCCGGAGACGGGAGAGCCGGTTGTCCACAGGTGGGTACCGGTAGTCGTACCAATGCGGCCGGAGTCACAGCCCGTCTCGGCCGGCGCCCCCGGCTGGTCGTGGCAGGCGCGTGGTCGGCTGCGCCAGGCGTCACGTCGGTTCGGGGCGCGCGCGGGAATGGCGGTGCCTCTCCGTGCGTTCCCTCTGCGCGACCCCACATCCCCGAGTCACCGAAGGAGCGCGAGAGACATGCCGGGCACTGTCACGATGTACAGCACCACGTGGTGCGGCTACTGCCGCCGGTTGAAGAGCCAGATGGACCGCGAGGGCATCACGTACGACGAGATCAACATCGAGCAGGACCCGGAGTCCGCAGCGTTCGTGGAGAAGGCGAATGGCGGAAACCAGACGGTGCCGACCGTGCTGTTCCCGGACGGCTCCACGCTGACGAACCCCTCGCTGGCCCAGGTCAAGCAGAAGATCGGCGCGTAGCCCGCCGTACCCCTGACCGTCGGCGGACCCGGCGGTACGACGAAGAGGGCGGTCCCTGATGTCAGGGGCCGCCCTCTTCGTGTGGGGCCTCACATGAAGCTGCGGGTCGGCAGCGGCTTGCCGTACCAGAGTTCGATCAGGCGGGCCGCGATGGAGATGCCGAAGGGGGGCAGGACGTCGCCGGAGTCGAAGGCCGCGCCGAGTTCGTCGCGGGAGAACCAGCGGGCCTCGTGGATCTCGTCGCCGTCGACCTCGATGACGGTGGAGGTGGCGCGTGCCATGAAGCCGAGCATGAGGCTGGACGGGAACGGCCAGGGCTGGCTGGCGACGTACTCGACCTGGCCGACGGTGACGCCGGCCTCCTCGAAGACCTCCCGGCGCACCGCCTGCTCGATGGATTCGCCGGGCTCGACGAAGCCGGCGAGCGTCGAGAAGCGGCCCTCCGGCCAGTGGACCTGACGGCCGAGCAGGATGCGGTCGTCCTCGTCCGTGACGGCCATGATCACCGCGGGATCGGTGCGCGGGTAGTGCTCGCCGCCGCAGGCGGGGCAGCGGCGGATGTGGCCGGCGGCGGCGATGACCGTGCGCTCGCCGCAGCGGGAGCAGAAGCGGTGGGTGCGCTGCCAGTTCTCCAGTCCGACCGCGTGCACCATCAGGCCGGCGTCGCGCGGGGACAACAGAAGGCCGGCCTCGCGCAGGCCCGCGGGGCGGGCGGACTGGTCGATGCGTCCGGGCAGCGCGTCCTTCTGGAGGGCGAAATAGCTGACGCCGTCGGCGTCGGTGCCCAGGAAGTAGCGGTGGGCCTCGGTGAGAGGGGCCTCGAACGAGGGGGTCATGACGAGTTCGGTCCGGCCGTCGGGCGTCTCGTCGACGAGAACCTGGCCGCCTGAGACGACGAAGCAGCGTGTGGTGGGGTGGCTCCATGCCGCGGCCAGCCAGGCCTCGTCCAGCCGGTGGTGGGCTGCGCGGTCGATGCCGCTCGGGGCGGTGAGCGAGATGGGTCGGTCGGCGTTCTGGTCGGTCCAGGTGGTCACGGGTGCTTCCAACTCCCCCGGTGGAACGGTTGTTTCGGCGGGCGGTTCAGCGGGACGTGCGGCAGGTGGCGGCGACCTGGTCCGGTGCGGTGTCGCCGTGCGGGGAGGTCTTCCCAGTGTGCTCCGCGCGCGGTGTCGCTCCGGACCGGGCGGGGCCGTCAGGGCGCATGGCGCCAGGTCTCGGCGAGGTCGCCCCAGAGGTACGCGGTGGTCTCGACCCCCTTGAGGAGGAGGTCGAGCTCCACCTTCTCGTTCGGCGCGTGCCAGCCGTCGGAGGGGACGGAGACACCCAGGAAGAGCACCGGGGCGTCGAGTACTTCCTGGAGGTCGGCGGCGGGGCCCGAGCCTCCCTCACGGGTGAAACGGACGGGTCCCTCGAAGGCGCGGCCCATGGCGCGCACGACGGATCGCAGGGCCGGGTGGTCCAGCGGGGTCAGGCACGGGCGCGTGGCGGGGCTGAAGGTGATCTCGTGACGGATGCCGGCGGGCACCTGCTCCTCGGCCCATGCGCGGACCGCCTTCTCCACATGGTCGGGGTCCTGTCCCGCGACCAGCCGGAAGGACAGCTTCACGAAGGCGGAGGAGGGGACGATCGTCTTGCTGCCGGGGCCCTGGTAGCCGCCGCCGATGCCGTTGACCTCGGCGGTGGGGCGGGCCCAGATGCGCTCCAGGGTGGTGTGCCCGGCCTCGCCGTGGGTGGCGTACGACTTGGCGGTGCGCAGCCACCGCTCCTCGTCGAAGGGCAGCTCGGCGAAGAGTTCGCGCTCGCGGTCGGTGAGTTCGACGACGCCCTCGTAGAAGCCGGGGACCGTCACGCGTGCGTCCTCGTCGTGCAGGGCGGCGACGAGGCGGGCGGCTGCGGTGGCGGGGTTGGGCACGGCGCCGCCGAAGGAGCCGGAGTGGATGTCCTGGTCGGGCCCGGACAGCCGGATCTCGCACTCGGCGAGCCCGCGCATGCCGGTGCAGACCGTCGGTGTGTCCTCGGACCACATGCCGGTGTCGGAGACGATCACGGCGTCGGCGGCGAGCCGCTGGGCGTGCTCCTCGACCAGGGCGCGGAAGTTCGGGGAGCCGGACTCCTCCTCGCCCTCGATCAGCAGTTTGAGGTTGACGGCCGGGGCGGTCCGGCCGGTGGCGGCGAGGTGGGCGCGCACTCCCAGGGTGTGGAAGAAGACCTGGCCCTTGTCGTCGGCGGCCCCGCGCGCGTAGAGACGGTTTCCGCGGACGACCGGCTCGAAGGGGTCGCTGTCCCAGCCGTCCTCGCGGGCGGCGGGCTGCACGTCGTGGTGGCCGTAGACCAGGACGGTGGGTGCCTGCGGGTCGCCGGAGGGCCACTCGGCGAAGACTGCGGGCGCGCCGGGCGTCGGCCAGACCTCGACGGCCGGGAAACCGGTTTCCCTGAGCTTGGCGGCGAGCCAGTCGGCGCTGCGGCGTACGTCGGGCGCGTGGTCGGGCTGGGCCGAGACCGACGGGATGCGCAGCCACTCGGCGAGGTCGTCGAGGAACGCCGCACGGTGGCGTTCGATGTACGTGCGGACGGCGCTGTCCGGGGTCTGGCTCATGGTCACGAGCCTATCCGGCCGCACCGGCATCCTGACCGGGCGCTTGCGCCTGGTCTGATCGCGCGGCCGTTCCGCCGCGAACGTCCTGCTACGCCCCCTCCCGTGTCAACAGGCGCTCCAGCGCGGCCCGGTCCGGCAGATCCCCGGGCCGTACGACCTCGCCGGTGCGTACATACACGAACGCCGCTGTGACCGATTCCACGGGCACACCCTGCTGCTCCGCCCACGCGAGCCGGTACACGGCGAGCTGGAGCGGGTCGCCGTCACGGCCCCGGCCGGTCTTCCAGTCGACGATCTCGTACGTCCGGCGGGCGTCGTCGCCCGCTTCGTAGACGGCGTCGATACGGCCCCGTACGACGCGGCCGGCGAGGGTGAGCTGGACGGGGACTTCGACGCGGTACGGAGTGCGCCGGGCGTACTCCGTACGCTCGAAGGCCTCCTTGAGCGCCTCCAGGTCGCGTTCGTCGGTGATCTCCGCGTCCTCGCCGGGCAGCTCATCCGGCTCCAGGAAGGGCAGGGTCAGCTCTTCGAAGCGGGCCTCCACCCACGCGTGGAACCTCGTGCCCCTGCGCGCGGCCGGCTGGGGCGGGCTGGGCATCGGACGGGCGAGGTCCTGGGCGAGTCCGTCCGGGTCGGCGGCCAGGCGCAGCAGCTGCGACGCGGTCAGCGTCACCGGCAGGGGAACGTCCGTGACGCTCCGCCGGGCGCGCAGCAGCTCCCCGGTGAGTGCGTCCAGGTCACGGTCCCAGGAGGCGACCGTACGGGCCTCCTCGGGGGTGAGGCGGGCCCGGCGCGGCTCGGGGGGTGACGCCTGGTGCGGAACGGCGGGGCGGGTGCTGGTCCGCCCACCCCCGTGGGCCGGGACCTCGGCGCGGGGAGCACCGGGGGTCGCCTCGTCGAAGGGGTCGGGCTCGTCATACGGCTCGTACTCGCCGTACGGCTCCGGTGCGTCGTACGGGTCCGGCTCCCCGTACGGGTCCGGTGCGTCGTACGGGTCCGGTGCGTCGTCGTCCGGCGGTACGGGCCAGTCGGCATCGCCGTGCGGCTCGGGGTCGTGTGCGGCCGTGGGTGCGCCTGGCCCGGTGGCGGCCAGGTCCTCCAGGTGGGTGAGCACGGTCGCGGCGGCGGCACGGCGGCGGGTCAGCGCGGCGTCGTCCAGGGGCAGCGGCCAGATGTGGTCGGCGGACGCCTGGTGAAGGACGGGGTTCTCCTCGCCCTCCTCCGGTTCGTCGGCCCAGGCCTCGATCTCGCCGTATCCGGCCGCGCAGTGGTCGTGCAGGGCCTGGAGAAATGCGGAGGGGCCGCGGGGCTTCTTCTGGCTGGGACCCCACCAGTGGCCGGAGCCGAGGAGCAGGGAGCGGGGGCGGGTGAAGGTGACGTAGCCGAGACGTAGTTCTTCGGTGTGCTGGTGGTCCTTCATGGCCTCGTGGAAAGCCTTCATGCCCCGGGAGCCCCAGGCCTCGATGTCGGGCAGCGTGTCGGCGTCGCCGCGCAGTCCGTGCGGCAGCACCTTGGCCTGGGCGGTCCACTTCTCGCGGCCCTGGCCGCTGGGGAAGGTGCCGGTGACGAGCCCCGGGACGGCGACCACGTCCCACTCCAGGCCCTTGGACCTGTGGGCGGTGAGGACCTTGACGGTGTTCTCCCCGCCGGGCAGGGCGTTGTCCAGTCCCTTCTCGTACTGGGCGGCGGTCCGCAGGAAGCCGAGGAAGGCGAGCAGGCTCGCCTCGCTCTCCGCGGCGGCGAAGGAGGCGGCGACGTCGAGGAAGTTCGACAGGGTCTCGCGGCGACGGGCGGCCAGGGCGTGCGGGGACGCCGACAGCTCGACCTCCAGGCCCGTGACGGCGAGGACGCGGTGCAGGACGTCCATCAACGGGTCGGACAGGGAGCGCCGCAGGTCGCGCAGTTCCGCCGCGAGCCGGGCGAAGCGCACGCGCGCGTCCGGGGAGAAGGGAAGTCCGTCGTCGTCGCCGGTTTCCTCCAGGGGTGTCTCGAGGAAGGTGTCGAGCGCGTCCGCGAGCGAAATCACCTCGGAGGGGTCGACCCCCTCGACGGCCTCGGCGAGGCGCCGGTCCGGGTCGTCTCCGTCGCCCCCGCGCGTGCGGGACACGAGCAGCCGTGCGCGCCGCCCCAGGAGGGCGAGGTCACGGGGGCCGATGCGCCAGCGCGGGCCGGTGAGCAGGCGGACCAGGGAGGCGTTGGCGCCGGGGTCCTGGAGGACCTGGCAGACGGCGACGAGGTCGGCGACCTCGGGCAGGTGCAGCAGGCCCGAGAGGCCCACCACCTCGACGGGTACGTCCCGGGCGACCAGGGCGCCCTGGATCTCGGCGAAGTCGGTGGCCGTACGGCACAGGACGGCGATCTCGCCGGGTGCCTTGCCGGTGTTCACCAGGTGGGCGACGGAGTCGGCGATCCAGTCGATCTCCTCCGCGTGGGTGGGCAGGAGCGCGCAGCGGACCATGCCGTCGCGCTCGGCGCCGGGGGCCGGGCGGAGTGCCTCCACGCCCGCGTGCATCGCGCGCAGCGGTTCGGCCAGACCGTTGGCGAGGTCGAGGAGGCGGCCGCCGCTGCGGCGGTTCTCGCTGAGCGCCTGCCGGGTCGCGGGACGGCCGTCGGCGAGGGCGAAGTGCTCGGGGAAGTCGTCGAGGTTGGCGACGGAGGCGCCGCGCCAACCGTAGATCGCCTGACAGGGGTCGCCGACGGCGGTGACGGGGTGCCCGGTTCCACCGCCGAAGAGGCCGGCCAGGAGGGTGCGCTGGGCCACGGAGGTGTCCTGGTACTCGTCCAGGAGCACCACCCGGAACTCGTCGCGCAGGAGGCGGCCCACTTCGGGAATCCGGGCGAGCTGGGCGGAGAGGGCGATCTGGTCGCCGAAGTCGAGCAGGTCGCGCTCCCGCTTGCAGGCCCGGTAGCGCAGCACCAGCTCGGCGAGTTCGCGCCGGGCGGCGGCCGTCTCGGGCACCTTGCGCAGGTCGGCGTTGCTGAGCTTGGCGCCCTCCAGGGTGTGCAACAGATCGGCGTCCCACGCGCGCAGGTCCTCGGGGCGCACAAGGTGCTCGGCCAGCTCGGAGTCGAGGGCGAGCAGGTCGCTGACCAGGTCGGCGAAGGAACGGGTGAGTGCCGGGTAGAGTCCGGGCGCCTCACGCAGCACCCGCGCGGCGAGCTGGTAACGGGTGGCGTCGGCGAGCAGCCGGGACGTCGGCTCCAGGCCGATACGAAGGCCGTGGTCGGTCAGCAGGCGGCCCGCGAAGGAGTGGTACGTCGAGATCACGGGCTCGCCCGGCGGGTTGTCCGGGTCGATGACGTCGGGGTCGGTCACACCGGCCCTGACCAGGGCCTTGCGGACGCGTTCGGCGAGTTCGCCGGCGGCCTTGTTCGTGAAGGTCAGGCCGAGGACCTGCTCGGGGGCGACCTGGCCGGTGCCGACCAGCCACAGCACGCGCGCGGCCATCACCGTCGTCTTGCCCGACCCGGCTCCGGCCACGATCACCTGCGGGGCGGGCGGCGCGGTGATGCAGGCCGTCTGCTCCGGGGTGAAAGGGATCCCCAGAAGCTCCTTGAGCTGTTCGGGATCGGTGATACGGGCGGGCATGGGGAGAGGCTAGCGGCGGGCACTGACAGTCGATGACAAATCGCCTGCCACCACGCAGGACGCGCAGGTCAGCACAGGTGGTGCGGTCCGTCACACCAGGGTGTCCGCCGCGTGGCGGACAGCGCGCACCCGGTTCGACGCCGGGGTGGCGCAGCAGCGCTTTCGGCGGACAACGGGCCGGTGCGTGGCCGCACAGCCCGATCGCACCACGTGCCACACCGGCCCACTCCCGCCCCCGTGCCACACCGGGGCGCTCAGGCCGCGCGGCACATCGGAAACCTCAGGCCGCGGGTCACACGGCCCCCTCCCGGCCCCGTGTCACATCGGCCCACCCCGACCCGCGGACTCACTCCACCACGTGGCGTCCCTCCGGCCGGGCGCTGCACGAGGCGCGGAAGGCGCAGTGCGTGCAGTGCTGGCCGGTGGTGGGCGCGAACCGTTCGTCGAGGACCTTGCCTGCCGCGGTGGCCAGCAGTTCGCCGACCCACTCACCCTCCAGCGGCTCCTGCGTCTGCACCTTGGGCAGGCTCTCGCCGCCGTCCCGCTGGGCGGCACCCTGGCGCAACTGCACGAGTTCGGCGCCGCCCGGTTCGGGGCGGGCGCCGTCGAAGACCTCGTCGACGGCGCCCTCTCGGACGGCGAGCTGGTACACGGCGAGCTGGGGATGCCGTTCCACCTCGCGCGCGGTGGGCGCCGCTTTGCCGGTCTTGAAGTCGACGACATAGGCGCGGCCGTGGCCGTCGGCCTCGACGCGGTCCATCTGACCGCGGATGCGGACCTCGTACTCGCCCGCCTCCAGGGTGACGTCGAAGTCGTGCTCGGTGGCGACCGAGGTGCGGCCGGTGCGGTCCATGACGTGCCACTTCAGGAACCGTTCGAGCGCCACGCGCGCGTGCTCCTTCTCCTGAGCCGACTTCCAGGGCGCGTCGAAGGCGAGCGCGTTCCACACGGAGTCGAGGCGCTCTGTCAGGACGGCGAGGTCGGCCGGAGTGTGTCCGGAGGCGACCTCGTCGGCGAGGACGTGCACCACGTTCCCGAAGCCCTGGGCTGCGGTGGCGGGGGCGTCGGCCTTCACCTCGCGGCCCAGGAACCACTGGAGGGCGCAGGTGTTGGCGAGCTGCTCGAGGGCGCTGCCGGAGAGCACGACGGGCCGGTCGCGGTCGCGCAGCGGCACCTTGCTCTCGGTCGGCTCGAACATGCCCCACCAGCGGTACGGGTGTGCCGACGGCACCAGGGGCCGGCCGTCCTCGTCGGACAGGGCGGCCAGGCGGGCGAGACGGCGCGCCGCGGCTTCTCTGAGCGGTTCCGAGACCCGTGGGTCGACCGTGGTGGCACGGAGTTCGGCGACCAGCGCGGCGACCGACAGGGGGCGGCGCGGGCGGCCGGTGACGTCCTTGGGCTCGACGCCGAGTTCGGTGAGGAAGCGGGACGGCTGGTCGCCGTCGTCCGCGGGCGCCTTCACCGCCGTGACGACGAGCCGGTCACGCGCGCGTGTGGCGGCCACGTAGAACAGGCGGCGCTCCTCGGCGAGCAGGGCGCCCGGCGTGAGCGGCTCGGCGAGTCCGTCGCGGCCGATGCGGTCGGCCTCCAGCAGGGAGCCGCGGCGGCGCAGGTCCGGCCACAGTCCCTCCTGCACACCCGCGACGACGACCAGGCTCCACTCCAGCCCCTTCGCGCGGTGCGCGGTCATCAGTCGTACGGCGTCGGGGCGCGCGGCGCGCCGGGTGAGGGTGTCGGCGGCGATGTCCTCGGCCTCGATCTCGGCCAGGAAGTTCAGCGCGCCGCGCCCGCCGGTGCGCTCCTCCGCGCGCGCGGCGGTGGCGAACAGCGCGCACACGGCGTCCAGGTCGCGGTCGGCGTTGCGGCCGGCCGCGCCGCCCCGGCGGGCGGACCGCTCCAGGCGCGTGGGCCAGGGTGTGCCCTCCCACAGGTCCCAGAGCGCCTCCTCGGCCGTGCCTCCGCCCGCGAGACGTTTCCGGGCCTTCCGCAGCAGCGCGCCCAGGCGCTGGGCGCCGCGCGCGTACACGGGGTCGTGCACGGCCAGGCGTTCCGGCTCGGCGAGGGCGCGCGCGAGCAGTTCGTCCGACGGCGGCGGCAGGGGGTTGCCCGCGGCCCGCTCCTCGTCCCGCAGGGCACGTCCGAGGCGGCGCAGATCGGCGGCGTCCATGCTCGCGAGGGGCGAGGCGAGCAGGATGAGGGCGGTTTCGGTGTCGAGCCAGGACGCCTGCGCCGCCTCCGCGTCGCCGGGCCCGTCTTCACCGTCACCTGGCGCG
This sequence comes from Streptomyces sp. NPDC033216, assembly GCF_055577115.1. Taxonomy (NCBI): domain Bacteria; kingdom Bacillati; phylum Actinomycetota; class Actinomycetes; order Kitasatosporales; family Streptomycetaceae; genus Streptomyces; species Streptomyces sp. NPDC033216. The sequence continues at coordinate 486,755 of NZ_JBVIQK010000002.1, read as the reverse complement.
TCCTGCCCACCGGGCCGGTCGGCGCCCGTGCCGGGCCGTGCGGTGCCCGAGGCCGTCTCCGCCGTGGCCACCGCGCGCAGTGCCGTCAGCAGGGGGGCCACCGCGGGTTCGTGGCGCAGGGGCAGGTCGTCGCCGTCGATGTCGAGGGGGACGCCCGCGGCCGTGAGGGCGCGGCGGACCGTGGGGATCGTGCGGGAGCCGGCCCGCACCAGGACGGCCATCTCGCCCCAGGGCACGCCCTCCTCCAGGTGCGCCCGGCGCAGAATGTCGGCGATGTTGTCCAGTTCGGTGCCGGCCGTCGGGTACGTGTAGACCTCGACGCGGCCGCCCTCGCGCGCGGGGGCGAGGTCGCGGTGGGCGCGGACCTTCTCCGCCGGGAGGCGGGTCAGGGGCATGCGCTGGGTCACGAGCCGGGTGGCCGCCAGCACCGCGGCGCGGGAGCGTCGGGAGGTGCGCAGGACCTCTACGGGGGCCGGGTGCCCGTCGAGGCGCGGGAAGGCGTGCGGGAACTCCAGGATGCCGTTCACGTCGGCGCCCCGGAAGGCGTAGATCGACTGGTCCGGGTCACCGAAGGCGACCAGGGTGCGGCCGCCGCCCGCGAGGGCGTGCAGCAGGCGTACCTGGGCGGGGTCGGTGTCCTGGTACTCGTCGACGTAGACGGCGTCGTACTGCGCGGCGAGCCGCCGGGCGATCTCGGGGCGGTGGGCGAGCAGCACGGCACGGTGGACGAGTTCCGCGTAGTCGATCACGCCGTGCAGGTCGAGGACGTCGAGGTACTCGGCGAGGAAGGAGGCCGCGGCACGCCAGTCGGGGCGCCCGATGCGGCCGGCGAAGGCGTCGAGGGCGTCGGGACCGAGCCCCAGTTCCCGGCTGCGGGCGAGCACCGAGCGGACCTCGTCGGCGAATCCGCGCGTGGTGAGGCAGGCGCGCAGGTCGTCCGGCCAGCGCACGTGTGCGAGACCGTGCCGCTGGAGTTCGACCTGGCCCGCGAGCAGCTCGCGGACGGCCACGTCCTGTTCGGGACCGGAGAGCAGCCGCAGCGGTTCGGCGAACAGGTCGCTGTCCTGTTCGGCGCGGACGAGGGCGTAGCAGTACGAGTGGAAGGTGGTGGCGCGGGGTGCGCGTGCGGCGCCCATGCGCAGCGCCATCCGGTCGCGCAGTTCGGCGGCCGCCTTGCGGCTGAACGTCAGTACGAGGATGCGCGCGGGGTCGGCGCCGCGCGCCACGCGGGCCGCGACCGACTCGACGAGCGTGGTGGTCTTCCCGGTGCCCGGACCCGCCAGGACGAGCAGGGGGCCGGTGGTGTGGTCAACCACCGAGCGCTGTGCGGCGTCCAGACGAGGGGGATCCACCGGCGTCGGCCGGGTACGCACCAGCCGGTACGCGCCACGGCTCCCCTGCCGCCCCTGGGGGTGCGGCAGGCGCCTGGTGGAGGAAGAGGTGCTCACGTGGTTCGCCGGTCCTGGTGGGTGTGCGGATCGTCACGTCCGGCGCGGGGCGCCGTCGAGAGGGGGTCATGGTGGGACGGGTGCCGCCCGAGGCGGGCGGTGGTCCCGGGGAGGGGGAAGCGTGCGGCCGACGCTACGCCGACGGGCAGTTCGGAAGGACGACTTCCGTTCCTTCCCTCACGGCCCGTGCGACCCGCGTGCCACGCAGGTCCCCCGCCCCTCGAACGTACGCCATGTCACGGACGTGCCTCGTTTCCCCCGTACGGGCCACAAGGTCCCGCAAGGCGGGGTCGATGGCGGAAGCTGTCAGGTGTGACCCTCCGCACGCTCACCGCCGTCCCACCTCGCCCGTCTCATGTCCAGGCGCGGCAGATGCCCTTCGGCGGCTCTGCTCGCGGCCTTCAAAGGCGTGCCCTCGGCGCGATAGTGGTCGAGGGCACGCAGTTCGTGGCCCGGCAGCAGCACACCGTCGGCGCGCACCACGCGCCACCACGGGACGGCACCGCCGTAGAGGGCCATCACCCGGCCGACCTGCCGCGGCCCGCCCTCCTCGAGCCACTCGGCCACGTCGCCGTACGTCATGACCCGCCCGCGCGGGATCAGGTCCGCGACCTCCAGGACGCGCTCGGCGTACTCCGGCAGCGCGTCGTCGGCGTGGTTCGGCGGCGTGTCGCCGGTGTACTCCGGGCGGGCGGCGTCCGGAAGGCTCTGCTCGCTCATCCGCCCCATCCTGCCCCACGCCACCGACAACGCGGCGGGTGCGCGCCCCTGTGCGGCCGGCGCCCCACGGCGGTACTTCGGGCAGACTGTCCGCCTCGCGTTTGCACCCTGATGCCCCTGTGTGTCGGTGGGGCATGCCACCATCGTGCGGGCGGTGACCGGTGATACGAGATCAAGAAGAGACGATGAAGCAGCAGGGTGTGCATCCCGAGGACCCGGAGGGAACCTCTGACGCTGCGCCGCGCCCGGACACCGCCGGCCCGTCGGGACAGGACCAGGACCTGGTCGAGGTGACACACATCGACGAGGTCGAGGGCGACGAACCGCTGCTCCCCGCGCGCGTGCACCGCCCCTCCGACCTCATGCGGCTGTTGATCGGCGTGCTCGCCGTCGTCGTCCTGCTGGGCGTCGCCGCCTTTGCGCACGGAACGACCTCGGGGCTGGAACAGGACATCAACAAGGGCACCGGACAGGCGCCCGATCTGCTCATCAAGATCGCCGGGCTGGCGTCCAGCATCGCGATCCTGCTCGTGCCGGTGGCGTTCGCCATCGAACGGCTCATCAAGCGGGACGGGCTGCGGATCGCCGACGGCGTGCTCGCGGCGGTCCTCGCACACGGCGTGACGCTCGCCACCGACCTGTGGGTGGCCAAAGCCGCCCCGGACTCGATCCAGGAGGCGCTCACCCAGCCGTCCCCGGGCGACATCCACGCCCTCACCGACCCCGTCCACGGCTACCTGGCGCCCGTCATCGCCTACATGACGGCCGTCGGCATGTCACGACGGCCGCGCTGGCGCGCGGTGCTGTGGATCGTGCTGATGCTCGACGCGTTCTCCATGCTGGTCACCGGCTACACGACACCCTTCTCGATCATCCTGACGGTGCTGATCGGCTGGACCGTCGCGTACGGCACCCTGTACGCGGTCGGCTCGCCCAATGTCCGGCCCACGGGGCGGACGCTGATGGCGGGCCTGCGGCACGTCGGCTTCCGCCCGGCGAGCGCCGCGCGCGAGGAGGTCTCGGAGACCCCGGAGACCGGGGACCGCGGCCGGCGCTACTTCGTCACGTTGGAGGACGGGCGGCCGCTGGACGTCACGGTGGTCGACCGCGAGCAGCAGGCGCAGGGCTTCTTCTACCGCGCGTGGCGCAATCTGACGTTGCGCGGCTTCGCCACCCGCAGCAGCCTCCAGTCGCTGCGCCAGGCGCTGGAGCAGGAGGCACTGCTGGCCTACGCGGCGATCGCCGCCGGTGCCAACGCGCCGAAGCTGATCGCGACCTCCGAGCTGGGCCCCGACGCCGTCATGCTCGTGTACGAGCACACCGGCGGCCGCACCCTGGACTCGCTCTCGGACGAGGAGATCACCGACGAGCTGCTGCACGACACCTGGCAGCAGGTGCGCGCCCTCCAGTCCCGCCGCATCGCGCATCGCCGGCTGGTCGGCGACGCGATCCTGGTGGATCGTTCCGGCACGGTGATCCTCACCGACATGCGGGTCGGCGAAATCGCGGCCGGTGATCTGCTGCTGCGCATGGACACCTCTCAGCTGCTCGTGACGCTCGGCCTGCGGGTGGGCGCCGAGCGCGCGGTGGCGTCCGCGGTGAGCGTGCTCGGTCCCGACGCCGTCGCCGACTGTCTGCCGATGCTCCAGCCCATCGCGTTGAGCCGCTCCACGCGCGCGACGCTGCGCAGACTTGCGCGGGAGCGTGCGGAGCGCGAGCGCGACGCCGTCCTGGAGGCCTCCCGGCAGGCCAAGCAGGCCCGCCACGAAGCGGCCGGACACGAGACCGGCACTCCCCTGGACAAGGCCGAGAAGAAGGCCGTACGCGCGGAGACTCGGGCCGAGAAGAGGGCCATCGACGAGGCACTGGACGAGGCCCGCGAGGAGGACCTGCTCACCCAGATCCGGCACCAGGTGCTGCTCATCCGGCCCCAGGCGCCGGTGGAGCCCGCCCGTCTGGAGCGGGTGCGGCCGCGCACGCTGATCAGCTTCATCGCCGGCGCGATCGGCGCCTACTTCCTGCTGACTCAGCTCACACACATCGAGTTCGGTCCGCTCATCGCCAACGCCGAGTGGGGCTGGGTCGCCGCGGCCGTGCTGTTCTCGGCGATGAGCTATGTGGCGGCGGCGATGAGCCTGTTGGGGTTCGTGCCGGAGCGGGTGCCGTTCCCGCGGACGGTGGCCGCGCAGGTCGCCGGGTCCTTCGTGAAGATCGTCGCACCGGCCGCGGTCGGCGGGGTCGCCCTCAACACACGGTTCCTCCAGCGCGCGGGAGTCCGGCCGGGGCTCGCGGTGGCGAGCGTAGGCGCCTCGCAGCTGTTCGGTCTCGGCTGCCACATCCTGATGCTGCTCTCGTTCGGCTATCTCACCGGCACCGAGAAGACACCGTCACTGTCGCCGTCCCGGACCGTCATCGCGGGTCTGCTGACCGTGGCGGTGCTGGTGCTCGTGGTGACCTCCGTGCCGTTCCTGCGGAAGTTCGTCGTCACGCGCGTGAGGTCGCTGTTCGCGGGAGTCGTGCCGCGCATGCTGGACGTGCTCCAGCGGCCGCAGAAGCTGGTCACCGGCATCGGCGGCATGCTGCTGCTGACGGCCTGCTTCGTGATGTGTCTGGACGCGTCGATCCGTGCTTTCGGCGACGAGACGACCTCGATCAGCATCGCCAGCGTCGCCGTCGTCTTCCTCGCCGGCAACGCGCTCGGTTCCGCCGCACCGACGCCGGGCGGTGTCGGCGCCGTGGAGGCGACGCTGACGGTCGGTCTGATCGCAGTCGGCCTCCCCAAGGAGGTCGCCGCCCCCGCGGTGCTGCTGTTCCGGCTGCTGACGCTCTGGCTGCCGGTGCTGCCTGGCTGGCTGACCTTCGCCCACCTCACCCGCAAGGGCGCCCTCTGACGGCCCGAGAACGGCCCTTTCCTCGTACGGACGGTGCCCCGCGCGCGGGGTGCGGTAGACCCCGGGATGGGATCATGCCGCACCTCTCCCGCCCGCGCGTGGCCTTGCTCAGCACCACCGCCGTTCTGTCGTCCTCGCTGCCGGCGGGCTGGTGCGAGGACTTGCAGAACGAGGATCTGACGGCACAGGAGCTGAGCTGGAGGGAACCGCCCCGCACCGTCCGGTCCGAAGGCGGCGGCAACGCCCCCTCACCGCTGCCGGGCGGCGACGAGTGGCAGGGCGCGACCATGCGGGCGCCCCTCGACCGGAGCGAGCCCGAGGGCGACACGATCGGCGTCGCACTGATCCGGGCGCGGACCAGCGGTCCCGACATCGGCGGATCGGTTCACTGCCGTTCGACTTCGGCGGTCCCGGCGGTTGGGGGGTCACCGCCCCGCCCGCGTTCGGCGAGGACTACGCGCTCCTGCGCACTCGCTACGACCCGGTGAGCTTCGACCCGCCCGGAGTGGGCCGCAGCGCCGCCGTGCGCTGCGTGAACGATCAGCACCTCGGCACCTACTCCAGGACATGACAGCCGAAGACGCCGTCGAGCGCGCCGCACACGCACCGACCGGGCCGTTCCGGGCGCCGCGGACCATCGCGACGTGAGCGCGGCCGGCTCCGCGCCGGTCCTCGTGGTCGGCAACGCCGGCGACCCGGCGACCCGGCGACCCTGTAGGGGGGCGCCCGGAAGATGGTGGACGCCCTGGCCAGGGCGTCGGGGTCGAGCTGACGTCCGAGGGGCAGGAGCACAGCGCGTACGACAGCGGGAAGTTCGGACGGGCGGCGGTGGACGGCTACCTGGTGAACGGGAAGGTGCCGACCGCCTGGACCGTCTGCTCGTGACACCCCGCCTTTCGATGACAGTGCAGGTCAGAGGGTTGTCCACAGGCTCCGACGAGTGCGCTGCGATCCGCCTACTATGGCCTGACAGCCGTCCGCCGCCGGTGCGGGCGGTCCCGCGAGGGGGGACGCACATGGCGCGATTCGTACGGTGGACGGCGTTGGGGGCCGCCGCCGCACTGCTGATGACGGGCTGCGGCGGCTCGTCGGACGACGGGGACGACGACAAGGGACGAACGGCCGGCGCGCGCCCGTCGGCCTCCTCCGGCACCACGGACGCGAACCCGACACCCCTGCCCGCCTCACTGACGGGACAGAAGCCCGACTGGGGCCGCTGCGGTCCCACCGCGGACTCCGCGGCGCCGAGCGGTGAGTGGCGGTGCGCGAAGGTGAAGGTGCCGCTGGACTGGTCGAAGCCGGACGGGGAGACGATCGATCTCGCGCTGATCCGCGCCAGGTCCCGCGGCGCCGGGAAGGAACGCATCGGCTCCCTGCTGTTCAACTTCGGCGGTCCTGGCGGGTCCGGCGTGTCGACGATGCCGGCGTACGGCTCCACGGTCTCCTCCCTGCGCGAGCACTACGACCTGGTGAGCTGGGACCCGCGCGGGGTGGGCGCCAGCGGGGGCGTGCGCTGCCGCAGCGACAGGAAGACCCAGGCCGCCGAGTCGATCGACTCCACACCGGACACCGCGGCCGAGGAGCAGGCCTATCTCCGCGACGCCGTCGACTTCGGCAAGGGCTGTCAGAAGGACGCCGGGGAATTGATGGCGAACGTCTCGACCACCGACACCGCGCGCGACATGGACCTGATGCGCCAGGTCCTCGGCGACCCGCAGCTGCACTACTTCGGTATCTCCTACGGCACCGAACTCGGCGGCGTGTACGCCCACCTGTTCCCCAAGAAGGTGGGCCGGGTGATCCTCGACGCGGTCGTCGACCCGAGCGCCGACGCGGTGGGGCACGCGAAGAACCAGGCGAAGGGGTTTCAACTGGCCCTCGACAACTACCTGAGGTCGACCGGCCAGAACCCCGTGCAGGGCAGCCGGAAGATCGCCGACCTGCTCCGGCGGATCGACGCCGACCCGCTGCCGACATCCTCCGGGCGCAAGCTGACCCAGACGCTCGCCGTCACCGGGATCGTCCTGCCGCTGTACAGCAAGGAGGGCTGGCCGACCCTGACCAGCGCCCTGGAATCGGCACAGGAGGGCGACGGCTCCGAGCTGCTCACCCTCGCCGACGCCTACAACGAGCGGGACAGCGAGGGGAGCTACGGCACCACGACCCACTCGCAGCGGGTCATATCGTGCCTGGACGACAGGCAGCGGCCGACGTTGGCGGAGACGAAGAAGCTGCTGCCCGAGTTCGAGAAGATCTCACCCGTCTTCGGCACGTTCCTGGGCTGGGACACGGCCGGATGGTGCCACGACTGGCCGGTGGCCGGACAGTTCGACAGCCCGGAGGTGAGCGCGCCCGGGGCGGCGCCCGTCCTGCTGGTCGGCAACACCGGCGACCCGGCGACGCCCTACGAGGGCGCGCAGCGGATGGCGGACGAGCTGGGCAAGGGCGTGGGCGTGCTGCTCACCTGGAAGGGCGAGGGTCACGGGGCGTACGGCAGCGGGAGCGACTGCGTCGACTCGACGGTGGACGACTACCTGCTCGACGGCACGGTGCCCGAGGACGGCAAGGTCTGCTCATGACGACGGCGGGGACCGCGGGCACCCGTGGTGCGCGCGGCCCCCGCCGGTCAGGCAGGCAGGTCGGCTCAGTAGACCGGCTTGCTCGGCTCGATCTGGTTGACCCAGCCGATCACGCCACCGCCGACGTGGACGGCGTCCGCGAAGCCCGCGGACTTCAGCACCGCGAGGACTTCCGCACTGCGGACACCCGTCTTGCAGTGCAAGACGATCTTCTTGTCCTGCGGCAGGCCCTCCAGGGCGGTGCCGAGCAGGAACTCGTTCTTCGGGATCAGCTTGGCGCCCGGGATGGAGACGATCTCGTACTCGTTCGGCTCACGGACGTCGATGATCTCGATGCTCTCGCCGTCGTCGATCCACTCCTTGAGCTGCTTGGGAGTGATCGTGGCGCCGGCGGCCGCCTGCTGGGCCTCCTCGGACACGACGCCGCAGAAGGCCTCGTAGTCGATGAGTTCCGTGACGGTCGGGTTCTCGCCGCAGACCGCGCAGTCGGGGTCCTTGCGGACCTTGACCTGGCGGTACTGCATCTCCAGGGCGTCGTAGATCATCAGTCGGCCGACCAGCGGCTCACCGGTGCCGGTGAGGAGCTTGATGGCCTCGGTCACCTGGATGGAGCCGATGGACGCGCAGAGCACGCCGAGCACGCCGCCCTCGGCGCAGGAGGGGACCATGCCGGGGGGCGGGGGCTCCGGGTAGAGGCAGCGGTAGCAGGGACCGTGCTCCGACCAGAAGACGGACGCCTGGCCGTCGAAGCGGTAGATCGAGCCCCACACGTACGGCTTGTTCAGCAGCACGGCGGCGTCGTTGACCAGGTAGCGGGTCGCGAAGTTGTCCGTGCCGTCCACGATCAGGTCGTACTGGCTGAAGATGTCCATCACGTTGTCGGCCTCGAGCCGCTCCTCGTGAAGGACCACGTTCACGTAGGGGTTGATGCCGAGGACGGAGTCGCGGGCGGACTCGGCCTTGGAGCGGCCGATGTCGGCCTGGCTGTGGATGATCTGACGCTGGAGGTTCGACTCGTCGACCTCGTCGAACTCCACGATGCCGAGCGTGCCGACGCCCGCCGCGGCCAGGTACATCAGCGCCGGCGAGCCCAGGCCGCCGGCACCTACGCACAGCACCTTGGCGTTCTTCAGCCGCTTCTGCCCGTCCATCCCGACGTCGGGGATGATCAGGTGGCGGGAGTACCTGCGGACCTCGTCTACGGTGAGCTCGGCAGCCGGCTCGACCAGGGGTGGCAGCGACACGGGGACTCCGTTGGTCGGTCAATCACTACGGTTGTTCTCCCCGTAACACTGCCATGGCCTTCAACATTCCGAGACACCTGTTCCGATGCGCGAGACGATCTCGTCCCAGTAGCCGGGCATGGTCTCCCACGGGTCGGCCACGCCGTCGCGGTCGTGACGGTCGGTGAACCAGATCGTCGCCGCTCCCTGCCAGCGCGCGATGCGCAGCGCCTCGTCGAGGTGCCCGCGAGGCACACCGTGCACGAAGTGGCAGAACCGCTCGGGCGGGTGGTCGGCGGTCCATGCGGCCGCCTGCGACCAGCGGTAGTCGCTCCAGGGGCCGGAGAAGGTGACGAGTTGGTCGGCGTTCTCCGCGTATCCGGGATGCGGATGGGTGCCATGGCCGAGGACGATGTGGGGCGCGTCACGGAGCGCGCGGAGGGTGCCGACGGTGCGGCGGACCTCCGCCAGCTCGGCGCGTTCGGTCGGGCAGCGGTCCAGGAGGAAGCCGTCGACCTGGTACCAGTCGAGGTACCGGTGGGCGTCGGAGATCACCTCGCCGAAGGCGCGGGCGCCGTGGATGGCGTCGAGGCGGCCCAGGAGGCGGACGCCCGCGTTGCGGAGCCGGCCCGCGGCCTCCAGGCAGTGCGGGTCTGGGCGGACACCGGGTCCGTCGGCGACGTCGAGGACGACCCAGTGCAAGGGCCGACCGGGTCGGGCGAGTTCCCCCCACTCGGCCGGCGCGACGAGGGGATGAGCGAAGCCGGGGACACCGAACCCGGTGCGGACGTCGGTGCTGGCGGCGCCCGTTCGGGTGCCGGTCAGATACGACATGCCGCCTCCATCCAGATGTCGGCGAGGGACTCCTCGAGGTTGATGCGCGGCCGCCAGCCCAGCCGGTCGCGGGCGGTGCGGACATCGGCCTGCTGCCAGTTGCCGCACCCGTCCGGGTACGGGTACACGACCGGTGCCACGTGGTCGGAGTCCGGGCGGGGATGACCGATGGCCGGCCTGAGATGGCCGCCGGGAGGACCGTCGAGTTCGTGGAGGGTGCCGCCGTATCCGGCCACACGCGCGAGGACGGCGGCGGCGTCCCGGAGGCGGACGGCACGGCCGGATCCGATGTTGATGACGCCCTGCGCGGCGGACAGCGAGGCGGCGTGCACGGCGCGGGCGACGTCCCGCACGTCGATGAAGTCGCGCTGGGCGCCGAGTCCGCCGAGTTTCAGCTCACCGTCTCCGGACTGCATGGCGCGGCGCAGCGCCTCGGCGAGCCGGCCCAGCGGAGAGCCGGCGGGGGTGCCGGGCCCGGCCGGGGAGAACACCCGCAGCACGACCGCGTCCAGGCCGGAGCCCAGGACGAGTTCGGTGGCGGCGAGTTTGCTGACGCCGTACGGGCCGCCCGGGCGCGGGACGGCGTCCTCGGCGGTGGAGGAACCGGGCTGGCTGGGGCCGTACTCGGCACCGCAGCCGATGTGGACGAGACGGGCGCCGCAGCCGCTGCGGCGCAACGCCTCGCAGACGGTGGCGACGGCGACGGTGTTGTGCCGGGTGAGTTCCCGGGCTCCGCCGCGGGTGGCGCCCGCGCAGTTGACGACGACCTGAGGATGGACCGCGTCGAGGAAGCGGGTGAGGGCTCCGGGACTGCCGCTCGCGAGGTCGAAGCGGACATCGGCGTCGTCGCCGCGGCCGAGCGCGGTGAGCTGGACGGCCGGGTCGGCGAGAAGACGGTCGGCGACGAAGCGGCCGACGTAACCGTTGGCTCCGGTCAGCAGAACCCTCATCGTGCGGCTCCCGGGGTGTGTGCCGCGGCTGCTCCGGTGACCGCGCGGGCTCCTGCGACCGCGGGTGTCCCGGGGGCTCCGGTCGCTCCGGATCGGGAGGTGGTCATCTGGTCTCTCCTTAGGGGGACTGCATGGGTGGAGGAGCGCGTGCGTCGTGCGGTCCGTGCACGGTGGGGGTGGCGCGGCGCGCGGTGGTCGGGGGCGGGCGGACGGCTCCGGGTCAGCACGGGTGGTCCGTTCGCGCGTGGGCCGAGGCCCTGGTGAGAGTGCGGGTCGCGTGGATCAGCAGGGTCAGGGCCGCCGCCCCGCAGACGAGGGCGGGCACTCCGGCGGGGCCCCAGGCGGCCACGATCGTGTCGACGGGTACGGCCAGGAAGCCGCAGCCGGGTAGCCGGCCCGCGAGCAGCAGGGCAAGGGCGATCGCCTCGGCCGCCCCGGCGGTCCCGAGGACGACCGCCGGGGCATGGGTGAAGCCGTGGACGGTGAGGAGGCGGGAGAGAAAGAGCAGCGCTCCCAGGGTGAGCGATCCCGCGTAGGCGGGGGGTTCGCCGAGGACCGCCGCGCAGAGGCCGGTGAGGACCGTGAGGGCGCCCAGAAACAGGAGGAAGGTGCCGAGCAGCAGCGGCCGTACGGAGGCGGCGAACTCGTTCAGGCCCCGGCTGGTGTCGAGCCTGTGCCGGGCGCGGACGACGAGAAGGTGCGCGCACCATACGGCGGGCGCGCAGGCCAGGGCGAGGGCGCAGAGCGGGGCCGCGGCGAGTGGCCAGGGGCCATCGGCCGTTCCGGTGGGCAGGCCGTCGGGGCCTCCGTCGGCCGCGACGCGCAGGAAGCCGTCGCCGAGGGCCGCGTAGGCGAGCAGCCAGCCGATCCGGCCGCCGGTGCGGTGCCGGCCGGGGCGCGGGCCGCGCGGGGTCGACGGGCCCCGACCGTCGCGGAGGCTCAAAGGACCCCGGCGGAGCACGGCACGCAGGGCCAGGGTCACCGCCAGGACACCCGCGGCGACCGCGAGGAGGCGGGCCTGACCGTGGGTGAGACGCAGGCCGACGACGGTCGCGGCGCTCAGGGCGCCCGGCAGCAGGGCGAGCAGCGCCCAGTCCAGGCGGGCCCGTGGCGCCGGAGCGGACGGCGGGCGCGGCGGTGTGTCACCGTCTCGGGGAACACGGGCGTACATCTCCTCCGCGAGGGTGAAGACGTCCCGGTGCCGGAACCGCGCGGCGGTGCGGTCGGTGACACCGTGGGCCTCCAGCCCCGCCGCGATCTCCAGTGGATCGACCGCCCGCTCGCACAGGTCCCGATGACGGTGCATCAGCGCCTTCACCGGGTCCACGGCGCCGCCTCTCCGCGGGGTGACGGGGGTGGTGCCCGGACAGGGGCGTGCGCCGGGGCCCTGCGCGGGACGCTCGGCCGGGGTGGCCGCCGCCGGTCCCCTGGAATCGGTCGGAGCGTCGGTGGACGCAGAGGCGCCCTCGCTCCCGAGCCACTCCCGCGAGCGTTCGCCCCGGGGGTTCGCCCGTCTCGCGGGGTGGTCGAGTTCGCCCAGGTCGCTCATCGGACCCCCTCGGTCGCGACGACGGGAGTGCTGAGGTGGGGCGACGACGGCCCCGGCCCGGCGGTGGAACCGCGCGCCGCGGCCCTACCCCGCACCGGAGGTCCCGCCGTCCAGCCGGCCGGGTCGCGGGGGGCGGCCCGTCCGCCGAGACCGGTCCACCGGCCGGGCAGCCACGCCTCGGCCGGGACCGCGAAGGGCCGGGGTGCGCCGGCCGCGTCGAGGACGACCCGGCGAACCGGGCTCCGGGAGACGATCTCCAGGTAAGCGCTGTGAAACGCCGCGATGTTCTGCTCGACGGTGAACAGTTCGAGGGCACGTGCGCGGGCGGCCGCGCCCAGGCGCGCACGGCGCGCCGGGTCGCGCAGCAGCGCCACGCACGCCTCGGCGAGCGCCCGCGGGTTGCGCGGCGGGACGAGGAGTCCGGTGCCTCCGATGACCTCGACCACCGCGCCGACGTCCGTGGACACGGTCGCGCGCCCGCAGAACATCGCCTCGACCAGGCCGACCGGGAACCCCTCGACGACGCTGGACAGGACGACGACGGCGCCCCCCGCGTACGCCTCGGCGAGTCCGGGTGCCTCAGGGCCGCCGATCTCCTCGAACGACACCGGGTTGTCGCCGACGGCGTGCGGCCCGGCCGCTTCGTCGGGGAAGAGCTGCGCGGCCAGCATCCGGCAGTGGCCGAGGTAGGCCTCGCCCTCCGCTCCGACCGCCGTGCCGAAGATCCGCAGTCTGGTGCCCGGCTCCTCCTTGCGGATCTCCGCGAGGGCGTGGAGCAGGGACACCAGGTCCTTGGCCGGTTCCACCCGGCCGACCCAGACCAGCGTGCGCGGGTCGGCGACGTCCGGAGAGTCGCCGACCTCGCTGAAGCGGGAGGCGTCCATGCCCGGGTAGACCGTGCGCAGCTTGGCCCGGTCGGCACCGCAGCGCTCCTGCCAGCGGCGGGCGTGCGCGTTGCCGGGCGTGACGCAGGCCGCCTGCCGGTACACCTCGGCGGCCAGCCGGCCGTGGAAGACCGCCAACAGGGACCGCACGGCCGGTGCGTCCTCCGGGATCGGAGCGGCGGCCGGAACCGGATCCGCTCCGGGACCGCAGGCCCCGCCCTCGCCGGCGCCCAGGTAGTGCGTGCGCAGCCGGACCCCGTACTCGGTCACGAGCAGCGGCACGCCGAAGAAGTGACGGGCGAGCAGGCCCGGCAGTGCCGCCGCGCCCCCGGACGTGGCATGGCAGAGGTCGACCGAACCGAGCCCGTCGCCTCCGCCGTCCTCGTACCAGTCGAGCGAGAGGGGGCGCAGGGCGCGTTCGAGATGTGCGGCGGCGGCGAGGAGATCGGGTACGCGCGCCTCGCGCGCCGCACCGAGCGCGCCGGGCGCACGGCAGGCGCACTCCAGGGCGCGCACGGCTGCCTCCGAGCGGAGCGCCCTCACCAGGCCTCCCGCGTCGCGGGCGAGTTCCGCGAGCCCGTACAGCGCGTTGCTGAAACGGTCCGCCAAGGGGGCGGAACGGTCCGTGCCCGTGTCGGCGGGCGCTCCCTCGCACAACGCGGACACCAACGCGTCGTAGTGCTCGGTGAAACGCCGACGGGCCCGGCGTCCGTGCACCACCCCGTCGTCCCGCGCGGTCCACAGCGGCGCGGTGCGCACGCGGCCGACCTGGGGCGGCAGCGCGATCTGGCCCGCGGTCTCCTGGCGCTCGGTGCGGCTGAGCGCGTAGACGTCGAACTCGTGCTGCTCGAGCCCGCGCACGAGCCGGTCGCACCAGAGCCCCGCATCACCGCTCACATACGGATAGCCACCCTCCGTAAGTAGTCCGATGCGCACGCGTGCACCCCCGATCTCCCGTCTCGGGAGCCGCCGTTGACCCGGCGGCTCGCAGCGGGACGAACGTATGCGGACAAGGCGGTGGTGCGACGGACGGTTGTCCATCGCACCACCAAAAGGGGTGAACGGTCGTAACTTTCGCGTACGAGTGGCGTTCTGTCGCGCTAAGAGATCGGGCGAGCGCGAAACGCTGTCTCCCGAGGCGCGCGGAGGCGCTCCCCGGACGCCCCGCCGACGCCCCCTGGCCAGGCGTCAGCTGTTCGGGTAGGGCCAGGGGTTGGGCAGACAGCGGACCCCGTCGTACTCCAGGAACTTCGTCTGCTGCTGCATGACCGGCGCCAGGTCGCCGTCCTTGTCGCAGGTGACATGGCCGTAACCGAGGCGGTGGCCCACCTCGTGGTTGATCAGCATCTGCCGGTAGGCGTACATCTCGTCGCCGTAGGTCCTGGACCCCTGCGCCCACCGGTAGGCGTTGATCATCACGCGTTCGGTGGCGGCCGAGTCGCAGGAGACGTTGTCCTGCGTGGTGTCCAGGCCGGACTTCGCGCACCAGTCGGCGGTGGTATCGGGGCTGGCGAGCGTGATGACGAAATCGGGTTCGCCCGAATGGATGCGCTCGAAGGTCCGCCCGCCGCCGTGGGCCCAACTGCGTTCGTCGTTCAGCGTCTTCTGCACAGCCTGTGCGAACAGTCCGGCGTCCAGCCCGAGCCCCTGCTCGACGTCCACGCGGTAGGTGTACTTCTGCCCCTTGCCGGGCGCCTTGTCGATGCCGGGTACGGCGTCGAACCTTCCCGACCCCGCGACCGTGGCCCCGAGCGGGAACCGCACGCTCATCTTCTGGTCGTACGTCAGCGGCACCACACCCGGTGACGCCGACGGGCTAGGCCGGTCGGCGCCGGGCGCGGCGGCGTGGCGGGCGCCTTGGGCGGCCTTGCCGGCCGTGGCCTGCGACTGGAGGGAGTCGTCGTCGCGCGCGTCGGTGACCTGGCCGGCCACGACGATGGCCAACACGGTGGTCACGGCGGCGGCCGCGATCCCGGTGAAGGCCCGGCCCTTGCCACCCCTGGCCGCCGGCTCACCGGTGGGCGGCTCGTCCTCGGACCCGCCGATGCCGCCGCCCGTGGCAGCCGGACGGGGACTCCCGTCCCGGTCGGTGACGGAGACGTAGGCGTCGGTGGGGCGCGGGACGACGCAGGTCTCCGTGGCGAGTGCGGTGGTCGCCGCGGCCGCCACGGGCGTGCGGCGGGCGAAGACGTCGTCGCCCTCGGTGAAGGCGTCGAGGTAGTCCTGGCGCGGTCCCGCCGCATCCGTCCGCCGCAGCCTTGCCCCGGCCGCGGCCTCGGGTCGCTGCCGAGGGATCAGCGGGCCTGAACCGCTCGCCGTACGGTCCCTCAACTCCCCCCAGGCGCCCCCGGCTTCACGCTGCTCCGGGTGCCCGCCGCGGACCTGCGGCGCGCCGTGGGCGGGAGTGCTGTCGGGGGCCCGGCGCCGGCCCGGTACGGACAGCCCGTGAGCGGGGGTGCCGACCGCGAGTCTCGGCGCCCCGCGAGCGGGCACCCCGTCGGGCGAGCGGGGCAGGCCGCGAGCGGAGGTCCCGTCGGGGATTCCGGGTGTCGCGGAGGGCCCGTCGGCGGGCCGGACCGGATTCTCGGGGCGATCGCCCCGCGCTTCGTCCGGCGCGGATCCCCGGGAGGCACCGTCGGTGCCCTTCTGCGGCGCGCTCTTGGGCGCAGGCCCGCGTCGACTGTGACGTCCCACGACCCCCCTCAGCTCCCCGAGCCCGCGGATCCGCCGGCCCGCTCGGAGAACGCCCCGGAGCCCGAGCCGGTTCCCGGCGCCGACTCCGCATCCGGCGCGGACCTCGTATCCGGCGCGGACCCGGACCCGGTGCCCGCTCCGTATCCCGTCCCCGCATCCGGCCCCGGCCCGCCGTCGGCGTCCCGCCTCGCCCCCACACCGGAGCGCGCGCCGGTATTCGTCCCGGCCCTCGTCTCCACAGCCGGTGCCCGGTCCCTCGTCTCCTCCAGCAGTTCCCGGAACGCCGTGGCAACCGTCTCCGGATACTCCATCATCGCCACGTGCCCCGCGTTCGGCAGGGTGAGCAGGCGGGAGTCGCGGAAGGCGCGTGCCGACCTCTGGGCCATGCGGAATCCGACGAGCCGGTCGCGGCCGCCGTAGACGAGCAGGGTCGGGGCGAGGACACGTTCGGCCTGGCGCCACAGGCCGTGCTGGCCCCCCAGCGTGTAGGCGTTGACCAGCCCGCGCGCGGAGCGTGTCATCGCGTCCCAGAAGTACGGCAGCCGCATCCGCCGCTCGAGTTCTTCCACGGCGTGACCGAACGCTTCCGGCCCGACCCGCCCGGGGTCGCCGTAACACAGGGCCGTGACGCCGCGGACCCGCTGCTCGGCCGTCCACTCGCGGGTGAACCGGGTGAACAGCGCCGCCACGCCGGGCATGCCGAGCAGGCCCGTGGGCACCGCCGTGCGCTGGACTCGCAGTTCCGGAAGGGCGGGCGAGACGAGGGTCAGTGTCCGCACGAGGTCGGGACGGACCGCCGCGACACGGGTGGCCACCGCGCCGCCGAGCGAGTTGCCGAAGAGGTGGACGGGTCCGCGGCCGGACGCGTCGATGTGGCGGATCACGGCACGCGCGTGTGCCGTGATGGAGTAGTTGCCGTCGTCCGGCGGCGGGGAGTCTCCGAAACCGGGGAGGTCGACGGCCTCGCTCTCGACGACGCCGTCGAGCTGTGCCATCAGCGCGGACCAGTTCTGCGAGGAACCGCCGAGGCCGTGGACGTACAGCGCGGGTTGGAGTCCCGCGCGCGCGGGCGGCCTGGAGCGGACCGTCAGGGTGGCGCCGGGCAGGCGGACCGACCGCACTCTCTCGCCCTCGGCGACCCGCACCGACGCGGCCTTCGGCAGCACGCTGGTGGGCGGCACGGACGGCAGCTCTGTCGAAGACATGCCGCAATGTTACGAGACGATCACGTCTGGACCCGTGTGTTCGGCGTCACAAGAGGCCGGCCGCGCGTCGCGGAGATGGCGGCACGATTCGTGGGCACATCGCATAGCGTCCGAAACGGGTGTCTCCTAGGCTCTTACAGAGGGCACCCGCGTGTGGCCCCTGCATTTTCAGGGACGTCCGTAGGAAGGGAGCCCGTCATGGCCATCGACCCCACCGATCCGGAGACGTTCGCGGACGAGGAGGACGGCGCCGCGGAGATCGGCGTCGAGGCGCCGGAGAACGACGCCGCCGAGCAGCAGGCCGATGTCACGCCGAGGAACGACGACCCGCTGGAGGGCGTCGACCCCGGTCTGGCCAACGAGGCCGACCTCGTCGAACAGGCGCGAGTCGTCTCGCACGACGAGGACGACTACCGCTGAGAAGACTGGCGTCGGCCATCGAGGAGACGTCGGCGACCGCCGTCCGCCGAATTGAAGCAGCGTTTCTTCCCACTACGCCCCGCTCTGAAACGTTACCTACGGCTTTTGTCGTCGTCCGGTCCGTGAAATTCTGCGCTCGCACCGCGCGCACCACGGTTACCGAAAAGTACGATGGCGGCGCGGCGGCACACCGCAAGAGGGACGACTTTGGGAGGCGGCGTGACAGCCATCGAGCAGACTGAGGCGGCGCGCCCGCGAGGCACCCGCCTGCCGCGCCGTGCCCGACGGAACCAACTGCTGGGCGCCGCCCAGGAGGTCTTCGTCGCGCAGGGGTACCACGCGGCCGCGATGGACGACATCGCCGAACGCGCCGGCGTCAGCAAGCCGGTGCTGTATCAGCATTTCCCGGGCAAACTCGACCTCTACCTGGCCCTGCTGGACCAGCACTGCGAGTCGCTCATCCAGGCCGTGCGCAGCGCGCTCGCGTCGACGACGGACAACAAGCAGCGCGTCCGCGCGACGATGGACGCGTACTTCGCGTACGTCGAGGACGACGGCGGCGCCTTCCGCCTGGTCTTCGAGTCGGACCTGACGAACGAGCCCGCCGTGCGCGAGCGCGTCGACAAGGTCACCAACGAGTGCGCCGAGGCGATCTGCGAAGTCATCGCCGAGGACACCGGTCTCTCGCGCGCGGAGTCGATGCTGCTGGCCTCCGGTCTCGGTGGCCTCGCGCAGGTCGTGGCCCGTTCCTGGCTGCACAGCGACCGCAGCGTCCCGCGCGACCAGGCGGTGCAGTTGCTGGCCTCCCTGGCCTGGCGGGGCATCGCGGGATTCCCGCTGCACGGCATCGAGCAGCACTGAGCGACGCCGTCCCGGCCGTTTGTTCCCGTTCGCTGTTCGCTCCTGGCGTGGACGGCCGCGCGGTACGCGTCCCCTCACCGGGCTAATGTGTGCAGCGTACGGCGCGGACGCCCGCGCACCTCGTGATCGTCGGAGGGACTTAGCCGTGGAGGTCAAGATCGGCGTGCAGCACGCGCCCCGCGAGATCGTTCTGGAGAGCGGTCAGACGCCCGAGGAGGTCGAGCGCGTGGTGGCCGACGCCCTGGCCGGGAAGTCGCAGCTGCTCAGCCTCACGGACCAGCACGGCCGCAAGGTCCTGGTTCCGGCCGACCGCCTGGCCTACGTGGAGCTGGGCGAGCCCGCCCCGCGCAAGGTGGGATTCGGCGCGCTGTAGGCGACGCTCGACGGAAGGGGCCCGGCGGCCGTTCGGCTGCCGGGCCCCTTCCGCGTCCCGCCGCACCCGCGGGCACCGCATTCCCGCACATTGCCCTTTCACGGACGGAGCACGACCCGGCCACGAGGGAGGATTGCATTCCGCAGGTCACGGGTATGACGGGCTACGACCTTGGTGCACAGCCCGGCCGCCTGGAGGGACCTCGGATGATCTTGGAAGCGCTCGGCTCCGCTGTGCTCGGTCTCGTGCTCGCGTGGGCGGCGGTCCACCGCCTGTCCCACCGGCTCCCGGCCCGCACGCTCGTGCTGGCGACGGGCGTCGCCGGAGCCCTGTTCGGTGACTTCGTCACCCACAGCGCGGTGGGTCCCGGTTCGCCGCTCGTGGGTCTCCTCGGCGCGGTGATCGTCTCCACCGCTTCCCTGTCCCTGCTCCTGCGCCCGGCGACGAGACTCCGCCGCCGATCAGCGACCGCCTGACGGCGGGCCCTCGCAGGACCACCGAGGAGGACCTCGCGGAGGACCCCCTCGCGGAGGACCCCCTCGCGGAGGACCCCCTCGCGGAGGACCCCCTCGCGGAGGGCCCCGCGAGGACGCCCTCGCGGGGCCGCCCGAGAGGACGCGGGGAGCTGTTCGCACAGCCGCACACCGCCGAGGGCCACGCCCGCGGCCCGGCTGCGCAACGAGGCAGCCTTCCGGTCAGGCGACCGACCCAGGACGCCGCCCGCGGAGCGCTACGCGGCCAACCCCAGCGCCGCCATCCGCTTCGTGTGCGCCTCGGTGATCCGCGAGAACATGCGGCCCACCTCCGCGAGGTCGAACCCGTCCGCGACACCGCCGACGAGCATCGTCGACAGCGCGTCGCGGTCGGCCACCACCCGCTGCGACTGCGACAGTGCCTCACCCATCAGCCGGCGGGCCCACAGCGCGAGCCGCCCGCCCACACGCGGTTCCGCGTCGATCGCCGCGCGCACCCGGTCGACGGCGAAGCCGGCGTGACCGGTGTCGTCGAGGACGGCCAGCACCAGCGCGCGGGTGTCGGTGTCGAGCCGGGCCGCGACCTCGCGGTAGAAGTCGCTGGCGATCGAGTCGCCGACGTAGGCCTTGACGAGGCCCTCCAGCCAGTCCGACGGGGCGGTCTGCCTGTGGAAGCCGTCGAGCGCGGCGACGAACGGCTGCATCGCGCGCGTCGGTTCCTCGCCGATCTCCGTGAGCCGGTCGCGCAGCCGCTCGAAGTGGTGGAACTCGGCCGACGCCATCTTCGCCAGTTCCGCCTTGTCCTCCAGCGTGGGGGCCAGCTTGGCGTCCTCGGCGAGCCGCTCGAACGCCGCCAGCTCGCCGTACGCGAGCGCGCCGAGCAGGTCCACGACCGCGGCCCGGTACTGCGGGTCGGCGGATGCCTTCGCCCAGTCCTGGGCGGCGATACCGGTGGCGGCGTTCTCAGGCTTGTCAGAACTCGTCATGCAGCGCACAATAGCCCGCCCGTCACGGGACGGAAGTCCCTGGTCAATCAGTGTGACGACGACGACGCGAAGGACCACGTCCGACGGTGTGACAACCACAACGTGACCGAATCGGCCATCACATGTGCGCGAGTTCGGGGTATGGTGGTAATGCGCCTGCCGAGTATTCGACGGGCCGCAGGTATGAGGATGCCCGGTCGGTGGCCCGATCGG
This sequence comes from Streptomyces sp. NPDC033216, assembly GCF_055577115.1. Lineage (NCBI taxonomy): Bacteria > Bacillati > Actinomycetota > Actinomycetes > Kitasatosporales > Streptomycetaceae > Streptomyces > Streptomyces sp. NPDC033216. The sequence continues at coordinate 466,452 of NZ_JBVIQK010000002.1, read as the reverse complement.
CTCCGACCCGACAGCCCTCCCTGGCCGTACGGCACATCGCGTACGACGACCGGAGGGAATCCCTCAGCGGTACGAACGCTAGAGCGTCGGCAGAGGTCCCGTGTCTTGCCGGCTTTGCCCCACGGGCGGCCGACGTCCCCGGCACGGTCCGACACGACCCCCGCGCTCGCCTCGCACCGCGCACACAGAAGAGGCACCGCCCTGACTACCACGTTCCGAGAGCTCGGGATTCTGTCCGAGACCGCCGAAGCCCTCGAGGCCGTCGGCATCACCACCGCCTTCCCCATCCAGGAAATGACGCTCCCGGTGGCCCTGACGGGCACGGACGTCATCGGCCAGGCCAAGACAGGCACCGGAAAGACGCTCGGCTTCGGCCTTCCGCTTCTCCAGCGCGTCACCGTCCCCGCCGACGTCGAGGCCGGCCGCGCCACGCCCGAGGACCTGACCGACGCCCCGCAGGCGCTCGTCGTCGTCCCCACCCGCGAGCTGTGCACGCAGGTCACCAACGACCTGCTCACCGCGGGCAAGGTGCGCAATGTGCGCGTTCTCGCCATCTACGGCGGCCGGGCCTACGAGCCCCAGGTCGAGGCGCTGAAGAAGGGCGTCGACGTCATCGTCGGCACTCCGGGCCGACTGCTGGACCTCGCGGGCCAGAAGAAGCTCGACCTGAAACACATCCGCTCGCTCGTCCTCGACGAGGCCGACGAGATGCTCGACCTGGGCTTTCTGCCCGACGTCGAGAAGATCATCAACATGCTTCCGGTGAAGCGTCAGACCATGCTGTTCTCGGCGACCATGCCGGGCGCGGTCATCGGTCTCGCGCGCCGCTACATGTCGCAGCCGACGCACATCAACGCCACCTCGCCGGACGACGCGGGCGCGACCGTCGCGAACACCAAGCAGCACGTGTACCGCGCGCACAACATGGACAAGCCCGAGATGGTCGCGCGCATCCTCCAGGCCGAGGGCCGCGGCCTGGTCATGGTGTTCTGCCGCACCAAGCGCACGGCGGCCGACCTGGCCGACCAGCTCCAGCAGCGCGGCTTCGCCTCCGGCGCCGTCCACGGCGACCTCGGCCAGGGCGCCCGCGAACAGGCGCTGCGTGCCTTCCGCAACGGCAAGGTCGACGTCCTCGTCTGCACCGACGTGGCCGCCCGCGGCATCGACGTCGAGGGCGTCACCCACGTCATCAACTACCAGTCCCCCGAGGACGAGAAGACGTACCTGCACCGCATCGGCCGCACCGGCCGCGCGGGCGCCAAGGGCATCGCCGTCACCCTCGTCGACTGGGACGACATCCCGCGCTGGCAGCTCATCAACAAGGCGCTGGACCTGAAGTTCCCCGACCCGCCGGAGACGTACTCCACGTCCCCGCACTTCTTCGAGGAGCTCAACATCCCCGCGGGCACCAAGGGTGTCCTGCCGCGTTCGGAGCGCACGCGCGCCGGACTCGCCGCGGAGGAGATGGAGGACCTCGGCGAGCCGGGCGGCCGTGGTGGACGTGGGCGGAACGACCGAAACGACCGCGGTGAGCGCCCTGGGGGCGGCCGGGACGAGTCCCGCTCCGCCGAGCGCGAGCGCCCCGCCCGTACGCCGCGCCGCCGGCGCCGCACGCGCAACGGCGAGCCCCTCGACGCATCGGCCCCCGCCGCGACCGTCGCACCCGAGCAGGCACCTGCCGCGGAGGACGCGACCTCCCCGCGTACGCCGCGACGCCGACGCCGGGGGCGGCCCACAGGGGCGCAGGAGGTCGCTACGGCGGCGTCCGTGACGCCGGTCGGCGTCCCCGAGGCCGCCGAAGCGGTCGCGACGACCGTGGAGAGCCCGGTCCTCGACGCCCCGGAGGCCGCCAAGCCGCGCCGCCGCCGCACCCGCAGGAACGCGGAGGCACCGGTGAGCGTGACGGAGACGGCGGTCGGGACGGCGGTGGAGATCCCCGCCCAGACGTCCGTGAAGGAGGCCCCCGAGGCCGAAGCCGTGGTCGACGCGGCGGAGGCGTCGGAGGCCAGGCCGCGCCGCCGCACCCGCAAGGCGACGTCCCCGGCCGAGACCGCGGTCGACGCCGTGGAGATCGCCGCTCCGGCCACCGAGGCCGGGCCGCGTCGTACGCGCAAGACGGCGGCCCCGGCCGCCGAGGTCGCGGCCGACAAGGCCGAGGCCACGGAGGCCAAGCCGCGCCGTACGCGCAAGACCGCCGCCCCGGCACCGGCCGCCGAAGCCGCCGTCGACACCGCCGAGGCGACGGAGGCCAAGCCCCGCCGCACCCGCAAGGCCGCCCCGCCGGAGACGACGGCCACCGTCGTCGACATCCCGGCCCAGGCCGCGCAGGAGCCGGAGACCAAGCCGCGCCGCGCCCGCAAGACCACGGCCACCGCCACGGCACCGGCCGCCGAAGCCGCTGTCGAGGGCACGGAGGCCAAGCCACGCCGCACCCGCAAGACCACGGCCACCGCCACGGCACCGGCCGCCGAAGCCGCCGCCGAGGCCACGGAGACCAAGCCGCGCCGCACCCGCAAGGCCGCGGTCGCGACGGAAGCCGCGGCGGACGCCGCCGACGTGGTCGAGGCCAAGCCGCGTCGTACGCGCAAGACGGCGGCTGCGGCCGCCGAAGCCGCGGTCGACGCCGCCGAGGGCACGGAGGCGAAGCCGCGCCGTACGCGCAAGACCGCCGCCCCGGCCCCCGTCGCCGAGGACGCCGTTGAGGCCAAGCCGCGCCGGACCCGAAAGACGGCCGCCCCGGCTGCCGAGGGCACGGTCGACAAGGCCGAGGGCGCGGAGGCCAAGCCGCGTCGTACGCGCAAGACCGCCGCCCCGGCCGCCGAAGCCGCTGTCGACGCCGCCGAGGGCACGGAGGCCAAGCCGCGCCGTACGCGCAAGACCGCCGCCCCGGCCGCCGAGGTCGCGGCCGACACCGCCGAGGCCACGGAGGCCAAGCCCCGCCGCACCCGCAAGGCCGCCCAGCCGGAGACGACGGCCACCGTCGTCGACATCCCGGCCCAGGCCGCGCAGGAGCCGGAGACCAAGCCGCGCCGCACCCGCAAGACCACGGCCACCGCCACGGCACCGGCCGCCGAAGCCGGTGCCGCCGGCGAGGTGAAGCCGAAGGCGCGGCGCTCGCGCAAGGCGACGGCCGCCGCGGAGTCCGCGGAGAGCTGATCGTCCGCAAGGCCACAGTCCGACGGCCCGGTCCCTCCCTGGTGGGGCGACCGGGCCGTCGGCGTTCCCGGCAGGTGCGCCCCGCGCCGTTGCCTCCGCGCGGGGCGCACGGCAGTCCGACGACCCCCGACCCGCCGTGCCAGAAGTTCTC